>JAEZCO010000060.1 GCA_023433505.1 Bacillota bacterium | reverse complement strand
ATTGCGTTTCAATCCAAGCTTGATAATTTCAACCTACCACAATTAATACAGGCGGATGCAATAAAATGATGCATCCGCCTGTACTTGTTTTTATTTAACTAATACCCGATCTTGAGTAAGAACCGCTATAAGCGGGCAGCCTTTTTTGCATCACCGCACATTTTATAGTTTTCTGGTGGACTCCCGCACTATAAGCTCTGCATCGAAATTTTTTTCACTGAAATTATCTTTCTTCGTATAAATCATCCGAAGGACCGTTTTAACAGCCTCTGTCCCGAACTCTTTAATGGGTGAACGTACAGTACTCAGATGGGGCCTTATTACATCTGCCATGGGAATATCGTCATATCCCATAATACTTACATCGCCGGGTATCGAATATCCAAGGTCCAGAAGCTTTCCCATGCAGCCTATGGCCATAACATCATTGGAGGCAAAAACGGCATCGAATTTGATTTTGTGCTTCAGCAGTTCCTCTGTGGCATAGACGCCGCCTTCCAAAGACCTGTTTCCCTTGACGACAAGATTCTTTCTGAACCTTAGATTATGATCCTTCAAAGCCTGTTTGTAGCCCTCGAATCTGTCATTGATAGCGCTGCTTGCTTCAAGGAAACCATAGAGGAATGCAATATCCTTCATGCCGGACTTTATCAGGTACTCCACTGCCATATATGCACCTTGGAAATTATCGATGGTTACCGTTGTGGTCAAAAATCCTTCAATTTTTCTCCCCAGCACCAGGATCGGTGTATTCATATTCCGAACAACGTCAAACCGCTGGTGATAATCTCCGATTGCATTTAATATGATGCCGTCAACCTGCTTCTCAACCAGCAAGCCCAGATATTTGGCTTCTTCTTCAAGAATTCCGTCACTATTGCACAGGATTATGGAAAAACCATACCTTTTGGCTGTATCTTCTATCACCTTTACAAGGGGAGGAAATACCGGATTTTCTATGCTTGGGATGATGAGGCCAATACTCTTTGTGGATTTTGCCTTTAATGCGCGCGCTACGATATTCGGTCTGTATTTCAGCCTGGTTATCGCTTCAGTAATTCTATCCTCCAGTTCTTCCGATACTCCGCCTTTTTTATTTACAACCCTGGATACTGTAGAAATTGAGACTCCGGCATCTCTGGCAACATCCTTAATTGTCGCTATGATATTCTTCTCACGGTCTTTGCTCATTTAAAACCCCACATTCCCTGTAGTCCATTTGTGTCGTTGAATCCTATACCCATTTTAACATTATATCTTGGTAATGTAATCAGGGACTGTAAAAAAATCTGTTTTTCAACTTTTAAAAATCAGCTTCTGCTTCCAACGCATGGGGTTTCAGCCATCGAACCGCTTCCGTATATAGCCGTCCAGCAGGGCAGGATATTTAGCCTTATAGAAACACTTACATCAAAATGCCGGATTATCTGAGTTTTTTCCCAAATAATCCGGCATTTAACTCCAAATAGATTATAAACGTGAATTCTGAATACTGGAAATCAGGTGTGCTGCGTGATAATATGCCACCAGATTGCCCTTCGAAATTATTTTTCGGATAAAATACCTTGTTTCAGGCTTAAATCTAGCAGACATAAACAGATATGCAATAATAAGAGCTATTTTTTCACTTATCTTAAGCCCTGATTTTTTTCCGCTTGCAGCATTGAATTTTTCAAGACACTTTACAAGCCTTTCCGGATCTGCCGATCTGTTTTTGACATACTGCATTCCTTTTTTCATTTGCTCCGCTGTCAACAGCCTCGGCTGATAGACGACTTCCTCCATATCATATCTTGACCAGTCCTTATGGAGCAGTCTTCCCTCTTCGTCCAAACGCTCGTACACCTTTGTACCGGGAAAGGGTGTGAGGGTGAAAAAGCCCGTCATAATGCAATCCGCTTCCTCAATTGCTTTTATGGTTTCTTCAAAAACGCCGCCGTCATCATCATCAAACCCGAAAATAAAGGAACCGTATGCATATATGCCTTTTGACGCCAGTTTTCCGACGACTTCCTTATATTTCACCGGATTGTTTTGCTTCTTATTGCTGTTTTTCAATGAGGCTGGATTTATGGATTCAAAACCGATCTGAACAATCTCGCAATTGGCTTTTTGAAGCAGCTCCAATATTTCATCGTCATTGGCAATGTTTACAGAGGCAAAAAGTCCCCAATGTTTTATACCTATGGGGATCAATGCATTGAGGAGCTCTTTGAGAAATACCCTGTCCGTAAAAAGGTTTGAATCTGCAAAAAAGAAGGTTTCCGGGACCAAGGGGTCCTTTTCGTGCAGGTTTTGCAAGAATCTGATCTCATTGATGACCTGCTCTATGGATTTGTGCCTGAAGCCTGCGCCTGTTACCAGTCTTGACGAGCAGAAATCACAGTCAAAAGCGCAGCCCTTGGAAGCCATTAAAGCATTGAAAGAATAATTATGCAGCTGGAGAAGGTCATATCGGGGTATTTTGCATTTCGTCAAATCCAATTGTTCTTTGGTCTCATATCTTTTTTTAAGATTTTCATTTCTGAAATCATCAAATATTTCATCAATCAACAGCTCAGCCTCACCGATGGCCAGCGCATCAAAATGCTGCTGGCATTCATCCGGCATGACAACGGCATGAACCCCTCCGACGATCACTGTGATACCCCTTTTTTTCAATTCCCGTGCTACTTCATAAGCGATGGGAGCAAAGGTTGTGAGGGTGGTCACCATGGCAAGATCGGCATTGATGGATTCATAATTAATCTTCTGTACATACATGTCGATTATTTCAATTTCTATATTATCAGGTATGGCAGCCGCAATGGAAGGACAGGTTATATTTGTATAAAGAAACTTTTTAGCAAAGCCATCACACATGTTTTTACCGGCTTGAATGATTATTACTTTTTTTAAATCCCTCATCTTTAGAACGCCTCCCTTCGACAATCGGGCAGTTATTCCTCATAACTATACATCTTAAGGACTTTGCCGTTCTCCATATTCAATTCGAATTGCCCTTTTTTCTCCATTATTCTTTCTTCATTGGTTGTCCATAAAGGGACGTCTACGCCTAATTCATCGCATAGAGTAACAAGTGCGGTAAAAAATTCGTTGTCGCTGCTGTAAGACATCTGTTTGGAAATATCGACTTTATCATTGCTTTGAATTTCAATCTTAAGTACATTCATATGGAAATTCTCCTTTTCGTTATTTTACCAGCCGGGAGCGATAATGCCTCAATAAACAGTATCATCACTGCTGTTGCTGCCAATCTCTCCTCAAGAAGGAAAGTAATAGATGCAAGGATAATGAAAACAATTACAGACAGATATTTAAAACGTTTCCTCCTTTCAACACTGATTATAGGTTTGTTTGGATGATCAACCGGAGCAAATATCCATGCCATAGCAATCGAAGCCAATTGCAAAATTATTCTGGCTGTTAGCGGCAGACCCCATTGTGAGCCGATAATAATGCCTGCGGACAATATGATAAAAGATACTAAAAAACATTTTAAATAGGTTTCCGCATGATAGCCGCCTGCAAAAACCCTGGATACAGTGAAGTAAGCCACGGCTATAAGATAATGACCGGTCAGGGAAAATAAAGCAAATATAAGAAAGTATGCGATGATTTTCGATGCTTCGTTTAATATGCATTCGAGGCCGAATTGAATCGTCTCGCCCTGTTCAACGGTCAAGGCGGGATTATTTTTGCACAAGGCTATTTTTATTTTTTCAGCCAGCTTTTCCATCCATTTTCCCATCCTTAACAAATCTAATAAGAAATTCCGTTTTTTCTTCGATGCTTGAAACAGTAATCATTCCGTTATATCTCTGGATTAATTGCTGAACGATATACAAACCGAACCCATGGTCAGATTTTTCGCTTCTTTTTGTTGAAAAACCGCTGGAAAAGATCTTGCTAATATCTTTTTCTGCTATGGCAGGTCCATTATTGCAAATCGAAATACAATAATCCTTATGATCCTCATAAGTTCTAATACTCACTTTTTTCCCTTCAGTATCGCCTGCAGATGTAATCGCTTCCAGCGCATTGTCTGTAATATTGCCTATAATGCTTGTTATATCGCAATCACCGATATCAAGATTTTTAAGAGGCGCATAGAAATCGGCGTCAAGCTCTATGCCCCGTTCAAAAGCAATATTGCTTTTAACCGCCAGCATACCGTCCACATAATCATTTCCGGTATTAAAAAAATGATAGGTATCGATTAGCTTGACCGATAACTTTTTAATATAATTTCCGATTTTAGGAACTGTATCCGGTTTATTCAACGTGCACATTGCAAGAATTGTGTTCAGATGATTTGAAAAGTCATGCTTTTCCCTGCGAATGATATTAACAATGTTCTCCATATTTTTTATATACTCGTCCTGAACTTTGAATCTGTTTTGTACTGCATTGAGCCGTTCCCTTTCTTTATAATCAATAATATTTAATGCGAGGAAGAGCAAATAAATAATTACGATAAAAATATTGTAAAGCATGATATTTGCACTATATGTCGTTACATACAGGAGACTTAAAATAATAATTACGATCATAAAAGTCTGCAGTGCTAACAGTTCAAACAAGGTATTCGTCTTTTTAAATTCACCCAGCCACTTAATTCTAATGCTGGATTTTGAAAAAAGAAGCGCAAGAAATACTTCTAAAACTTTTGCAATAATTCCGCAGAATATAATGGTAGGAGACGTATCCGATATTGTTTCCATGTTTGTATGCAAAATCGCCGCAAAAATTAATAAAACAAAAATTTCAATTGTAAAGAAGAACATATAGATAATCGCATTGATTATAAACGTAGGAATCAGCCTGATTTGCATCATGAAGCTGAATATAAGCGAAACAAAAACGATAATGAATGCCAGTTTGATGCCTTGAGGAATGATACGGTCGGAAAGGGTTACGATCAGGGTATACATAAATACAAAAATTGTACTTTTTAAAAGGTTCTTGCGTATGAATCCGTTAAGATTGTTAACTGAAGTAAAAATCATAAGAATTACTATAGATTCTATTATATTCAGAAGTGCATGACCCAAAACTATGTCCATACTGCTTGTTCTCCTTTTATAAAATAAAGGATGCATTAAGCATCCTTTATTCCTCTGAGTATACTTCTCTGATCGTTCATTTTAAAAGGTGCTGGGGGCATTTGGGCTGATGAATCAGTACAGCAGTTGCGGCTGATGCACTGGATGCACCTACAAGTAAGGCAATGGCACTTGCTACGCTGAGCAAAAATTTCCGAGATTTAGTTACGAGTTTCAACATAAAAAAACCTCCCTTTTCTATTTTTCTTCATTATATCACATAATTACAGAGAACAACATATAATTTAACAAAATTTTGCAATTTATTAAATAAGAATCATTATTTGTGTAGAAATTTATCATAAAATCTCTATATCTATTTTTCTAGCCAGGTATTCTTTCAAAGCTGGACTGACGGTGTTTGTAAATTAAATCCTCCAGCCTTTTACCGGTTCTGATTACTTTCGGATCCGTCAAATCCTGTTAATCCGTGATAAGCTCCTCCAGTTCTTTTCTCAATTCGTTATTTCTTCTGTTTTCTGATTGCAATTCATAAGCTTTACGATTCTTACACATTATAACATATATTTACATTATTTATCAATAAAAATATATTTATTAAGTGATTTTGTGCTTCTTCATCCAATTGTGTTTAAAACATTTCCATAACATTTCTTTTGTTCTCCAACGTTATGGGATATAATAGTTAAAAAGCTTGAAAGGAAACTCTATGAGCGTACTTGGAATTGTTTCCGAATACAATCCTTTTCACAATGGCCACAAATATCATCTTGAGCAATCCAAAGCCGTTTGCAATACCGATTCCGTGATATGTGTCATGAGCGGAAATTTCATACAGCGCGGCGAACCTGCCATTGTGGACAAATGGGCGCGAGCAGAAATGGCTTTGACGTCCGGAGTTGATCTTGTCATAGAGCTTCCTGTAGTATATGCCATGGCAAGCGCTGAATTTTTTGCCTATGGGGCAGTGAAAATACTGGACAGCATCGGCATCACCGATTATATCTGTTTTGGAAGCGAGGCCGGCAGTCTGGATAAACTCAGTTTGGTTGCAGATATTCTGAATGCTGAACCCCATGAATATAAAGCCAGCCTAAGGGATTTTCTTGCCGAAGGGCTTTCATTCCCAGCTGCAAGAGAAAATGCGCTTTTTAAATATCTTTCGGCTTCCGGAGTTCATACGGATGATTTCGGAGACATGATAAAAAGCTCAAATAACATCCTTGCGATCGAATATATAAAAGCTTTGAAAAAGATTGGCAGCCGCATTCAGCCGCAAACTGTCAAACGCATTGCAAACACCTATAATTCCCCTGATTTGCAGGGGCCGATTTCAAGCGCAACTGCAATTCGAAGGCATCTATGGTCCCTGGAAGGATTCGGGCAGGCAAATGATCCGGCACAGGGATCAAAGCCGCAGGCTTTTACGGATTCCATGGCCAGTGCCATGCCCTCTCAGTGCCTTGACATTCTGCAAAGAGAATTGAATGCCGGAAGAGGTCCTGTCTTTTCTAAGCACTTTGAAAATACTGTCTTATCTGCATTGCGCCGGATGAGCGCCGGTGAAATTTCCGGCTTGCCTTACATTGCCGAAGGGCTTGAAAACAGGATAAAGTCGGCAGCAGGCAATTCAGGCTCCCTGGAGCAGCTGATTGAAAACATCGGCACAAGAAGATATGCAAAAACACGGATCCAGCGAAGTATCTTCAATCTTCTCACCGGATTGAAAGGATGGGAATTGGAGGATTTTAACAAGGCTGGAGGTCCTCAATATATCCGTGTCCTGGGCTTCAACCAAAAAGGCCGCCGTCTTTTGTCGGAAATCAACAAATCGGCTGTTCTTCCCGTCATAGTGAAAGCAGCGGATTTCAAAAATTCCCCTAACCCTAGGCTGGCAAGAATGCTGGAAATTGAATCAGCCTCCACCGACCAATATGTCCTTGGCTATTCCAATCCGCAAAATAAGAAATCCGGCCAGGAATTCACCCGTAATATCGTCTGTTTTTGTTGAATGCAAATCGAATTTAAAAGTTCATGCCTGGTAAAGGAATTTTTTAGCAGATGTAGAATAGTAATATATAAGAAAAAACTTGGAGGTGTATTATGAATTATCTGGAAAATGCGATCAAATTCCTGGTAAAGTACTGGATACTGGCGTTGCCTCTTTTGATCCTGACAGCTCTTGCATTCCTCCTTACCGGCCCTGATACCATAAACGCAGGCTCCCTGTTAAACAGCTATGCAAATACAGGGTTATTACGCGGAATGCCAACTTCCTCATGGTTCTATACTGCCATAGCTTCATTAATGCCAAGCGGCGGAGGCTTCTGGCTGTTACTGTTAAATTTTGCAGCTATACCTCTGACCTACGGCCTTGTAAATAAAAATCTTGAAACCGGCTATGCCAGCCTTGGCGACGTGGGACAGACCCTAAGCCGGAACTTAGTAAAATATATCCTGTATTTTGCCGGAACCCTTATTTTAGGTTTGGCGGTTTTTATAGCCTGTGCAATCGTTATACTTCTGCTGGGCCTTATAATGAATCTGCTTGGCGTTTTCGGAAATGCAATTATGGTGCTGGTAATGCTTGCTATTGCAATCGGGGGGATCGTAGCAGTTGTTTTACTTAGCATGTGGTTTTCAGCGATGGTGGTTGATGGCCTTGATGTAGTTGCCGCTGCAAAGAAATCAATTGAAATCGTCAGAACGGTATTCTGGACCGTATTGGGGATTACAATACTTGTCGCAATAATTTGCGGCATCGTTGGCTTCATTCTCAGTTTTTTGAAGGTTATTCCCTTGCTGGGACCCATCATTGCAAGTGTGGTTCCTACAGCGCAAACCTTTGTGATGATCGTATTCCTGCTGACGCTTTACCGTGAGAAAACCGGTAAAGTAAACGCAATATAGCCGAATGACAGATTTTTCAAAAGGATGCCAGCTCCAAAGGGTATCCTTTTTTATGTTTTTTATTATTTTCTAATCCTTGAAATACATGGTTCTGTATGGTAAAATACAAAAAAACCGCGAGAGGTATGGATATATGTCAAATGTTTTTGACTTGCTGAAGGAAAGAGGCTTTATAGCCCAGCTTACACATGAAGATTCCATCAAGGAATTGTTGGAGAAAGAAAAAGTCACTTTTTATATAGGCTTCGACCCCACGGCCGACAGTCTCCATGTCGGGCATTTTCTACAGATGATGGTAATGGCTCACATGCAAAGAGCCGGACACCGCCCCATCGCCATTATCGGGGATGGAACCGCAATGGTGGGCGACCCATCGGGCAAAAGCGACATGAGAAAGATGATGACCCGTGAAGAGATCCTTCACAATGCCGACAATTTTAAGGTGCAGATGTCAAAGTTCATTGATTTCAGCGATGGCAAGGCATTAATGGTCAATAACGGCGATTGGCTGCTTGAACTCAATTATGTTGAATTTTTGCGCAATATCGGCGTTTATTTTTCCGTAAACCGGATGCTTACCGCAGAGTGTTTTAAATCAAGACTGGAAAAAGGTCTTACTTTCATAGAGTTCAATTATATGCTGATGCAGAGCTACGATTTCCTCGTACTTGCTCAAAAATACGGCTGCACGATGCAATTGGGCGGCGACGATCAATGGTCCAACATCTTGGGCGGCGTTGACCTTATCCGCAGAGTTGAAGGCAAAGAGGCCTATGGTATGACCTTCACCCTGCTTACCACCAGTGAAGGCAAAAAGATGGGTAAAACCGAAAAAGGTGCATTATGGCTGGATGCAGCGAAAACTTCGCCTTTTGAATTCTACCAGTATTGGAGAAACGTAAATGACCAGGATGTTATCAAATGCCTGAGACTCCTGACCTTCCTTCCTTTGGATGAAATTGCAAAGCTTGCTTCTCTGAAGGACGAGCAGATCAATGAAGCAAAAAAGACCCTTGCCTTTGAGGTGACAAAGCTGGTTCACGGAGAGGATGAAGCCGTCAAAGCCGGACATCTGGCCGAAGCATTGTTCGGTAAAGGCGGCAGCACGGAAAATCTTCCTACCACGGAATTGGACCGCGCTGAAATGGCTGGCGGAATCAATATTCTGGACCTGCTTGTTAAAACCGGTTTAGCCCCCTCCAAGGGCGAAGGCAGAAGGCTTGTGCAGCAGGGCGGAGTTCACGCCGGCGATACGAAGGTAGAAACCCCCGAATTTTTGGTTGAAGCTTTACATTTTGAAAACAACGAATTAATTTTGAAAAAAGGAAAAAAGACATATCATAAAGTAATATTAAAGTAGGACGGTCTTTGACCGTCCTTTCTATTTTGTCATCGGCCGCGAATAAAACACAGGACAATTCCAGACTTAAATTAGATCAAACACCGTCAAATTGGGCCAAATCGTAAAAAAGTACAAAAAAGCCGCGTTTTTTTCAATACCTTCGTGCCTTCTCGTAGTAGTATAACTATAGAGGTTACAAAATCCATTTACTTAAGTGACTGATTTTTATATAATAAGCTCGATACCGATTATTTATTTTGACTTGAAAGAGTGAAAAAATGATATTAAATAATACAAAGGAAGATATCGGGTTTGATTTTGAAAAAGCAAAGCATTGCGCAAATACTTACAGCAATTCCGTAGGTGTGCAGTGCATTATAATAAATACACTTGGCGATACACTTTACAGCAGCTGCATAAATTCCATGTGCGAGATCTGCAAAAGCAAGGAAACCACGGCCGGCAGAAGGCAGCTGTGCAGCGACTCGCATCTTTACGGCAGCTATCAGGCAGAAAGATTCGGTGGAAAATATATCTTCTTTTGTCCTCTTGGTCTGGTTCACTGGGCCTCCCCTATTACTTCAAACGGCATGATGAAGGGGGCCATGCTGGGTGGACCGGTTCAGATGGTAGACCCGGATGATTTTCTGATCGAAGAAATTATTGAAAAAGATATCATGGATGAATCGCAGCTTGCTGCTTTTCGTAATCAAATAAACAAAGTACCGGTAATAAAACCCGATATCGTCAATAGTATGTCCGAGCTGTTATTCATCACCGCAGCCCATATTTCAGACGTGCAGCCTTCGAAATATCTGGCGGAGAGAGAGTACCAGGAATATCAGTCGGATATTTCCGAATATATACATTATATCAAGACCATGGGTGGAGATGAAAGCTCGCTGGAAGCCTACCCCATTGAAAAGGAAAGGGAACTGCTATCCCTGATTGCATTGGGAGACAAAGCCGGTTCCCAGAAAGTCCTGAATGAAATATTCGGACATATCTTTTTCTCCATGGGCGGCAATTTTGAAGTCATTAAAGCCAGAGTCCTTGAGCTGATAGTACTGCTTTCAAGAGCAGCCCTCGAAGGAGGAGCCGATATACAGCAGATTTTCGGTCTGAATTATAAATACCTGATTCAGATAAACAGCTTTAAAACCGTTGAAGAAATGACGTTCTGGCTCTCTAAAATCATGGCAAGGTTCACGGATTGCGTATTCAATCTTACCAATGTGAAGCATGTGGATGTTATTTACAGGGCTGTAGATTATGTAAAAAGAAATTATATGAAGAAAATTACCCTGGAAGAGGTGGCGTCCTATGTTTATCTGAGTCCCTCCTATTTCAGCAAAATTTTCAAGGAGGAAATGGGGAGAAACTTCAATTCCTACCTGAACCATATAAGGATTGAAATGAGCAAAAGGCTTTTGCTGGATGACTCCGTTGTGCTGGTTGATGTTTCCAATATCGTAGGCTATGAGGATCAGAGCTATTTTTCCAAGGTCTTCAAAAAGCTAACCGGCGTAAGTCCCGGAAAATACAGGGAATCCCGGGGCCAGATCAAAGGAGGCAATTAACTTTTGAACAACGTCACAGTCCCCCTCCTCTTAGGTGGGGGTACCGATTGAAAAGCTGTCAGCAGCGAGAGGGTATGGGGGCCTTCCCCCATTGGAAATGGAAATCGAAACACATTCTATCATTGATAGGGGTGTTCGACATAAAACAATGAAAGTTATATCCATAGGAGGGTATCGCAAATGAGTATTTTGATTGAAATCTCTGAAAATCTTCAACAGGGAAAAGCAAAGGTAGTAAAGGAGCTTGTTCAGAAAGCAATCGATGAAGGACTGGAAGCAAAAACTATTCTTGAAGAAGGCCTCCTGCACGGCATGGGCATTATCGGCGGAAAATTCAAGAACAACGAAGTCTATGTTCCCGACGTTTTGATCGCTGCAAGAGCAATGAACGCCGGCTCAGAGCTGCTTAAGCCTTTATTGGCTTCCAGCGGTGTAAAGGCAAAGGGTACCGTCATACTCGGTACTGTTAAGGGCGACCTGCATGATATCGGCAAAAACCTTGTAAGAATGATGATGGAAGGCAAAGGCCTTGAAGTTATCGACCTTGGTATCGACGTACCGGTTGACAAGTTCATAAACAAGCTGAAGGAAACCAATGCACAAATCGTTGCATGCTCTGCCCTTCTTACTACGACTATGGGCGAAATGAAGAATGTTGTTGAAGGCCTTAAAGCAGCCGGAATCAGAGATAACGTAACCGTTATGATCGGCGGAGCTCCTGTTACGGATCAGTTCTGCAAGAGCATCGGCGCGGACATCTACACTCCTGACGCTGCATCAGCAGCTGAAGAAGCGGCAAAGGTTTGCTCGAAATAATAATTTTTAAACTAAGGATCGCCTAAAATATTAGTTCGGATTCTTTTCTGGGGAAGGTCGTTCCTTTTGGCGTAGTTCCCCGGAAAAGATTATCCGAAGTTATAATTTTGACGAGTCCAAAAAAGAGAGTATGTGCTTTCCGGTACATACTCTCTTTTATTTCTTTTTATATTTCTTATATTTCCATAATGATTGGCAGTATCATAGGCTTTCTCTTGGTTCTTTCATACAGATAATCTCTTAACTCGTCCTTGATAATGGCTTTCTTAGCCGACCAGTCATTTTTACGCTTGCCTTCACATTTTTCAACAGTGGTTTTCGTTATTTCGCGCACTTTGTCAATAAGGTCTTCAGATTCTCTGACATACACAAAGCCTCTGGATATAATATCCGGGCCGGCAATGATGGCTCCGGACTCCTTTTCTGTCGTAATGACTACAACGATGAGGCCATCCTGAGATAAGTGCTTCCGGTCCCTTAAAACGATATTCCCTACGTCCCCTACCCCAAGCCCGTCAACCAAAACCCTTCCCGCCGTGACGCTGCCGTTTATCCTGGCGGAGTCGGAAGTCAGCTCCAGCACCTTGCCGGTTTCCATCATAAATATATTTTCCATGGGCATCCCGAGCTTGTTTGCCAGATTTGCATGCTGCTTGAGGTGTCTGTATTCTCCATGTACCGGCATGAAATATCTTGGCTTGACCAGGCTGTGGATCAGCTTGAGCTCTTCCTGGCATGCATGTCCCGAAACATGGATCTCCGCCAGGGATTCATAGATGACCTCGGCACCTTTTTTAAACAGCTCGTTGATTACCTTGAAGACGGATTTTTCGTTACCGGGTATCGGAGATGCGGAAATAATTACCAGGTCTCCCGGTTCTATCTCCACTTTCCTGTGCTCCGACGCCGCTATTCTTGAAAGAGCGGACATAGGCTCGCCTTGACTGCCTGTAGTTATGATCACGATTCTGTCGGGGCTGTGCTTGTTTATCAGGTCAATATCAATGAGAATGCCTTCCGGAACCGTCAGATAACCTAGTTCTGTGGCCACCTTTACCACATTGATCATGCTTCTTCCCACAACTGCAACCTTTCTGCCAAACTTGACAGAAGCGTTTATTATCTGCTGGACCCTGTGAACATTGGACGCAAAGCTGGCTACAAGGATCCTGCTCTTTGCGTTCATGAATATTTCTTCAAAGCTCTCCCCTACCGTCCTTTCAGACATTGTGTATCCTTCGCGCTCAACATTGGTGCTGTCGCACATCAGAAGCAGGACACCCTTTTTACCCAGCTCGGCTAACCGGGCGAGGTCCATGGTTTTCCCTTCGATAGGGGTATAGTCTATTTTAAAATCCGATGTATGGACGATTACTCCCACAGACGTATGTATTGCAAGAGCAACGGAATCGGCAATACTGTGTGTCGACCGGATAAATTCGATTTTAAACCCGCCCAGTTCTATGGTTTCGCCCGGCTCAGTATTCATAAGCTTGACAATGGACATCAGGCCATGCTCTTCGAGCTTATAGCCCAGCAACCCCAATGTCAGCCTCGTCCCGTATACGGGAACGTTAAGATCCTTTAGAACGTAAGGCAAGCCTCCGATATGATCTTCATGACCATGGGTAAGTACGATGCCCCGCACTTTTTCCTTGTTCTTTACCAGATAAGAAATATCCGGTATGACAAGATCTATTCCAAGCATGTCGTCTTCAGGAAAAGCAAGACCACAGTCCACCACTATTATATCATCGCCTAATTCAAATGCGGTAATATTTTTCCCTATTTCCTGCAATCCTCCCAGAGGGATTATCTTCAGTTTCTTTTTATTCTTAGCCACTTCCAACCTCCAAAATTTAAAAATGTGCAATCGCAGGAATTGTTATCCATCACCTGCGAACAGAATCAATTATAGCATATTTACATTAATTTAACCAAAATTTTTTATTTTACCACTTGTGTTTCAGCAATTGGTTTTCACCAATGATATCTTCATAGGTTTTAAGCGTCATGTCCGATAAGGCATCCCAGTTATATAAGCGCTTGACCTTTTCCAGCGCCTTATCCTTCATTGCTTTAGCCCTCTCGGGAGAGCCCAGTATTTCCAGAATGCTGTCTGCAAGAGAATTTGAATTTCCGGAATAGGCCTTCATTCCATCAACCCGGTGCTCAACAATTTCACTTATCCCGCCTGTATCGGAAACCACCACCGGAACGTGTGCAACCATTCCTTCCAGGGCAACAATGCCAAAAGGCTCATACAGGCTTGGAGTGACAGCAACGTCAATACACTTATAAAGTCTTGACAGATTATCATCGGATATATACCCGGTAAAGAAAACTTTATTCGATATTCCGGAAACCATCGCTTTCTCTTTTAAATATTCGAACTGCGGACCTTTCCCTGCGATAACCAGCTTGGCGTTGTTAAAATAGGCGATAACCTTAGGCATTGCATCCAGTAGGACATGAGCGCCTTTTTCATTGACAAGTCTTCCGACAAAGAAAATTATTTTTTCGCTGTCCAGTGCAAACTGCCTGCGGAAATCAGCATCGAAGGCATATCCGTCAAACTTATTCAGATCGACGCCGTTTGCTATGATTTTTATTTTGTCCTGAGGGAGCTGGAATACCTGTTTTACTTCATTATTCATATAGCCGCTATTGACAATGACCCTCCAGGCCTCATAGGTAAGCCACCATTCGACGCTGCTTATATATTTCTGTTCATCGTTGTGAATTCCCCAATTCCTCCCCCACTCTGTCGCATGGATAGTCGCTACAAGCGGGATGGAAAAAGACTGCTTTAACATAATGGACGCATAAGCTACAATCCAATCATGGGCGTGTAGGATATCAAATGTCCCCTCCGTATGGATCAGCCGGATACAGCGTTGAAGCAATGCAAAGTTCAAATGCATGACCCAGTCAATAAAATTGTTGGCGCCTATCTCCAGGTTACGTACTCTATGAACAAATACATGCTTGTCTTTTTCCTCTTCAGGCGAATTTTGCTCCAGGCATGTAACAATATGGACTTCGTTTCCTTTTTCCCCAAGCTTCTGTGCCAGATCATGAACAACTCTCGATATCCCTCCGACAATCCTTGGCGGATATTCCCACGATAACATTAAAATGCGCATTCTTTACTCCTTAGGAACTAGATTTGTACGTTGTTCTTTCTCTTGCTATAAGTATTTTGCAACTTTTCCGACCTGCTTATGTGTTGAATAATCTGTATATATTCTTGTAAAAATAGTATGGATGCAAATATTATAACAAAATATATCAAATTTCCTTTAAACAAATAATTTTTTTGATAAAATGTATTATATCAGATTTTTGGTTTTTGTAGGAATTTTATTGTATTTTTAAGGAGGATTTAGGAAATGTCCGAGTTGTATCCGCAGATTGCAAGTAACTTGCCTGTGAAACATGAGCAGGATTGCATCAGCTTGCTGGTAAGAGATCCTCATTGGCTATATGTATATTGGGATATTTCGGAGAACAGAAAGGATTTGCTTGTGAAAGAATTGGGCAGCGAGCTTATCAGCAGGTCCCTTCCTGTATTAAAAATAACAAACGTTACCAGCAATGAGTGCTTTTATGTGAGAATCAATGAATTCTCCACGAATTGGTATGTAAATGTAGCTGATGCAAACAGCGTCTATATCGCCGAGCTGGGCAGGAAAGTCTCCGACAGTTTCTTCATCAGCATACTGGGTTCAAACAGTGTCGTGACACCCGGAGACAGTATAAACAATAGTTCTGCCGCATATTTTGTTGATTTTAACCATGTAAGGGAGGGGGTACTGGATACGGGAATGATAAAGAAATTTGAACGCCACCCGCATCTTCAGAGCTTTACAGGATATTTGGGCATCAGTTCCCTGGAATTGGCCGATCATTCTGAAAATAAAAACCTTTTTGGTGAATCTTCGGCGCAATTTTATGGGATTTGAGCGGTTTTCGTTCAAGCCGTGAACGCCGTTGGAAGTATGAGGTTTCCGAATTGTTCGATGAAAGGATGAATTTATTGTTAAAAGGTTATGTATCCATCATACTGCACGCACACCTTCCCTATGTCCACCATCCCGAGCATGAGCATTATCTTGAAGAGAGATGGCTGTTCGAAGCGATTTCCGAATCCTATCTTCCGATTTTAAATGCCTTTGATGCACTTTCCTCGGAAAAAATCGATTTCAGAATGACGATGTCCATCACGCCTACGCTTATGACAATGCTTACGGACCCGCTGCTTCAAAGCAGATATATCCATTACGTGAATAATTTGATCGAGTTGTCTTCGAAAGAAATGGAAAGGACCAAAAACCATTCTGAAGCTTATCGCCTTGCCTTCATGTACAATACCAAGTATAAAAATGATCTATACATATTCCGTGAAAAATATTCCTGTAATCTGATACAGGCCTTTCGCGACCTGCAGGCCTCAGGACAGCTGGAGATCATAGCAAGCGCCGCCACCCACGGCTTCCTTCCGCTTCTTTCGATACCGGAAGAAAGCTTGAAAGCCCAAATCAGTATCGGCGTCAGCTCCTATGAGAAGCACTTCGGGCAAAAGCCTAAAGGGATGTGGCTGCCCGAATGCGGCTATGCACCTGCCGTAGAGGCTGCCTTAAAGGAAAACGGCCTGGAGTACTTCATCATGGAGTCCCATGGTTTGCTTTTTGCCACCCCCCGTCCGGTATACGGAACCTTCGCCCCCATAGTCACACCCAAAGGAATTGTCGCTTTCGGAAGAGATATGGAATCCTCAAAGCAGGTTTGGAGTTCAAAGGAAGGGTATCCCGGAGACTTTGACTACAGGGAATTTTACAGAGACATCGGCTATGACCTTGATTTTGAATACATCAAGGATTATATAGCTTCCGACGGCCAGCGGATCAACACGGGCATTAAATATTACAAAATAACCGGGCGAACCGAAAATAAACAGCTCTATGACCCGGACCGCGCAAGGGAAAAGGCTGAAATTCATGCAGGCAATTTTATATTTAACAGAGAAAAACAGATCGAGTACCTAAGCACCCAGATGGATACCCCCCCCATTGTGGTTTGCCCTTATGATGCCGAGCTTTTCGGCCACTGGTGGTACGAAGGACCCCATTGGCTTTATTCCCTCATAAAGAAGGCCGGTACCGTACAAAACACCTTCAAGCTTATCACACCCAGCGAATATATCGCGGAAAATCCCATCATGCAACTGTCATCCCCCTGCTCCTCCACCTGGGGCTATAAAGGCTATAATGAAATGTGGCTTAACCCCGCCAATGACTGGATTTATAAATATCTTCACAAATCCGCTGTAAAAATGGTGGAGCTTGCCAATGAGAACCGGTCCTCAACAGGCCTCAGAAAAGAGGCGTTGAACCAGGCTGCCCGTGAGCTTTTACTTGCTCAAAGCAGCGACTGGGCCTTCATCATGAAAACCGGGACCATGGCCCAGTATGCCGAAAAGCGTACAAATGACCATATAAGCAGATTCAACCGGCTATACCATGATATCAAGGAAAACAGCATCGATGAAGAATGGCTTAAAACTATCCGACATATGGACGACATCTTCCCCGAGATGGATTATTCCATCTATGCCAGCGGATAAACCCGCAGCAGGGACAGAATGGACATGAAATGAAAGAATGTGCAATAAGTTAATAAACGGTGCCAGTCACCTATTTATTAACTTATTGCACATTCACCGGTTGTCATTGCGAGAAGCGGAGCGACGCGGCAATCTCAGCTTCTAAACAAAATTGCATTATTGAGATTACCGCTCTACACTGCGTTTGCTCCCAATGACAGACGATTGTTGCGCATAATCCTACAACTACTCAGCACCACGATTGCAAAGTACTTCAACATTTATCAGCTACATCCTCACTGCGCCTTCATACGCAAGCTCGGAGCGCTCGCATTCTTCGTCGGTCAGGGTGACCTGGTAGCACAGCGAGCTGCCTTTCATCTTTTCTGCCGCATAGCACAATCCATTGGTCCGGATATCCAGGAACGGATGGTCAATCTGCTCCGGATCGCCCAGCAAGATGATTTTCGTGCCCGCCCCTGCCCGGGTGATTATGCCCTTAACCTGCCTCGGGGTTAGATTCTGGGCTTCATCGATGATGACCCACTGCTTGACGATGGACCTGCCTCTGATAAAAGCGATGGCCTCGGTGTTGATTATCTTTCTGTCAAAAAGCTCGTCGATCTTGTCCTTAAGCTCTTTTTCACTCTTATACCGTTCATTCTCATCATTATCAATCAATATTTCAAGATTATCCACGACCGGCCTCAGGAATGGCGCTATCTTCTCCTGTTCGTTTCCCGGAAGAAAGCCTATATCCTCGTCAAGCTTTACATTTGGGCGGCAAACCAGGATCTTCCGGTACATCTTGTTTTGCTCGATCATTATTTTATGCAGTCCTACCGCCAGGGAATAAAAGGTCTTGGCCGTACCTGCCGGTCCCTTGATAATTACCAGCGGCGCCTTGTCGGCGTCAACCATCAAAGCTTCCTGCATAAACTTCTGCCCTGCATTCCTGGGAGCAACCCCAAAAGGTCTCTCCTGCAAAAAGCGGAGAGGGACGATGAACTTTCCGTCAAACTTTCCGAGTGCAGTTTTCTTGTCATTATTGCAAGAGTGTATGAGTAAAAACTGATTTGTAACAATTTCCGCTTTTTCCTTCTTGCTGAAGTCGAAGGAGAAACCGAATACATCGGCCGGGTCCAGCTGTCCCTTGCTGTAAAACTCATCAAGCTTCTCTTCGTTGGTATATACGTCCAGTCTCCCTCGATATTGCTCATCATAGGACACTACCTGTTCTGCAAAAAAATCCTGGGCGGTAATCCCGATGATATCTGCCTTGATTCTTTCAAAAATATCCTTTGTCACGAGAAATACGTTTTCACCTTTTTCGTGAAGGCCCTTGCAAACCTTCAGGATCCGGTTGTCGTTATTGCTGTCGGGCCAACTGGCCGGCAGCTCCACATCGGTGAAATTCATGGCTATTTTCAGAATTCCGCCGTTGTCCAGCTCTACGCCTTCGTTAAGATTTCCTTTACTTCTGAGATCATCAATAATTCTTGCGGTTTGACGCGCATTAGCGCCCAGCTCCGTGCTGTCTTTTTTAAACCTGTCCAGTTCTTCCAGCACCACCTCCGGTATCACGATGGTGTTGTCACCAAAGGAATAAAGTGCGAAAGGAGTTTGTAAAAGTACATTGGTATCAAGTACAAAAGTCTTCCTCAAAAGCTATCTCCCCTTCTGTTCAGGAGGAAGAACCTGCCTTCTTTCCTCCTTACGATGTAATATAATAACGATAATCAAATGCTCTTTCTAGCAATATCACAACTAAAGCTTCTTACTTAATCATTTTATGCGTCTTCTCCACTGACGGCTAACACATAAGCGGCATTAATTTCTTCTCCTGCCTCTATTATAGCATTTACTCTTTTCAATACACAATAATGGGTTTTCATGCAATAATGTCAAAAAATAGGACTATAGTCTCATTGACATAGGGATATAGCACTAGTATAATAGCCTTACTTGTCGTTATAGACGACTCTCTTTTGTTGACCCGGATAAAAAAGTCTAACAAAATGATAATATAGGGTTCCCTCCAGGGAGCCCTATATTGTCGTTTACGGAGCTTTGACTTTTATTTTGCATCGGCCGTTTCACCGGCTTTCACCGGCAGCTTGATAAACCGGGTGGAAAAGAAATTCAAAACCGCTACGACGGCCCCTCCCAGGAAAACATACTTATAGCCGCTGCTGCCTCCTTCATACCAGATAAAGCCGCCCATCAGGGGCAAAAACATGGACATGATATGGTCTATACTGATTCCGAGAGACAGGGTGGGTGAAACGTCCTCGTCCTTTAACGCAATTTTTCTTAAATAAGTGGCACGGGCCATGGAAGCAGAACTGAAAAGCTGATCGGTCACATAACATATGCTTATGAGCACAATAGCGCCATTTAACGGAAGTATATCCGTAGCAAAGGAATATCCCAAACATACCACAAACAGCACAAGAGCCTCGCTGCCCAGGACAAATTTCTCTCCCACCCGGTCTATCAGGTACCCTGTCAGAGGCCTGACGACTATGGAAAGGGCTGATATAATGAAAAACAGGATCGTCATTGTGGTAACCTTTTGCTTAAAGATATCCACCAGTACCCAGGGTCCAAAGGTAATGAATATCTGCTTCCTCGCTCCATAAAGTACGCTGAGCCAGTAAAACAGCTTATATTCCTTTTTGAACACAAACCTGGTTTTCAGCGGGGCGGTCCGGTTAGGATTCATGGTGCTCAGAAGAATTGCCGCTATAATGAATGCAACGGACCCTATCGTAAAGGTAACGGTAAAGCTGATTTTAAAAAATTGAAAAAACAGCCATAACAAACCGCTGCTTATAACCAGCGCCGCGGTATTGGCCGCGCTCACCTGTCCCAGCTTCCTCCCCAGCCTGTTGTCGGTGGCAAAGCTCATGGCAATGGAGTTTGAAAGCGGCATGTAGATATGCTGACCCGAGCTGTAAATAAAAATGCAAATCAAAGCCACAGAGAAAACGGGAGGAATAATCCCCAAAAGAAACATGCCAACTGCAGCACATATATTTGCAATAACAGCGATCCGGATATCACCCAGGGCATATAAAAACCCGATAATTAAAAAAACCAGAAAGCCGGGAAGTTCCCTGGGTATTTCAAGCGCCGAACGCTGGAGAATCATCATGTGGAATTTTTCTTTTAGAAAATTGTTGAGCGTTGAGCCGTCAACACTCTGGGCTATACCCAAAAATACGCCCACCAGAAGAAAGATAATAAAATCTCTTTCCTGAAGCTTCAATTTGCCCATTAAAGATTTTAGCATCGATGTGGTCCTCACTTTATGGATAAAAATTTCATTCCTGATTACTATAGCACCAATCCGGCATCAATTCCAGTACTCTGCCAAAATTTATAAAGCCTTGAAAACATATTTGTGCCGCATCCATCCCTATGAAAAAGGGTAATAATAAGCCAGCCAAATATTGCATGTTTATTTACCCGCTGTTAAAGAGAAAATACATTAATTCATGATAATTTGGAGGTTTAATTTGAGCGCAGTGGTACATGCCTTTCACAAAAAAACCGAATCTGTTTGCCCTATTTGCACCTCACCGATGTATAAAGTATATTGGTATAATAATACCAGTTCCCTGATGTGCCTTAAATGCCATTTCGGCTTTAATTATCCCTGCCCGGAAAACCCGCTTCCGTGAACTGCAGGCAAAACATTTTCAGTGTTCTAAAGGAAAATTGGTTATATTCGCAAGGGGTGCCGTCATATATATTTACAGTTAATTACTTTGACCTGCAATAAAACGGTCTTCATACATCGGAGGCACGAATGGTAAAAATATTTACTGTAATGTATATTTTATGTTCCGTATATACTTCAAATCCTGATATCACAAGTCCGGCTTTTTTACAAGACATCGCCGCCGTTGAGGAAACTATAAGCCAATCGGAGGCCAAACCCGAAGAGAACCTTCCAGAGCCCGAAATTCCGGTAATTAAAGACTATTTTGAAGAATTGAAAAGCCTTGGTTTCTATAAGGATGACAGCAAGGATTCCGCATTAAACAAAAGAAACGCCATCATCCGTTTTCAAAGCACGTGCAACATGACCATCAGCGGAGAATGGAATGAAAAATGCCAGACTGCACTGCTCAAAATCCTGACGGAGAAAAAAATAACCTTCAATGACAGGGTCACTTCCCCGCCTTCTGGTGAAACATGGTTTGTGCTGAACAAAACCAAACGGATACTGACTTTTTACCAAAAGGACAAAGTAGTATGCAAATACCCGGTAGCCATCGGAAAGACATCAACCATGACTCCCAGCGGCAAATATACCATTGTCAATAAGCTGGTAAACCCTGCCTGGGGCGGAGGAGGCTATGCAAAACCCGTCAAAGGCGGCTCCCCCAGTAATCCGCTGGGGTATCGGTGGATGGGGTTATCCTATAAGGACGGCACTAGCCTCGGCATCCATGGCAATAACAGTCCCTACTCTATCGGGAAAGAAATTTCCCATGGCTGTATCCGGATGATTAACAACGATGTAGAAGATTTATTCCCGAAAACATCTTTAAAATCCGTCGTCTGGATCGGCACGGAAAAAGAGCTGAAGGAACTGGGTGTAATTCAGCCGGAGCTGATGGAAAAGAACGAATGATTCCTTTGCCGCAAAACAAAAAACCTGTACAATGTAACTCGTACAGGTTTTCTTTTGGCTGCGGGACTAGGATTTGAACCCAGACAGACTGAGCCAGAGTCAGTAGTGCTGCCATTACACAATCCCGCAATAGCGTCAACAGTGGATATTATAGCATTGATTAAAATAGAATGCAAGAACTTTTTGATGAAAAATTTTAGTAAATTTCGCCACAAAAATTCTTGAAGAAAGACTGTGAAATATCCTGGAAAAGGTGGTATAATATTATTTAAATGTACGAATATCTATGCATCCTATAGTTGAAATGCCGTTTTGACGCCGAATAGATAACAATATTTTTCCAGGAGGTATTTTATGAAAACATCCGAATTATTACTTTCCAGCTTGAATATTACAGAAGATGATTACAGTTACAAGGGCCTTTTCATATTGAGCTCCAACAGCAAATCCAAGCAGATGGATATGTCCGACCTTGATCACGACTCCAGAATGGACGATCTGAAAGAGTATTTCGGCCTGGATGAAAGCAGCGCGGAAATCAAAGTTATCTTAATGGACATGATCTTTGACAAAGCCAACATCAGCTCAGTCATTAACGAGGGTGAGGATTATGAAGAAAAAGCCAAACGGAAAAAAACTGAAAGACGTGCAAGCAGTTTAGATATGGCTTGATTCCTTGTACATATTATAATGCATCATTTGAATCTTTTATAAAAAAACCGGCAGGTTATAATCACACTGCCGGTTTTTAGCGCCTCGTTATTTTTTGCGGGCACTCAAATATTTTTCTTTACTCGCCGTCCCCAACGGACCAAAGTTCCGAAACTGCATTTTCATTCGTGGTTACTTCAGGATATCCTGCGCGGAAAAAAGTCTATTGGAAAAAATTTTATCGGTAAAAGCAAAGTATTCTTCCTTTGACGTAAAAACAGGAGTATACTTTTTTATAACCTCCCCTGCCGCCCCGGCATTATCCCTTAGCAAATCCAATGCCATTGCAGCCAGCAGCTTTGATGACATTATATAGGAGCTTTCGGGGTCATTCAATTTAAATTCGCGGCTGTGCAAGCCTCCCGACACACCCGGTGCATAAAGCTGTATAACAGGCATAAGGGATGAAAGATCGCCAAGATCGCTTGAACCTGTGGTATGGCCCAAATCTTCTGCGTCTGAGCCATACAGCTCTCTTATATTGGACTTTGCAAGCGTAACAAGGTTTTTATCCACATTATAGGGCATATATCCCGGAATATCTTCAATTTCAACAGCCGCACCCATAGCAACAGCTCCGCCGACCAAGGCCCTGTCCACCTTCTTTGAAGTGCTGAGGATGCCCTCTATGGTTCTTGACCTTACAAACATTTCAATGCGTACATCGTCAGGAATTACATTGACCACTCCCCCGCCCTTTGTCATGATGGGGTGTACTCTGATAAAATCCTCTTCCCTGAAGGTTTCTCTAATGGAGTTAATAGCTGAAAGGCTTAAATTCGCTGCATATAATGCGTTTATGCCTTCATGGGGAGCCTGCCCCGCATGGGCGGCCTTCCCTATAAACTTCGCTTTTTTGACCATACAGCCGTTGAAGGATGTATCCACCGCCAGCTTGCTTATTCCGGGCCAGACATGGATCATACAGCAGATATCGACATCGTCAAAAAAACCTCTTCTGAGGAACTCGGGCTTTCCGCCAAGGTAGGATATGATTCCCCTGCCCTTGAGCTCCTTCCTGAAATCCACTTCGATATATTCTTCCGCAGGAACGGCAATAAAATGGATTTTCCCGCACAGTTCCCCCAGGATCCCCGAATCCAAAATTCCCATGGCCGCTCCCACCATGGAGGCGACCTGGACGTTGTGTCCGCAGGCGTGCACTGCTCCGGTCTGAGGATTTGCATCCGGATGCTCGGAGCAGACAATGGCATCCAGTTCGCCTAGTATTGCTATTCCGGGTCCTTCCCTGCCGGTGTCCAATGTAACCTTGAGACCGGGAATATTTTCCGGCTGTATGAAGTGCAGTCCCATTTGCCTGAACTTATCAGCAATTAATCCGGAGGCTGCGAATTCCCTGAATCCGGTTTCCGGGCAGCGGTATACCGCATCCCCCAGTTCAATGATCTCATTTTTTCTCTTGTCAACAGCTTGAAATATTCTCTGTTTTGAAGATAAATTGCCCATCCCATTCCATCCCCTTATTTGCAATATATATGAGCGTTGTTTCTTTGAGTGAATCCTTTACTATACATTAACATCCGGCAATTTGTTTTGCAAATCCTTTTGCAAAATCCACAGATATGGGGGTTGCCGCCGCTTTGCCGAGTATTCTCCGAAAAAACCCCTAATTATACTTTTTCAACGCTTCAATATCGATAATTTTAAAATCGGCCTTATGGAAATCAATGATCCCCTCGTCCTTCATTTTACACATCTCTCTCGACATAGAGGACCTGGAGACGTTGAGGAAATCCGCAAGTTCATTCCTGTTCATGGGAAGGGTTATCATGGTCCTGCCGGTCCTTTTATTTTGCTCCAGCAGAAAAGCGCAGATTCTGCCCCGCATGCTTTTGATGGAAAGATACTCTACTTTGCGGTTTAGAAGTAAAGCTTTTTCGGAGATTGTCTTCAATAAATTCCGAATGAGGGTGGCGTGCCATTGGCAAGCATTATCACATGCACCGGCTATTTTGTACGAAGGTATAAAGCACACTGTGCAATTTTCCTGAACATACACATTGGCAGGCCACAGAGGTTTGCTTGAAAATGCGGCCATTTCGCCGAACATGTCTCCCGGCTTTAACAATGCCATGATGACCCGGTTACCGTTTATATCCTCCTTGAGCACGGCCGCGCTTCCTTTTACAATAATCCCCACACTTTCGAAGGGCTCTCCGGCCAGGGCAATGTACTCACTCTTTTCATATTCCCGTATGTCGTAATTCAGGCAGTTTAACATGGTCTTCAGGTCCGAATTGTTGATTCCGTCGAATAAGGTATTCTTTTTTAATGCATGAATGTAAGCTTCCACCAATTTCTCCTCATTTCTGTTGCCATAGCTACCGATTTTATAGGATTATTATAATATAATTAGCGCGTACTGAAAAGTGAATAAATGCTTTAGTATATTAAATCGAACAATACGAGGAGGATTTTATTGTGAGTAATATGTTTTGTTTTCAATGCGAACAGACTGTAGGGGGTAAAGCCTGCACCATTTCAGGCGCCTGTGGGAAAAATCCGTCGGTATCCAACAAGCAGGATGAGCTTACCTGTTCACTGGTAGGACTTGCCCGTGCGGTTTCCGGCAAGACCGCCTCCAGGGAAGCGGATGAGCTGATGATGCAAGGTCTTTTTGCTACCATTACAAATGTGAATTTTGACAGTGGCCGTATTGATGAACTAAAAGCCCTTGTAGAGGCGGAAAAGAATAAATCCGGCGGAGGCGAAAACCTTCCCTTTGATACTTTATGGAATGGAGATACGGACCTTGTATCCCTGCGTTCTACCCTGCTGCTTGGCTTACGCGGAATGGCAGCCTATGCATGGCATGCTTATAACCTTGGTAAAAAAGATAATGAAGTTACAGCCTGGTTCTATAAGGGCATGAAAGCCCTGGGTGAAGACCACTCTGTGGATGAATGGCTGGGCCTGCTCATGGAATTTGGCCAGGTTAATTTAAAATGCATGGCTCTGCTGGATGAAGCTAACACCTCCACTTACGGACATCCCGTCCCTACAAAGGTTTCCACTGTGATTGAAAAGGGACCCTTTATCGTAATCAGCGGGCATGACCTGCACGATTTGAAAGAATTGCTGGAGCAGACAAAAGACAAAGGCGTAAACATTTACACCCACAGCGAGATGCTCCCAGCCCATGGATATCCCGAGCTGAAAAAGTATCCGCAGCTGAAAGGCAATTTCGGTACCGCATGGCAGAATCAACAGAAAGAGTTTGACGGCGTGCCGGGTGCGTTCCTCTTTACAACCAACTGTCTGATGCCCCAAAGGCCTTCTTATTCGGACAGGGTTTTCACCACCGACGTGGTAGGTTATCCCGGATTGAAGCATATCCCCGCAGTCAACGGAAAGAAGGATTTCTCGCCGGTTATTGCCAAAGCCCTTGCGCTGGGCGGCTGGAGTGAAGACAAAGTCCTCACGGGAATCAACGGCGGCACGGAACTGATGACAGGCTTTGCAAGAAATACCGTACTCGGAGTGGCCGATAAGGTCATTGATGCCGTAAAAGCCGGAGCCATCAAGCACTTCTTCCTTGTAGGCGGCTGCGATGGTGCAAAGCCTGGAAGAAACTATTATACGGAGTTTGTGGAGCAGACGCCTAAAGATACTGTAATATTAACTCTTGCTTGCGGAAAATACCGCTTTAACGACCTTAATATCGGAGAAATCGGCGGATTGCCGCGTATTATGGACATGGGACAGTGCAATGACGCTTATTCGGCCATCCAGGTAGCCGTGGCTCTTGCCGGCGCATTCAACTGCGGTGTGAATGACCTGCCGCTGACGATGGTACTGTCATGGTATGAGCAGAAGGCCGTATGCATACTGCTTACACTTTTGGCCCTTGGAATCAAAAATATTTACATCGGTCCATCCTTGCCGGCTTTCCTCTCTTCCAACGTATTAAATGTTTTGGTAGAGAAATTCGGACTCAGACCCATCAGCACTCCCGAAGCCGATCTTAAAGCAATTCTCGGCTGAAAATAATACGAAAGGGGGCTGTCTCAAAATAGGAAAGCTGTCATTCTGAGGATAAAAGATGTAGGGGCGATCATTGATCGTCCTCCAAAGTCCTTCCAGGGCGGGCGACCAGTGGTCGCCCCTACAATAGATTTCTTTTTATACCAATGGAGGAATGTTTTGCGACAGCCCCTTTTTTTTGTTTTACTGTATAAGCTTAACTCATATGTTTTATTTTAAGACCAGTTTTCTATATTCCGAAGGTGAAAAGCCGGTGTACTCCTTAAACATCCTCGACAAATAATAAATATCGCCGATCCCTGTTTTTTCCGCGATTACAGCCAGTGTATCGTCGCCGGTTTCCAGCAGGAGCTTTGCCTTGTCCATCCTTTTATGATTAATATAGTTGATGGGCGAAGCACCCAGATGCTTCCGGAAAAAACGGATGAAATAATTGGGATGCAAATGGATAATCTGCGCCAGCTTCTCAATACTGATGTTTCCATTCAAATGATTGTCTATATACTCCAATACCGGGTTCAGCTTGTCCGTTAAATCCGAGGAGGTAAGCCTGATCTCACCGATGACGGCATTTTCAAGATAATAAGAGATGATCTCCAGCATTATTGCCTTTGCCCGCAAGGCCGACGTCAATTCATTGCTTTCGTAATATTCTGTCAACTGCCTGAACAGGCCTTTCAGCATAGTTTTATCTTCCACATCGATGAAATGGGGAAGCCTGACAATGTCAAACAGGTTGATGTCCCCTATCTTTGCAGTAAAATGGCACCAATATTTTGTAAAGGTATTCTCATTGATGGATGAATAGGATTGCCTTACGCCCTGCGGCATTAAAAACAGCTGTCCGGGTTTGGGGTAATACTCCGTACCGTCGATTCTCAGCCACCCTTCCCCATGGCAGATAAAATAAAATTTGTTGTAGCCGGGGATATAATCCATATCCCTCCATTCCGGCCACACTTTTGTAAACCCCGTATACTGCACTTCCACCTTTAGATTGGAAAGATAGTTCTTCATCAGGAGCAGCTTTTTATTATCCATTCCTCCACCGTTTCATGTTTAATCCCGCAGCATAATCCGCCTGCAGTTTAAGTTAGTTTTGTACAAAAACAAGTTAACAATCTGTATCTTTATTATATAAAAATTGATATAGAATATAAAGTACAAAGACAATTATTTGGAGGTTTACAGCATGAGCATGATAGAGGAAAGGAAGCAACGCACCGAATGGTTTCTGGGGGCCAGGTTCGGGATGTTTATCCATTGGGGCCTGTACGCCATACCCGCAAGAGGCGAATGGGTAAGGTCTACAGAGAAGATTTCCATTGAGGATTACCAGCAATTTTTTGATCAGTTCGATCCTGTCCATTATGAACCCAGGGTCTGGGCCAAGGCGGCCCGTGAGGCGGGCATGAAATACGCGGTCATGACTGCAAAGCATCATGACGGCTTCTGTCTGTTTGATACAAAACTCACCGATTATAAGTCCACAAACACAAAGGCAGGAAGAGACCTGATTAAGGAATATGTGGAGGCCTTCAGGGCCGAGGGCATAAAAGTAGGGTTATACTACTCGCTTTTGGACTGGCACCATGAGGATTATCCTTCCTATGGAGACAAAATCCATCCGATGCGCGAAAACGAAGCGTTTAAGAATAAAACCCAGAATTTCGACCGGTATGTGGAATATATGCATGGCCAAGTCCGGGAGCTCTGCACCAATTACGGCAAAATCGATATCATATGGTTTGACTTTTCATATGACGAAATGACAGGTAAAAAATGGCATGCAACAGAAATGGTCAACATGGTGCGCTCCCTCCAGCCCGATATCATTATCGACAATCGACTGGAAGCCAGCGGAGAAGGCAGCGGAAGCATCAGGTCCATGAATCCCGGCATCGCCTCCGGAGACTTCGCATCGCCGGAGCAGATCATACCTCCGGAAGGTGTGACCAACGAAAAAGGCGATTCCATCCCCTGGGAAGCATGCATAACCATGAATAACAACTGGGGCTATTGTTCAACGGATAAAATGTTTAAATCCTCAAAACAAATCATCCGGAAACTGGTGGAGTGTGTCAGTAAGGACGGGAATCTCCTGCTGAATGTAGGTCCCACCGCCAAAGGCGAAATCCCGGAAGAATCCCTCTGCATCCTTACGGAAATCGGTAAATGGATGAGGCAGAACTCCGGCAGCATCTATCATTGCGGAAAAGCACCCTACGCAAAGCCTGACTGGGGATATTACACACAAAGGGGCAATTTGCTGTATGCACACGTATTTGAAGGAAATATCGGTCCGCTGCCTTTGGTAGGGCTTAAAGGAAAAGCCAAAAAAGCACGGTTGTTATCCGACAGCTCCGAAATGAAATTTGTGGATGCCTGGAATACAAAGGACTACAAGAATGACCTGTTTATCAACTTCGGTCCTGTAGAACATTTTACATATCCCGTTCCGGACGGAACCGATACGGTAGTGGAATTGGAAATGGAGTAGCACTACCCGACAAAATCCAAAAAAAGATGCTCTCTTCGGAGCCGCAAGTATCATTAAGGTATTTGCGGCTTTGTGCTTTTACTTTTTTTAAATTCAAGTGACCGCGGATATATAGTAATTCCCGAATACTGCCCGTTATTCGATAAAAACCGCAGAATACCAGTTTTGCTGCTCTCCCTTTTCCTTCAACGTTTCAAGGGGCAGTCCGAACTTCCTCACCGTTTTGAAAACATCGATGCCGACGCTGTGAAATGCGGGACGCGCCTTTAGCTGGTTTGCACACGCCCGGGCTTCAAGCCCCTGGCATTTGGAACAGAGGGCGCAATCGCTCAGAGAAAAAGCCAAATAGTAGCCCTTAAAAAAAGCTTCCCGTTCAATCGCAAAAGAAACGTCCTGGGATACCTTTTTCTCTGTTGAATGGATAATGATACCCCAGGAGTATTCTTCAAATACTTTTTTGTAGTCAAAAACGCTTAAGGAATTGGGTTTTGACGGGCAAGTATGGCCTTTTCCCCAATCCCCGCAGCCAAACATGCATTTGAGAATGGTTCTGGAATCAAAGGCAATATCCTCTATTTTGAATGCGACTGCGTGATCGGCGCCTAATTCCAGGGCCTTGTCGATAAAAAACCTCTCCATCTGTTACACTCCCTTTAATGATCTCATAGGTCTATCTTTTTTGCTAAATCCGCATTTAATTCATAATGCTCACAGGTATTTGACTTTATAGGGCTCTTCAGTATAAACATGACAACCCCTGCTGCTAAAATAAATGAGATAATATACATTAATTGAAACTTGCTATGTTGGAATACAATATTTTTAACTATAGGAAGCCTGTTCATGACAAAATCGCCAATGACCGGACTTACAAGCATACTGAACCCCATGACTGCTCCAAACCATCCCTCGTAAACAGTCCTGTTTCTTTCCGGCATCAACTCATAGCGGTAAGTGAAAACGGACACGTTAAATCCGCTGTATCCGACCCCTGAAAAAATAGGCGCCAGGTAAAGCAGAAAATAGGTGTTTTCCTTCAAGAAGCCATACACAAGAAATTCGACAATGGCAATCAGTCCCGTAATCTTAAATACAAACATCAGTCCCCTTTTGCACTCCAGCCTGCTCCAAAGACCTGTACACAGGATCATGAAGACATATGCAATTACATTGATGATGGATATAAACTTGTAATCAAACTTCAAATACCGGATAAGATACAGGGGGGTAAAAGAGGATGAAATTGTCAGGCTCGAATAGAACAGGAAGATAAAAAGAAGGAAATTCCGATAGTTTTTCGCAGCCAGAGGTTCAAAAAATAAAGCGGGATTGAACCGAACATTTTTTGTAACAACATTCACCGGTTCCCTGGTATTGGAGAGAACAAACGCATCTGCAAGAGACAGCACCATGCTGGTCAGGAAAACGATAAGAAATCCTGTATAGGATTTGCCCGACCAGTCAAGTACGAAGCCCATGATAATGGTAAACAAAGTAAAGGATATCCTGAGCCAGAACACCCGCCTGTACACAAATTCATTCCTGGATTCTTTCGGAAATGAACCCATCATCCAAACGCTTGCGCCGATAGCATATACACCCCAGAGCACATTTCCCACTATAACCATGGCCGTGAGAATTCCGAGGGTAACAGGTCCCTTCCCGAAAATAAGCGGCAGGAAAATAGAGGAGCATACAAGCAGCCTGGAGACCACCAGCAATACCAAAAGGAACTTTTTCCTGCGCTCCATTCTTTCAAAGATTAAAAAAGAAAAGATAGCGGCCACCGAAGCCCAGGTAAGGGAATTGTTCAACAATCCCACCAGAAAGTCGGAGCCATTGAGAAAAACGATATATCCGGAAAGGAAAATCCCTGCTGTGAGTATCAGGGCAGCATTTATGACAACACCGTCAATGATAAACATCAGCTTCGTTTTTTTACCTTCATCCTTCAGTGTACTGCTTAAATGCTGTATCCCTGGCAGCGTCGCCATCACCCCATAAAATATAAGAAAGTAACATTACAAGTATATCATTACGGTACGTAGCCCTCAAGAAATATTTAATGCTTCTTTTCATTGCGGGCAATTCAATCTACCGCAAACTAATCATTACCATGTTATTCCCAAATCGATTTTCCCTCTTTCCTTCCCCTACTCATATCGCAGTGACTCAATCGGATCCAGGTCGGCTGCCCTCTTGGCGGGGTACACGCCGAAAATCAAGCCCAGCGCCACGGAACCGGAGAATGACATCAGAATTACCTTTAAATCCACTATCGGCGGCAGTTTTATCAAGGCAGAGATAATGCTTCCCGCAATAATTCCCAGGATAATCCCTACCAGGCCGCTTAAGCCGGTCATGATGATGGACTCGGTAATAAACTGCAGTACAATATCCTTCCTCTGCGCCCCCAGCGCTTTTCTGATACCGATTTCCCTAATCCTCTCCGTAACTGAAACCAGCAGAATGTTTACAATACCTATGCCGCCCACAATCAGCGTGATTATTGCAATGACCAGCAATACGGACGATATTACTCCAAGAACGTCGGATATGGCCTTCTGAATGTCTGCCGAATTCTGTGCGATATAAACGTCGGTATTGCCCTTTTTCATTTCCAGTGCTTTAACGATCCGGTTTCCCACTTCTCTAAGTTTTTTCTTGTCTACAACGGATACGGAGATGGACTCAAGTCTGTTGCCGTTTGGATAAATTGATTGAACCGACGTTACGGGCATGTACACGATGGCAGGGGCCATATCATTATTCATCATGCTCCCGAATAAATCATCACCGCTTTTTTTGATGCCCACAATCTTTATGTTGGTTGAGCTTCCCCAGGGTGTCTTAAGCACGATGCTCTGGCCGATAACATCCTCCGGATTCTTAATGGTACTGAAGTATTTTTGTATAAAAAACTCATCGACGATCACAACCTTTGAAGAAGCTGATACGTCAAAATCGTTTATGAATCTGCCTTGGGCCATTTCTATCAGATCAAAGCTTTTGTATTGGGAAGAGACTCCAAGTATTACAGCGTCTCTGGTCTTGCTTCCAACCCTGACCGAACCCGACCTCTGAATTACAGTGGCGATATTTTTAATTTCAGGAGCTGCCTTTCGGATGGTATCCATATCCTCCAAGGTCAACCAGTCCCGCTGATCCAGATTCCGCGCTTTATAGGTGATGGAAATGGTATTTGCGCCTATTTTCTCAAATTGGCTGTTCATATAGCCTTCAGCAGCGCTTCCTATGGCCATGATGGTTATTACCGAGAATACGCCCATGACGATCCCCAGCATGGTCAGAATAGACCGGAGTTTATTGGCTTTTAAGCTGTCGAAGGCCTGTTTGAAGCTTTCGGAAAAGTTCATATCATCACCCTCACTTTGCTGTGCCTTCCAGAATCCTGACCTTTTCTCCGTCCTTATACATCGGCTGCGGCTCAATGATTACCAGATCGCCTTCCTTCAAGCCTTCCAGGACTTCAACCGTCATATCTGAATTGATGCCAAGCTTGACCCTGGTTTCCTTCATGGTTTTGTTTGCAGTATCCACCACGTACACAAGTTTGTTGCCATCCTTATCTTCCGTGATCATTTCCATGGGAGCCACAATAACGCCTTTTTTATCAACCGTATAAATGTCGCAGGTCACGTTCAGCCCCGGCTTCAATATACCTTCCGGATTTTCTACCGTCACAGTTACTTCAATCACAGTTTCCTCGCCGCTGGTCGTCCTGTTGATAGTGGCGACGGGTGAAATAGCGGTAACCTTGCCGGTGATGACTTTTTCCTTATCAATGGCATCTCCGGTGATCCTGACATTTTGACTGACAGCGATGTTCTTAATGTCATATTCCTTTATTTTGGCTTTTACCTGGAGCTTGTCAGGGTTAATGACCTTATATGCCGACTGTACATTGCTTATAAATCCGCCCGCATCCACATTCAGCGCTACAACAACGCCGTCTATGGGACTCACTGTTAATTCTGCGATCTTGGCCATACTATTTTCAATATCTTTAATGGAAATATCCGTGACTTTCAGATTTTCTTCCGTTGTCGTCCGATTCACATTCCGGGTTTCAACAGCAACCTGATATGCTTCACGTGCATCGTTCACAGCTGTCTCCGCCTGCTCTACCGCTTTTTCCGAAGCCTCAAGATCGCTTTTGGAGATGGCGCTGGCTTCGTACAAATTTTTATTCTTTTGAAGGGCTTCCTTACTGTCATTATAGGCCTTTTCAGCTTTTTTAACAGCAGATTGGGCAGTGCTGACCCCTGAATTCGCCACATTGGAATTCAAAGACAATTCCTGAATCCCCTTGTTGGTCTTGAGCTTTTCCAGTTCGGAAGCCAGGGTGCCGGTGTCAACTTCAAGTATCTTTTGTCCCTTGGTCACTCTGTCCCCTTCGGCCACAAGAACCTTTAGGACCTTTAAAGGCGTATCGAAGTACACTTCACCTTTTTCAACCTCTTCAATGACTCCGCTGGCAGATATGGATGAGGAAATATCACCTTTTTGTATTGCAGCAACCTTTACCGGATACCCGCTCCCCCCGCCAAAAGCAGAAGTGGAGCCTGTTGTTCTCAAAATGCTTACTGTAATCAGTGAAATTGCCACGATTGCTATAATTCCACCTATTATTACCTTCTTGTCCATATATGTACTAATCCTCCATTGTATAGAATCTAAAGGGAGCTATTTACATGTAAGCGCCCATTGCAGCTTCCCCAGCTCCTGCAATCAGTAATGTGATGGTGAATACTATAGCGACAATTCCATAGATAGTACTTTTCTTAAAGCCGCTCACAACCTGCAATCCAATTGCGATCACTGCATAATACCATATTTTGAATACATCCAGACCCTTAATCATACCAAATAAAAAGCTGCCTTTCATGCCATCTCCAAATGCATTGCCAATACTTGTTAATGGAATATCAAGATGTAAACTCCCTGTAAAATAGGAAACACACAGGGTTATAAGTAAGTATAGTGCAGATATGACATACGCATAACCGATAACACTAAGGTATTGCTTAAATTTTCCCTGACCGCCGGCAATTTTGATAATCGCAAAAAATACCACCGTAATGAGAAACCATCCGAATAATGACCCCAGCGGAGTAGTAATCAGGTTCGTGGTCATTCCCTGCGACAGGTTCTTCTCTATCATTTCTGGGGTCACTTTCACTCCCGTCAGAGATTCTGTTACTTTTGATGACGCCTGAAATGCTTTCCTAAGGGAATCCTGGTATAAAGGCATCCGGATCAGGATTAACGCCAATTGTGAAAAAGCAACCAGAAATAACGGAAATAATATTCTGGGTTTGGCGGCAAGATTCTCCATGACTTTTCCAGGCGATGTGATCACGCCCACGACTCTCTGTATAAAGCCCATTTTCTTTTCTGGTAATTCTTCATTGATAAGATTGGTTTGTAAATCCGACATATGTACTCCATCCTTTCAAATAATATATATAACTCAACCGGCCTCCTGCTCTTTTCTTGCGCTGATCAAATCCCGTGCATCCACCTGGTCTACCACGCAATAATCCTGAATCAGTCTGCCGTCCCTGAACTTTACAACACGCTTTGTGTGTGTGGCAATATCCGGTTCGTGGGTAACGAGGACAATGGTGACGCCTTCCCTGTTCAATCCCTGAAATACAGCCATAATGTCTTCGCCGGAAGCGCTGTCAAGATTTCCAGTGGGCTCATCCGCAAGAATAATCGCCGGCGTATTGACCAATGCCCTTGCTATGGCTACTCTTTGCTTTTGCCCGCCCGAGAGCTCGTTGGGCTTATGGTCCTTTCTTTCAATAAGGCCGACCCTTTCAAGGGCATCCAGGGCCTTGGCCCTTCGATCCTTTTTGGAAACGCCGGCATAGATCATCGGAAGTTCAACATTCTGCAATGCGGTAATTCTGGGAAGAAGATTGAAGGATTGAAAAACAAAGCCGATTTTCAGGTTGCGTATCTTAGCAAGCGCTACATCGTCAAGTTTGGAAATGTCTACCCCGTCCAGCTGATAAAACCCGGAAGTACTCCTGTCCAGACAGCCCACCAGATTCATAAGCGTGGATTTACCCGAGCCGGAGGGCCCCATTACCGAGACAAACTCACCCTTCTCTATTGATAAATCGATACCTTTCAGGGCCTCCACTTCAATTGTTCCTGTGCGGTATACTTTGCTGATATTTTCCATCTTAATTATCATGACTTTATCCTTCCTTGTGTTAAAAACATGTGCACATTCAAGCGGGAGAAAATCTTCATCTTGTCTAAGGAAATTATACGCAATTTTTTCTATGTTGTCTTCGTATTTTGAAAATAACTTCCTGTTAATTTATAAATCTATATTATTTTTAAGGAATTGTATACTCAGTGGGCAATATTCTGGATAATCGTCTCAACGTCAGTCCCTCGCGATGACATCATTGAAGGGTATCAGCAAATCCTGGGCAGCTGGTCTCCCGATAGCATGTCGAGGATTCTGCTGCCGCCTGCCACCGTCTTCATATATACTTTTCCAGGGGATGCTTCTTCTACTTCGCCTATAATTGCAGCAGATGTTCCGTATTTATTCCGCTTCAGGATTTCCAGAGCTTTTTGTGCTTGATTGTCAGGGACGATCACGATCATTTTGCCTTCGTTGGCGATATATAGGGGGTCCAGCCCCAACAATTCGCATACGCCCCGCGTTTCAGAAGCCACTGGAATCTTTTCCTCATATAGCCTTATTCCGACGCCGCTTTGTTGGGCGATCTCGTTCAAAGTCGTGGCAAGTCCCCCTCTGGTAGGGTCACGCAGTACATGAACATCAGCGATTTTGTGTAAGAGTTCTTGAATCATGCCGTTCAAAGGAGCGCAATCACTTTTTAAGCCGGAGATAATTCCCAGCTTTTCTCTTTCCAGCATAATTGCGCAGCCATGATCGCCAATATTTCCGTTAATTATGACCTTGTCTCCCGCCGTGGCATTTTTCCCGGAAATGCCTATGCCTTCAATAATTGCACCTATTCCTGAAGTGTTGATGAATACTCCGTCTGCAGCACCCTTTTGAACCACCTTTGTATCACCGGTGACGGTAAGTATGCCGCATTCCCTGGCAGTCTCCGCCATGCTGGCGACGATTTCCTCAAGTTTGGAAAGAGGAAAGCCTTCTTCTATGATGAAGCCGCAGCTCATGTAAAGAGGTCTTGCCCCTGCGGCTGCAAGATCGTTAACGGTTCCGCAGACCGCCAGCTTACCGATATTACCGCCTTTAAAAAATATTGGGCTTACGACGTATGAATCCGTAGTGAATGCCAATCTCCCTTGAGAAACCGAAAATTGGGCGGCATCGTCACCGCTGTCGAGGATTTCATTCGCCAGATATTTGTGGAATATATTTTTAATCAACTCGTGCATCTTGATTCCGCCGCTGCCATGAGCCATTGTTATTACATCGGACATTTGTGTCCCTCCGATAGATCAATTTTCTTGTTACGCCTTGTTATATCTGTAATAGGCTGCGCAGGTCCCCTCGGATGAGACCATGCAGGCTCCTACCGGATTATCCGGAGTACATGTATTGCCGAACAGTCCGCAGTTGACCGGAACAACTCTTCCCTTTAAAACCTCGCCGCAGCGGCAGCCTTTGGGCTCCGTGCCAACCTTGCCGGACAGGCCGAAAGCCTTCCAGGCGTCAAATTCTTCATATTTGCTCCGGACGGCAAGGCCTGAACCCGGTATGCTGCCAAGTCCTCTCCAAACGGAGTCCACTGCTTCAAAAACCTCATACATTTTTTCCACTGCCAGCGGGTTTCCCTCTTTTTTTACAAACCGGGAATACTCATTAACCACAAGCTTTACCGGATTTTGGCACAATTCCAGCATCGTCAGAATCGCATGCAGGATGTCCAGCGGCTCAAAACCTGCCACAACTCCCGGTATACCGTATTGCTCCGCTATTTCTCCGTAAAATTCCGTGCCGATGATTGCGCTGACATGCCCCGGATACAAATAGCCGTCAATTTCCGTGTCGCTATCCGCAGCCAGCAGCTTCAGGGCTTCCGGCATGGTTTTGTTGGCAGGAAGAATGAAAAAGTTATGGATATTTTCCTCAAAGGCTTTCAGAACCGTCAAAGCAGAAACCGGGGTTGTGGTTTCAAAACCTACGGACAGGAAAACAACCTTTTTTGCAGGATTCTCCCGCGCAATTGCCAGTGCATCAAGAGGAGAGTATACAATTCTTACATCCGCTCCATTTGCCTTTTCTCCCGACAAGGAAGCAGTGCTGCCCGGGACCCGGATCAAATCCCCGAAGGTAGTTATAATTACATCCTCTCTTCTTGCCGCGGTCACAGCAGCGTCGATATAGGAAACAGGCGTTACGCAGACCGGACATCCCGGACCGGAGACTAACTTTACGGCGTCAGGCAGAAGCTCCCGGATACCATAACGGAAAATGGCCATGGTGTGAGTTCCGCAAACCTCCATGATTTTCAGCTGTTTCCCGTTATAAGTCTGCAAGACCCCGGCGATTCTAGCCGAAGCAGCAGAATTTCTGAATTCATCAATATAATTACTCATGCATGACTTCCTTCAGCTCGTTGAACAATTGGATGGTGGCTGTGGCTTCCTCTTCGTCCAGAACCTGTATGGCACAGCCTGCATGGATCAGAACAAAATCACCAATCTTTACATTCTTCAAAAGCTCAATGGAGATCTCCCTTGATACTCCCATAACTTCAGCAACTGCACTTTTTTCATTTATTTCAACGATTTTACCTGGTAATCCTAGACACATTGCATTTCACATCCTTACTATTTTTACTGTTCTATCAGCTAAACTTCACTGCTTCTACAACGGAGCCCTTTTACACTGGCAAGATTGCCATGCTGCCAATAAGTAAATAAGTTTGGGTGCATGACACCGCTGTTTAATCCATTATATCAAAATGTTCCGTCGTCCGCCATAGCAATAACTGCTTGGCCTAAAGACAGCCCTCCGTCATTTGCCGGCACCTGCTTATGAATATAGACCTCCAGGCCGCTGTGTACCAGCTTTTCCATACTGCGTGACAGTAAGCGCATGTTCTGGAAAACGCCTCCGCTCAGGACTACTCTTTTGAAACCTGTTTCCTTACTCAACCGGCAGCAGATTTCATTGATCATTGAAGCGATCGACTCATGAAATCTGGAGGAAATAATGCCGGCAGAGATATTATTTTGCTTGTCTTTAAGTATACCTTTTACAATTCCCGCAGTACTTAGTATATAAATCCCGCCTTCCGGATACGCCTCAAAAGGATATTCGCCATAAAATCCGTTTTCTGCCGCAAATTCCAGTTCCATGGCCGCCTGACCTTCAAAATTGGAGTAGCTCCGGATTCCCGCCAGTGCGGAAACAGCATCAAAAAATCTTCCCATACCTGAAGTCAGCGGACTGTTAAAGCCTCCGGCGATCATATTTTTTACAACTTCAAGCCTGGACGCGTCAACCTCCAGAGCACCCAGCGCATCCATCCCCGCTCCTGCCTTCTCCAGATAACTGCAAGCCATCCTCCAGGGTTCATTTATAGCGGCGCTGCCTCCCGGCATTTTTACATATTCCAGATGGGCTGCCCGCCTGAAACTCCCGTATGAGCCAGTGAAAAACTCGCTTCCCCATATGTTTCCGTCTTCGCCATAGCCTGTACCGTCAAAAGCCACACCGATGACATCCCCTTCCATATTGTTGTCAGCCATGCAGGATGCAATATGTGCCTTATGATGCTGTATTCCCAGCTTTCTGCCGATGCTTGAAGCTAAAGCGTACTTGGTGGACAAATATTCAGGGTGCAGGTCATAAGCAATTTTTTCCGGTTTTATGCCAAAGAGTCTTTTAAAATGCTCAATGCCTTCTTCAAAGGACTGCATTGTTTCAAGGTTCTCCAGATCGCCGATATGGTGGCCTACGTAAAATTCCTGGCCTTTGGTCAGGCAAAAGGCGTTTTTAAGTTCTCCGCCGCAAGCCAATACGGAAGGTCCGGCCCCAGGAACAATATCGCAGATCACCGGCATGGGAGCATAGCCCCTCGCACGTCTTATAATATATTCCTTCCCCTGAAAGGATCTTGTAACCGAATCATCGGTCCTTATAAAAATTTCCCGGTTATTGGTGAGAAAATAGTCGGCAATTCCTCTTAATTCCCTGAATGCATCCTCGTCCTTATAGCATATGGGCTCGCTGCTGATATTTCCGCTCGTCATCACCAGGATTTCGGGGCATGCATCAATAGGAACAGAAGTCGCCGATACACCGCTACTGTCAACTATAGATGAACTTTTCCGAAAGAGCAGCAAATAGACAGGCGTGTATGGCAGCATTACTCCCAGATAAGGATTCCCGGGAGCGATTTCTACAGGCAGACTGCAAGTTTCCCGCTTTTTCAGCAGTACTACGGGCTTCTTGACTGATTCCAGCAATGCTTTTTCAGATGCATCGGCATAGCAATATTTCAACACTGTTGTTATATCTTTAGCCATTAGAGCAAAGGGCTTTTCATCCCTATGCTTGCGCTTTCTTAATTCAGCTACCGCATCTTTATTCCTTGCATCACAAGCCAGGTGATATCCGCCCAGCCCTTTTACTGCGAGGATTTTCCCTGAAGCCAGCAGTTCTCCCGCATTACCGGGAGTATCTTCACATTGAACCAAGGCTCCCCGCCTGTCAAGCAAATAAAGCCCCGGCCCGCACTTGCTGCAGGAAACAGGCTGCGCATGGTAACGCCTGTCGGCAGGGTTTTCGTACTGTGACCTGCAGGTTTCACACATTTCGAAAGTACTCATGGTTGTATTGGGTCTGTCATATGGAATGTCCTTGATGATGGTAAACCTGGGACCGCAGTTGGTACAGTTGATAAAGGGATATCCGAACCGATAATCGTCTTTATCATAAAGTTCCCTGCTGCAATCACTGCAAATTGAAATGTCCGGTGAGATAAATGTATTTGAAGCTTTTCCTGTCTCGCTTTTTTTGATGATAAAATCTTCATACCCATAAGAAGAAAAGGATTCTGTTGATATGCTCCGAATAAACGCCAGAGGAGGAGCCTCGTTTATGAGCCGTGAATTGAAAACAGCCAGCACCTCTGCCGGACCTTCTATCTCTATCTCTACTCCGTCTCCGGTATTCAAAACCCAGCCTTTTAAAAATAGAGATTTGGCAAGGTTATAAACAAAGGGTCTGAAGCCCACCCCCTGCACAATTCCCGTAACTTTAAGCCTGTGCCGCTCAAGATTCATTGATGCCGAAAAACTCCTTTGTATCCGCGATATCGCGATGGACCTGTTCCACCAACTCCTCCACCGACTTGAATTTTTTCTCCGGCCGGATCTTTGCCAGGAAGAATACCTCAATATTTTTGTTATAGATATCCTTATTGAAATTCAGGATATGCGTCTCCACACTTATTTTGGTAAAATCCCCGAAGGTGGGGTTCAAGCCTACATTGGTGACACTTGGATAAAATTGCCCATCCATGAGCGTGCGGGTGATATAAATTCCATTCCGGGGTAAAATCAGATAATCCTCCGGATGAAGGTTTGCCGTGGGAAAGCCCAGCTTACTTCCCTGCTTCCGCCCATTGGCAACCTCTCCCGTAATGGAATAGTGCCTGCCAAGAAGCTTGAAAACCTTTGGCATATCGCCCTTGATCACACTTTCACGTATTTTTGTGCTGCTGACGATCTCACTGTCTATTTTTATGGGAGGGATGATGATTACACGGAAATTCAACGCTTTGCCCATTTCCTTCAGTAAATTGACATCCCCTTGCCCGTTATATCCGAACCGATAGTCAAAGCCCGCAACGGCAAGCTTTGCACCAAGCCTTTTAATCAAAATGTCCTTTACAAAGCTCTCCGGCTTCATCCGTGAATAATTCTCATCGAACTCGTCAAAGTACAAATAGGATAAGGAAGTTTCCTGCAGCAGCTGGATTTTCTTGTTCACCGTTGTAAGCAAAGGTGTGAAGAGCTTCCTTCTGAGAATGTTCTCAGGATGCTTCGTGAAGGTATAGATCATGGAATCAAGACCATTCAGCTTGGATTCACTGATTAACGTGTTTACCAAAGCCATATGGCCTATATGCAAGCCGTCAAAGTTGCCAAGACCAACGCCTGTGGGCTTTTCTATTTTTACATTATTGTTTACTCCGTATAAGACTTCCATAGTATCGGTTATTGCCCCCGCAAGAAAATTTATATTTCGCTATTTATTAAAATTTATTGCTCACGTGCCATATATAAGTTCATTTTATCATTCAAACAGCTTCCTGGATTTGAGAAGAAGCTTGTTGTCAGCCTTTGCCACCTCACCTAATGCAAAGAAAATACCCTTGCTGGTATATACCCTGGCCAAGCCTGTACCAATGCTTCCGGATTCCGCCGCATCGACCGCCACTCCATTGCGCAGCTTTTTTTCCTGCAGCTCGTCCAATGTTATCGCCTCAAACCCCTCAAAAACTTTTTCAGGACTCATTAACAAAGATGCCGTATTTCCTTCGTCGACGGATTGCTTCAGCTCTTCAAGGGTTACAGCCGTCGTCAGATCGAATGCGCCTGCCCGTTTCCTGAGCAGGAAGGACATATGCCCTCCGCATCCAAGCCTCTCCCCGATATCTGCACACAGCGTCCTTATATAGGTACCCTTTGAGCAATGGACATCAAACAAAACCCGGATATTCTTTTCTCTTTTGATATCTAAAATATTGAGCGAGAAAATCTCTATATCCCGTGGAGTCCTGTCGACGGTCAGTCCCTCTCTGGCCATTTCATAAAGCTTTCTGCCGTTTATCTTCACTGCCGAATACATGGGAGGCAACTGCTGGCTTTTCCCTGTAAAGGACTTGACCGCTGCCGCTATTTCTTCATCCGTATAAGCTGCTTCTCTTGTCTCCAGTACTTCGCCGGATGAGTCCTGAGTATCTGTGGTTATCCCCAGAGTCAATTCAGCCCGGTAAAGCTTGTCCTTCTCCATCATAAACTCAATTGCCTTTGTAGCAGATCCCAGACAAATTGGAAGAACGCCGACAGCCATAGGATCCAGGGTACCGGTATGTCCGGCCTTTTTTATTCTCAAAAGTCCCCTCACCCGGGCTACAATGTCAAAGGATGTCATTTCGGGGGGCTTCAAAATATTCAGTATTCCGTTCATAGCACTTCCTTAATGTCGGCCAGCAATTTCTTTTTTGCATCCTCCAGGCTGCCTTCCGTTATATATCCCGCAGCTTTTTTATGTCCGCCGCCGCCATAAAGGCTTGCGATTGCCGAAACATCCACATCCGACGAAGATCTCAAGTTCACCTTAAGCTCGCCGTTATCCCATTGCCGCAGCATCGCTGCCACTTTAACACCCCGGATGTTTCTACCGATATTGACGATACCGTCACAGTCTTCCTCCTTTGCTCCGGTCCGTTTGATCATATCGCTGGTCAGCGGGATGAATGCCACCTTACCGTTTTCCAACAGTTCAAGCGCCTGAATCGCCGTACCCAGCAGCCTCACCTTTTCAAAGGATGTCGAGTCAAAAATCCACTGTGAAATCTCTGCTACATTTATCCCGTTTTGTATCAGCTCTGCGGCTATCTGATGGGTCAGAAACGTCGTATTGCTATACCTGAAGCCTCCCGTATCCGTAGCTATGGCCACATATAAGCACGTAGATATATCCTTATCCGGATTTATCCCCATCTTTTTTAGAAGTTGAAAAATGATTTCTCCTACTGCTGAAGAATCTGTGCTGACAAAATTGTGAAAAGCAAATTCTGAATTTGTTTTATGATGGTCAATATTTACGGTTATTCTGGCGCTCTCGAATACTTCGATCCGCTTTCCCAGCCTGTTGGTATCGCCGGTGTCAAGGGCGATGGCTGTTTCATAATTTTTTTCATCAAACCCGTATACTTTTACCATTTGCCTGCCGGGAAGAAAACTGTAAACCTGGGGGATTTCTTCTTCCAGGATGACCTTTACACTCTTTCCCATCCCCGACAATGCCAGGGCAAAGCCCAGACTGGAGCCCAGAGCATCTCCATCCGCCGATACATGCGGAAGTATGGCAATCTCCTTTGAATTGTTTATTACTGAGATTATCTTATCAAAAACCATTCTTCAACTCCTTCAGGGAAATGAATCCGGCGCTGAATTACTAAAAGTCAGATTACCCTGTCAGTCCTTCTTTTCTTTCATCGTATCATTAATGAGCTTGCTGATATAGGCGCCGTGCTCAATGGAATTATCAAGCTCAAACTGCATCTCCGGAGTATACCTGAGCTGCATCCTGTGTCCTACTTCACGTCTTATAAACCCTGCCGCACTTTTCAAGGCGCTCAATGCATTCTTTTTTTCTTCTTCGCTGCCGAAAACACTGATGAATATTTTAGCATATCTCAAATCCCTAGTGACATTTGCCGAGATTACACTGACCATTTGCGGCAGTCTGGGGTCCTTAAGGTCATTTTGTATGATATTGCTGACTTCCTTTTTCATTTCTTCTGAAATTCTGTTTGTTCTATCCACCTTTACCACTCCTTTTTGTCAACTTCTGCCTGGCAGAATGACTCGAAAAACAGTTATTGGTTGCCAGCTTCCGACAGTCGGTCTGATCCCTGCAATACACGGCAGCCTCCGATACTTCGTAAGGCCCGCCGTATAGCTGCTTTAATAAATCATACCAACAATCAAATACCGACAACCAACAATTTGCCCGACTATCTTGCTACTTCTTCCATTGTAAATGTTTCTATGATATCGCCTTCTTTAATATCGTTGAACTTCTCAATGGACAGACCGCATTCAAAGCCTTGCGCCACTTCCTTCGCATCATCCTTGAATCTCTTCAGGGATGCCAGCTTGCCTTCGTGCACAACAATACCGTCCCGGGTAACCCTTATGTCGGAATTCCTGACGATCTTGCCATCCGTCACATAGCAGCCTGCAATGGTACCCACACCGGATACCTTGAATATCTGTCTGATTTCAGTATGCCCCAATATGACTTCTTTAAACGTGGGCTCCAGCATACCTTTCATTGCAGCCTGTATATCTTCAATCGCATTGTAAATAACCCTGTAAAGGCGCAAATCGACATTTGCGTTCTCTGCAGCTTCCGCTACATTCGGCCCGGGTCTTACATTAAATCCGATAATAATAGCATTGGAAACACCAGCAAGGATGACATCGGATTCTGTAATGGCGCCGACGCCTCCATGAATGATATTAACCCTTACTTCATCATTGCTGAGCTTTTCCAGGGACTGCTTTACAGCCTCAACGGAACCCTGTACGTCAGCTTTTACAATAATATTGAGGTCCTTGACCTTGCCTTCCTTGATCTGCGTATAGAGATCCTCCAGGGACACCTTTGCAGAAGCCTTCAGCGTTTGCTCCCTCAGTTTGAACTTTCTCTTTTCCGCCAGCTGCCTTGCCACCTTTTCATCCGTAATGGCATAGAACAGTTCGCCTGCTTCGGGCACATCCGGCATACCAAGTATCTCCACGGGCGTGGACGGCCCGGCCTTTTTGACACTTACACCCTTGTCATCGTTCATCGCTCTGATTCTGCCGACGGTTGTACCTGTTACAATAGAATCGCCCACATTCAACGTGCCTCTTTGAACCAGTACGGTAGCGATAGGGCCTCTGTTTTTATCCAGCTTGGCTTCTATAATGGTACCTTTGGCCTGTTTTTCAGGATCTGCCTTTAATTCAAGTATGTCTGCGGTAAGCAGTACCATTTCCAACAGGTGGTCAATATTTTCATGTTTTTTCGCTGAGACATTGACACATATAACGTCGCCGCCCCACTCTTCCGATACCAGTCCGTGCTGTGTCAGCTCTTGCTTTACCCTGTCAGGATTTGCACCAGGTTTGTCTATCTTGTTGATGGCAACAATGATGGAAACCTTTGCCGCTTTTGCATGATTGATTGCTTCAACGGTCTGGGGCATAACACCGTCATCGGCAGCTACAACAAGTATGGCGATATCCGTCACCTGAGCGCCTCTGGCCCTCATAGCAGTGAAGGCTTCATGGCCGGGCGTATCAAGGAAGGTGATGTTCCTGTCGTTGATTTTTACGGTATAAGCACCTATATGCTGAGTGATTCCACCGGCTTCTGTATCGATAACATTTGCCGACCGGATAGCATCAAGCAGCGAGGTTTTACCATGGTCGACATGGCCCATTACAACCACTACCGGAGGTCTTGGCTGTAATTTGGACTCATCCACCTCTTCATTGTCGTCAAAGAGTATGTCTTCCTCGTTGATAACCACCGCTTTTTCTGTCTTTACTCCAAATTCTTCTGCAACAACGGTTGCCGTATCAAAGTCAACTTCCTGATTCAGGGTAGCCATCATACCGTATACCATAAGCTTCTTGATAACTTCGGTCGACGTCTTCTTCAGGGTTTCCGCCAGATCCTTCACCGTTATGGATTCAGGAATCGTGATGGAAGTAAGCACGGCTCTTGCAGGTATATACTTAGGCTGAATTATCCTGCCATCCCTATCTTTTCTAGGCCTGGCAGACTTCTTCTTCTTTGCTTCGTCATCACCGCTGTAGAATTCATCAAGGATGAAGTCTTCCGAGAGGACTTCCGATACTCCCTTTTTCTCATTGAGAACAACCGTTTGAGGCTTGAACCTCTTATTTTTGACGGCAGCTGCCTGACTTTTCGGCAGTTCCCTTTTCTGTTCTCTTTTTACATCCTTGTCGATGTCTTTATTTACAAATTCACGTCTTACTTCACTCCGCTGGGAAGTCAATTCTTCCTTCTGCGCAAGAGAAAGCTCCGGCTTCGGTATGTCAAGGGGCCGTTGTCCCGGTCTGAAGCCTCCGCCGCCCTGAGGTCTTCTGTCCCCGTATTGCGGACGGTCTCCCTGAGGCCTGTTGCCCTGATAGGGTGGACGATCTCCTTGCGGCCTTCTGTCCCCGTACTGAGGACGGTCTCCCTGAGGCCTGTTGCCTTGATAGGGGGGGCGGTCTCCTTGCTGATACTGCGGACGATCTCCCTGGTACGGCCTGCGTTCGCCCTGCTGATATTGGGGACGATCTCCTTGCGGCCTGTTACCCTGGTATTGCGGACGATCCCCCTGCTGATACTGAGGACGGTCTCCCTGAGGCCTCCTGCCATGGTACTGGGGGAGGTCAGGCTGCTGGTACTGCGGACGGTCTCGCTGATAGGG
>JAEZCO010000090.1 GCA_023433505.1 Bacillota bacterium | reverse complement strand
TCATATTGAAGACCTCCCGTAGTTTTTATTTGTGGCGTTTTCTTGTCGGTTAACAACCACATCTTAATTCTACTGGACTGGTCTTCTTTTTTCAAAGATCATAAAACCTCATTACAGGAATGCTCCTCAAATACTTTATTTTAATTTATTAAATACATGCATAATACCAATTTACTTATTATACACTAGAATTCCCTTAAAATATACCCCGAATTTTCATATTAAAACTTTAAAATCACTTGCTGCGCCCGTTTCATTGGCTAAGAGCCACACCCGTCTTCCCTGTATTTCTCACGCCCCGACACATAAAGATTGCCGCCGTGGGAGTCTATAATCACTGTGACGATAAAGTCCCTTACCGTCAGTTTTCTGAGCGCTTCAGGCCCCAACTCGGGGAATGCGACGATTTCCTCAGCAATGATTGACCTGGCGATATGGGCCCCGGCTCCCCCTGTAGCGCCGAAATACACAGCCCCATGCTTCTTGATGGCATTGATCACCTCATCATTCCTCAGTCCCTTGCCAATCATACCCGTAAGCCCCTGCTCAATAAGCCGCGGCGCATAGGCGTCCATTCTTCCGCTGGTGGTCGGACCTGCTGAGCCGATGACCTCTCCCGGCCTTGCAGGGCAAGGTCCCACATAATAAATGATCTGATCCTTTACATCAAAGGGAAGCTCCTTGCCCTCGGCCAGCATATTGCACATTCTCTTGTGAGCAGCATCCCTGGCGGCATAGACTGTCCCGCTGATGCTCACCATATCCCCTGCTTTAAGCTGCGCCGCGGCCGCTTTATCCAGAGGCGTACACAAATACTTCGTCATAAAACCACCTCCGCATGTCTGGTGGCATGACAGCTTATGTTGACAGCCACCGGCAAACCTGCGATATGCGTCGGGTATGCCTCAATATTTACGCCCAGTGCCGTAATTCTGCCGCCAAGGCCCGCAGGCCCTATGCCCATACGGTTGATGGCCTTAAGCATTTCACTTTCCAGTTTGCATAGATATTCTGTTTTGCTGCTTTCATTGATCGGCCTGAGGAGTGCTTTTTTGGCAAGCAGTGCCGCCTTCTCCATTGTCCCCCCGATACCCACACCCACCACAATAGGCGGACATGGATTGGGTCCGGCCCTGTCAACCACCTCAAGGATGTATCCTTTGATGCCTTCCAGCCCGTCGGAAGGCTTCAGCATCTTTACACCGCTCATGTTTTCGCTGCCAAACCCCTTAGGGGCTATGGATATCCGTATGTTTTCCCCGTCTGCTAGATCGTAGTGTATCACCGCAGGCGTATTGTCTCCGGTATTTATTCTCTCAACGGGGTCGTTTACCACGGATTTCCTAAGATATCCGTTTTTATAGCCCCGCCTGACGCCTTCATTAATCGCTTCGGTGAGATTTCCCCCGGAAACGTGCACATCCTGTCCAAGCTCCACAAAAACAACAGCCATCCCAGTGTCCTGGCAGATTGCAATTTGTTTTCCCCTGGCAATGGAGGAATTTTCCACCAACTGGGATAACACATTTTTGCCGGTGTCCGATTCTTCCTGTCCGATACCGTCTTGCAACGCCTGCAGGATGTCTTCATTCAGATAATAATTGGCATCGGTGCAAAGCTTCTCAACTGCCCTGGTCACCGCATCCGCTTCTATTTCCCTCATAAGCTCCATCCATTCCTGTATTCTTGATTCAATATTAGCCTAAGGATTTCTAAAAATCAAGAAAATTTACTTTGCCCCTTTCCGCCTGAAGCGGGTTAATGTCACAAAAAATTTACTTTTTATGATAAGACTTTATTTAATTGGTCTGGTATAATGAAGTGAGAAGTGAAAGAGAGCTTCTTAAAAAAATAAGACGGCATGACAGAAGGTTATACCCATTATTATAGGATAGAGGCCAGTGACAAATGAAAAAAGCTGCTTTAGCTGATATAAAGAATATTTTGGTTTGCGTTACCCAGCAAAAGACCTGCGAAAGATTGATAAAAAAGGCTGCCGAACTCAGGGATGAGCATAAAGGCAACCTGTGGGTCATTCATGTAATCAAGGATAATTGGAATATATTGGATAATTTTCAGGAGGGAGAAGCCCTGGAGTACCTGTTTGGTATATCCAAATCCGTAGGGGCCAACCTCTCGGTTTTGAAATCGGATGAGATCGTGGAAACAATTGCCGACTATGCCAGGGAGAATAAGATCGACTGTATTATTCTTGGGGATTCCCAGAAAAACGATCATAAGGAAAATAATTTTTTGCATGAGCTTAAGACAATTATGAGCCATATAGAAATTAAGATTATCCCATAAAACCGTGAAATTTAATGGATTTGTAGCGATGCTCCGGCGGTGTCGAATAAAACCGCGCCGTACAAATCTTTTGTCGCAAAGTCGTAGATGGTGATTTTTACCTGGATATAACTACATTTGCCACGAAAATGTAGTTCCGGATGCCTAATTTATTGCGAAATGCTTGACTTCAAGCGACTTTCATTATAAAATATTGTCGAATTCCAAATATAGGAGGTTGTGTAAATGAATAAAACTGATTTGATCAATTCAATCGCTGCCAAATCCGGTCTGAACAAGAAGAACAGCGAAGCTGCTCTCAATGCGGTGATAGCTTCTGTTGAAGAATCCCTCAAGAGTGGAGATAAGGTAGTTCTCGTTGGCTTCGGAACTTTTGAAGTTAGAAAAAGAGCTGCCAGAAAAGGAAGAAACCCACAGACTAAGAAGGAAATTACAATACCAGCATCCAAAGCACCTGTGTTCAAAGCCGGCAAAGTTTTAAAAGATAAAGTAAACAAATAATGAAGAAAAAAATGAGAACCGACAAATGCGGTTCTTATTTTTTTCCCTCCAAATTACTCAGGATCTCTGCCACAATTGCGTCAACGGTTTTGCCGGTACATTCCACCTGCATATCCGCATATTTTTCGTACAGGGGGCACCGTTCGTTATAAATCTGGGCAAGGCTTCTGTCCTGGGACCTGGCAAGCCTTCTGTCCGGCGAGAGGCGTCCCTCGATGTCTTCCAGGCTTTGTTTAAGGTAGATTACCTTGCCGTCTTTCTTCATATGCCGCATTGCAGGCTCGCTGCACACCACACTGCCACCGGTTGCAATGATCATGCCATCAGGCTCCAGGGAAGCAATCAGCTCTTCCTGAAGCTTAAGGAATACCTGATAGCCGTCTTCGGCGACGATATCCTTCAATTCCCTGCCCGTTTTTTCCTTCAGCAGCGTATCGGTATCCATAAAGCCCAGGTCCAGACGATGGGCCAACGCTGGACCTATTGTGCTTTTGCCTGCCCCCGGCATTCCAATGAGAATAATATTCATTCCGGCCTCCATAGTCCTACAGGTTTTCCCATCTGGGATCAACCGCAGACGATAGGCCCCTGTATCCGTAGTGCATCAGCATTGCATCCAGCAAAGCCGCACGCATCATGGCTTCACAGACGGGATATACTCTTGTGCAAATGGATGGATCACTTCTGGATGCAAATAGGTTGGAAGTGTTTTCAAGTTTTTCCACATCCACTGTCTGCTGCTCTTTTAGAATTGTGGGTGTCGGCTTCACCGCCAGCCTTACCCTGATCTCTTCGCCGTTGGAAATCCCTCCGAGAATCCCTCCGGCTCTGTTCGTCCTGAATCTGACTCTTCCGCTTTCCTCATCGAAATAAGGCGTATCATTGGATTCCGAGCCAGTCATTGAAGCATGCCGGAAACCGGCTCCGAATTCGATTCCCTTTACCCCGCCGATAGACATGAGGGCGTGGGCAATGGTTGCATTCAGCTTGTCAAATACCGGCTCGCCAAGACCTGCCGGAACTCCTGACGCAATAATCTCTACAACTCCGCCGCAGGAATCGCCGCTGTTCTTAACGTTGATAAGGTCTGCGATCATCTCCTGAGCTTTTTCCAGATCAGGACAGTTCAATTCGTTTTTCCGGTAATTGGCTTTGGCAGTTTCATAAGAGACGGGACCTGCCTTTATCCCATGGGACTCGGCGACAAAGCCTATTACGTCGATTCCCATCGTATCGAGCACCGCTTTGGCAACAGCTCCTCCTGCTACTCTGGCGGCGGTTTCCCTTCCGGATGCACGCCCTGCACCCGCCCAATCGGCAAATTGGCCGTACTTTTTGTAATAGGTATAAGCAGCCTGGCCCGGACGGATAAGATTCTTGTTGTCACGGTGCTGGCGGATGTGAACGTCTCCGATGTCCGAATTGGGAATGATCATCCCTACCGGCGCTCCCGTCGTCATATCATCCTCCATCACTCCGGAGTATAGGTACACCCTGTCGGTTTCCCTTCTTGGAGTGCTCAGCTCCGATAATCCGGGACGCCTTTTGTCCAACTGGCTTTGAACCATTTCTCCTGTAATTTTGATTCCCGGCGGAACTCCGTCAACAATCACCAGCAAGCCTCCGTACAACTCTTCAGGGATTTGGGGATTCTTACGGAATCCGCCTGAATAGGATTCGCCGCAGGTTGTGATTCGAAAGACCCTGCCGAATGTATTTCCCATCATCGATAATTACCTCCGATTCAACCATTTTTATTCTCTATGTCTACCTCTGCGCTACAGCTCACTCATTGTCAGATTCCCGCCGCATGCCCTGATGAGCTCCGGAAATTCAGGAAATGTCACATTGACAGCCTCTGCCGTATCAATTTCTGTTTCACCTTCAACATTCAGACCTGCAACGGCCAGCGCCATAACGATCCGGTGATCGTCATGCCCACATACCCGGCAGCCTTTTAACCTGCTTTTTCTGATGATCAAGCCGTCTGCCAGTTCCTCGATATCGGCGCCCATTTTTGCCAGCTCGGTGCACATGACATGGATCCTGTCCGTCTCCTTCATCCTGGCCTGGGGAACATTGACCAGCCGGGTTTCGCCTTCTGCAAAGCATCCGGCAACAGCCATGGCAGGCAGGGCGTCGGGGGTTGAGTTCATATCGATTTCGATTCCGGTGAGCTTGCCGCCTTTGATTACAACACTATCCTTATGTATTTCATATTTTGCCCCCATCCTTTCAAGGTATGACAGCACCTGCTTGTCACCCTGGGGGTCGGTCATATCCAGGTTCCGAAGGGTAAATTCCGAACCGGAAACAGCAGCGAGCACCATGAAAAAGGTGGCAGAAGAAAAATCTCCCGGGATGGCCATGTCAAAAGCCTTATAGCTTTGGCCTCCCTTTATCTCAAAGGATTTGAATCCGTTATTGGAATACTCGATACCCTGCCTGTCAAGCCACCACAGGGTCATCTCAACATAGGGGACCTCGTTGAGCCGGGTAAGATGTATATAGCTGTTGTTTTCAAGCAGCGGAAGATTGATCAGCATTGCCGATAAATACTGGGAGGTCACGGAATCCAGATCGGTGGTTCCACCCTTTAGCCGGCCTTTAACAACCACTGGCGCCATGCCGTTCCCGCGGGTCGAAAATACTTCCGCCCCCAGATTGTTCATGGCGTTAATAAGGGGAGCCAGGGGGCGCCTGCGTATCTGATAATCGCCGGTAAATGCGGTGCAGCCTTCAAGCAAGCCTGCCGTCATCACCGCAAACCGCAGCGTCGTTCCGGAATTACCTACGTGAATAATATCTTCGGGTGTTTGAGGATTTCCATGGAAGCCTTTGACCACAAACCGGTCTTCCAGCAGGTCGATTTCCGCACCGAAAGCTCTGCAGGCTTCCACAGCAGAAAGCGCATCATTGGAAACAAGAGGATTTAAAATATGGGATTTGCCTTCCGCCAAGCTTGCGATAAACAAAGCCCTGATCGTATGGGATTTAGACCCGGGTATTCTTATACTGCCGCCCGTGTCTGACTTTTTTACTCGAATAATCATTGGCCGAACCCTTTCTACCGTTCTACGGATAAAGCTTATTTATAAATATAGCATAAAAACCGAACTAGTCAAGTAGCGGACATCGCCGGGTGCAATCCAAAAGCCTTCAAAGGTGAGCGACCCGTGGTCGCCCCTACACTGAATTCCTTTTCATACAAATACCCATGCCGCATGTGCAGCACACCTGAACAGGAAAAAATGTAGCGGCGATCATTGATCCCCATTCCCATCACCTTTTTCATACAAATGACAACTTATTGGGTTAATAGATCTATATCATTTCATCAACAGTTACGTTAAGCCATTATCCGCAGGCTCGCTTACCACCCTTGGAATCCGCGGCGGAGGCGGCCCATAGAACTGATAGTAATTGCACATGATTTTTCCGTTGTACAGCTTTCTCTTCTTATCCGCCCGCCTGCCAAAGAGGCTTTCAAACTGGGGATATGCCGTCAGAATATAATGTGACCAGGTATCAAGTTTCTTGAATACCGTCCCCATTTGCCTGTAAAGCTTCTCGATATCCTTAGCCTCTCCCAGGCGTTCACCATAGGGTGGGTTGCAAATAATAAATCCATATTTATATCGTGAGCTTATATCCGCCATGGGCAGACGTTGAAAATGAACATCCTTTTCCACACCGGCTTCTCTTGCATGATAGCGCGCAAGGCTCATAACCTCATCATCGATATCGGACCCATTGATCCGCAGTTCACAATCCTTACGCTCACTGTCAAGCGCTTCTTCCCTCGCTTGTTTCCAGAGTGCTGTGGGTATATTGCCCCAGCTTTCCGCAGTAAATGACCGTTTTAAGCCGGGTGCCAGATTCCTGCCGATCAGTGCCGCTTCAATGGGGATGGTACCGGATCCGCAGAAAGGATCGATCAGCACTCTTTCACGGTTCCATCTGCTTATCATGATCAAAGCTGCCGCAAGGGTCTCCTTAAGGGGTGCGGCGCTGACCAGCTTCCTGTATCCTCTTTTGTGAAGACCTGCTCCGCTGGTATCAATGGTCAGGGTAACCAAATCCTTCAATAGACCTACTTCTATCCGGTAAAGGGGTCCGGTTTCATCAAACCAATCTTTCCGGTATTTTTGCTTCAGCTTTTCCACAACCGCCTTTTTAACGATGGCCTGACAATCGGAAACGCTGAATAAGGTTGAGTCGATAGACTTGCCGTCCACCGGAAACTCCGCATCCTCCGGAATCCATTCATCCCAGGGCAGGGCTTTGGTCTGCTGGAAAAGCTCCTCAAAGGTCACCGCCTTAAATTCACCCACTTTTATCAGGACACGTTCCGCCGACCTGAGCCACAGATTTGTCCTGCAGACAGCGCTTTCATCTCCCGAAAAAGTTACTTTTCCGTTCTCCACTTGCTGGTCCGCATACCCCAGCTTCAATAGTTCTCTGGCCACCACTGCTTCAATACCGAAGGTGGAGGTTGCTATCAACTGCATTTTAGACATATAATCTCCATTGCGAAATATTATCGGGAGTGCTTAACTCTCGTACTCTTTAGTGTATTATACCCTTGCAGCCGATTTTAATCAATATCGCTGCATGACAGGCATAATTATTGATTGTGGAAATACGGCCGGATATAGTATAATACAATGGAAGATAGAGTTTTAAATAAAGCTTTGGAGGTATTCTATGAACGAGCCGCGGTTAAACTTCTTTACAAAAATCTATTACAGCGTTTCAGGCTTTGAAAACTATAAATTTTTTATCCTGCAGAAGACAGGCAAGGCGGTGGTGTATCTGCTTCTGTTCAGTCTTATCGTCGGTCTTATCGGAATCACCCAGCCGGTCATCGGCTCCAACCAAATGATCAACGAAATGATTAACGGCATTGAGAGCTCCATTCCTGATTTTACTTTTGAAAACGGCAAATTGGACGTTAACGCAAAGATGCCGTTGATTATCGGAGAAGGCGGAACGACAATCATCATAGACACAACCGGCGCCACGGATGAGACGTTACTGAACAGCTATGACAATGCGCTTCTGATCTTACAGGACAGAATGATACAAAAGAGTTATGCAAACCAGCGGGTTACGGATTTTTCAATGCTGCAGGGAGTCAGGCTCGACCGTTCCGACGTAAAGCGAATGCTCCCGCTGATAAAATTATTTATGCTGATATTATTCATCATCCTGCCTCCCTTCATTATTGCCGGAAGATTTATAAGCGCCCTTGTCGTCAGTATTATCGGGCTGATTATTAATTCCTCAAAAAAGGCAAACCTGCCTTACAGGGATGTATTCGCAATCAGCGCCTACTCGCTTACTTTACCGCTGATTATCTGTACCATATTGGATTTTACAGGGGTCCCCTTCCTCCTTTCAACCTTGGTTTACTACCTGATTGCAGCCATTTATACCTGGGGAGCCATTCATTCCATAAAGCGGCATAGGGAAATACCGCAAATTCTCCCCATGGATTGATAATTTCAATAAGAAGCTGCTGTTATGCAAGCTGATGCCCACAAGTGATACACCGGATTTGTCTTCTTTTACTCCGATGTATCCTATGTGGGCATGTCTGATAAAATAACGTTCTACCTGGATAGACTTATCTGGAATAGTGCTTAATATTTGCAGGTACAAAAGGATGTCCTGCATAACTTACAACTGAGTTTCTAACCTTTCACCGCCATAAATAATTACCGTTTCGGGGTTTTGTGTTTCATCAAGTCCTGTCCCATACCCCTCGGATACAAATACAATCTTAAACTCTCTTTTTTCTGCCATTCCGTCATACGAGCCTCTACGTCCTTCAAAAATCAATTTTTTCTCTCCATCCCTCCACAGGATACGCAGAATGGAATAGGCACTCTTCTCATAATTGTAATTATCGCCTTCATCCTCATAAATATCAAAAACACCGTCTGCGCCTTTATATATCCGGAGCTCCACCGGTCCGTCCGGCTTCTCTCCCGAATGCTGCACAAAGGGACCCATTGGAATTATTGCTCCTGAACGTACATAAAGCGGCATTATCTCCAATGGCGCAGCTGCATTTACTGTCTGACCGCCCGAAAATTTCTCTCCTGTCCAGAAATCATACCAATCACAGGCCGCCGGTAAATATACTTTGCGTGTTCTCTCACTTCCGGTAATTTCCTTTGAACCACGCTCATAATACATTGCCTCTGTAACGGGGTTTACAAGAAAAGCCGGCCCGAACATAAACTGATCGGATATATTGTGTGTGTTTTCATCCTCCATGAAATCAAAAACCAATGCCCGCATCATCGTATAGTCTTCCAGCGTCACCTTACCGGCTATGGAGTAAATATAAGGCATAAGCCTGTATCTCAGGTGAATGAATTTCACCAGCGTATCATGGAATACCGACCCCTGTTCCCCAAATCTCCAGACCTCTCTTGGCGTATCGGTTCCATGGGAACGGAACATCGGCAGAAAAGCACCGAATTGAAACCATCTTACATACAACTCCCTGTAGCCAAGGTCATCACAGCCGCCATCAAAGTCACCGTTCCAAAACCATACACCCGGAGCCTTTTCATCTCCGCTCCATCTCCTGCAGCACTCAATCCCTCCTACAAAAAATGCACCAATATCAAAAGTCCAATAGGGAAGTCCTGTAATGCAAAAATTCAAACCTTCCGCAATCTGTTTTTTCATAACGTCCCAGCGGGCGGAGATATCTCCCGACCAGGCGACGGTCCCGTATTTCTGCTGTCCGGGGAAGGCGGAACGGATAAGGTTGACTACCCTCTTTTTATTATCCGTCCCTGTCTGGCCCTCAAAAACACCTTTTGCATGCATCAGGGAGTATGCGTTAACTTCCGCCGGATCCAAATATTTTTTAAACTCCGCGCCAATGACAGCCATCCGTTCCCAGGGCTCCATCCTGCTGCTGCCCTGCCAGTCGATTCCCGAAAAAGGCTCGGTGGAATCGCACCACCATGCATCGATTCCCTTGGAGAATAACCCTCTGTCTGCTTGTTCCCAATAAAGCTCCCGCCCTTCCTGACGAAATGCATCATAGGTAGAATTGTCTCCCAGAAGAAGTCCCCTTACCTTCATTTCCTTGTGATTTTCTCCCTCGGAGGCCATATTGGGCCAGACAGAAATCATCAGCCTGACATTCATGCCGTGGAGCTCCTCCATTAATTTTTCCGGTTCCGGGAAACGCGCTGCGTCAAAAGTCTTTTGACCCCAAAGGTCTCCCGTCCAGGACTTCCAATCCTGAACAATGCAATCAAGGGGTATCTGCCTTTTTCTGTATTCTGAAGCAACCGATATGAGCTCTTCCTGAGAGCGGTAATGTTCTTTTGATTGTATATAGCCAAATGCCCAACGGGGGAGCATTGCAGCCTTTCCTGTCAGCATGCGCATGCTGCGGATAATTTGATCAAACTGGGGACCATAGATGAAATAGTAGTCCATTTCATCTGCTGTATCCGCCCATAAATAGGATCCATATTGATTATCCTGGAAGGTCATCAGGGAGCCATTGTCTACAAAAACTCCATATCCCCTTGTCGATAAAATCACAGGAACGGCTATCTTCATATTAGCCTGAAACAAGTGCTGCTCATGGCCCCGGTAGTTAAAAATGCCCTCCTCATGCTGACCGAGCCCGTAGATACCTTCATCCTTCTCCCATTCAAACTCCAGCTTTGTGCGATAACCTTTCCGGTCAACATAAGTGGAGAAATTTTCGGAAATCCGTTTTTCACCGTCGACAGTCTTTAGCATTTTACTATCGGCATCCTCGGCAAACCGTGTTTTTACAACATCAATTTCTGTCAGTGTTTTGCCTCCATGCCTGGGTTCCCTTGTCAACAGCCTCCCATTACTGTCAAAATAGGAGAAGGCACAGGTAGATCTGTCAATATCCATCCGCAGCTTTGAAGTAGTCAGTGTTATCGCTCCATCCGACTCGGAAATTGACCAATTTACCTTCTCTCCTTTTTCAAATGTCACCAGCAGGCTTTCCCTTGAGCTAAACTCTTCTTTCGCCGTGTAAATAATCCGGATAACCTCCGGTGTATACGGTTGAAGCTTCACATTCCCCTTTTCTGTCTTAAGCAACAGGTAATCCTCAAATTGAATCAATTCTATTATTTTCATGCTGTACTCCTCCCGCTTATTAAATATTCAGTTTGACTATGCGGCGTTATTAGCAATATAATTATATTATCAATAGAGTTTTATTTCTCATACGATATTGCCATAAACTAACACGATATTGCAGAAATTCGATTTTATGCACTATGAAGGGACGAAATTAAGAAATGATGAAGTACCTGCTTGAAGAGGGCATAAAGCATGGAGAATCCAGTTTCCCGGTATGCCTTTATAATGTGGACCACACCTTTGAGTATGATCAGATTCTCCCCTGCCACTGGCATGAGGAATACGAGATTATTTATCTATCAAGAGGAGCAGCCATATTCCATATTGATGATTGTTCTTACAGTGTCAATGAAGGCCAATTCCTGTTTATAAACAGCGGAGAGCTTCATTCCGCACATAAGATATTTTCTTCCGGGTGCTGCTATCATGCAATTGTATTCAATCTGTCGTTTTTAAACAGCCTTTCGGGTGATAGCTGCCAGCTCCGCTACATAAACCCGTTCATGCTAAAGGAACGCGTATTTGCAAACTGTATCCCCAAAGGCACTCCTGCAGAAAAAAACATCCAACCCCTCATTCTGCAGACAATGGAAAAGCTTTCTCAAAAGAATACCGGATACGAGCTCTTTGTCAAAGGCAGTCTCCTGATGATTTTTTCAATCATGGCGGAGAACGTGCTATTGGCGGAAAAAAAGGAAAACAGCGTAAACACCCGGAAAAACCGGGCAGTAAAGATTAAAAAGGTCGTTGGCTTTATTGCGGATAATTATTCAAAAAAAATTACGATTGATGCCCTGGCCGCATTGATAGGGATGAACCGGTATAATTTCTGCAGGTTTTTTAAAGAATACACCAAAATGACTCCCATGGATTTTATAAATCTTTACAGGATAAATGAAGCTTCAAGCTTTCTCCGGGAAGGGAGCTGCAACGTCACAGAGGCGGCTCTTCAGACTGGATTTGAGAATATGAGCTACTTCGCAAAAATGTTCAAAAAGTATAAAGGCATTTCTCCGTCAGCGCTCAAGAGGTCTTCTCAATAATCCTCACCCTTTGGATAACTCCCCGCTGCCGCCGGTTTTACCGTTCTGCGTTATGTATGAATTTCTATATTTTGCACATTATAGTATAAAAACATACGGAGGTTCAAAGCATATGAAGCCAACCATTGAAAATGGTCTTCCACAGTTGCCCGAATCCTACTGGACGGCTACAACGCCATCTACAGACTATCCTGCACTGGAATCGGACATTGAGACAGAAATTGCCATTGTGGGAGGAGGGCTCGTGGGAATAACCCTTGCCTATCTTTTAAAAAAGGAGGGCATAAAAGTCGCTGTAATCGACGCCGACAGGATCGGCCAGGGGACAACAGGCCATACCACAGCAAAGATCACATCCCAGCATTCTTTGATATACGATAGGATCTTAACAAAATTTGGTACGGAAAAGGCCCTGCAATATGCTTCCGCCAATGAGACGGCTATCCGGACAATTTCAGAGCTAATAGAGGAAAATGCTATCCAATGCGACTTCAGCAGCCAGCCGGCCTATGTATACACCCTCATGGACGAATATGTCAAGAAGATTGAAGACGAGGTCAAAGCAGCCAATACTGCCGGCATAAAAGCCGTGTACCTTGACAGTATCCCCCTCCCCTTCCGTGTAAAGGCAGCCATGCGCTTCGACCGCCAGGCCCAATTCCATCCCCTGAAATATCTCCGGGCTTTAGCGAAAAAAATACCGGGAGAAGGCAGTCATATTTTTGAAAACACCCGGGCGGTGGATTTGCATGAAGGCGCCACCTGTTCGGTTATCACGGAAAAAGGCTATAAAATATCGGCGCGCCGGGTGGTTCTTGCGTCCCATTATCCGTTTTACGACAGGCATGGCCTGTATTTTGCCCGGCTATACCCGGTACGCTCCTATGCTCTTGGCGTCAGAATTTCCGAGAAGTTCCCGGAAGGCATGTACATTACCGCGGAGGACCCGGGGCGCTCTTTCCGGTCGCAACCCGATAAAAACGGAGAAATCGTTATCATTGGAGGAGAGCACCACAAAACGGGCCATGGGGAAAATACCTTTGGCCATTATGAGACCCTCCGTGATTTTGCGTACAGCCTCTATAATGTAAAACAAATAACCAACCGGTGGTCAACCCAGGACTATACCACCATGGATGAGCTGCCATACGCCGGGTTTATCACTTCCGACAGAAATAACATTTTTGTAGCGACAGGTTTTGGCAAATGGGGCATGACAAACAGTACTGCTTCTGCAATGCTCATCAAGGATCTGATCTTAAATGGCAGCAGCCCCTGGTCGGCCGTTTATGACCCCTCCCGGTTCAATCCGGGGGCCGCGGCCAAAAACTTTGTCGTGGAAAACGCGGATGTGGCAAAGAGCCTTGTTTCCGGCATTTTGAACACAAATCCCCCGGATATGGATTTAAAGCCCGGCGAGGGGAGAATTACCGAAATTGACGGCAAAAAGGTAGCGGCCTACCGCGACGAAAAAGAGGTACTGCATCTGGTTAGTCCGGCCTGCACCCACCTGGGCTGTGAATTGAAATGGAATTCTGCCGAACTATCCTGGGACTGCCCGTGCCATGGCTCCAGGTTCACCTATGAAGGCGATATCATCGAGGGACCGGCGCTGAAATCAATTAAGCTTTCGCGGGAATGAGCACTGCAACAATGCTGCGCGCGTGTCGTTGGTATGAAAAAGGAATCTAGTGTAGGGGCGGCCCCTGGTGGCCCCCCGCAGAAGGGCTTTTGATGGCGGTCAA
>JAEZCO010000075.1 GCA_023433505.1 Bacillota bacterium | reverse complement strand
ATATTGCGTTTCAATCCAAGCTTGATAATTTCAACCTACCACAATTAATACAGGCGGATGCAATAAAATGATGCATCCGCCTGTACTTGTTTTTATTTAACTAATACCCGATCTTGAGTAAGAACCTATTTTCTAAACCTGTCCCTTTTATTTATTGATATTCCGGCCCGCCGGATATTAAAAAACTTCCAAGCCACCTATATGTCAGGTCCGGTTATCTTAAGGTATAACCCTTTTCCTCCATATATTTCAGCAGGCTGGCGGCAAATTCGTTAATATCCTCGCTGGACAATGTCTTTTCCCTGGAGCCGATGATAAACCTGAAGGTCATGCTCTTTTTGCCTTCGGGAAGACCTTTGCCGGTGTATATGTCAACAAACTCGAAGCTGTTAAGGATACTGCTGCCAAACTTCCCTATATCCGACCTGACCGTGTCAAACCACACAGCCTTGTCAACCAGAAAGCTGTAGTCAAGAGTAACTTCAGGATATTTGGAAGGCTCCGCAAATTTGATCTGCTTTTGAGGCAATCCGTGGATTTCTGCCAGGTTTAGCTCGGCAAACACCATATTCAGCTTTTTATCCAGCTTTTGCTTGATTTGCGGATGGACTACCGATATGTGCCCCAGGCAATGCCCGTCAAAGCGGACTTCTACCGATTTTACCGGATGGATCCAGGGCGCCGCCCCTTCCTGCTTCAGAAGGACATATTCCGGTTCCGCATTCTTCAAGCCCCCAAGCAGGGCCGTCACTATCCCTTTCAGGGTATAAAACAGCGAATCTTCATCCTTTATCTTGCTTCCCGTAAGTGCACACAGGTTTTTATGCTCCTCACACTTGCTTTTGGTGTCCGGCGCATTGAAAACTCCTCCGATTTCGTAGATGGAAAACTCGCTGAATGATTTCCGGTTGACTTCTGCAAATTCCAGCAATGTAGGTACCATGCTGTCTCTCAGAGTGTCCATATCCTTTGCATGGGGATTGAGAAGCTTCACATTTCCCCGCTGTTCTATGCCGATACTGGCATTGTAGGTGTTGTTATACCAAATATAGCTGTTGACTTCACTGAATGCAAACTTGTCGGACAGCAGCTCCCGGATTCTATGGTCGGCAAGCCTTATATCGTTGTAATCCAGCGGTTGGAGGGCCACCTCCAGGGTTTTGGGAACAATGTTGTCATACCCGTGGATTCTGCTTATTTCCTCAATAATATCGGCCTTCATGGTAATATCCTTGGTGGACCTGAAAGACGGAACGTCGATGGTAAAGACTTCTCCTTGCTGCTTTACACCGAATTCCAAGGATTTAAGTATGTTGACTATCTCTTCGGAGCTTACAATGTTTCCGATATACTTATCAATGTAGGGCTTATCTACAGTGATCTGAATAGGCTTCAAGGGCTGGGTATAAACATCCGTAAGGTTGGAGGAAATCACAATATCCTTCTGCACATCCTGCAAAAGCTTGACAAACCGTTTAATTGACAGGGCGGTCAGATTGGGGTCCAGCATTTTCTCAAACCGGGCGCTGGCTTCTGTCCTCAGGCCTAATTTCGTAGAATTTTTCCTCAGTGATGCGCCTTCGAAATTCGCCGATTCAAGGATAATTCCGCTTGTATCCGCCGCCACTTCCGAGTTTTCCCCGCCCATGATGCCAGCAATTGCAACGGGTTTATCCAGATTGCAAATCATAAGCACATCTTCCGGAATATTCCGTTCCACGCTGTCCAGGGTTTTAAATTTCATCGGTTTACCGGTAGATTTGACGACGATGCCGTCAATCTGCCGTTTGTCAAAGGCGTGCATAGGCTGCCCCGTCTCCAGCATCAGGTAGTTTGTCAGGTCTACAATCAGCGAAATCGGCCTCATACCGCAGTAATAAAGTCTTACCTGCATATCCAGAGGAGATACGCTAACCTTTATGTTGTCTATCCCAAGGCCGGTATATCTGTAACATTTCCGCGCATCTTCAATTTTTATGCTGAGGTCAGGCAGATTGCTGTTTTCAAGATTTTCCGCAACAGCCAAAGGCTTGAGCTGTCTTCTGAAAATCGCGGCCATCTCTCTTGCGATCCCGTAATGTCCCCATAAATCAGGCCTGTTGGTCAAAGATTTGTTGTCGATTTCGATAATGACGTCATCTATGGGAATAATGCTTTTTATATCTGTGCCGGGCTTATAGTCCCCTTCCAGAATCATTATGCCGTCATGGTTGTCGCTGATACCTATCTCAGAAGCGGAACAGAGTATGCCGCAGCTGTCAACACCAGCCACAGCAGCCTTTTTTACTTCGCTGATCTTCTTTATGGAACCGCCATCCAGTGCAAAGGGTGCAAGGACGCCTTCCCTTACGTTAGGCGCACCGCAGACACATTGAATAATGCCGCTGCCGGAATCCACCATACATATCTTCAGTTTTTTGGAATTTGGATGGGGCTCAACACTGACCACCTTTCCCACAACCACATTCCGAATGTCCTTCCCCATCTCAACCACATCATCCACTTCAGCAGCCGACATGGTAAACCTGTACCATATATCCTTTACGCTTATGCCGTCAAGATTTACAAAATCTTTTATCCAATTTAACGAAATCTTCATATGCCACCCCTCCTTATCTTGTTCCAAATTGTTTCATTGCTCTTGTATCGCCTGAATTGAACACCCGTATGTCGCCTATGCCGTATTTCATCATGGCAAGCCTTGTAAGGCCCAGTCCGAAGGCAAATCCGGTATATACTTCAGGGTCGATACCGCCATACTTCAGAACATTCGGATGAACCATGCCGCAAGGCAGCAATTCTACCCATCCGGAGTACTTGCAGGTGGGACAGCCGGTCCCGCCGCAAATTGTGCAATTCAGGTCCAGCTCAAAGCCCGGCTCCACAAATGGGAAAAAGCCAGGTCTCAGCCGGACGTTGACATCCCTGTTGAAAACCTTGGAAAGCAGCAGCTTCATTACATAGATAAGGTTGGCAATGGAAACGTTTTTATCAATCATCATGCCTTCCAGCTGAAAGAAGGTATTTTCATGGGAGGCGTCGGTGCTTTCGTTTCTGAAGCATCGGCCCGGGGCTATTATTTTCAGCGGCGCACCGTATTTCAGCATCGCCCGCACCTGGCAGGGAGAGGTATGAGTACGCAGAAGCTGCCCGTTCTCCAGCCAATAGGTGTCCTGCATGTCTCTGGCAGGGTGGTGCTGGGGTATATTCAAGGCCTCGAAATTATAAAAATCGTCTTCCACCTCGGGACCGTCGACGATGTTGAAGCCCATGCCCGTAAAAATCTTCTCGATCTCTCTTTGCACGATGGTTACAGGATTAAGGGAGCCTGCAGGATAGAGATTTCCGGGAAGGGTAATGTCGAAATCGGAGACCCTTGAAATATCCTGCTTCACAGCATTTATACTCAGTTCTTTGCTCTTTTCCGCCAGTTTTTCCGCCAACAGGTTCTTGATGATATTGGCTTCCATGCCCACCTGTTTACGCTCTTCAGGACCTAATCCGCCAAGCCCCTTCAGTATTTCCGTCAATTCGCTTTTCTTGCCCAGGTAATTCACCCTCAGGGCTTCAAGCTCGTTGAGGGTTTTCAATGCGGCTATTTCTTCCTCCGCCTTGCTCTTCAGCTTGTTTAAACGTTCAAGCATTGATTCATTCCTCCCATACAGTATGATTCACAAAAATAAAAGCCTCCATCCCACTAGGGACGAAGACTGTTCTCCGCGGTACCACCCATGTTCCGGCCCCGATTAAGAGGCAGGCACTTCACAAATCAACTCCTCAGGCAGACATGACCCGATTCATTAACTTCCTGCATAACGTGCGGACCCCGGCATCTCCTACTTAAAACAACGGTTCTGTTCAGGATGCAGCTCCGGAGGGAACTTCGCCGGATTACTCATTGAAGGTGCTTTCAGCCCGAGGCACCTGCTCTCTTTAAAGACTTCACCGGTTACTTTTCTCTTTCATCGCTTCAAGCATTTATTATCGCCCATTATTATACCACGGAAGCTAAGATTTTACAACAAAAACTAAGGCGGGATTTTTTTTACAGATCCTTTTTGCAAAAGTACTTTTTTAACGGTATAATGGTATAGGCCGACGCAGGCATCACAGGTACCGTGATTATGAGAATGGCCGATGCCAAGGCTAATTTGCCGCAATTGAACAGCTCAAATACCCTATAGGATAAAACATCCTTAATGACAGGCTGACTGGGAGCAGGACAGATGATAACCAATAAAACTACAAAGGCAAGCAATCCTTATCTTCTCATGGCAGTGTTAATAATCCTGTGGGGCTCCTTTTCTGCTGTAAGCAAACTGGTACTGACCAATTTAGACAGCTTCCAGGTTCAATTTTATATGTTCGGACTGGCGGCCATCATCATGACGGCCATCATGGGGGCAAATGGCAAGCTGGGAGCTCTCCGTACGCTGGGATACAGGGACTTGTTCAGACTGCTCCTGTATGCCCTGCCCTCCTTTTTATACTATTCTCTTTATACTCTTTCCCTGAAGCTCATTCCTGCTATTGAAGCTTCGATGCTGAATTATCTGTTTCCCATCATGATTGTGATCTTTGCCATTCCCATAAACAAGGAAAAAATTAATTCCGCCAAACTGTTGTCCATCCTTCTGGGCTTTGCGGGAACGCTGATCATTATTACCAACGGAAATTTCCAGAACCTCAAGCTTTCAAACCTCTATGGCGACCTCCTTGCGGTAATTGCAGCAGTGTGCTGGGGAATTTTCTCCAACCTGGGCAAGAAAAACAAGGTTGACCAGGTCTTAAGCAACTATATTTACATCGTTGTTTCCTTTGTTTTGTCGTCCGTCCTTCTGCTGTTGTTTTCAAAACCCGTTATCCCTGATCCTGCGGAATTTTCAGGGATATTGTGGATCGGACTGAGCAACATTGTAATTGCCTACTATTTATGGTTCAGAGTCCTAAAGGCAACTTCCTCGGCACTGGCTGCCAGCCTTTCCTTCATAACTCCCTTTGTGACGCTGGCCTTCATCATGCTTCTGCTGGGTGAGAAAATCACCATGGTCCAGATCGCCGGCTTTCTCATTATCATTCTAGGTATTGCCTCCCAGAATTTAATGCCGCGCAGGGACAGTATGGAACTAAGTACCGGTGCAAAGATAACTTCCGTACAGATTTCTGAAAATGCAGTCTTGGAGCGCCGGCATTTTCAGAAAAACGGGAAGTAATATTTGCAGTACTCCTAATTGAAAACAAATGATATAATAGAAACAACTAATCAATAACGAAAGAAGATACTATGAAAAACAGTTTTAGTGAACTTGGCATTACACCTCCGATTTTAAAAGCGCTGGAAGAGATGGGCTTCGAAGAACCGACAGAGGTACAGGGCAATGCAATACCCCATATCCTGAATAAAGAAGACCTGATCGTCATGTCAAAGACAGGCAGCGGCAAAACCGCCGTTTTCGGCGTATCCATGCTGCAGCTGATCGACCCCGAAGCAGCGGGACCCCAGGGCCTTATCCTCACACCGACTCGTGAGCTGGCCGTCCAGGTGGACAGCGATCTTAAACAGATTTCAAAGCATCTCCGGCACCAGACGACTGCCGTCTATGGCCAGCACAGCATGAATGTTGAAATACAGGCAATTAAAAAAGGGATTTCCATTATTACGGGAACACCGGGCCGCGTATTTGACCACATCAGCCACGGCAATCTGCCCACAGGCAATATCCGCTTTCTGGTGCTTGATGAAGCGGATAGAATGCTGGACATGGGCTTTATTGACCAGGTGGAGAAAATTATCCGTACCCTCCCCAAAGACCGGGTGACCTTGCTTTTTTCCGCCACCATCCCTGCTGAAGTACGCAAAATATGCAGAGAGTATATGAAGCACCCGGTTACTGTCGAGATCGAGTCACCGACCATGACAGTGGATACTATCCAGCAGACCTATTACCGTGTTGAAAGAAATGAAAAGAGAATCTGGCTGAACCGTCTGCTTCTGGTGGAACGGCCCGAAAGCTGCATGATTTTCTGCAACACAAGGATTGCCGTGGATCATGTCCAAAGCTTTTTGACCCAGAAAGGGTACGCTTCCCAGGCGCTGCACGGTGATATTCCTCAAAGCAGGAGGCTTAAGACCATTCAGCAGTTCAAGGAGGGGGAATTCCATCTGCTGGTGGCAACCGATGTTGCCGCCCGGGGTATTCATATCGACGATCTATCTTTGGTGATCAACTACGATGTGCCTGTGGAAAGAGACAGTTACGTGCACAGGATCGGCCGTACGGGCCGGGCCGGGAATGCGGGCCGGGCCATCACAATGGTCACAAGCGAGGATATCATGAGCCTCTATGAAATCGAAGAGCATATCGGCGCTATGATCACTGAGGGTGAATTACCTTCCGAAGCAGTATTTATCGAGCACAAGGAAGAGGCCGATAAATGGATCCAGGCCAATGCGGTCAAGAGTAAACCACCCCGTACCGCGCCGCAGAGCGCTCCAAAACCAGCTCAGAAGAAGCCGCCTAATTCCAGGCCCCAACAGCCTCAAAAGAATAATAAGGACCGGAAGCCTGAGGCCAACCGGGATTATAAAGGCAACAGAAACACGCGTACCACACACCCGGCTCAACAGACAAGACCGGCTCAAACAACCGCCAGACCTTCTGCACCCAGGGCACCTGTTGCGGCTGCAGTCAAGGCCAGTCCTGCAAAAGAAGTGGTACAAAAACAAGAACCTGCACCCAAAAAACCACTCCTTCAGCGTGTGCTGCAGCGCATATTCGGCAAGAATAAATAAAGATGCCCGGTCTTCTTATATTCACATTTCTTTAGCTGAAAAGTATTCTAGCGTAGGGGCGACCACTGGTCGCCCACCATGGAAGGACTTGGATGGCGATCAATGATCGCCGCTGCACCTTTTCATCCTCAGGTGTGCCACTATGTGGCATGGGTATTCATATGAAAGTGTTCTAAGCATTGTCATTTCTGAACGAAGTGAAGAATCTTACAAGCTTCCTCGCTAGTGCAACAGCAAAAACATCATTAATAATTTATCGGTAGTTTTTGCTGTTGTATTGCCGCTTTGGGCGGCAAAGATAGCCGCCAAAATCCTCAATTTGCCTGCAGTTTATGGGAGTGCTCCTCCAGGATGCCTGCTTTCGGCATATCCTGCACAGCACCTTTCTTTTTTCTTGATTTTACTGCGGAAAATATTACTGCCATCAGTATCAGCATGCAGCCCAGCACGGCTTTGATCCCGCTGAGTTTCTCGCCAAGCAGGAAAAACGCCAGTATGGCCGCTGTAACAGGCTCCATTGTATATATAATGGTCGCTTTTTCAGGCCTGACAAATTTAATTGAAGTACTCTGTACCAGTGTTGTAAATATCACGACCAGCGCACTTGCCGCAAGCAGCAGGAGAACTGTGGGATTTGCAAGCACACCGGCATTCAGGCGGCCGCGTTCCAAAAACAGGACCAGCACCAGAAAAACAAGCGAATTCATTGAGTGATGAATAAATGTGAAGTGTACGGAATTCACCTTGTTTGCCGCCATTTTTAAAGCTACCAGGTACAATGAGAAAAACAGGGCATTGCATAAAGCGAGAATGTCACCCGCCTTTAACCGGAAGCTGCTGATGTCGCCGGTAAGCAGGAAAATACCTACCAAAGCCAGCATCGAGCAAATGACGGTTTTGGCTTCAGGCCTCCTCTTTTCCATCAGAGCCATAATCAGCGGAGTCATAACTACCGACATCTGGACGATGAACGCGGTATTGGAACTGCTGGTATATTGAAGGGCCAGCATGCAAAATGTGTTGCTTGCAATTGACAACCCGCTGATTGCCATGCTGATAAGCAGGGTTGTTACGGTAATGTGCCTGATGGACGGATAAAACATCACAGCAGTGACAACAAGGCCTGCCACAGCGCATATCAGCAATATTGAAAAACGCGGTATGTAGGACAGAAGCATTTTTGACCATATATAGGATGACCCCCATAATAGGGCATTGGCAAATAGAAATACCTGTCCGTTGCTTCTTTTAATAATTTGCATGGCTGCGCTCCTTTATCCTCTAATACTCTGCTTCATTGTTCCTATCTTATTATATTCAAACGTTTTACTATATTTAATGTTAATCATGCTAAGAACATTGCAAATTGTGCTATTTCATGGGAATGGTCAACCGACGGAACTATTGAAGACCACATGATCTTCTATTGCAGTAACGTTTACGAAAGGATATACTGTTATTGTATTTTTTATCAAAACATGTTGGAGGTCTGCCAAATGGGTGGAAAAATAATGGGTTTCCTGGTGAAATTCCTGATTCCTTTAATTGTAATCATTCTTCTGTTCTCTTATAACGCGCTGTTGGGGCTGGCAGCAATTCTGCTGGCAATAGCACTTTTGCTTTATAGAAACCGCCCGTCTTTGTTTGCATACATGGGAGGCATGAAATACTCCAGGGGCAGTCTGGAAGAGGCTATCAACTGGTTTGAGAAAGCATATAGGACCGGAAAGGCCAAGCCCGCCACTACCAGCTCCTATGCCTATCTTCTTCTGAAAAACGGCATACTTGACGAGTCGGAGGCAATTCTCAACAAGCTCATAAGCTCACATCCCGACAAAGACAGTGAAATGCTTGCAAAATCAAATCTTGCGCTGGTATATTGGAAAAAAGGCTGTCTGGACGACGCCGTGGCTTTGCTTGAAACCGTCATCCAGGAGTATAAAACTTCAACCATCTACGGCAGCCTGGGATACCTTCTCATATTGAAAGGCGACCTTGAAAAGGCCCTCCAATTCAACCTGGAGGCTTATGAATACAACGAAGCCAACACGGTGATATTGGACAATGTCGGCCAGGTTTACCACCTGACAGGGCAATTTGAAAAATCGGCGGAAATCTATGAAAAGCTGATATCCAAAAATCCTTCGTTCCCCGAGGCTTATTATAACTTCGGCTTGCTGCTTTTGGACATGGGCCAGGTGGAAAAGGCCTGCGAAATGCTGGAAAAAGCCCTGAATTACAAGCTTTCCTTTCTTAGCACCATTAAAAGGGAAAATATTGAAGAAAAACTGGAGGAAACAAGGCAAAAGCTGCCGGATTCCGGAGAGTGAGTTGCATTACCGCCCAATTCGCCTTATTCGGATTCCGGGTTTATGAAAAGGTGTATATAAGCTGCGCAAACCCCCAGCAAAATACCGGATATTGCAAAAATAACCTGCATGCTGCCGATGGTAAAGCCATGGAGGTTCAATTTAAAGGAATGCAATAAAAACAGCACGAAAGACCCCACCAGCGTACTCATGAAGCCGATAAGGCCGCTGAGCGCCGCATTAAAGCCGATGTAGACCGTCCGGCCTTCTTCGGGGGAATAAGTAAACTGAATATTGAAAGAGGAAATTCCTATGCCTGCCCATGCAAGACCTCCGGTGATGTGCATCAAGGGCACAAGGATGTATGCCGTTGAAGGATTTACAAAAAACCAGCAGAAGTGCGTCACTGCAAGCATCAAAATGGACAGCTTGATGACATATACCCAGGACTTCCTGTCGGCCAGCCTGCCCCAGAACCTTACCACGATGGTATTTACCAGAGTGCCCAGCATGCCGACTACCATGATGTATGTATAGTTCAGCTTAAGCCCCGTCACCATATAAACCGAAAAGAAAGGCCCTCCGACTTGAACGCCGATATTCCAGAGAACGAATAACAGCACGATTTTTTTGAATTTCCGGTCTTTTAAAGGAATTGTTATGACACTTCTCAGGCTCAATTGGGATTTGTTTCTTTTTACAGGCGGTTCCTTGATCAAAAGCCAGATGACAAAGTTGCCGACGGCCAGAACCAGCACGAATGAAAACATTACAATGAAGCCGCCGTACTCATTGCCGTTCCCTTTATAAATATCCAGTACTCTGCCCATAATCAGGGTAAAAACAGTTGCCGCCCCCAGCACATAAGATTCCCTGATGCCGAAATACCTTCCTCTGATACTGTCGGGCACCAAATCGATGAGCCAGCCGGAGGCCGCCGGATTGATGAAGGAAACTGCCAGGTAGGAGATAAAATAAACCGCCGCCACCAAAACAAGCCGCGTGGTCTGGCCTTTTGCCAGAAAGGGTATGAAAACCATGAGACCCAGCAGCACCCGGTGCAAGAGGCACAGCAGGGAAACTGTCAGCTTTCTCTTCTCCATCTTCTCAAATACAATGGGAGAAATCATCTGTATGATCCCCGCCAACACGGGAATTGCGCCGATGATTCCGTTGAAGCTGTCTCCCGCGCCCAGATAGCTGGCGAAACCCGCCAGAAACGCACCGCTGGTTAAGTTGAAGATTGTTCTGGCAGAGCCGCCTTCAAAAATCGAAAAGGTTCTGCTTTTTTTATAATTCCGGCCCGTTAAAGGCTGATTGCTGAAAAAAATACTCTTAAATACTGACCCTATTTTCATATTTTGACCCGATTTATAGCATTACTGCCGTTTATCTTTAGTAAAATACCACCCAATACACATAGTAACACTATATACTATAAAAAAAGGCATTGCAATATACGAATGAATTCCGGATACATATAAAAATCACTTGACATACATTTGCAGTATTACAACATTAAGATTGTGTAAATTAACAGGGCAGCCTGTGCCAACTCGTCTATCTTTGCTGCGAAACTCTTCTGAGTGTGCTCTATACTTCCATTCCGACTGACCCTGCAAACACATCCGGATTAAATCCGGACCAGGGATATACTGCCGGCGGCACAGCCGCAAATACCATTTCCTGCTTTAAGGTGGGATGTGCCAATCGGATTCCGACTGACCACAATGCTATGTCCTGCTCTTTTGTGCTATCCGTTGCTCCATACTTTCTATCGCCCCACAACGGATGCCCGATTGCGGAAAACTGCACTCTTATCTGGTGCGACCGTCCTGTATGCAGGTTTATCCTGACCAGCGAAAGACCTTCGCTGCTTTCCAGCACTTTATAGTCCAAAACCGCTTTTTTACCTCTGCCTGACTGTGGAGAAACGACAGTGACCGTATTGGTTTTCTCATCTTTTTCAAGAAAATGCTCCAGAGTGCCGGATTCATCCTGAGGTAAACCTTCTACCACTGCCAGATAGGTTTTTTTGAAGCTCCCGTTTCTTATCTGCTCCGACAGCCGGGAGGCCGACTTGGAGGTTTTCCCGAAGACCATGACCCCGCCCACCGGCCGGTCCAGTCTGTGAACAAGCCCCAGGAACGCTTCGCCGGGCTTGTTGTACCGCTTTCTTAAATCTTCCTTCAATAGCGTCAGCAGGTCGGGGTCGCCTGTATTATCGCTTTGCGACAGCATATTGGGCGGTTTCTCCACCACCAGCAAATGATTATCTTCAAAGAGTATTTTTATGGCATCCACCGTCAGGACTCCCATCTGCCGGAGGCTCCGCAGGGAAGCACCAGCCCTGAAGCCGTGACAGGCAATCCTACCTCCTCGGCATTTAAACTGCCGCCAAACTTTCTCCCGACAGACATGGCAAGCATGTTTTTAATGACGGTGGGAGACAGTCCCGTCGTATAGGAATTGACAAGGAAAAACAGCGGATTGGGTGTGAGTATCTCCATGCAGGCTTTTATCAAGCCAAAGAGCTCCTCCTCTATTTTCCAGAGCTCTCCGTTGGGGCCGCGCCCATAGGAAGGAGGGTCCATGATAATTGCGTCATAATATTTTTCACGCCTCTTTTCCCTGCCTGCAAATTTAATGGCGTCGTCCGTAATAAAGCGAACAGGGTTTGAATGAAGCCCGGAAAGCATAAGGTTTTCCTTTGCACGCGTAACCATTCCCTTGGATGCATCGACATGGCAAACCTCAGCTCCCGCATACGCAGCGGCTACCGTAGCGCCTCCGGTATACCCGAAAAGGTTCAATACGTTTACCTTGCCCTGGCGTGACCTTATCTTCTCCATCATCCAATCCCAGTTGACGGCTTGCTCGGGGAAGAGTCCGGTATGCTTGAAGCCCGTAGGCTCAATGTAAAAAGACAGTTTACCGTAGCTTACGGTCCATTTTGCGAGAAGGGTACGCTTGTATTCCCAGCTTCCGCCTCCGCTCGAGCTGCGGTGATAATGAGCGTCCGCCGAGGCCCACATTTTCTCGTTGCCCATGACCGGCCAGATCGCCTGAGGGTCAGGCCGCCTGAGCACATATCCACCCCAGCGCTCAAGCTTTTCTCCCCCGCCGGTATCCAGGAGCTCATAGTCTTTCCATTTATCTGCCAGCAGCATAGCGATTTCCTCCGAAAAATCTTATTTTATACAGGGGAACAGCCTGTCTTATCCGTCCGCTGTGTTTTCACAGTGCCCCCACCCGGCGGCGGCTCCGCCGGCAATTTCAGGATTCTGAAGCTTCCGGCCCGGCCAGCCTTTTATTTCTAAAATAAAGCAAAATGTCGATGGTGACCATGATGCTGTTCAAAACATACAGGAATATGACGGCATCATAATTATAGATTAATTTATGTAGTATTCCCGCAATATATCCTACAACAATAATATACAGAAAAGCAACGCTTTTTCCCGAATTCTTCCGGGATTTATAGGATTTATAAATGGAAAAGGGCCATGCGGCGCCAAAGCACAAAAGCATAATAATTTCAAACGGGCTCATTTTTCAACCTCACCTTTCAAATTTCAAATGTTCACGTAAAAACCTTAATTTTATTTCATTATGTACTCTTCCCCCGCCTTCATGTCCGTTAAAAGGATACAGGCGGATTTCCCGCGCAGACTTGATCCTGTTGTAGGAAGCAAAATACATTTGCGCAGGACAGACAGGATCCTTCAAGCCCACCGAAGCCAGCACCGGACACTGAATCCTGTCGGCCATATTCATTGTATCAAAATAGCTGAGGGTCTCGAATACCTTTTCCACCCGATGGGGATAAACCTTCAGGTAATCCGTTACGGCAGAAAACGAACCGTTGGCTCCCTCTACTCTTTTTTCAATGTTGCTGTTGCTTGGTACATCAAGCATTGCCAGCCAGGGCCTTTGATCCAGGGAACATACCGCCATGCCCAAAGCGCCGCCCTGACTTCCGCCTTCAATGATAATCCGGCTTTCATCTGTCTCGGACCGGCTGCACGCAAAATCAATGGCTTTCAGGCAGTCCATGTATACCGCTCTGAAATAGTATTCCATTTTATCCAGGATACCGTGGCAGATTACACTCTGTGTCGCTCCATGGGTATATCGAGTATGGTCTCCGGTCTCTCCGCATTGCTGCCTGCAGTCTATGGATAATACCGCCGCTCCCATCATAATCCACTGCATGAAATCAGCGGGCATCCCTCTGTCACCGGTAAAGCCATGGTAATGGATGAGGCATGGAAACTCATCCTGTTTCAAAAAAGCCGGAACCATGTACCAGCCGTGTATCCGGGTATCGTCAAAGCCGTTATAGGAAATGTCATAAACCTTCACATGCGGACTGGGAAAGTCATACGGCCTGCTTTCAGGATTCAATGGCACTTCATGTGCCGCTTTTATTGTTTCCTTCCAGAAATCATCGAAATCTTCCCTTTTAGTCAAAGGAGGCATATAGCTTGACAATTCTTCTTCCAATTTGCTCAAATAACCCATTTTTTTCCCTCCATCCTCCTGTATAATTCGCTTTTATAGCTAAGAAGGGACTGCTTTACTCCGGCCCAACCGAAGTAAAACCATCCCTTCAAGAATATACTCCATTTTTTTGGTGATTTCAATACCCGCCACTTATGGAAGTGAGGATATTTTTGACGCCTCGTTATATCCGTCCGGATGGTTTTTGTGCCAGTTCCAGGCTGTCTCAATGATGGTGGAAAGCTCGTTGTATTTGGGCTCCCATTTGAGCTCCTTCTGAATCTTTTCCGAAGAGGCGATCAGCACTGCCGGGTCTCCTGCCCTTCTTGGAGCAATGATTTCTTTAATATCAATGCCCGTAACCTGGCGGACCAGAGCCACTACCTCCTTGACGGAGAAGCCCTTGCCGTTGCCCAGATTGTAAACGCTGCTGTCTCCGCCATTCCTGAGCTTTTTCAACGCCAGAATGTGGGCCTGGGCCAAATCGGTTACATGAATGTAGTCCCTTACACAGCTTCCGTCAGGAGTGTTATAATCGTCCCCGAAAATCTGTATAGACTCTCTCTTACCCAGGGCCACCTGAAGTATGATGGGTATCAAATGGGATTCGGGGCTGTGATCCTCCCCGATTTTTCCGCTGATATGGGCACCTGCGGCATTGAAATACCTGAGTGAGACATACTTGATCCCATACGCATTATCTGCCCATTTCAAAGCCTTTTCCACCGAAAGCTTCGTTTCGCCGTAAGGATTGGTCGGCAGCGTACGGTCCGCTTCCAGGATGGGTGTGTTCTCCGGCTCTCCATACGTAGCCGCCGTCGATGAGAAAACGATTTTTTGAACGTCGTACTCCTTCATTTTTGTCAGCAGACGGAGTGTTGACACCATATTGTTGTTATAATATTTCAAAGGATCGCTGACGCTTTCCCCTACAAGGGAATCTGCCGCAAAATGGATCACTGCGTCTATGCTGTTTTCCCTGAAAACCTTATCAAGGAACTCGTCGTCGCGGAGGTCGCCTTTGCTGAATTTCCCTCCTTGTACCGCACCTATATGGCCCTTCTGGAGATTATCCAAAATGATGATTTCTTCATTCGCATCCAGCAGTTCTGCTGCTGTATGGCTGCCAATATAACCGGCCCCCCCTGTAATTAAAATAGCCATGATTCTACCTCCGTTTCGTTTAATGTAAGGGGACACACCTCTCTCTCGCAGAAAGTCCTTTTTCGTTGGGAAATGTCCCCTAATTCAATTCTTATAGCTGGATTTCCCTACCTCCGTCTCCTACTTCGGAGATATAGAAATCAGCTTTCAAACCGGTTTTCTCCAGATAATTTCTACCCACTTCACGGATGAAAGCATCTACCGCTTCGTCAAGGACGATACTCACCGTACAGCCGCCAAAGCCTGCTCCCGTCATCCTTGAGCCGGCGGTGCCCTTTATCTTTAGCGCTTCTTCCACAAGTGTATCCAGCTCAAAGCCGGTTACTTCATATAAATCCCTGAGTGAATCATGGGAGGCTATCATGTATTTGCCGAACAGCTCAATATCATCCTTCTGCAAGGCTTCGATAGACTTGAGTACCCTGTCGTCTTCGGCGATGACATGCTCCACTCTTTTTCTTATCACATCATCCTTTATCAAATGTTGATGCTGCCGGAACTGCTCAAACGAGATATCTCCAAGGCAGGTCGCCTCAGGAAGGGCGGGTTTCAGCAGTTCATAGCCTGCTTCACACTGGCTGCGTCTTTCGTTATATTTCGATTCTCCCAGCCCTCTTTTTTTGTTTGTATTGGCAAGGACAATTTTATAGCCCTTTATATTTAACGGAACATGCTTGTAATCCAGGTTTTTGCAATTCAAGAAAATGGCATGATTCGCTTTGCCCATTGCGGATGCAAACTGGTCCATAATGCCGCAGTTGACTCCCACATATTGGTTTTCAGCCTTCTGGCTGAGTACGGCCATTTCAACCATGTCTATTTTTTTACTTTTCCCAAATTCCGGATCACCCAGGGAGATAAGCGCAACCGCTGTAGCAACCTCAATAGCGGCAGAGGAAGACAGCCCTGAGCCCAAAGGCACCGTATCAAAATAGAGCAAATCGCAGCCTACCAGCTTGTAGCCGGCCTTTTGAAGCACGTCGGCAACCCCCAGCTGGTAATTGCCCCATTTAAGGGACTTGTATTTCTCAAGTTCGTCTAAATCCCCTTCTACAAGGATTTCAAGATCCGTGGCCATCAGCCGGACCTTTCTGTCGTCTCTTGCCCTTGCAAGTACGGTGGAATTCAAGGTCAGAGCCGCCGGAAAGACATATCCGCCGTTGTAGTCGGTATGCTCCCCAATCAGGTTTACCCTGCCCGGTGAGGAAAAAGCTCTCAGTCCCTCCTCATTGCCGCCGTAAACCTCAATAAACTTCTTCCTTAACTCATTGATTGTCATTGTCTTACCTCCAATAATCAATATTCTCCGGTTTATTGCCATCTATATGTATGTATAGTTTCAGCAGCTTTACTGGAAACGCACATATTCCATAAACTTCACAAAGGCCTTCTGCCCTGAGTCATCCCTTTTGTATACTCCCGAGTCTTCAAGTACCCGCACAAATATGCTCCCGATTTCATCCTGAAGTATCTTGTTGGTCCGGTCTTTGCCGTCCAACACCCCATATTTGGCAATCATAGACTGAATCCAGGGGATGTGCTTTCCCAGCATTTCATCCGCCTTCATCTCTTCCTGATTAAAGGCTTTTTCGCCGCTGAGCAAAGGCTCTATCGCCTTAATTTCTTCCTCAAGCCGCCCCGGCAGCACTGCCAGGCCCATTACCTCAATGAGGCCGATATTTTCCTTTTTTATATGGTGCAATTCTTCATGGGGGTGGAAAATCCCAAAAGGATGCTCCTGTGATGTGCGGTTGTTTCTTAACACCAGGTCCAGCTCAAATTCGCCTGCGTCATTTTTTCTTGCGATAGGCGTTATGGTGTTATGGGGAATTTTTTCACCTTTTTCTTCACTGTAGGACAACACTTGAGCTTCAGGGTCACTGTACCCTCTCCATTGCTCAAGCAGATACATTGCCATGTTTACAAGCCCGTCCTTATCCGCTCCGGACAATCTTACCACAGACATAGGCCACTTGACAATTCCGGCCCTTATTCCCGGAAAATCCTTATGGGTGAATTCTTTTTCAACGGACGCCATTTCCATGGGGAATTTGTGACGCCCGCCCTGGAAATGGTCATGACTCAGGATGGAACCGCCCACAATGGGCAAATCTGCATTAGAACCGATAAAATAGTGCGGAAACAGCTCCACGTAATCCAAAAGCCTTATAAAAGACTCTTTGCATAATTTCATAGGACGGTGCTCTTCGCAGAATACGATGCAGTGCTCATTATAATAGACATAGGGAGAATACTGCAAATACCACTGCTCCTTATTCAGTTCCACCGGAATGACCCTGTGATTCTGCCTTGCCGGATGATTGACCCTGCCGGGGTAGCCTACGTTCTCCAGGCACAAAAGACATTTGGGATAATTGCTCTGCTTCAGGTTCCTGGCAGCCGCAATGGCCCTGGGGTCCTTTTCCGGCTTTGAGAGATTGACGGTGATCTCAATATCGCCATAGTGGGAAGGCGTCAGCCAGTACAGATTCTTTGCAATCCTGTCCATTCGGATATAATTTGAAACCCTGGACAAATGGTAGTAATCGTCGGTAGCCTTCTTAATGGAATGCTTCTCCGCAGTACCGTAAAACTCGCTTACCACCTCCGACTGCCTTGGCATCAGCAGCCCCATTATTTTTGTATCAAGCAAATCTCTGTATGTAATGGTGTTTTCCGTGAGAATCCCTGCATCGGCAGCATAATCAAGCAAATTATTTAAAATCTCCATCGGAGACTCTCCATTCACAGGAGCAACTTCTCCCACAAAGGGTTCCGCTATCTGTAAAAGCTCCATTAACGAATTTCGTACGGAAACCGTATCCCATTTTCCGATCAGTCCCTGGGCAAGCCCGAATTGTACCAGTCTTTCAATCTCATAAGCAGCGTTTATCATTCAACTTTATCCTCCTTGCCATCTATCTTTATTTTATCCTACACAGCGGTAAAGTAAATGGCCCGATGTTAAATAAATATGGTATAATGTTGTATGATGATAAACTGCTGTTTTATTGAAAGGCGTATATGCTGGAGAAAATTTATATAAACGAGCCGGGGCATACGGAGCTTAATATGTACCGTTGTGGTATTGAGGATTGCAGCAGCGGACATTCCTGGGGCCCGGCAATAAGGGACCACTATAATATACACTATGTTTTAGGCGGCAAAGGGATATTCCAGGTAAACGGGAAAACATATCATTTGAAAGAGAATGATTGCTTCATGATCTGTCCCAACACCATCGTGCATTACCAGGCAGACATGCTGGATCCATGGAGCTATGCATGGGTAGGCTTCAATGGCTTCAAGGCGGAAACATACCTGAACCAGGCAGGACTCAATGCAGACTGTCCGGTGTTCCGGTACGATTCCGACAGCTTCCTGAAGGATTGCCTGCTTCGGATGATAGAAACAAAAGACCAATTAAAAGGCAGAGAGCTCCGGCTTCTTGGACTCCTTTATGAATTTCTTTCGCGGCTGATCGAGACAGCCGGCCTGGACCGCATAGCCGAGAAAGGCTCTGACCGGAAGGAAGAATATATAAAAAAAGCCCTTGAATATATTCAAATGAATTATTCGAGAAAAATCAACGTGGCTGAAATAGCACGCCAGGTCGGCCTGGACCGCAGCTATTTGTATTCGCTGTTTTCAGAGTATGTCAAGGCCTCTCCCCAGGAATTCATCATCTCCTTCCGGCTGGACAAGGCCTGCGAGCTTATGGACAATACCAGCCTGTCCATTGGGGATATTTCACGTTCCATTGGCTACGAAGACCCCCTCCAGTTCTCCAAGGTATTCAAAAAAGAGAAGGGCCTGCCGCCGAAGGAATATCGAAAAAAGAATCTCCGCTTCGCTCAGAATGACAAAATAACTTAGCGCAATCTATAGGAGCGGGCATATGCATTGTAATAAAAAAACACCTCGCCGCAATCACAAACGAGGTGTTTTTATTATTTATAGAAAAAACCGGCTATTTATACTTTGGAAGCCAGTCGCCATGGGCCTCTATCAGGTCGTCGCACAGCGCCTTGATATCGTCAATGGACAATTCGGCGGATGTGTGAGGGTCCATCATTGCCGCATAATAAATGTATTCCTTTTTCAAGGTCATCGCTGCCTTTATGGCTAACAACTGGACATTGATATTTGTTCTGTTCAGTGCTGCCAGCTGCTCAGGAAGATCGCCGACAAAACATGGGCTAACACCGCTTCTGTCCACGAGGCAGGGCACTTCGACGCAGGCCTCGGAGGGCAGATTGGTAATCAGTCCGGTATTAAGCACGTTGCCGCCGATTTTGTATGGAACACCGGTTTCCATGGCTTCCATGATATAGGATGCATACTCGTGGGTACGTTCATGCTTCAAGTCCTTGTTATTGACCAGGTCCCCTCTCATCTTTTCCCAATCCGCAATCTGATTTACGCAGCGGCGCGGATACTCGTCCAGAGGTATATTATACCTTTCGATCAGCTCAGGATACTTGCTCTTTATAAAATAAGGCATATATTCGGCATTATGTTCACTTGATTCTGTTACATAATATCCGAAGGTGTGCATTATTTCATGTCTGACCATATCCCATTTCGGTGCTCCCTGGCTCTTCGAACGCTCTTTTATCTCAGGATACAGATCCTTGCCGTCCTTTGTGATTTCCAGCAGCCATCCCATATGGTTTATTCCTGCAATCTTCCACTGGATGCCGTCTTTCTCCATACCAACGCCGTCCAGCAGTCCTGATGCGCACACCTGAACGCTGTGGCATAAGCCAACGGTTTTGACACCGGTCCCGCGCAGCATGGCTCCTGTCAGCATAGCCATAGGATTCGTGTAGTTCAAAAACCAGGCGTCAGGACAGACCGCTTCCATATCTCTGGCAAAATCCAGCATGACCGGGATTGTCCTCAATGCCCTGAATATACCGCCGATGCCCAGAGTATCGGCAATTGTCTGGCGCAGGCCGTACTTTTTAGGAATTTCGAAATCCGTCACGGTACAGGGTTTATACCCGCCGACCTGGATTGCATTAACAACATAGTCCGCACCTTCAAGCGCTTTTTTCCGATCGGTATATGCGGTTATCACCGCATGTCCGCCGTTATTCTTATTGATATTTTCCAGCATGCTTTTCGAATCGTTCAGCCGCTGAAGGTCAATGTCAAACAGAGCGATTTGTGAATTTTGCAGGGCCGGAGTCATCATGCAGTCACCCAGCACATTCTTTGCAAATACGGTACTTCCGGCGCCCATAAATGTAATTTTAGGCATATCTCAAGCCTCCTGTAAAATGATATAAATCCGTTGTTCTGCTATAAGTCTCAGGCGAAGTGTTTGAACTGGGGCAGCCATTTTTTGTTGGCCTCGAACATCTCATCCACCATCTGCTTGATTTCGGCAAGACTCAATACGGCTGAGGTCAGAGGATCCATACAAATGGCATGGAATATCTTTCTCGGATCGCCGGTAATGGCTCCCTCCACCGCCAGCTCTTCACAACGGGCACTGGTGTTGACAAGTACGGCCAGATGATCCGGCAGCGGTCCTACATGCATGGGATCCAGTCCGCGCCTGGAAGCAAGCACCGGAACCTCAACGCAGCATCCTTCCGGCAGGTTGTCGATCAAGCCGAAGTTACGGACGTTGCCGTTAAATTCAAACATGGTCCCATCGCCGAAGATAGCGTTGAAGATATAAGCCGCATATTCATGACCTCTTTCAAGCTCAACCTTGTCACTCGCCAACCATTCGTTTATTTCATTCTTCCAGCTATCTTCCCTCTTTAAGTATTCATCCATAATATATCCATATACGCCCGGATTCCAGCCTGTACCATGGGTACAATACTTTTCGATGAGGTCGGGCCTTTTCCTGAACCATGCATTGTATTCCGAATTGTGCCCGCTGGACTCAGTTACATAATAATCCAGATTCAGGTACATTTCATTTCTTACGATTTCTTCATTATAGATTTCAGGCCTTGTGGTTATTGCTTCACGAATAAGCGGATAGGCGTCTTTGCCTTTCCATTTGTAATCAAGATAAAAAGCCTGGTGGTTGATACCGGCACACCGGTATGTAATTTCGTCCATTGGTGCGCCGATCCATTTTGCCAGCATTTCGGCGGTACCCTGCACACTGTGGCACAAACCTGAAATCTGCACCTTGCTCTGCCCTTGCATAGCCCTGCACAGCATTGCCATCGGATTGGTATAATTAAGGAAAATTGCGTTTGGACAATAGGTCTCGATGTCTTTTGTTATATCCAGCATTACAGGGATTGTCCTCAATGCCCTGAATATACCTGCGGGTCCCCTGGTATCGCCGACATTTATATCTACGCCGTATTTTTTCGGTATCTCTACATCGGAACGCCAGATGTTGACTCCGCCCGCAAGGATTGTGCAAATGACGCCATCCGCATCCTTCAGTGCTTCCACCCTGTCCTTGGTAGCTATGACCTTTGCTGGATAATTCCCTGCTGCTACAATCTTGTCAATGGCTTTCTTTATAGCCGAAAGACGGTCGTCATCGATATCCATAAGCGCTATTGTACTGTCCGCCAATGCCGGGAATGAAAGGATGTCCTTCACAAGTCCCCTGGTAAAGCCGAAGCTGCCTGCTCCGATAAAAGCTATTTTTTTCATGAATATTCTCCTTTGACCCAAAAATTAAATTTACAGTTATGTGCATGACAATATTAATTCTATAACTTTTTTTGAATAAGTAAATGGAAGTATGCTATTGAAATATGGTATAATGCTATATAGGGTGATGATAACAATGGAGACAAAATCCAATTACAAAGAAGTACACGTGCCGCTTTATAGCCTGAATCATGCCGATCTGAATATGTATCAATGCGGTACACAAAACTGCGAACCCGGCCATGCCTACGGCCCTGCCGTGAGGGATCATTTTCTCATTCACTATGTCCTGGATGGCAAGGGCAAATACTGTTTTGACAATAAGGTCTACCAATTGCAGAAGGGACAGGGCTTCTTGATTTGTCCCAATTATATTACCTATTACCAGGCAGATTTTGAAGATCCCTGGACCTATATCTGGGTGGGCTTTCACGGCCTTAAAGCGGAAGCTTACCTGAAAAAAGCATTACTGACTGCCGATAACCCCATTTTTACTTATGACAAGGATGACAGTATGGCAAAATGCTTTAATGAGATGATCGCGGCTCAGAAATTCCAAAACGGCAGGGAAATCCGCTTATTGGGATACTTATATGTCTTCCTTTCCCTGCTTGTAGAAGAATGCGCAAATGACAAATCCATGGACTATGCCAGCAACCGGAAAGAAATGTATATGAAAAAGACCATTGAATTCATTGAGATGAATTATTCCAGAAAAATTGCCATTCATGACATCGCCGGATATATCGGCCTGGACAGGAGCTATCTGGGCTCCATTTTCAAGCAGCAGCTCAACACCTCCCTCCAGGATTTCCTGGTCAACTACAGAATGAACAAAGGCTGCGAGCTTATGAAGAACGAAAATCTGGCCATCGGCGACATTGCAAGGTCCGTAGGCTATGACGACCCGCTGCTGTTTTCAAAGATTTTCCGGAAGACCAAGGGCATGTCGCCAAGGGATTACCGCAAGCTTTATCACGCAGGTAAAAAATAATAAATCACTAAAGGCAGTAGAAAAACCTAGTAATTTTATTCCCTTTTTGTTAAAACACAATCCGATTGCCCTGGCTAATTTCTGAATATAATGAAAATTGCAGAAGCTGATGATCTGTGACAGCTTATGATTTCATTCACTATATACGCTTAATATTTCTTTCAAACTCTGCATTACGGTTTTTCCAGATATTCGATTATCCCGGCAGGCAACTCCAAGTCTGCTGCTTCCAGGCTGGCAGTCAGTTGTTCCAGATTTCGGGAGCTGATAACCGGAATCGTAGTAAAGGGCTGGCATATCAAGTACCCAAGGACAACAGCCTCTACCGTGCTTCCAAGTTCTCCGGATATCTTTTTTACCTTTTCAAGTCTTGCCAGGTTCTTTTCAGTGTAATAGATTGCCCTGACCCATTCCTGCAATTGATGAGCATCCCCGTCTTTTAGCTTCGTAAAGAAGCCCCTGGCCTGTGATGTATAAGGGATAACAGCAATAGAGGTTTTTAAATGGAACTCCCATGTTGCTGCATCCATGGCTGCGATCGTCGGATCTCCAACCGCAGTCATATCAGGTTCGGCAAGACTCCATAGAATCTGGCTGCCCACCGGAGGAGCAATTCCTTTTTCCTCGGAATATTGGACGGCCTCCCTGAATCGCGGAAGCTTCCAGTTTGATAACCCATAGTAGCGGATTTTCCCGGCTTTCACCAGTTCATCCAATACTCCTGCCAGTTCGCTCACTTCTCTAGCCGGATCGTCTCTATGTAACCAATAAAGGTCGATATAATCTACACCCATATATTCAAGGCTTTCATCAAGGTCTTTGATAATCTCCGCTTTGGAAAGACGGGGAACATTCATTGAAGAAAGCGATGGATGTCCACCTTTAGTGGCTATGATCACCTTATCACGGTTATTCCGTTCTTTAAGCCATCTGCCGATAGTTTTTTCACTCATGCTTTTTTCTTTTGACGCCATATCGCCATATACATGTGCCGAGTCTATAAAATTACCTCCGCGGTCCATGAAAAAATCCAGCATGCGGAAGGACTCCGTCCGATCCATTACAGTTCCTATTTCTGTAGTTCCAAGACATATACAGGAAGGATTCAATTCCGTATTGTTAATCTTTTTATATAGCATATCCGACCTCTCACAATCTCTTTAATTTCCAATGGAGGCATGCCCCCATACTCCCTCGCTGCGGGCGAAATGAATTCGCCGATTTGATTTTAAAAATTAATAATGCCATATGATCAACCATGCTGGAAATAGCTCTTATGTCGATAAATTGAAAAAGAATCGTATGATCTACGATTCTTTGGTGGTCGCTATTGGGATCGAACCAATTACCCTCGCTACGTCAAAGCGATACTCTACCAGGTGAGCTAAGCGACCGTGCATATAATATTATGCATACAAATATTATCTTTGTCAAGTAGCAAATTTTGCGGTTCTTTCCCATGGAATACTACATACGATGCTGGTAGAGTGTCATCTTGACGTGGTGAAAGTCGCAGGTACAAGACTTGTAATGCCCACCAGCAGCAATTATGGTAATTTGCAAGAAATGTTGGACACATAATTTTTATAGTGACAAAATAGCTACTTTCATTTTTTGTTTCCCCTTAGAAAGAATAAACTTCATATTCCTTTTCAAAACGGTATCCCAACTTTTCCGCCAGTGCCACAGATTCTGTATTTGCGGCATCCCACCGTGGATATATGTTTCTGTCTATACATTCGAGGATTAACTTTGATGCACAAGCTAATGCCAGCCCTTTTCGCCGATAATCTTTTTTCGTGCCGATTGTAATTTCAATGCTCCCTTCGCAATATGTATAGGAGGATGCCCCTGCAATTATTTCACCATTCTTCACGACTACATACCCAATCCCATGTTTAATAAATTTATCCAATGATGAAAAAAACGAGCAAAAATCTGCAGTAAACCCATCTTTTAATGCCTGAAAATAGGATATTTCACTCATCCTGTCAACTGTAAATTCCGGTTCAACCGATGTTCCGAACTCTTCAAGCAACTGTTTGTCAAATTTAGTAAGCCCTTTATTGAATTCATAGCGTTTGTACTTCTGAAAATTAATTGGAAATCGGCTTTCAATAAACGAATCCAGAGATTTATCTTCCGAAATAATCACTTTACCTCTGCCATACTCCCTTAATAGTTCTGCTAGTGCTTCATAGTCTATTTCTTCAAAGCTGCCCAGCAGGAAACAAAAATCAGCGGCAACAACCGCTGAACAATTAGGAGCACCTTTACTTCTAACCCAGATTCTACCTATATTCCCTTCTATGCAGGACCTCAGGACAACATCATCTTTTCTGGTTTTGCATAGCGAACCAATTATGTGTCTTTCATTATTTGATAACTCTAACACACTATCCCCCCTTATTTTCAATCATTATTCTATATATTGCCACACCTAAGCTTTTCAGCACATCCGGAAAGATATCACTACTTTAAATAGAAGTACTCCATGTCTTCAAGAATAAAACCAGACAACTATTAAAATCTGCTAAAAAAATACATCAACCAAATAATTTCTTAACAATACTTTTTTTAGGCCGCTTACAGTATGGGAGAGGCAAACTCCTGGACTGGTTATGGTACTCGATACACTCTTTACATTTTCCATGCCTCGCACATTTTGTCTTTTTGCAGTTGCATATTTCGCTTCCGTTTTCCAGCATATCAAAACACCTCCGGTTAAATTCACACCAACTTCTTCCAATCCCCATATTCCATATATACTGCCGTTTTATCGGCGATATCTTTCCCAAATAACTTTCCGACAACATACAGAGACAAATCAATTCCAGCGGATATTCCGCCGGATGTCATTATCTTTCCGTTATCGACGAACCTTTTATCGGTTTCAATCATGGTTGTGGGTGCTATCTGCAAAAGGTGTTCCATAACCTCATGATGGGTAGTTGATTTCGCATTGTCAAGCAGCCCGAGTTTTCCCAGGATCCTTGCACCGGAACAGACCGACATCGTTATCTTTGAGTTTTCATAATTCATTTTAGTCCAACTAAGAACGCTATCCCTGTCCATTTCGGTTTTCGTGCCGACGCCACCCGGAATAACCAGAATATCAACAGGAGGATGATTCTCAAAACTGAAATCGGGTATAACCTTTAACCCATTCACTGTTTTTACCGGATTTCCGTCCCAGGTCACTGTAAATACCTTAAAAAGGCCATATTCATTGAGTTCGGAAGTAACGGAAAAAACTTCGCAGGGACCTGCAAAATCCATGAGCTCAATGTCATTAAAAAGCAAAATCCCAACATTATACATCGGCATCAAACCTCCCTTTACCCCTCTTTATCCAAGAATCCTCCAGATATTCCCTTCCTCATCAAGACGCATTCGCTAACATCCCCGGGCCATAAAGTATTCTCCGTCTCTGACATATCCGTTCTGTTCATAAAGTCCATGGGCATCCTTCGTCCTCAAAATACCCCTCAGCCCTTTTAGTTCCTCGGAGTTTGTAATCACCCCGATTAACTTTTTCCCGAGTCCTTTCCCTCTATGTCCTTCATCAACAATTACATCACACAACCAATATATTGTTGCAAAATCTGTGACAACACGGGCAAAACCTACCTGAAGGCTATTATGATATATTCCACAACAGATAGAATTGCTTACCGACATTTCAATTGTATCTTTTTTTCTCGTGTTTGCCCAGTAGCTTTGTGATAGCAGATGATGAATCCGATCAATGGAAAGTAGTGATTTGTCACTACTGAAGTAATATTCATTTTCCCAGCATTCCATATACAATACCCCTCTTCAAATTTGTTATTAATGCATTCATTCTTCAGGATTGTAATCCCCTATTCACTTTTTATCATAGAGTTAACTAGAAGTAAAGTATTATAAAAAAAGCCCGCAGACGAATGCCGGAAAGAAAATAAAAAAAGTTTGAAACGTTTTCATGCAATTCAAGTCTTATAATTGAGGAGGTGAGAAAGTGGCAGATTTCGGTGAGATATATTCGGAATACTTTTCCGATGTATATAAATATGTGCTATCCCTATGTATGGATGAACCCTTTGCAGAAGAAATAACGCAAGAAACCTTTTTTAAGGCAATGCAGCACATAGATAAGTTTAATGGGTCTTGCAAGCTGTATGTTTGGCTTTGTCAAATAGCAAAAAACACCTATTTTACACGCTATAAAAAGAAAAAGCGCATCGTATCAGACTTGGATACAGACATACCGGATACATTACTCAATTTGGAGACGGATTACCTCGACAAAGCTACGGCAAAGCAGCTACACATTGAATTGCATAATCTAAGTGAACCATACAAAGAGGTTTTTACTTTACGGGTCTTTGGAGAGCTGCCGTTCTCACAGATTGGAGAGTTGTTCGGGAAAACTGACAGTTGGGCAAGGCTGATTTATTACAGGGCAAAAAGGCAATTACAGGAGGTAATGAAATGAAAATATCTTGCGAGATTATAAAAGACCTGCTTCCGTTGTATCTTGACGGAGTGTGCAGTAATGATAGCAAGGCGCTGATTGAGGAGCATTTTGCGGAATGCGATAACTGCAAGTCCGAACTGCAAGCCATGAAAGAGGAGCTTTTTATGAACCATAAAGAGCACAATATGAAAGAAGCCGAAGCGGTAAAAAAACTGTCGAGGAGGTGGAAAAAAGGAATGATGAAATCCTTACTGAAAGGTATCTTAATTACACTTTTAGTTATTACCGCCGTTGCTCTTGTCCTCTATTTATTTATGGATATACGAGCTTTACCAAACCCCTATTGATTGGAGGATTTGTAAATTGAACAAATACGTTTTAACAGCAGAAAACATCCAAATGCGGTATGGAGCAAATACCGTTTTGAATGACGCTTCTATCCATGTAGAACATGGTGATATTTACGGACTGATTGGAAAAAACGGTTCCGGAAAAACAACCCTGCTCCGTGTTCTTACAGGCCTAATACAGAATTTCAGAGGGACGGTTTCCATAGCAAAAATAAATGGCCGTGAAAGGCGGGTTGCCGCAGTAATCAATGACCCGTCGCTTTTCCTAAATATGAGTGCTTTTGAAAACCTGAAAGAACAAGCGCATTTATTAGGTCTGCATGATGAACACCAAATCAAGGAGGTTTTGAAAACTGTCGGTTTGGCAGATAGCAATCATAAGCCTGTAAAGAATTTTTCGCTTGGAATGACACAGCGATTGAAACTTGCGATGGCGCTATTGCAAAGGCCGGATATTCTTATCTTGGACGAACCGATGAATGGCCTTGACCCCGATGGGATTGCCGACCTGCGTGAACTGTTATTACGCTTAAATAAAAGCAATATGACAATTCTGATTTCCAGCCATATTTTGAGCGAGTTGGAACAAGTGGCTACCCGTCTTGGTATTCTGCATGAGGGTAAAATTGTAAAGGAGCTATCTACTCACGACGCTTTCCAGAATGGGACTTCATTAGAAAAGCTGTATATGCAGTATACAAGAGGGGGTACGGCGAATGACTAACCTATTGAGAAGCGACCTTTACAGGTTTGGAAAAAGCAAACTGCTTTATGGCATTATGACATTTACAGGTATTCTTGCTTTCTTGCTGATGATGACTATGCGTCAAGACATTCGTGTAGGTATTTCGGTCTTTGGAAATTTAACCGCATTTAAGGGGATTGCGGATATTTTTCGGATAGGCACAGAATATCAAAAAGGGTTAGGTATTTTAATTGCTATCCTAATCTCCGTATTGATTGGTCAAGAATATCAATGGAAAACATGGCAGCACAAATGGATTATAGGCAAAAGCCGCACCCGTATCTATTTGTCAAAAGCTATTCTTTCATCGGCTACAGCTGCCGCCGTTTTCTTGCTATTTGAGTTGATTGCTTTGTTTAGTTCCGGTCAAATCAGCAACATACTGACGGGTGAGTACGTTGCAATGATCATTTGCGGCTTTACAATTTACGCCGCTTTAGGGACAGTCATTTGTCTGCTTTCGATGTTAATAAGGAACAGCACCACATCAATCATTGTTTGCCTATGCTATGTATTGTTCAGTGAAACATTCTGGTCTGCTAGTAGAAACCTGAGCAATTTTTCTTCCGGTGTTGTAAAAATTGTTGAATTAGGTATGCGGCACTCAATTTATGGTATGTCTGCGATAATTTCTTCAACACCGCTTTCAGCGGACATGACAATCAGTATTGTAATCAATTCAGTTGTTATCATGCTTATGTCCACCGTGTTTGGCCTCTTTGTTTTTAGAAAGTATGAGTTATGAAAGTGATAATGGAGTGAGTAAAATCACAGTTGTCGACTCTTTCTTCATAGTAATTGGGTGCAAGGAAGATGTATTCGTGGAAACCCCGAGGAATCTACATCAGAGAAGTAACTGAGGCTATGATTTTAGCCGCCATTGGCGAGCTGACCAAAGCACAGCAACGCCGTTTGAAACTGTATTATTATGACGGAATAAGGTACAGCCAGATTGTGAAAATGGAGGACGTAACCGACGGAAGTATCAGCAATTCAGTGAAGTCTGCATTAAAGCAGTTAGGTAAACAGAAAAAGATGGTCTATTGAAAGATGCGATTCAAAAAAAAAATCGACTTGTATTCCTTTTTATGGTAGAATATATTAAGTAGTCCCATATTTTGCGTTTTTGAAGGCAATTCGCCGATATACTGTACAAAATTTCGATTATGGGACTAATAAATAAGGTGTTTTTAAATTATGTTAACAATTTTTGTGTTAAGAAGCGGATTTAAACTGATATTTAGTCCCCTAGTCAAAAATTTGTACAATAATACAATAATAAGTTGGATTTTTTCATGAAAGAATACTTAAGCCACTTTTCAGCCGCCATATTGTGGAATATCCCTTATATCGACAACGTCATCGGTTTTAAAACCGCAGACACCGACTCGCCTAATATTACTGTCTCCGAGCACGATGCGCGATTTCGCAAAAATGGTAAATTGGTCCACTCGTGTGAGCTCGCCCTTCCGACCGGGGCGATAACAACGCGAAACGACAAAACGGTTGCATCGCCCGAATTGCTGTTTTTGGAGCTTGCAAGCAAATTGAGCATTCACCGGCTCATCCTCCTGGGGCTGGAACTATGCGCGCATCCTCCCGGCGAACCTTCCAAGTCGATCTCGACCGAGCAAAAACTCAGAAAATTTCTTGTGAAAACCCAGGGGCACCGTGGACATCACAACGCTGCACGGGCGGTGAAGTATTTAAAAGATGGTTCTGCTTCAATCATGGAGTCTCTTGCCTATATGATCCTGACACTACCCCACGCACTAGGAGGATACGGACTTAGCGGTGCTGTTTTTAACCATGAGATCCTGGTGAAAAGTAAGACGGGACAGCTCGCACAAAACCGCTTCTATACGGATATGTATTACAAAGAGGCGAAATTAGCTGTCGAATATGAGAGCTTCGCTTATCACAACAGCCCTTCGGAGCAGGGCAGAGATATGCTGCGATCAGCCAGGCTTGAGAGGCAAGGCATCGTAGTGATACGGTTAAGCACCATCCAGTTGTACAATAAAGACGCCTGCAGGGAGTTTGCCAAAAACCTTGCCGCCCGTCTCGGGAAACGAATACATATACGCACAAAGAAGTTCATTGAGATGCACGACTTATTGAGGGCCTTGCTGCCGGACGGAGATTAATCTGCAGTCCACACACCGTCGTCAGCAGGATGTAGTCATCGCCGGGCCTTAGCTGACGTTGCAGCAGTAATTATGAAAGCGGTTTTATGTAACATGCGGGAAAAAATGCATTATGCATTGCATATGATTATTGCCTTGGGCGTTAAGGTCAACTCCGAAAGAGCTGTGCAATTTCGTATATGGCTTAATCAAATCGCCAAAGATTATTAGAGGAGAGTTCAGTTATTCTAAATTTTCGAATAACTGCCGCTGATGGGAAAACCTATGATACCAAGCATTATGCCTCGCAAACTCTTTGATTCTGACTACGACAGGTACATCCACGAACTTGAACGATTGCAGCAACAGGAAAAAGAAAAATCCAAATAATATGCAAAAGGTGAGATGCCCAATAAAGTTACAATCATACGTAAAGAGAGACGCTATTCTTTACTGTATAACGCCTCTCTCGCTTATTTCCGTATTAAATTTGGGGATAGAGTTTTCCTATTAAGCCGCGCTTTTAGGCGGTGCGGTCATATTTTCCAAAGGGTTAAATTGTAATCCGGCGGGCTTCCAATTATATGTTTGCCCCTGCTTCTGTCCTAACTTCTCCCGTCTCAAGCGCCAACAGATAATCGCCCCATTTGGATGCCCAGGCGCGGAGATCTCCGACTTCCAGAGGTGTTGGCACCTTTGACTCCGTATGCTCCGCGATCTTTTTCGCAAGGCTTCTGTATACATCTGCCTGCTTGGAATTCGGAGCCGCTTCAATCGTAGTTTTGCCTTGAAGCTCGCTCTGTGTAACAGTAACAGATCTTGGCACATATTCAACCACCTGCGTATTGGTCTGTTTAACAAAATCATCAATGATTTCTTTTGCATAAGGCGCGTTTATTGAATTTGCAATTACGCCCCCCAGCAGCGCTCCGCCTGAATTGGAATACTTCTGGATGCCTTTAAAAAGATTGTTTGCTGCATAGATGGCCATAAAGTCTGCAGAAGATACTGTAAACACATGCTCTGCAATCCCTTCGCGGATGGGCACTGCAAAGCCTCCGCACACAACGTCGCCAAGGACATCGTAGATTACAAAGTCCAGATCCAGCTCTTCAAATGCCTTTTGCTGCTTAAACAATTGCACGGCGGTTATTATCCCCCTGCCTGCGCATCCGACGCCGGGAGCCGGGCCGCCTGCTTCAACACAGTAAATTCCGTTAAAGCCTTCAAAAATCACTTCATTTGCCTTTACAACATTCTTTTCCCTTAAGGTATCAAGAACGGTAGGGATATATCTGCCCCCTCGTAAAGTATTGGTAGAATCGCTCTTCGGATCACAGCCAAACTGCATGACCCTATATCCGGCTGTCGATAAAGCCGCACTGATATTTGATGTTGTTGTAGATTTGCCGATACCGCCTTTCCCGTAAATTGCTATTTGCTTGATTTTCTTTGCCATTGGATACACTCCTAATTATAATTTTTTCTTTTAATTTTTCAGTATCATGGGTGACTTGTATTGCGATTTGCGTTGCGCCGTTTTTGATTCCGATCATAATTTATCAATTTTATTAAAGCATTATCAATCCGGTCCGAAACCGAATAGGCTGTTATTCCTTTTGATTTTAAGAATTGCTCGGCGCCCAATCCTATCTGAGCCACCAACACCTTGCTGCAATCGGATAAAATTTCAGCCGACGCTTTTAAATTACCTTTATGGCTGTTTTCGCCTTCATTGTCCGCTGATTTTTTGCGAATTTCGACGAAAATGTACTCTCCGTTGTCATCCACCTCAAAAATATGAAATTCCTTGCTGCTTCCGAAATGTTGGTCTATATACTTCCCATCTGTGGTTGCAACAGCTATTTTATATGACACATTAACCCCCTCCGAACAGCAGAAATTTATATTTCCGTATAGAATTCCTTCTTAGATGTAAAAGGGTCAAGCCCTTACGTCTGTGAGCTTAGCCTCCTGTCTTCCGGTCATGAATAAACGGCTAAAATGACTTCCTTTTTGCTTACCCAACTTTTCCTATCGTTTTACTAAATTTTAAAGTAAAAACCCTCTCCTGTCAATAGAAAATGGAAAAATATTTTGAACTTACAGAGAACCTTCATTTCAATCTCTTGTGTCCCCTGTGAAACTGATGGGATCCGTTTTATTTGTAGGTATCCAGAACCCGGTCATAGATATCCTCCACCATCCTCAATCCGCCGTTGTACCCTGCATAGCCGCAATTCAGAACAAGCCTGTAAAATACAGGAACGCTTAAAATCAGCAAATCAGCCTCCAGCTCTTTGGCAAGATCTCTTTCCCATCCGCTGCCAAGGATCAGCGCTCTGTTTTTGTGCTTATCCTTTCTTATTTCTTCCTGAACATACCCGCCGTCGATTGAAAATTCAACTTCTGCCGATCTTATTTCCGATATGTGCTTGAACTCATTGAGGATCCATTCCCTGTGCTCTTCGGGTGTATCGTCAATAATATATTGTTTGGCAGGAATGATTCCCAATTCATTCAACAAAAACTTTGAAACGCCGATGGCGTAGGAAGCGTCAAGAATGGAATAAAACCTTCTTGGAAGCCCATACCTGAACTCAAGCATGAAATCCGCCGTTCTTTCAATGTGGGCATAAAATTTTTCCTCTTCGGTTTTGATAAAAGCTTCAACCCGGTCTTTTTCAATGCCTGTAAATTCTCCCACGTGTCTTAGGAATTTTGTTGTTTCCGCTCCTCCGACAGGCAAGTAAGGAAAATGAAAATAAGGGGTGCCGTATTTGGCATTCAAATGCCCGGCAATACCCAGGCCCACCCATGTGCTTGCCACTATGTTGAATTCAGCGTCAGGTATGCTTTTCCACTCATCGATTCCTTTGGAGCCGTTGCCGAAAAGAATATTTACCTTCAGCCCGATTCCTTCAAGGATTCTCTTGATCTCTTCAAGATTTCCGTTCCAGTACGGGTCCTGATAGGGAACCACGGAAAAGACATTGACAAGTCCTTTTATTTTTTTGCCGCCGGTATAAAATTTATCCACATATTGATCAATGATTGCGTTAACCACTTTCTCATGGCTCACATAGTTATTACTTTTGAATCCGCCTGTTTCCGCATAAACGATAGGCTTGTCAAGCTCCTGGAAATCAGCCGTCACTCTCCCTACGTCATCGCCCACAATATCCGAGGTACAGCCTGTGAGTACAACGTAAATATCCGCATCAATGACCTTGAACGCTCCGTCAATTATACTCCGCAGATGCTCTTCTCCGCCGAATACGACGTCGGATTCACCGGCATTTGTGCAGGGGATGGTATTTCCGCCGGCATATCCTTCTCCCTGACCGATGAGGGCGCTTATTTTCCCGCTGCAGCCCGGTCCGGCATGCAAAACGGGGACGGCTCTCTTGATGGCGACAACGGTCTGCTGTGCCCCCAGGGCACAGGAAAATCTGGGCTGTTCAATAAGATTCAACACTTGCGCCACCTCCAAGAAACGAGAACGGGTTTTGGTCAAGCCACCATTTTGTATACGGCATCGAACTATGTTTGGCCAGGTTGCTTACGAACTCTCTATTGTCCAACGTCTCTATAATCCTCTCCGCGTAGTTTATTATTCCCTGGTATCCGAAGCTGAACTGTTCATCTCCTATCAGAAGCGTCGGTACGCCGAGCTTTGCGCCCCATAGAGTCATCCCTCCGTGTCTGGCGATCATTATGTCCGGCTTGACCCTGTTTAATATGTTTACAAGCTCATAGGCCTGTTTATTGCAAACATTATAGTTGGGTACGTCTCCGTAAGTGTTGACGGCATGGGCCAAAGCGTCCGACAGAATATCCCCGTTGTCATAAATGGGGTCATGGTGAAAAATTGCCGCGCCCTGCACCTCAAGCCCCAATTCTCTCAAAAGTGCAATCAGCGCATGCCCGTGAGCCGCTCCTGCCGTGAGGTATGCAGTTTTCCCCTTTAGCTTTTTCCGGTACTCTTCGATAAGCGGCAATACCCTCGCATGCTCTTCTTGAATGATTTCTTCCACTTCCTCTTCTTTCCCGAGGATTTTTCCCAGTTCTCTCATCCAGAGATCGGTTCCGGCAATTCCGTAGGCCGGTGGAGCCTTTATTTCCGGCACTCCATAAACCTGCTCAAGGGCCGCGCCCAAATAAGTCCCAAGGGTCGGGCATATCTGGATCGTGGCTGCCGCTTCCGAAATCCTTTCAAGCTCCGCTACCGTTGAAAAAGGGACGATATAGTCGGCCTGATACCCTAATCTGCCTAGAAGCTCATCAAAAACATGACTGCCCCAAAAATTAATAATATTTACCTTCCTGGTCTTTTCCCTTGGCGGTTTGACTATTTTCCGGATGATGGAGTGATAGGCCGAATCAAAGCCTGTCGTCCATATCTTTGATTTGAAACCTTCGCAGAAACAGGCTACCACAGGGATGCCCAGCTCTTCCGTCATGTCGTTGGCCGTACCCTCAACATCATCCCCGATGATTCCCGAAGCACAGGACGTCGTTATAAATATGGCGTTGGGCTTAACCCTGTCATATACCTCTTGTATTACCGCCTTAAGCTTCTGAGTCCCGCCAAAGACCGTATCCTTTTCTTCAATATTGGTATTGAAGTATCTGCCTATGACCGAAGGCAGTTTTCTCTCCATTTGACCTACCCTGTAAACAAAGTTGAATGTAAAGAAATCTCCTCCGCAGCCAACGGGCGCATGATTTATAATGGCAGCATCCTTTATCATTGACAGCTGGCAAAAGGCGTTTCCCGAGCTGCACCCCATGCACTGGCTGAAACTTCTGGCGCTGTCTTTCAAATTGCCGGAATGGGCACATTTGACAAGCTGGCCCGCCGTCCCTTCAAATCCTGTAATTGAGCCAAGCCTTGCCTCTCTTATGACAACCTCCGGCTCTTTTATATTAATTGATCCCATGATTACCTCCACGCAATTTATGCGCCTTGCGGAAATAATCGCAAAGCTTTAATGCGTTATTTCTGCAAGCATGAATCGGTTGCTTTCGTTGTAGTATCAGGTGGCCTTTCTCAAAGCCTGGTCCAGATCCCATATCAAATCATCCGCATCTTCGATTCCTATGGACAGACGGACCTGGTCGGGCGTGACCCCCGCTTGCAGCTGCTCTTCTTCAGACAGCTGTGCATGGGTTGAGCTTGCCGGATGGATGACCAGTGATTTCGCATCGGCCACATTTGCCAGGAGCGAGAATATTTCCAGACCGTCGATGAATTTTTTCGCAGGATCGATGCCTCCTTTGATTCCAAAGGTAAAGATGGCGCCTGCTCCTCTGGGAAAATATTTTTCTGCAAGGCTGTGATACTTATTGTCGGGTAATTCCGGGTAATTCACCCAGGTCACCGACGGATGACCCTTTAGGAATTCAACGATCCTGCGGGTGTTGGAAACATGCTTATCGACCCTCAGGGAAAGGGTTTCAAGGCCCTGCAGGAATAAAAAGGAGTTGAAGGGACTGATTGCAGCTCCGGTATCCCTGAGCAGCTTGACTCTTGCCCTGACAATATAGGCGATACCCTTGAAGCGTTCATAAAACTTCAGGCCGCCGTAGCTGTTGTCAGGTGTTGTGAAGCCCGGAAATTTGCCGCTTGCCGACCAGTCAAACCTGCCTCCGTCAATAATCACTCCCCCGATGGACGTGCCGTGACCTCCGATAAATTTTGTCGCCGAATGAACCACCACATCTGCGCCATACTCGATAGGCTTGATAAGATAAGGAGTTCCAAAGGTATTGTCAACGATCAGGGGAATGCCATTCGCATGAGCGATCTCCGCAACTTTCTCAATATCTACAAGATTTATCCCTGGATTTCCGATGGACTCAATATACAAGGCCTTCGTCTTCTCCGTTATGTCTTTTCTGAAATTCTCAGGATCGTCGGGGTTAACAAAGACCGTCTTAATTCCATAATCGGGAAGTGTGGTTGAAAACAGGTTGTAGGTCCCGCCGTAAAGTGTGCTTGCCGCGACAATTTCATCTCCCGCCCTTGTAATATTCAAAATGGAATAGGTAACCGCCGCCGCTCCCGAGGCAAGGGCCAATGCTCCGCTTCCGCCTTCCAGCGCCGCAATTCTCTGTTCAAAGACATCACTGGTGGGATTTACCATTCTCGTATATACATTCCCTAATTCTTTTAAGGAAAAAAGGATTTCCGCCCTTTCCTGATTTTCAAGAACATAGGATGCGGTCTGATAAATGGGCACAGCTCTGGAGCCGGTGGCAGGGTCAGGCACCTGGCCTGCGTGTACTTGCAGCGTGTCGAATTTCAAGCCTCTTTCACTCATTTTGTAGCCTCCCTTACATTATTTCTATCTGCATACTATACTTTTAAATAATAAAAAAGACTAAATCCACTTGCCCCGCCAACTCGGGAAGTAAATTTAGTCTCCAGTCTTTCTGGTCAACATCCTTCGATTTACATTTATTCTTAGTAATCATATCTGTTTTATTTGTATTTATTTTAAATTTAAAATACGGAATTGTCAATAGCAGAATAAAATTATTCCATCCCTATTTGCATTTTGCTCCTACAAAGGGCCTGCATTGTTCCTGGCAAGGTCCTCCACCAAAGCCAGCCCGCCCCGGTAACCCGCATAAGTGCGGTCAAGGATCAGCCTGTCATAAATCGGAAAGGATACGCTTAAATAAATCGCCTCGCCGTTTGGCTGGTATTTTTCAAGAGAACTGGCCAGCAGAACCTGCAAAGTAAACTTAGACAATACCTGGCTGATATTATATGCATCAGCCTCAAACACCACCTCAGGCTTCAATGCGCTTTCCAGACCTTCCGTAAGGCTTTTTACTATGGCCTCCCGGTATTCAGGCGGCGGATCGTCGGTAATTACTATTATTTCAGGATTCCAGCCCAGCTCATTGGCTCCGTACCGGGTTAAAGAGATTGCAGTGCCGCTGTCGGCAACAATACCGGCATAGACATGGGGCAGGAGCACCAGGATCAAATCTCCCGCGAATTCAGTGTACCTGTAGGCACTCCACTCTTCTTCCCATATTACATTTTCCACGATGGTCTCGGGTACATTCAGCAGCTTGCCTATTTTCCTCAAGAATTCACTGGTATCTTTAGGGCCTACCGGAACGCTGGAAATCACTTCGTAGGGTGTTCCGAACCGCTCCTCCAGTTTTTCCGCCGTCTTAATCCCCGTCCAGGGAGAAAACACCAGATTCAGCTCTGCGGCGGAGATTTTTCTCAATGCTCCCAGGCCGTCCCGGTCTGCAAAGATCGTGTTGGCCTCCACGCCGATTTTGTTTAAAAGCTGTTTTATGACCTGAAGGTTCCCTTTCCATAAAGGATGCTGGCTGGGTACGATTCCCAGCAGGTTCACCAGGCGTTTTTGCCTTGGCTGTTCCGTAAGGAGCTGGTCAATTACCGCTTCAAAATACAGATCGTAGCCGCGGTATGAGTTACCGGTAAAACCGGCGGTCTTGACATGTACGATGGGAACCTTTTCTCTGAACTCCTGAACCACCGAATCGGCATCATCGCCTATGAGTGAGGGAACACAGCCCGAGAGCACGACATAAAAATCACCGGGCATCAATTCTATGGTGGAGTTCAGGAGGTGTCTCAGTTTCTTTTCACCTCCAAAAATCACATGCTCCTCAACAAGGCAGGAGCATGGGCTGCTTGTAGTTCCCTGGGGTCCGCCCGTATTCTGTCCTCCGGCGTAATGCTGTCCGAATAGCTGTCCAAGTCCGCAGCCCGCACCCGAATGCAGGACCGGGACTGTCCCGAAGGTATACAGCGCAGCAGTATATGCGCCGCCAAGGGCGCAGGAATATCTTGGAGCTTCTATTATCTCGTTATCCAAGGCTTCATCAATTTGACTTGTTGCCATTGCACGTTTCTCCTTTCAACTGAATTCGTTGGCTTTCTTTACGCATTTATTTCCCCTGTGGGCTTTAAATAATGAAGGGGATTGGGCTGCTCATACCACCATTTGCGGTAGGTATCCGATGTTTTGTGCAGCATGGTTTTCTGGAAGGAACGGTTCTTAATGGCCTGAAGCAGGAAATTCCCGCAGGAAACCGCACCCTTGTACCCCATCTGAAGACTCCACTCTCTGGCGTCGCACCGCAGCGAATGAGTCCTGGTCTGACCTGTCTCGCGCTTGTATGCGCTGCCCTGAAACGGACAGCTAAGGACTATATCCGGATTGTGCTTTCTTGTAATGTGGGCAACCTCGGCTGCCTGGAAGGTATTTACCAGGATGTCGAAATCTCCGACTTCGCTGATTAACTGCTCCGTCTCATCCAGGATGAGGTTGTCGAAGTCCTGTGCAATGGTTACCGGAGAAGATGCCCCAATCTCTGTAAAATAGGGCGTTTGAGCCAGCAATCTGCCCTGCCCCAGCGAGCCAAGGATGCTGATCCGTTCACCGTTGGGCTTAAGCTTCTCAAATTCCTTTTGTATGGCTTCCAGCTTGGGTACCCATTGGGCATGTTCTTCTGCGATCAATTTCTCCGCTTCCTTTTCCTTTCCGGTGTAGCCGGCAATCTGGCGCAGCCATTCATCGGTATGTGCAACGCCCATGGGAGACGGGTACAGGAAGTAGGGTATTCCATATTCCTGCTCAAGTCCTTGGGAAAGATATTCCGTGTAGCTCGGACAGAGCGGAGCCGTGACAGCTGCTTCAGACAAGACTTCAAACTGCTCCACCGAGGCAAACTCAGGGACGAAATTTGCTCTGAGCCCCAATTTGCTCAGCAATCTTGTAATCTCCATTCTGTCTTGCCAGGTGTATGAAAGCATGCTGGCAACGTTGACCAGGTCTTTTTGCTTCTTCACGGGCTTTTTGACCAGATATTTAAGAACTCCGTGCCAGAAAGCGTCGTATCCGGTCTGAACAAGACGGGAACGCACTCCTTCGCAATGTACCGGCACCAGCCGGGCGTTCACTTCTTCCTGCAACTCATTTACAACCCCTTCGATATCCTCCCCTATGATGCCCGATGTGCAGGAAGTCATTATAAAGACGGCCTTGGGATGATATCTTTCCTCTGCCTTCAGAATTGCCGCCCTTAACTTATCGGAGGCCCCGAAAATAACATCCTTTTCGGACAAGTTGGTTGTAAGCCAGTGAGGATCAATTTTCTCCGGCCGTCCCAGGCTTACCGGTATGCCCTGGAACAGCTCCCGGTAACCGAGAGCTGAAGAAGAGCATCCGACAGGCGCATGAAATATGGTTACCGCATCTCTTATGGTGGCTACCCGCACCGTCAGGTAAAAATTCAGCACGCAGCCGCCGGTTTGTTGAAAAATACGGTCCCGGCTTGTAAGATTTCCCTCCCGGACGTCCTTTACAAGCTTGCTGGCTTTTCCGTAGTAGGCATTGATCCCGTTGGCCCGCTCTTCCCTGTTTGGGCAGGTATTTTCCTTCAAATTAATCATAATGCTCTGTCCTTTCTGATATTTTAATTCCTTTGCCGCTTACTTTGTTATGAACCTTTTTATTTTTAAGGCTGATGTTGTCCACTGCCTTAATGCTCAATTGGGGCGTGATATAAGTTTTACTGAGATTACTTATCGTTATCATAAATCACTCTTACTTTAACCTGACTTTTTCATTTTTTTCGATCTGTACAACCTTATTATTCTGGATCACCAGTGTGATGGAACCGAACTTGACATTTTCAAGAAGCTCCAGCAGCTTTTTGATATCCTCGTTTGAAATGGACCTGCTACCTTCGTTAAGTTTGAAATAGCTTTCAGACATTGAATACCCCTCCCTCTATTCTGTTGAATATGATCCAATATTTTTATAACGACCTAATTCAAAACTAATTTTTTCGTTTGTAGAAAAAATTAATTTCATCAGCAGAGTTTCAACGAGGCAGCGATATGCTCACCGCCTGAACACCAATTCGGTATCCGCCACCTATAGAGATGGGAGACATTTTTGGGCGCCTCGTTATAAACAAAAGACTGAACCCGCTTTCTTTAAAAGCAAACTCAGTCTCCAGTGTCTCTGGTCAACATCACCAAGAATTCGTAAAATTTATTTTATTACGGTATATTTTAAATGGCTGCGTCCTTGAAAAATGCTTCTTCTTCAACGGATTTGCCTGGTCCGACATTCACAAAATTTTCGTTGTCCCAGGGTCCGTATACGATTTTTTGAATATAGGTAAAATCATTATCTGTAATTTCATGCTTTAGTTCAAGCAGCCGGGCAACTTCGTAGGATCCCTCCAAATAGCTTGGTTCATTGCTTCCGCCGGTTCTGATGAACAATACTCTTTTATATGCGTCATAGACCCTTTTTATAATGCCTTTTGCCTTTTTTTCTCCATACTTTTCCTTCACTCTGGCATGCTCTGATAAAATAGACTTTTCTCCCCTCAACCAGCCGCAGGTTAAATAAAATGTCCCCAGTTCCTTTTCCCTCTCAGCCAGAAAGGCTTCTCTTGAACCGAGCAATAAAGGTATGCAGTCGTGTGTCCTGGGCATTGTCAGAGTTGCATCCTTTGAACCCAATCCTTTTCCCGCCCCTCCGCATAAACCGAATGCAAGAACAATTCTGTCATATCCTTTTGCTCCGTCGATTATCCGCTGCAGTTCCCTGTTTAATTTTTCCGGATACAAGTGAAGCCCCATCGATAGGAATTCCATATCGGTCTCATTATCCTTCAGGACCGAAATCAACTCATCCTTCATTACTTCACATGCGATTATTTTTATTTTCATTCTACACCGTTAGTATAAATCATATTGTCGCCATGACCGCATTCTATTGAAACAGCTCAGGGTCCAGCGGATACCTTCCGTATCTTCTCGCCGAATCAACCAAAGCATGAATGTTTTCAGGCCTGGTGTTTGTCGGCAGTCCGCAGCCCAAAGCCAGAACATATCCTTTGGAGCTGTCATATGCCTTTCTGAGGTTTTCTTTTACATTTTCTTCTACTGTTTGGGGTGTTCCAAGATACATGGTATCCGTCGGCTTGATATTGCCTACCAGGACAACTCTGTTTCCAACGGCTTTTTTGGCATCTTCCAGGTCAATCACATTGTCAAGGCTTAAAGAACCTGCTCCCGAATCCGCCATCTCATTCCAGATCTTTTTTGTATTTCCGCAAATATGGAGCTGAGGCGCAGGCGCTCCAACACGGATAATCGCATCAGAAAGCTCCTTAAGATATGGAAGTACAAACTCCCTGAATTGCCTCGCGCTGATCAGACTGCCCGAAGCCGTAGGTTCGCCTATCCCTATTGAAACTCCGAGTTTTCCGGCTTCCTTTATGAATGCAATGGTGCTGTCGGTAATAATTCTGAGCAGCTTATGTACAAATTCGGGATACACATATAAGTCCTTCAATAATTTTTCTGCTCCCCGCAAATTCCCGGCACTGCTGAATGCGCCGCAAACTCCGGTGGACACTTTTACCTCGCCCTTCGACCCTTCCAGCAGAATTTCAGAAGCCCTTAGAACGGTAGAAAGCCTCTTATCCTTTCTAGGGTCGGGAATCTGAAGCTTATCGAGATCACTGTATTCCTTCACGGCATAGTCAGATATAAACGGCGTACTTTCCAAAGGATATTCCACTTTACTGCCCAAAGCTTCGGGCATTCCTGTCAAGCCCACGCCTACACCCACTCCGTCGGAGCCATAGGTTCTTTGTGCAGCCAGCTGCGCTTTTGCAGTGAGCTCCGGATTATGATGATATTCGCGTACGGTAATACCTATTACTCTCGCGGCATGTTCTCCTATAAAGGCATTGCATGGTATCCTGTCATAAGGCGTCCCCCCTGCAAATGCATCCATTCTTTCTTTTGAAGTCATTCTGTCTTTTAACACTCCGGTCATCATCTAATCCCCCCTTAATCTCTATTAAAAAAAGAAAAGTTTCAATTTCCAATGGGACATGCCCCCATACCCTGTTCAATAATAAAAAAATAAAGGCTTAAGTCTTTTCATTATTTGAAAAAACTTAAGCCTCCAGAATTCTGGTCAGCATAGTGTTTTACGGATTTATTACGAGTATTCCTATTTGCTAAGTATGTTTAATATTCTACCACAAAAGCCGCCTCGAGTCAATGATTTTTACTAAATCCCGTCACCATCGCCGCGGACATCCCTCATTCTTGTTACTGCGCTTTTAAAATACCTATAAGATAAATTTTCAAACTCATCCAGCAGCATTTTCCTGTTTTTATCCCCCTCGCAGCAGTCGGAGAGGTCCAGAAGCTTTTTTATTTTTTCAATTTCCTTTTTAAGCTCATTTGCATTTTTATCCATCGCTTATCAGCCCTTTATCCGTTTTCTTACCTATCTTTTACACCTTAAACCGCTTCAGGCTTAACGAGTTGAGCAGCACTGAGATAGAACTGAAAGCCATCGCCGCCGCTGCGATAATCGGGTCCAGATGGCCGCTTGCGGCAAAAGGAATGCCGATGAGATTATAGAAAAAGGCCCAAAAGAGATTTTGTTTTATTTTCCGCATGGTTTTTTTCGAAAGTCTTATTGCCATGGGGATGGCGGCAAGATTGTCCTTCAATATGACAATGTCTCCCGTCTCAACGGCCACATCGGTTCCCGTTCCGATGGCAAAGCCTATATCTGCAGTTGCCAGCGCAGGTGCGTCGTTTATTCCGTCACCCACCATGGCAATCACTTTTTTCCGGTTTTTGAGTTTTTCTATCTCCTTCACCTTATCTTCCGGCAGAACCTCCGCGATGATATTTTCAATACCCACTTTTCCCGCAACATAATGAGCGGTATTTTTATTATCTCCGGTCAGCATATATACCTTGAGCCCCATTTTCCTGAGCTGAGCCACAGCTTCCCTTGAGTTGTCCCTGACTTTGTCCGCCAGGGCAATCACCGCTGCCAGCTCGCCGTTTATGGCCAGGAGGCTGACGGTTTTCCCTTCACTATACAAGGCGTCCAGAACACTTAAGGACTTTTCAATGCTTATCCCTTTTTCCGTTATAAGCTTTACCGTTCCTATAACTATTTTCTTCCCTTCAATTTCAGCCAATACGCCTTTCCCCGGGATTGTTTCGAATTTCTCCGGATCAAGGATTCCTTCGTCGAAAGCTTCTTTTCCTCTACGGTATATTGCTTCACCCACAGGGTGTTCGGACCTTTTTTCCGCGATTGCGGCATAGTTGATTATCTCATTTTCATCATAACCGCCGTCATTTATTGCGATGATATCGGTAACTTCAGGCGTGCCTGTTGTAATTGTGCCCGTTTTATCCAGAATTACCGTATGGATTTTATATGCCGTCTCCAGGACTTCGCTTTTTTTAATCAAAATCCCATTCTGAGCGGCTTTTCCCATGCCTACCATGATTGCAGTAGGCGTCGCAAGCCCGAGAGCGCAGGGACAGGATACCACCAAGACCGATACTGCATAAATAATGGGCAGCTCAATCAGGAAAAAGGTGTGCTTAAGAATCACAAAATACCATATGCAAAAGGTAATCACAGCAATGGAAATGACAAAGGGGATAAAATAGCTGCACACAGTATCTGCTATCTTTTGGATGGGAGCCTTGCTGCTTTGGGCTTCCTCCACCGTCCTTATGATTCCGGCAAGCCTGGTGTCGTTCCCTACCCTGGTGGCCTTGAATTTAAAAGTTCCCAGCTTGTTTATGGTCGCGCCCGTTACAAAATCATTTTTATCTTTGGATACAGGGAAGCTTTCCCCTGTCAGCATGGACTCGTCAATGGTTGAAGAGCCATCGGTAATGATGCCGTCAACGGGTATTTTTTCACCCGGTCTTACGACTACTATGTCATCGACTTTTACATCGTCTATTGCTATGTCCGTTTCCTTGCCGTCATACAGAACTCTTGCGGTTTTCGGCTTAAGTCCCATCAGTGTCTGGATAGCCCTGGACGTCCTCCCCTTTGCTAAGGCTTCCAGGTATTTACCGAGGAGCACAAGGGTTATAATGACCGCTGAGGCTTCAAAATAGATATCCTGCAGTCCCGTTACATATTCAAAATTTTTAAATACTACAATATAAACGCTGTACAGATAGGCAGCGCTGGTCCCCAAAACCACCAGCAAATCCATCGTGGCTTTCCTGGCAAGCAGAGCTCTGAAAGCATTTTTGTAGAACCTGGCTCCGATAATGAACTGAACAGGCGTAGCCAGCGCCAGTTGAAGTATCCAATTGTGGAGAAACAAGGCTCTCCGCCTCAGTTCATCCAGAAATGCCCCCCATGCGGTCTCACTGGCAGGATCAAGAATATCATGGCAAAAGCCTACGCCTACGGATATCATGCACAATATGAGGGGAAAGCTTAAAACAAGGGCCGATAGAAATCGTGTAAGGATTTTTCTTTTTTCTATCTCTCCGGGGTCATTCTTTTTGTCGAAGCATCCGGAGGTATGATCGCTGACGGAAAAACCAAGTTTTTCAATTGCCCTCTTGATTTCGTAATCCTGTACAACCGTATTTTCGAATTCCAAAAACACCTTTTCAGCCGCATAGCTCACCGAGGACCTGATCATACCGTCCAGCCTTGCCAGCCCGGCTTCGATTGTCATGGAACACAAGGTGCAGGTCATCCCGTAAACCTTCAGGGTTTTGTTTTCTATCATAAATCCCACATCTCCAATTTGTATAGATTATAGGTTATATGTTGGCCGTAGGCGAGATTTCTTCTGCCAGATTGGTATTATTCCCGACAATGCTCAAGGTCTCACTATGGTTTTTGTTCTGCAGCAGTCCCCTGATCTTGTTGGTGATCCAGGTAAAATCTACCGAATTTATTACGTCGCCGATGCGTCTTGGCCTCGGAAGATCTACATCAATGATTTCCTTGATGGTCCCGGGATTTGCCGACATGACCACCACCCTGTCCGCCAGCAGCGCAGCCTCTTCAATGCTGTGTGTAACGAAAACGATGGTTTTGTTGGTTTCCTCCCATATCCGGAGAAGCTCATCCTGCATTACCTCCCTTGTTTGCGCGTCTACAGCCGCAAAAGGCTCATCCATCAGCAGGACTTCGGGGTCATAAGCCAGGGCTCTTGCAATTGCAACTCTTTGCTTCATGCCTCCGGATAATTCATAGGGATACCGGTCTTCAAAGCCCTGCAGTCCCACCAGCTTTAAAAACCTGTCGCTGATTTCCTTCCTTCCGTCTTTCTTAATCCCTTTTATTTCAAGTCCGAATTCAATATTCCGGCGGATTGTCCTCCAGGGAAACAGCGCATAGCCCTGAAGCACTATTCCCCGGTCAAGAGCCGGGCCTGTAATCAATTTATCGTCGATATGGATTTCACCGGAATCAGGTTTTGACAAGCCCGCCAGAAGATCCAGAAGCGTAGATTTCCCGCAGCCGCTGGGGCCTACGATTGATAAAAACTCTCCGCTTTTGACTGTGAGGTTTACATTGGTTAAGGCTGTAAATTCCTTTTTCTCACTGCTATTATTTCTTTTTATGGTAAAGGTCTTGTTTAAATCTCTTATGACGATTCTATCCTCTTTGAATAAAGCATTATTCTTTGGGCGGGTGTCTGTGAAATTTTGCGCTAACGCGGACGGCATAGCTCCATGCTCCTCTCAAGTTTTTCTCCCAGTCCTCCCCCTCCTTTGACAAGGTCAGGGGATTGGGATCCTGAATACGGCCGATTATTTAACTTCAAATTTATGTGTGATCAGATTTGCTAAGGGCACCTGGTTTTCCTTCAGCTTTCCATTGACAATCAGGTCATCGATCCAGGGCTTGATCTGAGCTTCAGGAATTTCTGTCGTTGTGGAATAATAATGGCTCCCCGTTGTTTTTACTCCGTTATTGTCCGAGGTTATTTGAGCGGCTTCAACCGGATTTTCGTTCGCCCAAACCTGAGCTTTCGTTACTGCATTTACAAATTTCTGCACAGTATCCGGGTTATTCTGGATAAAGTCATCGGTGAAATAGTAGAGGTATACGCCGGCGGCTTCTCCCAGACCTGCGTCCGAGGAATCACCGATTGTTACAAGCCCCGCGGATTCAGCCAGATCATAAAAGGTGGGATGGACGCCCGCTATATCGATATTGCCCTGTTCAACCGCCTGTAATGCCGCCTGGTCGGTGTCAAAGTTCACAAAGCTGATCCTGTCCCTGCCTACTTTAAACTTGTCAAAAATCGTGCTTAAGAGAAAGGTTGTGCACTGCGGCGCCAGACCGTTTGAGGTGATCTTTTCGCCCTTTTTATAGTTTATCAGGTCGTCCCAGGTCTTTATCCCTGATTTCTCTGTGGCATACCACCGCATATGACGGTATTTGGGATCAACGTCGGAACCCGGCTCAATGATCGACCGTGCGACGCCTTTGATTTTTGCCCCTCCGGCAACAAAGGTGGCCAGCGCATTCGGATGGGTATCGGCAAAGTCGTTATTCCCTTTAAGTACAGAGGCAAGAATTTCTGCAGATTTCAGAATTTCTCCCGTATATTCGATCTTAAGTCCCTGCGCTTCAAAAAAACCTTTTTTATCCGCAACCAATATGGGCGTTGAAGTACAGTTTTTCCGCGAATAGGTTTTAATCTGGACCAACTCTTTTGCGCCGGCTGTGGTACTTTCCGCCACCTTCGCCGCGGTAGCGCCCTGGGTGCTTTCCTTTGAAGCCTTTGAACCGCTTCCGCAAGCAGCGATACCCAGCGTTAATAATGCAATTGCAATGAGGAATGATAAAATTTTCAACGCTTTTGCTCTCTTTAAAATCATGTCGATGACCTCCATCTTAATTTAATTGATTCCTTTACCCTTCTTGAAACGCAGACTCCTTCCATACCAGGAAATGTCTTTCTATCCTTGAAAATAACACATTGATGATGAGGCTGAGGATGGTAATAAAAATGATAATGCCAAACATCAAAGGAACCTGATAAGACTGACCCGTTGAAAGATAGTACCACCCCAGCCCCTCATAGGCGCCGGCAAGCTCGGAAGCAACGATCATAAAAAAGGATATCTGCGCGCTGATTTTTATCCCTGTAAAAATATCGGGTACTGCCGACGGCAGAATAACTTTCAAAAACACCGTCCTTCGGGTGGCTCCCATGGAACGGGCCGATTTCAGCATCAGGGGATCTACCCCCTTTGCGCCTGCAATGGTATTGAACAGCAGCGGCCACTGGGAGACCCAGAAAATGATTGCAATCTTTTCCGCATCCCCGATGCCGAAAAAAATCATAAAAATCGGAAAAAGCGCAAAGGGATTCAGCTTTTCCAGCATCCGCAGGAATGGCAGCAGGGCTTTCTCAAAGGTCTTGAAAAATGTGCCAAGAAGAAATCCCAGGGGCAGTGCCGTAATCAGTGATATCAGAAAGCCGGTAACGGTCCTGCGCAAACTGATGAGGGTGTGCGCAGAAAGCTCTCCTGACCCGGCAGATTGTATAACTGCTTGGAGTACACGTGACGGCGGCGGTATTACCGAAGCGTCCACCAGCTCATATCTTGAGGCAAGCTCCCAGACTGCGAGAAACAAAAGGATCGAAATGCTGCCATACCCAAGGTTTTTCATCTTAACGAAATTTTTCTTCATAAATTTTTACACCTCCTTTCATATACTCTTATCAGGAACGACTTCTTTCCATATGATAATTTTGTTTTCAAGCCATTCAAAAATATAGTTCACAGCCAACCCAATGACTGCTACCAGAATAACTCCAAGATAAATTCTCGGAACAAACCCCATTTGCTGTGAATTTGCAATCAACCAGCCCATGCCGGAAGTTGAACCAAGGGTCTCCGCACCGATAAGCATCATGAAGCTCAGTGTCATGCCTGTCTTCAGCCCATTGAAAATGGATGACAGCACGCTTGGAATAACTATGCGGAAAAATATTACAAAACTGTTGGCCCCCATGGATCTTGCGCTTTTGATATAAATGGGGTTGACCTGCCTTACGCCTGCAATGGTGGTAAACATTATAGGCCATAAGGCCGCCCACCAGATCACCGTATAAATTGCTCCCTCACCGATGCCGTAAATGACGATAATGACAGGAAACAATATGAACGGAGGGATATGGGCCAGAAATGTCAAAAGGGGTTTCAGGAATCTCTCCAGCTTTTTAAATGCTCCTCCAAGAATAAATCCTATGGGCACTGCAATCAAAGCGGCTGCGGCAAATCCTAATCCGACTCTTTTCAGGCTTGTAGCCACATGCAGAAAGGTTTGGAAATATCCGATTTTCCCTACCTCCGCCAGATTGCTTGAAAGTGTCGGGAAAAATACCGGATTTGTAAAACCCAATCTTGGGAACACTTCCCACACTGCAAAAAAAACAATAATCAGATAAAAACTGAATAATTTTTTATTTACCTTTGATAATGCTGTCAGCATGATACGCCCTCCCTAAAGTATTGCGCTCTCATCAATATATTTAAAGGGATTTTCCTCGAACCAATCCTCATGATAAGGCAGCCTGCTGTTTTCGGATAAATTTCTGTTAAACATGGGATTGCTCAGAACGCGGTCGATCTTTCTGACAATTTCATAGGCCCCGGCATAGCCCATATAGATTGAAGTCTGACCGAAGAGAGGAAAAATCGGAAACCCTTGCTTTGCCGTATAGCCGTTGGTACCCGAGTGTCCGATATAGATATCCGGCTTCAGCTTTTTCAGCAGATTTGCCTGCTCAAAGGGCTGGCCTGTGGCAACATTGAAAACGATATTCTCGCTGTTTTCAACCTTTTCCAGAAGCGGATCGGCAAAGTGGTCGTAATGATATCCTTTTAGGCCGACAACCTCCATTCCGACCCCCTGCAGCAGCTCGGCAGTAGAAAGAATCCTTATTTCCCCTCCGCCCAGGAATACCTTTTTCCCTTTAAGCTTCTCCTTATAAGGCTCCAATGCTTCCAGCAGCTCCCGGGTCTCATTTTGAACCAGTCTTGAGGCAATATCGCCGATGCCGAAAAACTCCGCAATATCCAGCAGCCATTGATTGGTATTCTTAATCCCTATGGGGATTGCTTTCAGAACAAAGGGAATCCCGTATTTCGCTTTAATATGCTCCACAAAATAGTCGTCATGGGTTGCGCATATGCTCACATTCAATGCCGCATCGGAAACGTCCAGAAAATCATCCGGATGTGCATAGCAGGGGAGAATCCTTACATTAAGGCCAAGAGCTTTTACAAGCCTGGTCAGCTCATCCTCATCCTGCTTGCTCATGGAGGAGACATTGAGTATATTGACTGTCCTGCTGATGCGGTATTGCTCCTTTTGTCTTTCAATTTCATCTTCATAAATCCGTGTGTCTTTTTCACGATCTCCCACCAGATTCCGTAAAATGCCATGGTAGACGGAGTCGTACGCACTGGCCATAATTTTGCTTTTAAAGCCCTCGCAATGGATGGGAACTATCTTTGCAGAAATTTGATGCTGCAGGTCATCCAGGATACTGTCGATATCATCGCCGATAATCGCAGGGACACAGCTGTTCAAGACGATAATCGCACCCGGCCTGAATTCCGAATCGGCATAGAGTACAGCTTCGCGAAGCTTTGCCTCCCCTCCGTTGACCACATCACAATCATCAAGGTTTGTGTTGAGCCAGATCAAGCCTTTGGCTTTGGGATCTCTCAATTTCTGAAAGTTTTTACTGATCCCTGCCGTTGCAAGGCTGCTTCCGCCGCACCCCAGGGGAGAGTGGACAATAACCACCGCATCACGGATGGTATTGATGATGGCAAGGCTCAAATTCAACTGACAGCCCTGGGTTTGCGCAAATGTCCTTTTTATTCCGTTGAGGCAGCCTTTCTTCCCCTGCTTGCTCAATTCACAACATGAGCCTCCAAATGCATTGCATGCCTTTAACCGGTCTTCTCTTACCGGGGGTGCCTTTTCTTTGATAAAATCCATTGTTTTCCCCTCCTCTATCTGGCTCCTACAAGTGTGCTGAATACGTCCTCCGTGAGGCGTAAGGCACCGTCATAGCCCGCATATGCCCTGTCAAAAATCACTCTGTTTGAGATCGGATATGAAACACTTAAATGGGGTACCTTCAAATCGTCCGCCAGATCCTTCTCGAAACCGCTCCCGAAGATAAACGCCGGATTGAAGGAGTTATAATATTTATGTCCGTTATTTACCGGCCAATGCTGGTTCAGATGCTTCCTGACGCTTGAAGTGTCGGTATCGAAAACCACTTTTGGCCTCAGGCCCGATTTATAATTTTCAAACCTGGAAGCCACCGCTTCCTTTTCCTCTTCTGTCAATATATCCGTCACAACCACAAGCTCCGGCAGCCACCCAAGATCATCGCTGGTGTACCTGGCAAGGGCCTGGGCGTAATTCGAATCGCCTACGATGACCGCATACCGCTGAAGGTCCAGATCGTTGTATACGTCGGCAAGCCTCTCAAGGTAGCTGTAATACCTGGCTTTTTGCTTCTTGATGACCTTTTCCACAAAGACATTTTCAATTCCAAGGGCTGCGGCGACGGTCCGTATGAAATTTTCAGTACCGTGTGCGCCGATGGGAAACGGGACGGTTATATAAGGCACGCCATGAACCTCTTCAAATACCTTTGCGGGTTCGACTCCGAAAGTATCCGAAACAACGATGTTAAGACTTGCGGCTCCGGCATTTCTTAAGTTGTCCAGGGTTTCTCCCTCGCCGAAAAAAGTATTCACATGATATCCCAATTCGCTTAGGAGTCCCTTTAATACATTCAGATTTCCTTTCCAGAAAACGTCCTGTAACGGAACCACACCCCAAAGATTCAGGAGCTTTTCATTCTTTAAATCATTCTTTACCGTAAAATCTCTAAAGAGAGTGCTCAATACAATGTCATACCCCTTGAAGGAGTTCCCGTGGAAGCCTCCGGTATCCGCCGACAGAACCTGGATTTTATTGTTTTGAAACTTTTTGGTGACGGATTTCACATCATCCCCGATCATCTCGACCATGCACCCGGTCAGGACAAAATAAAGATCCCCGTCCACAACCTTCAAGGTGTTTTCAATTTGTTCCTCCAGCCTTCCCTCTCCGCCAAAAACGATTTCATTCTCATAAACGTTTGAACTCGACAGCGCCTGTCCGCCGCAGTAGCCGCTTCCATAATATGCCGAAGCATAATTCAGGGCATTTTCAATATTGCTTCCGCAGCCTGCCGCCGCATGCAGCACAGGGACTGCCCTCGGCAGGGTTTTGATTGTTCCTATGGCTCCGCCCAAAGCACACAGGTACCTCGGTCGATCAATAAATTTGCTCATGTTCCAGCCTCCTATTTTTATGTATTCCTATATGTGTAGTATGTTTTAAGGTAAAAATAAAAGGCCTCTTTTTCAACATTAATTGAAAGAATGGCCTCTAGTTTTTCTAGTTGGTTTAATTCCAAGTATTCATATTTATTTTGTTGTATTTAATCATAAGTCTTATGCCTGGATTTGTCAATAGGTTTTTTTATTTAAATCATTCAGACTTGCTCATTTTATTGCCGCCTTATGTATTTCCTCGTCAATATACCCCAATGTCTGAATGACCTTCTTGCCTTTTCCTTTCAAAATTCCCTCGGGATAGTGTCCGATCCTTGAAACAAGGATATAATCACAATCTTCAATGGTGTTGATGATATTTCCAAGCTTTTCCTCTTCATTGCCGCATTCCTCAGGCCCTTCACAGTATAAATCAACCTTCCTTTTTTCAAGCAAATACACTCTTCCTCTTTCCAGTTCATAGATAAAAAATTCCTTTGCATGTCCGAAATGTTCATCAATCCGCTTGCCATCCCGGGATGCAACAGCAAATCTATGCGTTTCTTCCAGTATCGGCAGATTGCTGTATTCTTCCGCCGGCTTTACCTCCCTGAACTCCTGGGAGCAGTCATAACCCAGTTCGCCTATCGCATCCGCTCTACACTGCTTACAATGGTACATTTGCTTTAAATGTACCTCACATTTTTTGCGCAGCTCGGTAAGCTCCTTGTTGCTTGTAAGGGGCATATACTCAAAAGCGCTTCCGGATGCGGGTATGAGCGGCATAATATTGCTTATGAATACGCCCAGCTCTTTTACCTTTTTGATGACTTCTTCAATATGCCGGTCATTTATATTCTTTATCATGACGATATTGATCTTACAAACAATGCCGGAGGCCACAAGCAGCTCGATCCCCTTCAGCTGGTTCTCCAGTAAAATTTCCGCCGCTTCTTCTCCGGTGTACTTTTTCCCCATAAAATTCACTTCACGATAGATCTTAGCGCCTATTTCTGTATCAATTGTATTCAGCGTCACCGTTACATGGGTAACTCCCAGATTAACCAGGTCAGTCACATGGTAAGGAAGCATTAATCCGTTTGTTGAGAGACAGAAAGTGACCTCCGGATCCACTTCTCTTATTAATTCCAACGTCCGTTTTGTGTTTTCAAAGTTTGCAAGGGCGTCACCCGGTCCCGCGATTCCGACGACTTTCAGGTTTTTAAGGCGGCTTTTGACCTTCAAAAACTTTTCAAGGGACTGTTGGGGGTTTAATACCTCGCTGGTCACTCCCGGGCGGCTTTCATTCACGCAGTCAAATTTCCGGTTGCAATAGTTGCATGAGATATTACAGGCAGGCGCTACCGGAATATGCATTCTCGCATTCTGACATCCCCCGCTGTAGCAGGGATGGTTTTTAGTTTTTTCTTCTATTGCCGGATTACTCTTTTTATCCACGTCACTCATGGGATTACCTCACTAAAAAAAATAAAGACCGCATCTGCACACTTCATTGAAGTGCACCGGCATAGTCTCCAGTCTGCCTGGTCAAATATGATTGTTAAGTATTCCTATTGCTTTTCTATATTTTAGCGCGAAAGCTGTGCATTGTCAATGAGTTTTTAAACTTTGTGCCCTTCCTTTCCGGCCCCTGTTAGATAATAATAGGCCAGTATGGTTTTGACATCCTGGATTTCTCCCCGGGAGATCTTCCCGGAAACTTCGTCCAGGCCCATCCATAAAGCCTCGTATACATCTTCGTCGTTAATCAGCCCTGCTTTTAATTCCACCTTGGAAGCTTTTCCGTAAAAAACCTTCATGAGGCTGTTGCTAAAGCCCACCATGGGCTTATAATCAAGGGCGTGGACAAGACTTTCCGGAGTGATTTGAAGTCCTGTTTCTTCTTTTAGCTCCCGGACGAGGCTCTCATGTTCGCTTTCTCCCTTGTTGTCCATGACTCCTGCCGGTATTTCGAGGGTTTCCCGCATAAGCGCCGGACGGTACTGCTTCACCAGAAGCAGCTCGTTGAATTCATTGACAATGATGGCTGAAACTGCATTATAGTCCTTTAAAACATCATATTCTCTGTTTTTTATTTTTCTTTTATAGACTTTAAGCCACCCGTCATAAGCCAATCGGTCGGATGGATCTTCCCCGGCGGCAAGCTGGATATGCCTTCCTGCCAGCATCCGCCCACAGGTGATTTTTTTGATTGCTGCAAACAAGGCCTCAATCCCATGAAGAATTTTTTTCAAAAGCCGTTCTCCTTGTGCAGAATTTAACGTTGGGCAACAAGCACGCTAAAAAGGTCCTCTATCAGGTTAAGGCCTCCTATATATCCTGTGTACCCCCGGGTTAAAACTACCCTGTTGCCTACAGGGTAAGAAACTGTCAAATGTCCTGCGCCGATATTGGCTGCAAGCTGCCGTTCCAAATGGCTTCCTACGACAAAGGAAGGACTGAATGCATCATAAAATTTCTGTCCCTTTGACTGGGGCCAATGCTTGCTTAAATGATATTGAATCTCCGAGGCATCCGTTTCGTAAACTACTTTCGTTTTATAGCCTGATCTCAGATTTTCCAGATAGCCGTTGATTTTCTCCCTGCCCTCTTCCTCAAATTCATCGGTAAAAACTGTGATTTCAGGCAGCCATCCCAGGTCGTCGGCTAAAAATCTTGTCAAAGCGATGGAATAGTTGCCGTCTCCTACAACCACGGCATAGCGCTGAAAATCCTGATCATTATAAGTATCGGCTATCCTGTCTACATATTTGTAATAAAAGGCATTCTCACTCTCAATAACCTTGTCTGTTATTTTAGCATCGATTTTCAGCGTTTCACCGACCTTTTTAATAAACTCTTCCGTTGAGGAAGGCCCTATGGGCAGCGGGAAAGTGATAAAGGGCACTCCGTGAATATTTTCAAAAAGCTCGGCGGCTTCGATTCCGTAAAATTCGGATACGATAATATTCAAGGCGGCGTCTCCCGCATTTTTTACTCCTTCCAGCGTATCACTCTCGGTGAAAAACGTGTTGACCTCCAGGCCCAATTTCTCCAGAAGACTCCTTAAATTGTTCAGGTTGCCTCTCCAGAAGGCGTCCTGTCCGGGGACGATTCCCCATAAATTAACCTTCTTCTCAACCTTTTGCGCCTTTTTTTCAATAAAATCCCGTATAACCGTTTGCAGGACCAGGTCGTACCCTTTGTAGCCGTCCCCCTTAAAGCCGCCGGTTTCAGCGCCTATTATCCTTACGTCCTTTGCCTGGAATTCCCGGATAACAGAGTGAATATCATCCCCGATGATATCTGTCATACACCCTGTCAACACGATATAAAGCTCACCTTCTACCAGCTTGAGGGTATTTTCGATCTGCTCCGTCAGTCTGTCCGTCCCGCCAAAAATGATATCCTTTTCTTTGACGTTTGAGCTGGGGACCGCCATACCTCCGCAATATCCGGCTCCAAGATAGCCGGTGCTTCCGACCTGATTCCAATAAATGCTTCCGCCGCAGCCCATGGCCGTGTGAAGTATCGGTACTACGCCGGGGATAGCCCCGGCGGTTAACATTGCCCCTCCAAGCGCGCAAAAAGATCTGGGACGTTCAATAAACCGGTTCTTCATTAGACTTCGCCTCCCTGGACAATATACTTATACGGTTCATCGGTAAACCAATCCTTAAAATAGGGCTGCCGTACATTTTTCTTTAGGTTTTGATTGAAAGAGGGATTTTTCAGCACCCGGTTAATGTTTCTGGCCAGATCAAAAGCTCCCGCATATCCAACGTAGGTGTGGGGCCCTCCATAAATGGGAATGACAGGTATTCCTGATTTTGCCGCCCAGATATTGTCCGAGTTATGCCCGAAATATACGTCGGGCTTGTTTTTTTCAATGATGTTAACCGTCTCAAAGGGCTGAACCGTTCCGACATTTGCCTGAATATCCGGATCCTTTTCAATCAGCCTATCCAATGCAGGCTCACCAAATTCATCATAATGGTAGGGCCTCACGGCAGTCACCTGAAGCCCTAGCTCCTGTAACCATCCGGCGGTGGCAAGGGTTCTGACCTCCCCTGCGCTTAACATGGCTTTCTTTCCCTTCAAATTTTCCCTGATGGGCTTAAGCGAGAGCTCCAGTTCATAGGTTTCCTGCCCGATAACCCTCTCGGCTGCTTCCTCCAGATGAAAGAACTTAGCAACATCTCTAAGCCATGCGTTCGTGTTCTCAATTCCGATGGGCATATATTTCAGCAAGTAGGGAACTCCGAATTTCTCATGCAGGTATTTTAAAAAGTAATCGTCATGGGTGGGACAAGTGCTGATGGATAATGCTGACCGGGTTGCATATTTCATATCGTCGGGATGTGTAAAACACGGAAAAATCCTGACCTCCAGCCCAAGCGCATTCAATAGGCGGGTAAGCTCTTTTTCATCTCCAGGGGTTCCTGAAGACACATTCATCAGGTTCACCTGCCTGCTGCGACGGATTTTTTCCGCCGCTTCCGCCAGCTCGTCCGGGAAAACCCTGGATTCTTCTTCCTCCGCATCTAAAAGATTTCGTGAAATAGCGTGATATACCGCATCGTAGGCAGTTGCCATAACCTTGGTCTTAAACCCCTCACAATGAACGGGAAGGATCACTCCGTTTACCCGGGGCTGAATCTTGGCGACTACGCCATCCAGATCATCCCCGATAATTCCCGGAACACAGCTGGATACTACGATGATGGAAGCCGGACGATACCGCCTGTCCGCCTCGGCAATCGCTTCTTCCAATTTTGCCTCTCCGCCGGTCACAACATCCCTTTCATTGAGATTTGTCGATATCCACAGCGTCCCCCTTGGATTCGTGCTGCCGCCAAGGATCTGCCTTCCGCGGACTCCGGCACTTTGCGAATGCCCTGCACCGCCGCACCCCAGTGAACCATGGACAATGACTACCGAATCAGGAATGGAATTCAGCATTGAAAGCCCGGGCAGCAGCTGGCATATCGACCCCTGGCAAAAACCCCTGTCGTTGTTTTTGAGACATCCTCCGTTAAAATTCTTTTTTAAATCGCAGGCACACCCTCCGAAATCAATGCATGTGCCTAATCTTTCTTCTCTTCTTGGCGCAACTTTTTCGTCAACAAAGCCCAAAATACATTCCTCCTATACTCCTAAACCATCTCAAAATATCTGTTCCACTCCCAGTCCGTTACCGCAGCGTTGTAGAGTTCTACTTCATGTCTTCCGAGCGTGGCATAGAGCTTTACAAACTTTTCTCCCAAGTAATCTTTTGCCGCCTCGCTGGCTTCAAAATAATTTAAGGCCGCATCCAATGTTTTTGGAAATTGAGAGCTTTCCTGTTCATGCTTTTCAGGCAAAGCAAGCTTGTTTTCAATACCATATAACCCAGAGGCAAGGCTTGCGGCGATAATCAGGTACGGGTTTGCAGCGGCAGACCCGGTTCTTTGCTCAAACCGGCTGCCGTTCCCGAGTCCTAATAACGAACGCGTTGCGACTGTTCTGTTATCATGAGCCCAGGTTACGCTGGTGGGGGCAAAGGAATTCAACTGGAAACGCTTATAATCATTGATGGTAGGAGAACCCAGCACCATAAAGTCCCTTGCGTGCTTTAACAGTCCTGCCAGATAGCTTTCAGCCAGCGCTTTATCCGTATTGAAATAATTATTCCTTAACTCACGATCCCATAGGCTCTGGTGAACATGAAATCCGTTTCCTGATTCCTGTGCCCAGGGCTTTGCCATAAATGATGCATACATTCCATGCTTGCGGGCAATTTCCTTGATGGAGTTTTTTATCAGGACGGTTTTATCCGCCATCTCCAATGCATCCCCATACTCCGGGATTACTTCGATCTGCCCCGGGCCGTATTCGATATGAAAAGCTTCAAGCTCGATTCCCAGGCCCTCAAGACCATTTCGCATCTCCTGTATTACATACTCCAGTTCGGCCCCTCTATAGAGCGAATAGCATTGTATTCCGTCAAACACAGGCTTTTTGCCGGAGTCCAAAAGATAAAATTCAAGCTCTGAACCGACCAGGGGTCTATAGCCCAGGTCGTTATACCTCTTTACGATTTTCTTGAGAACCTCGCGTGGATTAACCTCAACTACCTGCGCATGTTCATCCAACAGCTCGGCAAATACAAAGGCGCTTCCCTCCCGCCAATTAACCCTTTTCAGCGTCGAAAGGATTGGCCTGGCAACCATATCCGGGAAGCCGTTGCTGAAGTTTGCCAGCTCAATGTCATCATACACCCCGCATTGAATATCCCAGGCAAAGGGCGCCTTGGCAAGCCCTGTCCCGCTTTGGGCAATTTTAAGAAAATGCCTGGCCGGAAGCCTCTTTCCCCTTAAAACACCGTTTATATCTGCAAATCCGACTTCAACCGTGTGGATCCCATTTTCATCGATAAATCTCCGTATATCTGCAGCGCTCATCTCTATCCCCTTCAACCAATTTACTAATTTTCCGTTTCCCGCCTTCTTACCCCGAAATCCGCAGAAATCACGTAAAAAGACCGCATTCCATAAAAAAAACACGGCCTCCAGTTTTTCTGGTCAGCGAGTTTATCAAGTATTCCTATTCGTTTATCTTATTTAAGTTTTATTTTTTCACTTTTTTCAATTTGTACGATTTTTCCATCCTGGATATAGAGTGTTACCGATCCAAACTGAATGCTCTCGATATATTGAAGCAGTTTTTTGAAGTCTTCCTCGGATATTTGTGTCTTATTTTTATCAGACGCATCAAATACAGCCATTTTCATACCACCCCCGCAAGATTTTTATTCGCCTATTTTTTATTGAGATTGATCGTTTCGTTCACATTTACCTGAATTACGATGTTATCCTGCTTAACAACTGTAATGGATCCGTTTTGAATATTACAAAGCGCATGTAAAACAATATTTTTCATTGCAGTTTTCGCCGCTGTTGTATCTTTGTTTTGCGTTTTTTGAATAACCATATCCAGACCCTTCCTTTCAAATATAGATCAATTCATCAAAAATTCAAGTAAACAATCAAACCTCTTTCAAAATCTTTTTTAATTTGAATTCAATCTCACAGTAATTATAGTTAACATATCTATTTAGTCAAGATTCGTATGCAAATAAAGGGGATCATCTCCCCTTTATTCATATTATTCTTAAGTTTATCACACTTTAAGCTGACAGGCATATGCCGTGATTATGCCTCCTGGAATAAAGGCGTCGACAGGTATCTTTCTCCCGTATCCGGCAGTAATACAACAATATTTTTCCCTTTAAATTCAGGTCTTTTTGCGATCTGTGTAGCCGCGAAGGCTGCAGCGCCTGAAGAAATACCCACTAACAGTCCCTCTGTCCTTGCAAGCTTTCTGGCGGTTTCAAAGGCTTCTTCATTCTTAACCTTGTAAATCTCGTCAACCACCTTTAAGTTTAAAACATCAGGAACAAAACCTGCTCCGATCCCTTGAATCTTATGGGGTCCCTTTGTCCCGCCGGACAGTACCGGCGAATCGAAGGGTTCAACCGCTATAATTTTCACGTTGGGATTTTTCTGTTTCAAAACTTCGCCCACGCCTGTGATGGTCCCGCCTGTACCAACGCCTCCGATGAATACATCCACCTGACCGTCCGTATCTCTCCAGATCTCTTCGGCCGTGGTCTTCCGATGTATTTCAGGATTTGCAGGATTCTTGAACTGCTGAGGGAAAAAGGAATTCGGCGTTTGAGCGGCAAGCTCTTCCGCTTTCCGGATAGCGCCCGGCATTCCTTCCGCTCCGGGAGTTAAAATTAATTCGGCGCCCAGTGCCTTCAGAAGATTTCTTCTTTCAATACTGAAGCTGTCCGGCAATGTGATTACTAATTTGTACCCCTTTGCGGCTGCAACAAATGCCAGGGCAATGCCGGTATTGCCGCTTGTCGGCTCAATAATAACAGAGTCCTTGTTCAGCAGGCCTTTGTCTTCGGCATCCTTAATCATGGCATAGCCGATCCTGTCCTTAACACTGCTGGCAGGGTTGAAGAATTCAAGCTTTGCGATTACCTTTGCTTCCAACCCGTGTTGTTTACTATAGTTTGACAACTCCAAAAGCGGAGTATTTCCTATGAGATCCGTTAAATTTTTTACGATTTTTGACATGCTATCGCCTCCACATTGTATTCCTAGTATTTCTATATGTTTTATCCACTATATTAAATTTTATATTTTTCCGCCTGAAAAGTCAATACATTTTGAAAATATTTTTATTTTATCCTATATGTTTAGTAGGTTTTATGGACAAACTTCACTCTCCGGCTGACCTGTTGTCAAATTGAACTTACAGCAAAGCAACCGCTTTCTTTATTCTTTCCAGTCCCTCAAGCAATAATCCTCTTGGGCAGGCGAAATTCATCCTCTGGAAACCGGCTCCTTCCTTGCCGAAAGTGACGCCGTCGTTTAAGCCCACCCTGGCTTTAAATGTAAAAAACTCTTTCAGCTTGTCTGCCGCAACCGGCAGTTCATGACAATCCAGCCATGCAAGATAGGTTGCTTCCGGTCTTATTACCTTGATCCGGGGAATATGGCTTTCAAAATATTCAACCAGCGTTTCCAAATTCGCCTGCAAATAGGCCAGCAGCTCCTCCAACCAGTCTTCTCCGTGGGCATATGCAGCTTCGGCAGCCTCCAGGCCAAAGATATTGAGCATTCCTGCCCCGGTTCTGTGCAGTGTCCTTTTGAAGCTCTGCCGGTGCTCCGGATTTGGAATGATTGCCATAGATTCGGATAATCCCGCCAAATTAAAGGTTTTCGTCGGCGAAATCAAAGTAATCGAGGCATTTAAAATTTCTTCCGACACCGACGCAGCAGGAATATGCGCGTAGTCTTCAAACACCAAATCCGAATGGATCTCGTCGGAAACCAGCAATACATCATACTTCAGGCAAAGCCTTGCAACCTGTTCCAGCTCCTCCCTTTTCCACACGCGGCCGATTGGGTTATGAGGACTGCAAAGGATCATCATTTTTACTCCGCTGCCAAGCTTCTTTTCAAGGTCCTCAAAATCGATTTCATAAGCTCCGCCGCTGTTTTTTAAAGGATTGACAACCAATTGCCTTCCGTTCTCGCTGATACTGGAAAAGAAGGGGTAATATATGGGCGTCTGCATTAAAACCTTATCGTCGACATCCGTAAAGGCAAGGATTGAAGCATTCACCGAGGTAACTACCCCTGGGGTGTGAACTATCCACCGCTTATCAATATCCCAGCGGTTTCTTTTCTTCATCCAAATTTGCAAAGCGTCAGAAAGCTTTTCAGAGGTCTCGGTATACCCAAAAACACCATGCTCTGCTCTTCGCTTAATCGCGTCGATTACCTGGGCAGGCGACCTGAAATCCATATCTGCAACCCACATGGGGAGAATATCATCACTGTTGAACCGCTCTTTGCAGCAATCCCATTTTAAGGAATGGGTGCTTTTTCGATTAATAATCTCGTCAAAATTATGCTTCATTCATTCAACCTCTAGATTTTAAATTTTCGGATAAAAAGCGCCCGGTCCTATTCAATTTACAGCCGCTTCTCTTCCGGTCCTTAGTCATATGTTACTGCATTGGAATTATTTCTGCAAGGCCTATAAATTTTTAATCCTCTTCCTTTCAGGCGCTTTTAAAAATTTATATTTTCTATCAAATCACTTGGATTAAGGCCAAACCTACTAATCCTATATGATTTATATGATACAATGAATATAAAATCCTGTCAATAAAAATGTCACTTTTTAATTATTCAGAGGCGGCATGTGACCTTTATGACCGACCCCACCCTTGTTATCCTTAGCCTGATGGTTTAAAAAACAAAAAACAGATAAGCATTTACGCCTATCTGTCTATTGTTCTATAAAGCTATATTTCTTTTACATGGCTTTCATCATGAATAACTCAGGATTAAGCATACCGAATATCATTGCGACATGGGCTACAACAAGGAAAATACCTACAAATATAGCATGCAGCTTTAACTTTCCTACTTCGTCTCTTTTTCTTCCGACAACGCCCAGTTCAAGCAGCGTCATCCCCAGGAAAGGCACGATACCCGAAAGATAGAAACCAACCGCAATAACATCCGCCGGTCCTCTCCATCCTCCGGTAGCTGTCAAAGGAACCACCGCGTTGAAGAACAGGTAAATAAAGATACCGAGGAAATAAAGACCTGCAAAAATACCCGTGACCTTGTTTACAGTCCTTGCTTTTCCCGTCAGGTTCCTGGTGAAAAGGATAATCAGCTCCGTAATTGCCAGAGTTTCGGCACAGATAACCGGAATTGCCATAAAAATAAGCAGATGCCAGGGTTGGTTTGTTGCCAGCAGTTCCATGTAATGTGTCATTGCGCTGCTCATGTGAACACTTCCCTCTTTTTATAAATTTTGTTTTTTGGACGTGTTAATCTTACAAAATTTATGTGAAGAAATTATGAAGATTTCACCTTTTAAAAATATTTTTTCACACTGCCAACCCCTTGCCTGGTTGCATGTATTGCCCGATGCCTTATTTGACGTCGTAGCCCTGATCTTCAATAGCATCCTTTATGGCATTTACGGTTACTTTCTCCGAATCATATTCAACGGTAACCTTTTTGCCTTTTAGGTCAACCCCTACGCTTGCTACGCCATTGAGTGCCCCGACTGCTTTCTTTACAGCATTTTCACAATGACTGCAGGACATCCCTTCTACATTGAGAACCTTTGTTTCCTTACTCATAAAAACTCCTCCCGACCGCACTTTTATTTATGTGAAGCTTTCACAACTTCCGCTGTCTCCAGATCAAAATCCTCGCTCAAAATCTCTTCCACCTGCTGCTTGTAAGCTTCCAATTTTGTGAGTATTTCCTGTCTCAGTATCCATGCATCCTGCCGGATGTTTACCAATTTTTCCTTTTCCTCTTCAACCTGTGACTTGAGCTGTAACTTTTCTTTCAAGGCTTGCTTTCTAGCCTCTTCCAGGATATTGTCCGCCATCTGCTGTGTTTTGACCAGCACCTCGGCGATTTTCAATTTGATCTCCGTTACATCCTCTTCCTTTTTGCTCAATTCCTTTACTTTGGCCAGCAATTCCTTATTTTGCTTCTCAAGCGCTTCAATCTTTTCATCCTGCTCCTTGCTTCTCTCTTCCATCCGCCGGCTTGCGTCCTGCACGGGCGGAGTTTTCAGCTTCCATTCCGGGTTTAAGGCAGAAGCGGCATAGGCATTGGGTGCAATATGATTGCCAGGGTTGTAGCGTTTTAAGCTCAGCGAGTTGGAAACCACCGAGACTGAGCTGAAGGCCATGGCCCCCCCTGCTATCATGGGATTTAATAATCCCAGGGAGGCAAAAGGTATGCCGATGACATTGTAAAAGAAGGCCCAGAATAAATTCTGCTTTATTTTTCTCATTGTCTGCCTTGAAAGCCTTATGGCCGCGGGGATTGTCCTCAAATCGCCTCTCATCAGGGTAATGTCCGCCGCCTCAATTGCCACATCCGTTCCGGTGCCGATGGCCATACCGATATTGGCTGTCGCAAGGGCAGGCGCGTCATTGATTCCATCGCCGACCATGGCAACCACTTTCCCCTTGCTCTTGAGCTTATCCACTTCCTGAGCTTTATTTTCAGGGAGTACTTCCGCCAGTATGTTGGTTATCCCGACCTGCTTTGCTATGGCATTGGCTGTCCTCTTATTGTCCCCGGTGATCATATAAACTTCAATACCCATCTTCTGAAGGTCTTCAATCGCTTCCTTGGAATTCTCTTTTAGTGTATCCGCAACGGCAATAACCGCTTCCAGCGTATTGTCAACCGCTATCAGCATGGCTGTTTTTCCATTGTCCTCAAGCTTTGTAAGCGTCTCTTCGATGCTGCCGGTATCAATCTGCTGCTCCAGCATCAGCTTCCGGGTGCCCATATAAATGGTTTTACTTGCAACCACGGCCTTGACGCCCCTGCCGGGAATGGCTTCAAAACTGTCAGGGTCGGGTATGCTGCCCAATTCTTTCTTTCCATGCTCGTAGATCGCGACACCCAGGGGATGTTCGGAGCTCTTCTCCGTGGTGGCTGCAAGCCATAAAACCGTCTTTTTATCCTTAGAACCCAAAGTGATGATGTCGGTCACTTCCGGTTGTCCTTTTGTGATCGTCCCCGTTTTATCCAGTACAACGGTATTGATCTTATACGCCGTTTCAAGATGCTCTCCGCCCTTGATCAAAATACCGTTCTCGGCGCCTTTTCCCGTCCCAACCATAATTGCCGTGGGCGTAGCCAGTCCCAATGCACAGGGGCATGCGATAACCAGTACGGCAACAGCGCTTACAATGGCTTTTGTAAAGTCGCCGGCGGCCAAGAACCAGATTAAAAATGTCACTACCGCAATTCCGACCACCACCGGGACAAAGATGCCCGAGACCTGATCGGCAATTTTCTGAATGGGCGCTTTGGAGCCCTGAGCATCCTCCACCATTTTGACGATCTGTGACAGCGCCGTATCCTTTCCTACTTTGGTGGCTTCAAACTTAAAGGTGCCGAACTTGTTGATGGTAGCGCCGATAACAAAGTCGCCGGGCTTCTTTTCCACCGGAAGGCTTTCTCCCGTCAGCATCGCCTCATCAATGGAAGAGTTGCCTTCAAGGATTTTCCCGTCCACAGGCACTTTTTCTCCCGGCCTGACGATAACGATATCTCCAGCCTCAACTTCTTCGATGGGGATATCCTCTTCCGTATTATTTCTTATGACCCTGGCAGTTTTCGCCTGCAGTCCCATAAGCTTTTTTATTGCTTCGGAGGTTTTCCCTTTTGCAACGGCTTCCATGTATTTGCCTAACAGGATCAGCGTTATGATGACCGCGGCGGCCTCAAAGTAAAGGTCCTTCATCCCGTTCATTTTAGCCGGTTCAAAGAAAACGTTGTATAAACTGAAGAAATAGGCCGCCGATGTCCCCATGGAAATGAGCACATCCATATTGGTACTCTTTGACCGTAAGGCGAAGAATGCATGTTTATAAAACCGGAAGCCTATGACAAACTGGATGGGTGTAGCGATAATCAGTTGAAAATACGGATTATGCAAAAATGGTACATCGATCATCACTAGAGACAGTAGCATTGCAAGCACTAACGGCGAACTTAAAACGATTGAGAAAATAAGCGTAAGCTTAAGCCGTTTAATCTCTTTTTCCCGCTGCTCCTTCTCATGGTCTTTTGTAATTTCCTCCGTTTTTTGGGCCTCATACCCCAGTGCCTGAATCGCTTTGATCATCTCGGAGACTTTGATCTCCGACGAGTCATATTCAACGGTTGCCCTTTCGGTGGTGAGATTCACATTCGCTTTGCTGACTCCGCCCAGCTTGCTCAGCTTTTTTTCAATTTTAGCCGAGCATGCCGCACAAGACATCCCTGAGATTTTCAATTCCACCTTGTTTTCCTCAGACGCCTTTTCTTCAATGATTCCATATCCCAGCTTGCTTATGACTTCTCCTAATTTCTGTCTGTCCACCTTTATGTTATCAAACTCTACGGTAGCCTTTTCAACAGCAAAGTTGACATTGGCGGTTTGAACCCCATCTATCCGGCTCAACCCCTTTTCAATCCTTGCCGCACATGCAGCGCATGACATACCGGATATTTTGAAAGATTCCTTTTGGATCATTATATCACGTCCCTTATAATAGAATATAACCAATAATACTACAGCGAAACATTTTTATTTACCCTTACAAAAGCAGCGCGCCGAAACGCCGGCGTTATTTCTGCAGGACGTATGGATGCCGCTAAATGAATGTTTGTCCCACTGCGGTACTAATGCTAATTGCTTTGCGGTGCACAGCAACTGGCGCTGCCGCTTTGTGCAGGCGCAGGCTTATAATTTTGAATTTCCTGCTTTATATCATCCAGGTTTATATTATTTATGTCATCAACCGCTTTAATGTATCCGTGCAACATATTCATGCTGCATTGGAAGGTAAAGTCCTGCTCCACCGTGAGCCAAGGTGTTTCCTTTTGCCTCGAAAGGTCCAATTGTCCTTGATATTCAGGGAAGACAACCACTGCATCGCAGCCGCTCAGCTGCTCGGTGTCGAACACCACTTTGGTTTCCACCCCTTTTTGTACCACAAACGCCGCCGGGGTAAAGCCATTATTATTCACGGTAACCGTCACTGTCTGCTGACCATTCTCCACCTTTGCAACCTGTATATTGTCCGTGGGTATCTTACCATCCGCAAATTGTGCCGGTGTCGGTCCGCAGCAGCCGCTGCTGGTACTCGTGCTTCCGGCGGAATTATCGGCCTGTGCAATATCGCTTACCGAAACCTGGGTCAAATCCGGAACAACTTTAATATTACTGCCGATCATTCCCATCCAGCAGGTGTACGGAATATTCCCTTCTTCCTCCGGTGTGAATTCAATTAAATTGTCCCCGGGGGCAAGCTTCTTTGAAATCCCGTATTTGGGAACCAGTATTTCGCCGTTACAGCCGTTGATATCACTTGCGGTTGCTTGTACCGTCCATTTGACCGGTATTCCTTTTTGAACTGTAAAAGGCGTATACCTGCCTGACTCCAATTTTGTCGTCACCACCTGCACAGCGCCATCGATTTTTGCCACGTTTGCCGCAGATGAAGAGGACGCATAAGCCCCATAGGAGAGGTTGATTCCCGAAAGGCTCAGCCCCCGGTTCAGCATAATGATTCCCAGGATCATGACAAGTACCGCACTGACCTTCATCATCCGGTGGGTAAATTTACCGTTCAGGAAAGAACTGACCGCCCCAAAGCCAAACATCAAGGGTACGGTTCCCAGGCTGAATACAAGCATGGACCCTGCGCCGGCTAAAAAACTTCCCGTACCCAGGGCATAGATCTGCATTGCCTGCAGCGGGCCGCAAGGCATCAGGCCATTGAGGATACCTATATAGAACGGGCCGTGTTTTCCGTTATTATTGTATATCCTGTTGCCGAATATCCGGGGCATTCTCGGATTCAATTTACGAAGCCAGGGGAAGATGTTGAGCATATTCAGTCCCATGATCACCATGAATACGCCGGAAATAACCGCAACGATGCCTTTTGCCATGCCTGAAAAGCTTATAACGGAGCCCAAAGCCCCGACAATACCGCCGATAATCGTATAGGATATGACTCTTCCCGCATTGTACATCAGGCTGGGCTTAAGCTTTGAAAGCTTATTCGAGTCGCTTTCATCATACTTATAGGATACGCATTGCGACAGGTTGATCCCGCCGCACATGGCGATACAATGAAGAGAGGTAATCAAGCCTACGACGAAAAGGATGCCGTAGCCCATATTCTGGTTGACCTGAGGGATAAAATTAAAGCCTATCGTATTATTTATAATAATATATACTGCAAAAATAATAATCCCTATGGCAATCAGGTGGGTAACATTCATTTTGTCGCCCTTGTCGCCCGAGGTCTTTTTTACTTCCTGGCTCTGCACGGCCGCCTGACTTTGTGGGCCGTTTTTGACTCTATAGTCCAGCTTTTCAACAGCATCGGCAATTTCATCCAAGCCAACCACGTTTGCGTCGTAGGTCACATATACATTGGAGCTGCTGTAGATGGCTTTAGCATCCACAACCCCTTCGATTTTTTTGAGCCGGTTTTCGATTCGCATTTCACAGCTGGCACATGTCATTCCGGCAACCTGCAGCACTTTCTTCATGAGTTTTTGTTCCATTGTATCACTCCAATCAAAGCTTTCGATACCGTCTTTTATTTGCTGTAATCATAACAATATTGTGTGAAGATATTATGAAGATATAAAAGAAAAGTATGAATTATTTATGAACGGATTATGCTTACAATTATAAACTCATATGGCGTTTGCGTCAAATCGTAGCAGTTTCCAGTGCCAAGCCTGTAACAGACTTTCACGCCAAGATCCCGGGCACCCATGGGTCGGGGGCCGCCTCAGCTTGAGACGGCCCCCGATTGTTATTAAACCCTTATTGACGACCCGTTCAGGCCGATGTTGCAGATCCTGTCCAAAACGGCTTCCGGCCCTGCCGTTAATCCTTTCCTTGCTACGCTCAGCGCTCTGTCCGCCGGCGTCATTATTTCCTGTCTGGCGATAAACGCGTCTGACTGAAGCCGTTGCCCACTAAGCTGTGACAACCGTGCCCCGAAATTCCGTCAGGCGTATTTCAAAGCTTCTGCGAAAAACACTTCCCGGATCCGCTCCTTATCCGCCAGCTCCTCCATCGCCCATATCACGGCTCCCAGTACCGGAGGCCTGTCCAGCAGTACCAGCTTGATATCCGTATTTTTGTTGGCCTCCGTTACATCCTTTTTAATACGGTCCACCAGTACCGGACTGCTGCCCCTGGTGTTGACGGAGCCTGTCAATACTACCGTGACGGACTGCTCCCGGTCGAACTGCAGCTCCCGTATCATCCCGTTTACAGACGCCGCCAGGCTTCCGCCTACAGCCTCCAGCAGGCCGATGGATACACGGTCGCCCTGCCTGGCTCCATCAAAAACTATCCTGTTCAGGTCCGCAATATTAATCTCGCCCTTATCGAGCTTTTCTCTCACATTGTCCATGAACTCATATTTCAAAGCGGTATTTAAAGACTCCGGCAGGAGTTCCCTGAGAATAGTTTGTTCTCCGCACCGAAAAAAATAATCGTATACCGAGCGTATAGCCTGTTCTCCAAGGTGAACTCCTCCTCCCAGGTCTCCTGTCAGGTTGCCCTGTCCCCCGATCTGGAACATCCGGCCGGATTTACCGATACCCGCCACACAGCAGCCTGTGCCGTTCACCACTCCGATGCCGTATCCGCACGGGCTGCCTGCTTTGATCCCCAGAAAAGCGTCGTTGCAAAGAAGGAAATCCTCAAAGCCGATCTCCCTGAAAATCTTAGATACGGCGCTGTGCTGTTCCTTTGTATCAACGCCGGCCATCCCGAATACGCCCTTTTTGACCTGGGCCAGAGTTATGCCATGCTTTTTCAAAATAAAATTCGTCAGTATCGCCATCTCCATTTTCAAGCTCCGGTAACCGCCTTTAAGCAGCTCGTGATTGGTCGGACCCCAATCGATGATATCCAGCTCGTTTCCGTTAATGTCGTAAAGGGCGCATTGAGTCTTCGTGCCCCCTCCGTCGATACCCAACACCAATTTCTTCATCCGTTTGCTCCTTCCGGGAAAAACCGGGGTAAATAAGCCCTGTTTGCTTCCAGCATCCTTTTTGTCAGTCCATCCGGTTATTTTTATTTTTTGGACTTCTTTAATAATTCATTGACCTTTTCTCCCGCCTTTTTGCAGTATTCCGCCGCGGGTGCGCCGTCATTCTCGCAGGGCGCCAGTTCATTCCCTATGATGGTGATGATCTGGGAAGCGTTGGAAACCAGATGATTGGTGGACTCCGCTCCGTATTTGATGCCGCCCTCATAAACCCTCTTCATATCGGCCGGGTCAACACCCTTGACCGAATTGAAATACTTCTCCAGGGCCTGCTCGTTGGCCGGCGGATTGGCGGCCTTTTCAAGAGCGGTTTCCTGCACTTCCCTGGAGGTCAGGTATTTGATCCACTCAAAGGCCTGGTCGGGGTGCTTGCAGCCCTTCAAGATCATCAGCGGGTCAACGTAGAGTACGTCCCTGGCTTTTTCATTCCCGCCATAAGGAATGGCTGCGACTCCCACCTGGAAGGTGTAATCCTTGGCGAAATTCAGGGCCCACGCGCCGGTCACATACATGGCCAGCTTGCCGGAGGTAAAGGTGTCTCCGCCCGCTGCCAAAGCCTTTACCTCTGACTGGGTCGGTGCGACCTTGTCTACATAAACGAGGTCAATCATCCTCTGGGTGGCCTTGACCACGTCTTCCGAGCCGAAGTAGCATTCCGAGGGATATCCTCCGTTGGTCCAGGTGTCGTCGGAGTAGACTTTTGCTCCGAAGTACATGGGCCTCATGTCTTTGTCGGCCCATTCGTCGAATTTTAGTCCGAACTGTTTATTTTCCAGTTTGTCCGCACTGACAGTCAATTTCTTCGCCATTTCCACCATGGCGTCGAAGGTCCAGCTTTTGTCTTCATAGTCGGAAGTTGGATAGGACACCTTCGCCTTGTCAAAGAGGTCCTTGTTGTAGAAGATCATCGATACGTAAGCCGATACGGGAATGCCGTAATATTTGCCGTCCACTTTATAGATGTTTGTAAGGTTGTCGGGGATGCCGGCCTCGCTCGGTATATATTTCGCTTTCTCCATAATGGGCGTCAGGTCCATGATTATATTCTTACCCAGGTATTCGATAAAGCCTCCCGAACCGTAATGCGTGGTGACATCGGGCGGAGTCCCGCCGGCCATCATGGTTTTAAGCTTGGTGTCGAAATTTTCATAGGGGACCGTCAGAAATTTCATCGTAATATTCGGATGTGCCTTCTCAAAAGCCGGCATGACTTCCTTGATCCACTCCTTGTCCGGCGCGGCAATGGCATAATGCGTGACCGTGGCTTTTTCATCCGCGGGAGCCAGACCCGCAGTATCTGTCTTGTCTGTCTGGCCTCCCTGCCCGCTGGCGGAGCTTTTATTTTCGCTGCAACCCGTTAAAAGCAGGCCGGCGGTGAGTACCAGGCACAAGAATAAGGACAGAACTCTTTTCATTTTTCATTACCCTCCCTTTTATTTTGGTTATTGACACAACGGTACCAAGACCCAGCCTGAAATCGGCTTCAGGCAGTCGCATGCTTCTCCGGGCATTCCTCCTTTCCGGACGCCGAGATTATTTCAGGCCTGAAATTGTAATGCCTTCTACAAAATACTTCTGTGCACGGAAGAATATAATAACGATTGGGAGAAGAGCATAGAAGCTCCCGACCATGATGGTGTTCCAGGGAGTTTTGTGCGTCGGAGAATACAGGCTGGCCAACCCGATAGGCAGTGTAAAGCGGTCTTCGCTATTGAGATATATGACCGGTCCCATCAAATCGTTCCAGTTCCAGATAAAGGCAAATATCCCCACCGTAGCGAGAGCGCTGCCGCACAAGGGTATGGCGATGTTCCACCATGTCCTGATTTCGGAGCAGCCGTCCATCCTGGCCGCCTCAAAAAGATCGTCGGGGATGGAGAAAAAGAATTGCCTCAACAGAAAGATACTGTAGGCGCTCCCGAAAAAAGCGGGGGCGATCAGCGGCAAAAAGGTGTCGACCCAGCCTAGCTTCAAAAAGACCAGGAACTGCGGTATTACAAGCGCGGGATATGGCAGCAGCAGCGTGGAGATAATGATCATGAAAAGCGGCTTTTTAGCCCGGGCTTTATATCTGGCAAAACCATAGGCAACAAAGGAAGAAGAGATCACGGTACCGAAAGTCGTCATGATGCTGACGAACAGGCTGTTTTTCAGATAAGCCAGCAGATTGATGTCCTGGAATACTTTTATATAATTCAGCCAGACGATGCTCCTCGGGATGATATAAGATGGAAAGGCGTGCACCTCCCTGTCGTTTTTCAAAGAAGTCGAGAGCATATAAACCAGCGGCAGCAGCATTAAAACCGCTATTATGACCAAGATGGCATAAAGCAGAAATTCCTTTCTGGCCTGTTTTCTTTTTGATGTAGTAACGATCGCCGGCATCAGTCCTTCCCCCCTTCATAATAGACAACCCCGCTGGAAGTCTTGATCACATAGAAGGATACTATGGATACGAAAATGAGGAGGAGCCAGCCCATCGCCGACGAGTACCCTATATTTGAATCCATGAATGCGCTCCGGTAAAGGTAGTATACATAAAACCAGGTGGCATAGTGGGGACCGCCCTGGGTCATGACATAAGCGGGCGTAAACACCTGGAAGGAGTCGATGATCACCATGATGACCTGAAAAAGCACAACAGGGGATATCATCGGCATAGTGATGTTCAAAAAACGTTTAAACGCTCCCGCACCGTCGAGGATGGCCGCTTCATAATATGCGGCCGGAACTGATTTCAGCGCTGCGAGGAGGATAACCATGCCGCCTCCGACGCCCCACAAGGACATGATGATAATGGCCAGCAGCGCCGTATGCTCATTTATAAGCCAATCAGGCCCCTTCAAGCCGAAAACCGAAAGCACGGAATCGATCAGGCCAGAGTTCGGCCTGAAAATAACAGACCACAGAAGGGCCATCGTAGCGCCGGATACCATGCTTGGGAAATATAGCATGGTGCGGAATATATTCTGTAATTTAGTGGCGCTGTTGAGCAACAGGGCAAAAACCAAAGACAGAAGGGTGGTCAGCGGCACGCTTATCGCCGTGTATAAAAAGGTGGTGCCGATGGATTTATAAAAGAGCTCATCTTTGAAAAGCGCGGTATAATTGGCCATTCCCACAAATTGAGACGGCGTAATGCCATCGTATTCGCTCAAGCTGAAGTAAATCGACGATATAATAGGATAGGCGGTAAAAATTAAAAATCCTATGATCCATGGGATAATAAAAAGGTAAAAATAGAACTCTTCACGGATGCCCGCTCTGCTCTTCATAAACATCTTATCCCCCTGTATTGATGCTATCATTATACAGGATAAGCCCAGGATCACTCTTTACATATTTAATAAAATAATTTATATATTCTCTATGCGGGAAGAATCAAGACTGGCTATGCAGGATCGTTCTGAAATTTTTCGGAAGCTTTCCGGTATATTTTTTAAAACTGTCGATAAAGTGGGGGAGGCTGGAAAATCCGCATTCCGCTGCAATATCTATGATCTTTCCGTCGGTTTCAAGCAACATCTGAGACGCTTTTACAATGCGCACCTTATTTATATATTCTATCGGAGTTGCTCCGACAGCTTTCTTAAACCGGAGGCTGAAAGTGGAGACTCCCATATTGGCCATGGCCGCCAGGGTTTCAATTTTGATTTTATTATAATAATAGGTGCGCATATATTCAAGGACCGGCAGCATCAGATCCTCATCCTTTCCCCAGGAATCCCGCGCTTCGTTTACCTCCTGCCCCATGGAGCGCCTCAGGTAACCGGTGAATTTCAGAAGCTGCGACTTTACGATCAGCTTATAGCCTGCTGTTTTTTCATTCTGCTCGTGGAATATTTCAAGAATGGTATCGACCAGTATGGAATGGAAACCGTCACCCGGTTGGAATTTATGGCAGCGGCCCTGCTTAATCAGCCAGTAGGTCCGCAAATAGTCCATTTCAAAGGCGTAACCCGCTCCGTTCCATAAAAGCCCGGGTTTGAACAGGATGACCATCATAATGACATTCCTGTCATTATAAGCGAGATGAACCTCATTTCCCCCCATCACGAAAATATCGCCCGCTTCAAAGGAATAATCATCGCCATCGATCAGATATGTGCCGGTCCCCTGCTTTATATAGCAGATTTCTATATAGTCGTGGCAGTGCAGCATAATACTGCTCTTGTCGATCCCGTACGTCTCCCCTATAATGACGCCGAAGTCCCCGGCGTCGGAACCTTCGTTTTCATCTGCAATTTCAGAAAAGCTGTACCTTGTATAGGTACCTTTTTTTTGCGGCATGCCTTCCCCCCCGTCTCCGGACTGGCCCGCATCCTGCCACAAACTGCAATTGCAGCGGTCGCGGCTTATGGTACGATTATATCACCGAACGTACCATGTTGCAACGGATAAAGCCGGGACGGCGGCAAACGCATCTTAAAACAGGTATGTGTCCCTTCGACAGTAAAGGCAGTTGCTGCGCTTACATCTACCTACTATCAGGATACTTTAAAAACCCCTCCGGTAAGCTGCATAAAATAATCCTCTAAAGAATCAATCATTACATTAATCCCACTAACCTCAAGCCCATTCTCCGACAATACCCTATTAAAAACCGCCGATTCATTTACCCTTTCATAAATCCTGAGGATCCCCCGCTCAACGACCTTGTAATCTTTTATCCCCAGCACTGTCTCCAATAGAAAAGAAGCTTTTTTATCATTATTCACCCTGATCTCCACATAACTCCTGTTCTTCTTCATCAGCTCCTCGAATTCTATCTCCTCCATCAGCACACCATTATGTATAATCCCTATCCTTGATGCAATTTGCTGGATCTCACTCAATATATGTGACGACACAAATACAGTAATCTTTCTTTTCACTGACAGGTCGATGACTAACTTGCGGATCTCTTTTATCCCTACAGGGTCCAAACCATTGGTGGGTTCATCAAGTACCAGAAGCTCGGGTTTGTGCAGCAGCGCCCGTGAAATTCCCAATCTCTGCTTCATTCCGAGGGAAAACCCCTTCATTTTTTTATTTCTCACATCCGTCATTCCCGTCAGCTCAAGGGCCTCCTCAAGATAGTTCTTATTGGCAACCCCCATAAGCCGCCTATGTATTTCAAGATTCTCCGCAGCTGTCAGATTTGGATAAAAGCCCGCCGTTTCAATAATTGAACCTATTCTGCCATAATGGGAATACTGCCCGGGCAGAACCCTTTGCCCAAACAAGGAGACCTCCCCCTGGGTAGGCTTGATCAATCCCATAATCATCCTTATCGTTGTTGTCTTTCCCGCCCCATTCTGGCCCAGGAAGCCATATATGTCACCTCTCTTGACATTTATATTTACTCCGTTTACTGCTTTTTTATTTTTGTAATACTTGGTCAGCTTTGTTGTCTGTAAAATATAGTCCATTTCCTGTTCTCCCTTACATTTTATTTATTCATTCCTGCAATAGCAGACCGCTCCGATTAAAAACGCCGATAAGAAAGTGACTGCCGAAACGATTATCATAGCCCTAAAATCCGCTTTGCCCATATACTCCATGACCATATAATTCTTTGCCAGCTTGTCAGGTATGCATGGGGGCATATATACGCCTGAATCCGAGCTGATAAAGCTCATATATGCTACAAAATAGCCCATACCTGCAAGGATATATGTCCCGATTCCTTTAATCACGATACTCATTAAAACCGTGACCGGCACAAGCACAAAGTTTGAAATTATTATCAAAGGCATAAGCTTTATGAATTTTATTAAAAAATCTGTTTGCGGAAGCTGACGCATAGATAAAAAACCTATCCCCATGATCGAAACAAAAAATATCAGATAGAGTATAATCACCCAAAACAAAATTACACTATACTTGGCAACGTACAATTTGAGCCTTGAAACAGGGTATGTGAACAGTATGCTTATTGTACTCTCATGATATTCTGTAACAAATACATAGCCGGAAAATACCGCAACCAGAAGCAGCGCCAGAAGATTTACAAAGTTTAAGCCCATAGCCGCAAGGTTTGCCCAGCTCTTTTCATAATTTCCATAGGATGTCATCATAAATGCGATGAAAGCTGTCAGAACGCCTCCAATTAGAATCATCCATGGTATAAATGTCCTTTTGCATTTTTTTATTTCAATAGAAACGAGTCCCGGAAACATACTTCCCTTCCCTTCCAACAATTCTTTATCTTACTAATTTTTTATAGCGGATGATTCCTATGGTCACTGAGACGGCAGCTAACGCAGCAAGGAAGACCGCTTCGGCAATGGCATTTACTGCGATATCCTGGTAGTAGGATGTAAAAATGTAATCCGTTGAACCGTATAATTTAGCCGCAACCATTGTCGGAGTCATAAGCGGCAGAATATATGGATTGAACTTCAAATGAAACGGGAAGGCCAGCATCAGGTAACCCATGGTCACAACCGCTGAAAGAACAAAGCCCTTGAAAAAAACCGTCAGCATCACCACCATCGCTGAAACCATAAAATATGAAAATATATACCATCCCGTTACCTTTATAAATTTCACGAATAGATTCCCCGGCAAACCTGTTCTAATTGCCAGCAAGCCAAACAGCAGCTGGGATAGGGCCGAAACCAGAACCAAAAAAGTAAGGATGGCCAAAATGGAAATGGTCTTTGCAATAAATATCTTTACTCTTGAGACATTGGAGGTGAATGCATACGATAACGTGTTATATTGATATTCCATACTGAAAATAAAACTTGAAACTAAAACAACTGTTATTATCATGCCAAAAACAAAAATTTCCTGGCTTGACGCCAGAAACCATTCCCAACCTGCGGCGTCCTTGCCATTTTCAGAAGCATACTGCACATATTTTACCAGTGCGGGAAGAAGGCTTGCTATAGTTGCAAGCCACAGCATCTTTGACCTGCGAAGCTTTAAAAATTCAGCCGATAGCACCATAAACATCTTTACACCTCATAAGCGAAGTTTTCCGGATAGAGTCCTTAAATTATCCGATATGTTTATACTACGCCCTTTTCCTTACATCCCATTAAAAATTTCCTTACAAATTCCTTAAATAAATGAAATAAAAACGATTCATTTTCATAATCATCGCTATCGACAGCCCTGAACTCGGAAAGGCATCCAAAACACCCCATAGGTTTAAGTACGCCCTATGAATACTTCAACAGGCTGAATGAAAAAGTGGTTTTTATGCCGGGCGTGCTTGATACGGATATTTCACCCTTCTGCTTTTCTGCAAGCTGCCTGGCAATGGCAAGTCCCAGTCCGTTTCCACGCATCCTGTCGTTTCTGGAAGCTTCGGTTGTATATAGCCGGTTGAATAAAAACGGCATATCCTTCTCCTCTATGCCCCGTCCCCTGTCCCATATATCCACCCATACCTTTTCCCGGTCGACTCTGAGTAAGACGCCGATTACTCCGCCTTCCCTTCCATATTTCAAGGCATTGGACAAAAGGTTTTGAAGGATTCTCTCGATCCCTGCTCCATTTCCCCAAACATAGATCCGTTCTTCCGGCAACTGTATTTCAGGTGTTATTTTATTCATTATCAATTCCTGATAAAATGCGGCAATCACTTCCGTGATGATGTCTGACAGATTAATTTTTTCAAGCTTGATCTCCGTATCCTCGGATTCAAGCTTTGACAGTTCAAAAAACTCCTGAATAATTCTGTATAAAGACTGGCCTTTTATATAAATGATGTCCAAATATTCCTTCTGTTCAGTTCCGCTCACCCCTTCACCCTTTTGAAGCACCTCAACAAATCCAAGCAGCGATGTCAAAGGGGTACGGATATCGTGAGAAATGTTTGCAATCAGCTGTCTGTGGGATAGCTCCAGCCTCTGTTTTTCCTCCATGGTGCTCTGGAATTTATCCATCAGGGTGTTCAGCTCGGCAGCCATTTTCCCCAATTCCCTGTTTCCAAAACCCACATGAATTCTTCTGCCAAACCCCAATTTACGAATCTCAATTAAAACAGAGGTAATATAATTGATTCCTCTGTTTCCTACAGCTATTTTGTATAGCAGAAACACATTCAAGGCTGCCGATAATAAAACAATTGCTCTAATTAGTATCTCCATTTTTCCCCTCAACCATTTTATACCCTATGCCCCATACTGTCTGTATATATTCAGGCTTTGAAGGGTCTATTTCAATTTTTTCACGCAGTCTTCGGATATGAACCATGACAGTGTTTTCATCATTAAGGTAGTCTTCGCCCCAAACAGAGCCGAAAAGCTGGGTTTTGGTGAATACCTTTTTTGGATTCAATATGAAAAGCTTGAGTATTTCAAATTCCTTGGCCGTCAGCGAAACCGGTCTGCCGCCTGCGCTCACCTCAAATGTGCTTGTATTCATTTCTATATCCAGGTGCCTGATTATCTCGATTTTTTTATCCGCTTCGGAAGAAAACCTCAGATATCTTCTCAGTTGCGCTCTGACTCTGGCAGTTAATTCACCGATTCCAAAGGGTTTTGTCATGTAATCATCGGCTCCAAGTCCTAAACCGATTATTTTATCAGTCTCCTGACACTTTGCCGACAGGATTAAAACAGGCGTATTGCCTATCGCCCTTATCTCTTGCAGTACTTCATATCCATCCACTTCCGGCAACATTATATCCAAAATCACCATTTGGTAAGTTTCCGAAGCTAACTTTCGAATAGCATCAACTCCATTGGAGACACTCACAGTATTGAAGCCTTCTCTTGAAAGATGTGCGGATACAAGCAGATTTATTTCAGGATCATCCTCAACAACGAGTATATTTATATCTTTCAAATCAACACCCCAATCTCCTATAAATCTTAATCAATCATTTAATAATCTCCTGCCGGCAATTCATACATCAGTATTTTATCCCAGGGAGTTTTGATTATCAAGAAAAAGAACTCCTCGTAACTAAAATGCAGACTCCTTATTGAAATGTGATATAATTTCCTATAAAGTAAAGATAAACAGCTTGTTTCATGACGAATTCAGGATGAGGTGAATACATTGTTCAAAATAAGCATACCTACAAGTGCAAAGACCGAAATGCTTGATATCACATCACAAATACAGCAGGTATTAACTCAAAGCGGAGTAAAATCAGGAATCTGTGTAATTTTTGTTCCCCACACGACAGCGGGGATTACCATAAACGAAAATGCAGACCCTGATGTGGTTCACGATATACTTAAAGAAATGAATAAAATCGTCCCTTTTTCCGATGGCTACAGGCATTCCGAAGGTAATTCCGCGGCCCATATAAAAGCAAGTCTTTTCGGCTTTTCCCAGCAGGTTATTATTGAAGACGGCAGATTGGTTCTGGGAACCTGGCAGGGTGTATATTTTTGTGAGTTTGACGGACCCAGGCGAAGGCAGATTTATGTGAAAATTATTGAGGGCTAAGAACTTATGGATGATTTGGAAAAGAAAATTCATGAACTCGAAGATAAAATCACGGAAACCAAAAAGCGGTTCCCGTTCCATTCGGTACAGCCTTATTTAATTCAAGAACTGGAGGTCCTGGAAGAGCAGTTGGCTGAGCTGTTGGCCAATAAAACCGAGTCATAGGCTAAGCACTGGTGAATATATAGCTTACGCTAAAATTTCTGTAAATGCAGTCTTGGAGCGCCGGCATTTGCAGAAAAAGCATAAGTAATATTTTCAGTGCTCCTAACCTGCCAACTGCAAAAATGTTACTTTACGCTTACCAATTTGAAACCAATCTGCTCTTTTGTACCTTTCATGCCTCAAAGACGCCTTTTTATCTGAAATTACAGCGACAATTGACGTATGGGTGAGCAATGGCAATAGATTATCCAAAAGCCCGCTTACAGCACTGCCTTCATCTTTTGCACCGCTCCACCGTACAATTTTCCCATAGGGTAAGTCCGTAATTACAATATGGACCTTATCATCTATGCATTTTTCCTTAGTCGCATCTGCAATAAAGCTCATTGCGGCAATGTGATTTTTATTGGCCGACAATCTTTCTTTTAAATTCATTGCACTTTGCAAAGCCTCTGCATGCGAAGTTTTGCCATAGTCGGCAGCCATTTTTTTGATTTGGCTTATCCGCTCTTCAATCCCAGCGGAGGATAAAAGCGATAGATTTCTTTGAGCAAGTTTTACCATGTTGCCATCAATGTCGGAAGACACTATTTTTGTTAGTTTATCCCCATGTAAAAAGCCTATTGTCGTTAAAAAATATGCGCCTCCGCAGCAAGGATCATAGAGGGAATAAGGCCCATCAACCCCCGCCTCTCGTAGAATTTCCTCGCACCTTAGAAAAATCTCACTTCCCAACCTTACAGGGAAAGATGTTGTCCCCTGCTGGTTGTACAACACCCTTCCGCTTGCAAAGTCTTCGTAATTCTTATTTACCGTCTCAAATATATATTTCACATTAATCTCCGTCACCTTCATTACAGGAATGCCGAATTGACAAAACGAATAAAGCTTTTGTTTCGCAGCTGTCCGGCCCTTGTTATTTTATCCCGGCGCCGATTTATATTCAAGTAAAAAAACTGATGCCGCAAAAGAAAAAAGGCAGGATTTTTTCCTGCCAAAATTGACAACTCATTCCACTTCAACTTTTTTTATCCCGGGCTTTTGCACCTCCCCGTTTGCCTGCTGCAAATATTGGCCAAGCCCGTCATGAATAGCCGTAAGGACAGCCTTTTCCGCCTCCTTGACCGCCGGTTTGATGTCATCAGGCAGCAGTGCTATCACTCTTTCGCTTAGCTTGAGCTTTGTCCGGATCATTGTACCCAGAATGTCACTATTTTTCATTTTCATCACCAAACCTTATCTTCAAAGTCTCCTTATCAAATTTTGCTCCTTTTACGGAATAGTTCAGGAGCGTCCTGGGAAGTATGATTGTCCGCTTGACATTTCCGACCTTTAGAATAATTTCATCCGCTTTTTGATTCAGGGCGATATCTTTCTTGTCCACAAAGGGCATGTTAATGGATAATACATATTCATCCCCCGATTTTTCTACCTGCTGGGTCCTGATATTATATTTGATGCTTACCGGATCTTCACTTGCGAATACTTCCTTTCCCAGTCTGTCCAGCATCTCAAGTCCTACGATTTCCCTCTCGAAAAGCGGGGCATTATAGATCGGCACGGGTGAAAAGCTTTCGTGGATCATTTCCTTGTATTTATGCTGGATATCCTTCCAGACCTTGAAATAATCATCGGTTACATTGTCGGGAATCACTCTGTTGACCACAACGGCATCAATATTGTAGTTGTACAGGTTAAGATAGGTAAAGCTTCTCTGGGCTTCCTTGATCACCATCTTTTCAGGGTTTACAACAATCCGGATGCTGGTGGTGTCCCGGTCCGACAGTATTTTTTCATTTCATCCAGTTGATTGTAAATATTTTCAATTTCACCCATGACTCCGTCACTGGGCATGGGAATACCCATCAGAGGCTCTACGACGGGCCTTACTAGCTTCAAGGCTTTCTTTTTGAATGGAAAAAGCTTATCCATCCACCACCGGAGCATTTCGGGGAAGCTCAGCAGGGCCAGGGTTTCTCCTGTCGGAGCACAATCGATGATGATTACGTCAAAAGCCTTTTCCTTGTAGTACCCCAGAATTCTCAAAAGGCTCAGCAAATCCTCAAACCCGGGAAACACCGTAAGCTCTTCGGTCGTGATATCTTTGACGGCTTTGGCGGTAAACAATGCCGTAAGATACTCCTGCACCTTGCCCCAGCCTTTTTCTACCTCGTGAATCGTATCGATTTCCTGTGCCCACAGATTTCCCCTGATCTCCACAGGCTCCGGCGAGAGCCTTGTGTCCAGTGAGTCTCCCAGGCTGTGTGCTGCATCGGTACTCACTACAAGAGTTTTCAACCCCTTTTGCGCGCTTTTCAGCGCCGTCGCCGCTGCTATACTTGTTTTACCGACACCGCCTTTGCCGGTATATAAAATAATTCTCATATCCAATTCTCCTTTTTACAAATATTTTATTTGAGGAATATTTCGAGTTCCGTAGTATTTTTCATAAAAAATTCTCGGCCCCTGCCGCCTCATTCTATCTCTATCTTCTTTACCGTGCCCCTTTCCTTGCCAGAATCATTTTCATTGCCCTTTCCTGAAAATATCCCGGATAATTTTGTAAACACACTCATCAGCAGCTTTTTTTCTTCCTCCGTCAATGCTTCCAAAACCGTCCCGATGACTTCCGAAATCCTGGCTTTAATTTCACCGGCCAGTTTCTTCCCTTCTTCTGACAATCGAATGGTGACAATCCTTCGATCCGATTCGTTACGGACTCTTTCAATGTACCCCTTTTTCACCAGTCTTTCTATGAGTCCGGTAGCCGTGCTCATGGGTATATTGATATAGTCTGCGATCCGGCTCATGATAATCTCGCCGTTTCTATCCACCTGAAGCAAAGTCAGCAGTTCCGATTTTGACAATTGCAAATCCAGCTTGATCCATTCCTCAGGATATAGCATTTTTCTAAAAGTATCCATGGCCAGACCGAAAATTTCGTTATACTCCGACACTATTTCCTCCTAAGAATATTTCGTATCTCGTAATATCTTGAGCTCAGAATATCACTTCTCTGAATAAAAGTCAAGGACTTTTGATTTATATTCCAGGGGCGAGCTTCCCGTCTTCTCCTTAAAAAAATTGGAAAAATAGTGCTCATCGGCAAAGCAAAGCTTATAAGCGATTTCCTTCACCTGCATATTGGAGTTTGAAAGCAGCAGCCTGGCCGTTTCGATTCTTTTTTTGAGCAGATAATCGTAGGGCGTGACTCCGAATTCCTTTTTAAAAATACGGATCGTCTGGGAGGGCGAGCGGGAAATTGCCTCACTCAGCCCGGAAATGCTTACTTTCTCCTCAATACGCTTGTCCAGATAATCGCGAAGCTTGCCGGCCTCGGTAGATACCTGCGGCCCGGTTGCAGAAACCGCACCGGATATTTTCATCAGGATCTCGTGGAAAATCAGGGCCGTTTTATTCAGTATTTCTTTTACCGGTTCTTCATGCGATTGGGCTGTTTGCAGCAACCGAAAAAAATAATCCCTTATCTCCAGTCCGCGGATATGATAAATTGAATTTAACCGGTATGCCTGCATCAAGTGCTCTATGACGGGACCGTCAACATTAAACCATATCTTCTCCCATGGATCGCCGGAATCCGAAAAGTAAGTGTGGCTGCTCCCTTTGGGAAGAATATAGATGTCTCCTTCCGCGGCGGTAAAAGCTTCATTGTTTATGATGACCGTCCCTTTCCCTCGGATAATGTACTCAAAAACATAAATGTCCGAATTCCTCCTTTCAATTCTGTAAGTACCGTCACAGTAAGATATCCCTGTCATTTGTATAAAAAAAGGGAATTCATCCCCGGCACTTCTTTGAAAAGCGGTGATTTTTTCTCCCATGCGCTTATTCCTCACCCAATAGCCATATTTTCTATTTATTAACCATTATTTTAGCACTATAATACAACCATGTAAACATTTCGATATTGTTGGGAGGTCACAGCACATGATGAATTCAAATATTCCAAGGCCCGAGTATCCGAGGCCTCAACTGGTCAGAGACCGGTGGATCAATCTGAATGGCCCGTGGGAATTCGAAGCGGATAAAAGTAAAAGCGGGAGAGCACGAAGATTGTTTGAAAAAACAAAATTAGACGAAGAGATCCTCGTACCCTTTTGTCCCGAGAGCAAGCTGTCAGGGCTTGAATATAAGGATTTTCTCAATGCGGTCTGGTATCGGAAGGAGTTTGAGCTGCCTGCGGATTGGAGCGGGAATCTGGTATATCTGCACCTCGGCGCCGTCGACTACGATACGGAAGTATGGATTAACAGTATGCCGGCGGGCAAACACAGAGGCGGCTACTCTTCTTTTTCCTTCGATATAACAAAGCTGGTGAAGCCGGGCGTCAATACCCTGACATTATGCGCGGAAGACGATGTCAGATCAGGCTTGCAGCCTGCCGGAAAGCAATCTCCTAAATATGATTCCTTTGCCTGCTCTTACACAAGAACCACGGGGATATGGCAGACCGTCTGGCTTGAAAGCATACCGGAAACCCATCTTTCATCCTTCAGAATCGTTCCTGACCCTGATAATGCCTGTATCCACATTTCGTCCATTCTCAATGGCATAAAAGGCACTTGCAGGCTCACCGCCACTGCCAGATTCGACGGAAAAGCGGCGGGAACAAGCACGATAGCCGTCAACAGCCATCATGTAACTCAAACGCTTCACCTTACCGATGTCCATTTGTGGGAACCCGGCAAACCGGACCTGTATGACCTGGAATTCTCTCTGGAGAAGGACAATACCTGTGTCGACAGCGTTTCAAGCTATTTCGGCCTCCGGAAGGTGACATGGGACAATAACGTGATGCTGCTCAATGGGAAGCCGTTATTTCAACGCCTCGTACTTGATCAGGGCTTTTATCCCGATGGCATTTATACTGCTCCCAGTGACGATGCTCTCAGGAACGATATTGAAATATCCATGGGTCTGGGCTTTAACGGCGCCAGAATGCATGAAAAGATTTTTGAGCCAAGGTATATCTATTGGGCTGACAAGCTGGGCTATCTGGTTTGGGGGGAACATGCCAACTGGTGCCTGGATATTACCACGCCAACGGGATTGGAAAGGTTTCTGCCCGAATGGCTGGAGGCCCTGGAGAGAGATTTCAACCATCCTTCCGTCATCGGCTGGTGCCCGTTCAATGAGACCTGGGATTCCAACGGTACGCCCCAGGATAATGCGGTTCTGTCCATTGTTTATCAAGCGACAAAGAGCATCGACCCTACCCGCCCGGTAATTGACACCAGCGGCAACTATCACGTGATAACGGACATTTTTGATATTCATGATTATGAACAGGACGTGAAGCTTTTCGAAGCTAAGTTTGAGTCGATGAAAACAGGCGGAGAAGCCTATAATACATACCCCGGCAGGCAAAAATACGAAGGCCAGCCCTATTTCGTCAGCGAATATGGCGGAATCTGGTGGGACCCCAATGCGTCCAGGGAAAATGGCTGGGGGTACGGTAACCGGCCTGAAAGCGAAGAAGCATTTATTGAAAGATATAAGGGACTTACCGGGGCATTGCTGGACAATCCGCATATCTGCGCATTCTGCTATACGCAATTATATGATGTGGAACAGGAAGTGAACGGCCTATATACCTATGACCGTAAGCCTAAATTTGACCCGGAGATTATTAGAAAAATAAATATACGGAAAGCAGCAATTGAAGAATAGGCAATGAGGAAAGAAAGCCCAATAAAATAAGTACCTACACCGAAGCAAATATGGTTTCACTGACATCCATACCCTTTCAGGAATATCGAGAAGGCATCCCCATGCGCTATTTCTGAAAGGGTGGAAAAATATTTCACTCTAACAACAGTCATAAATAAAAAGCTCTATTCCATAAGACAACAGTTTATGGAATGAGCTTTCTTATTACCGCTGCAACTACCCAGCATTTACAGAAAACGCGGGATTGCAGCCCTTCACGGAATCTGTCACCACAGCTCCATCCGTACCGTTTTACACCGGGGGCAAGCGAAAAGATAAGCTTCGTCGAGACTGCCTTCCTTGTCTTTTCTGTGGAAAGTATTAATCAGCTTTATGAAAGGTTCGTCTCCATCACTGACAAGCTTGTAGTCCTTGGAGTTTTCCTCAGGCTCGTTGTGTCTGTAATTGCACACTGCACATTTCATACTAACATTCTCCTTTCAAATTTTAAAGGACCTCTTTGTCCACTGTAAACATATTCATCGTTTTTGATCCGGGCGCTTACGGGAAAATACCCTATCGGTCTTCTCTGAAATACGGCTCCCCCAGGGCCTTAGGCGGTGAATTCTCCCTTACCTTCCGTAAGGAAATAAAGATGAGTACCAGTATCGTCACAACATAAGGCAGCATATCGATTAAGAACAGGGAAATCTGAATATTAAATTTCTGCAGGTAAAGCCCGGCCAGACTTAAAGCTCCGAAGAAATATGAGCCCACCAGCGCTTTATACGGATTCCAGGTGGCGAAGATCACCAGGGCCACAGCGATCCAGCCGCGTCCCGCCGTAATATTCTCCTGCCATGCAGGTACGTAAACAAGGGTAAGATAAGCGCCTCCCAGACCGCACAACGCGCCTCCGAGGAGGATGTGTATATATTTATACAAGGAGATATTGATTCCGGAGGCATCTGCCGCTCCCGGATTCTCACCTACGGTACGCAGATTCAGTCCGACTTTTGTCCGATAGAGATAAATCCCTATAAGAATTACCATCAAGTAGCCCAGATATACAAACCAGTCCTGCTGGAAAAATATCTTTCCGACATAAGGTATATCGCCTAAAAGCGGAATCTTTGTACTGACAAAAGCTGCCTTTACGTCATCCGGAACCAGCTTGCCCGCCAGAGATTTACCTGCAAAGCCCGCTACGCCGCTGCCAAATATGGTCAGCGAAAGCCCTGTGACTACCTGATTCACTCTGAGAGTAACCGTCAGGAAAGCGAATATCAGTGCGCTGGCAGCTCCGGCGATAAACGCTCCGAATAAAGCCAAAAAGGGATTGTGCGTCACCATGCCGACGGAAAAGCCTGCGACAGCTCCGATCAGCATCATGCCTTCCACACCCAGATTCAGGTTGCCCACCTTTTCGGTAATAATTTCACCCAGGGTAGCAAACAGAAGTGGTGTTCCTGCCTGAACCGCAGCGGTTAAAAAAGGAGTCCAATCCATGTTAAACCGCCCCCTTTCCATTGATAACCGCTGTCTTCATGCCTTTGAAGACCAGCTTGTATTGTATGAAGAATTCGCTGCCAAGTACGAAAAACAATATCAGGCCCTGAATCAGCTGCGCAACCGCTGCCGGAATCTGAAAGGCCGTCTGTATGTAGGAACCTCCCTGCAAAAGCACGGAAAAAAGGAAGGATACGACCAGAATCACCGGTGCGCTCAACTGACCCAGCCAGGTGGTAATGATGGCTGTGTAGCCAATGCCCGAGGTTACTTCGATTCCCAGTGTCTGGTTGACTCCGGATGCCTGAATCATTCCTGCCAGACCGCAAAGACCTCCTCCGATCAGGACGGAGGTGATAATGATCTTCTTGATATTCATGCCTGCATACCTGGCTGTATTTTCGCTTTCACCCACAACCGCAACCTCGTATCCGCTTTTTGTATATTTCATATATACATGAACGATAACTACCAGCAAAAGCATAATGATCCATCCGATATGGATTCCAAGGAATTTAGGTAGAATTCCGTTCTCAGAGAATTTGGCAATCAGCGGAAATCCGCTTACCTTCGGATCTTTCCATGGTCCGTATTGAAGATAGGTGATCCATTTCAGGGCAATATAATTCATCATCAGCGTAAACAGCGTCTCATTGGTGCCGAACTGCGCTTTGAAAAAAGCCGGGATCAAAGCCCAGATACCGCCTGCAACAAAGCCTGCTACGGCCATGATGGGCAGCATCAGCCCTATGGGCAGGTCCGGATAATTCAATGCAAAATAGGCGGCGGCGAAAGCGCCCATAAAAATCTGGCCTTCGGCGCCTATGTTCCAGAATTTCATTTTAAACGCGATGCCGATTCCCAATGAAGTGATCACCAACGGTATTGTCTTGATAATGGTCTCCTTGAAGCGGTAAAGCGTACCGAAGGCTCCTTTGATCATGGAGGCATAGACTGCCACCGGATTGTGTCCCAGTATCAGTATGAAAATACCGGATGCCACCAGCGCGGCCAGCACTGCTATGATTCTGTAAATTATGGTTTGTTTGCGTGTCAGACCGGCTCTTTTAACGATCCTGAGCATTGCTTTGCACCTCCTTCTGTATTTCCTCGCCTGCCATCAAGAGGCCCAGCTGTTCCTTGGTCACTGCGGAGGCGTTTACGATGCCCGTGACCTTGCCGTCACACAGCACCATGATCCTGTCGCACAATTCCATCAGCACATCCAGATCTTCGCCGATGAAAAGTATGGCCACGCCTTTCTTTTTCTGTTCGTTCAGCAGGTCGAAAATCGTATATGAGGCGCCTATGTCAAGCCCCCTGACCGGGTAAGCCGTAATCAGCAGCTTGGGGTTGGATTCGATTTCTCTTCCGAGGAGGACCTTTTGAATATTTCCTCCTGACAGCTGGCGGACCGGATGGTTTATTCCCGGCGTTACAATATCCAGCTTTTTCACCAGCATTTCCGCCATGGCTCTGGCCGGAGACCGGTCAACCAGCAGGCCCTTCTGATTTTGATAGCTTTTCAGGATCAGATTGTCCACCATGTCCATGGAGGCTACCAATCCCATGCCCAGCCTGTCCTCCGGAATGAAGCTCATGCTTATGCCCATTTTAATGATGTACCGGGGATTCTTGCCGACGATATTCTCATTTTCATAAAGAATTTCTCCGCCCGAAACCGGATAAAGACCGGCGATGGCTTCGCATAATTCCTTCTGGCCGCTTCCGGCTACTCCGGCAACCCCCAGTATCTCACCGGCTCCCAGGGTAAATGAAACGTTTGAAAGGGCCGGCGCTTTATCCTCATTTAATGCCGATAAATTTTTTATTTCAAGAAGGTTTTTCTTATTTTCAATTTTAGGTCTTGCAATGCGGAAATCAACCGTCCTGCCCACCATCATTTCCGTAAGCTGCTTTACATCGGTTTTGTCCTTGTCCACCGTCCCGACGGTTTCGCCTTTGCGCAGCACTGTGATGCGGTCGCTGATCTCCATGACTTCCTGAAGCTTGTGCGTTATGATGATAACTGCGCAGCCCTCTTTTTTCATGTTCCGCATGATTGCGAAGAGCATTTGGGTTTCCTGGGGAGTAAGGACCGCCGTGGGCTCGTCCAAAATCAGTATTTGCGCTCCACGGTAAAGGACCTTTAAAATTTCCACGTTCTGCTTTTCACTAACAGACATGTTGTAAATCTTTTTATCCGGCTCCACATTCAACCCGAATTTGGAGGAAATATCCCGGATCCTGCCGGATAGAGCATTCTTCCCAAGAAGAAAATCTCCTTTTTGTCCGGCAATGATGTTTTCCTTGGCCGTGAGGACATCTACCAGCTTGAAATGCTGGTGGATCATGCCTATGCCCATTTGTATGGAATCCTTGGGAGAATTGAAGACAACCCTTTTTCCCCCTATAAAAACAGAACCGCTGTCAGGGGTATAAATCCCTGACAGCACATTCATAAGCGTACTTTTCCCAGAACCGTTCTCACCCAGAAGGGCGTGTACTTCGCCTTTGCGGACGTCAAGACAGATATCCCTGTTGGCAACGACTGTCCCGAAGGTCTTGGTAACATTTTTAATTTCTATATATGCCTGTTTATTCACAAAATCACCTGTTTAGGAGCACTGAAAAAATTATTTCCCGTCCTCCTGAAAATGCCGGCCTCAATGTCAGCATTTTCAAGACGTATACGGGAAGTTATTATTTCACCTGTGCTTATTTTTACTTGGGTACCGTTGCTTCCACACCTTTTACGAACCAATCCATACTGCCGGCGATATCTGCTTCGGAGACAACCTCGCCCTCTTTTACTTTTATATTGCCGGATTGATCGTAAATCGGTCCTGCAAATACCTTAAAGGACCCGTCAAGTATTTTTGCTTTCACTGCATCGATCTTGGCCTGTGCTTCCGCCGGAGCAATTTCCGTCAGCGGAGCAAGGTCTACCAAACCGTCCGACAAACCGCCGGAATAAGCTTCAGCCTTCCAGGTTCCGTCCATGGCCTTCTTAACCTGATCAACATAATAGGGACCCCAGTTCCATATCGGAGCCGTCATATAAGCTTTTGGAGCTGCTTCACGGTTATCAAGGTCATATCCGATGGCAAAGGCTCCCTTTTCCTGGGCTGCAATCTGAACCGATGTGGAGTCGTTATGAAGTGTAAGTACGTCGCAGCCTTCGTTCAGAAGGGCTTCGGCTGCTTCTTTTTCCTTGGTTGCATCAACCCATGTGTTGGACCATCTGACAATCACCTTGACATCAGGGTTTACCGATTGTACTCCCAAAGTGAATGCGTTTATTCCGTTGAAAACTTCAGGGATTGGCATTGCTGCCACATATCCGATTTTATTTGCTTTGGTCTTCAAACCGGCTACGATACCGGAAAGGTACCTGGCTTCATACATTCTTCCGAAGTAGTTGCCCATGTTATCAGCCGTCTTGTAGCCTGAACAGTGGAGAAATTTTACGTCCGGGTTTTCCTTGGCTATTTCTTCGGTAGGGTCCATATAACCGAAGCTGGTAGTGAAAATAACCTTACAGCCTTGATCGATCAGCTCCATGATTGACTTTTTGGACTCTGCGCCTTCAGGAACTATTTCCTTATAAAAGGTAGTAACTCCAAGCTGTTCCTCCAGGTACTTCCTGCCGTTGTCATGGGACTGGGTCCAGCCGCCGTCGTTTACAGGCCCTACATAAATGAACCCGACTTTAAAATCCTTGTTGTCCGCGGCTGCTGCCGTTGTCGCCGCCGTTGTTGCTCCCGCCGTTGTCTGTCCGGCAGTGGTCTCCTGTGTTCCCGCGTTATTGCCGCACCCTGTGAGCAGTAAGCTGAAAACAAATACAATTACAATTGCCAGAGAAATAATCCTTTTTTGCATGTTTGTTCCCTCTTTCTATATATTTTTTATATGTTTTTCAGAACATTTTGTTCTGTAAACTTACCAGGCCTGTATATTACCTGAATACGATGCTGCCTTTGTCCATTGACTCCACTATGGCAAGGGATTCCACCTGCATGCCGGCTTCGCGAAGCGTCTTGCCGCCGTCCTGGAAGCCCTTTTCGATAACGATTCCCACACCTTCAAGGCTTGCGCCGGCCTGTCCTACAATATCCGCAAGTCCCTGAACTGCTTTTCCGTTTGCCAGGAAATCATCAATAACCAGTACGGAGTCCAGAGAAGTTATATATTTTTTTGAAACCCTGATTTTATATCCTTTGTTTTTTGTGAAAGAAAATACATCGCTCTCATATGTATCAATATCCAGATTTTTTGCCTCGGATTTTTTTGCAAATACGACGGGAACATCGAAATAAAGAGCCGCCATACACGCAACTGCTATGCCTGAAGCCTCTACTGTCAGTATTTTAGTGATATTTTTATTTTCAAATCTTTTTTTAAATTCTTTTCCGATTTCCTTCAGCAATCCTACATCCAGTTGATGATTAAGGAAACTGTCTACTTTGAGAATATCCGCCCCGATAATCCTACCATCCTTCAAAATCCTTTGCTTCAAAAGCTCCATGAGTAAGGCTTGTCCTTTCGAAAATGAACTCTGCCGATGCACTATTTTTTAACCGGAATTATAAATAATATATCCTACTGTGCCCCAAAAAGCAATAAGCATGTTTCACAAAAACCGGCAAACGACGATTTAATTTTTTGTACTCCTATTTTGTGTATTGTATTGGAGCATTGCGGCAGAGTATAATGTAGAATTGTAATGGACAGCATTACTGCTAAAGATAGCAGTGCGCATAAGTACTATGGGAGAATGATCGAATATGAAAAATGTAATCCGGGACGTAGCAATAATTGGAAGTGGGACCTCTGGAATTTTTGCAGGCTACGAGCTCTCTGAAAAAAATCCTTCCTTGGATATTGTAATGCTTGAACAGGGCTGTGATATTAAAAAGAGAAAATGTCCCACCATTGAAAATAGAAAGCTTAATTGCGTCCGCTGCAAATCCTGCGGTATCATGCACGGGTTTGGAGGCGCAGGCGCATACTCCGACGGCAAATTCAATTTTACTACCCAGTTCGGCGGCTGGCTCAATGAATACCTGGAAGATCAGGATGTAATGAACCTGCTTGAATATGTAGACAGCATCAATGTAAAATTCGGAGCTACGACGGAGCGGTACACGACGGAAAGCGAAGAAGCCTCCAAAATAGAAAAACTGGCTCTTCAGAATGATTTACACCTGCTCCACGCATCCGTAAAGCATCTGGGAACGGAAAACAATCTGAAAATACTCACAAAGCTTTATGAACATTTGGACAAGCGTATGGAAATCCGATGCAATGCCGAAGTAAAGCAGATTATCCCGGAGGACGGATATTACCGGCTTGAGCTGGCAAACGGTGAGAACGTCGATTGCAGATATCTGATTGCAGCTCCCGGAAGGTCCGGTGCCGAATGGTTTTCGCAGCAATGCAGGAAGCTGAACATGAACCTAATCAACAACCAGGTGGATATAGGCGTCCGGGTGGAACTGCCGGCGAAAGTTTTTGAGCATATTACGGATGTAGTATATGAATCGAAGCTGATGTACAGGACCAAGCAATATGGCGATATCGTCAGAACCTTTTGCATGAATCCTTACGGACATATAGTATCTGAAAACGTGGACGGCATTATCACCGTGAACGGCCACAGCTATACCGATCCGGCTCTAAGGAGCAGCAACACCAACTTTGCCCTGCTGGTCAGCAACCGTTTTACCCAGCCCTTTACAGAGCCGTATCAATACGGCAAAAGAATTGCCTCCCTTTCCAACATGCTTGGAGGCGGGGTTCTTGTACAGAGGTTCGGAGACCTAATCAAAGGAATACGGACCAATGAGCACAGGCTGGGCCAGAGCTTTACCAAGCCTACGATGAAGGCCACTCCCGGCGATTTGAGTCTGGTACTGACAAAGCGGCATCTGGATAATATCATTGAAATGATCTATGCCCTGGACAAAATCGCTCCCGGCACTGCAAACTACGACACATTGCTCTACGGTGTGGAAGTCAAATTCTACAGCTCCAGGCTGGAATTGAGCAACGAGCTTGAGACCAAGCTTCCCAACATGTTTGCCATCGGAGACGGCGCCGGTATCACCAGAGGCCTGTCACAAGCCAGCGCCAGCGGTGTTCTTGTCGCCCGCACGATCCTGGACAGGATACAGAAAATACAAGAGTGATATACGTGATGCACTAAATGAAAAGAATGTGCAATAAGTTAATAAGCGGTGTCAGTCACCTATTTATTAACTTATTCGATGCACATTCTTTGGTTGTCATTGCGAGGGAGCGCAGCGACCGCGGCAATCTCAGCTTCTTATCGGAATTGCATTCTTGAGATTGCCACGCTTCATTACATTCGCTCGCAATGACAGATGTGACCTAAAAATAGAAACCCTTATTATGATAAAAACCGTCTCCATTGTTCGCTTGATTCCCACCTCTATGCTGTTCTAACACTAAATCTCTCTATCACATTCAAGCTAAATGGGTGGGCATGGCTGCGAATAAATGCGTCATGTGGAGTCATGGCTGCAGGCTGTTTGTCCAGACGAAGTTCGAATGCGGGCCCCCAGAGGAATACCCGTGACCCTTCGGCACGGACGCCGAAGACGCTTGTCTTTGAGCCAGGGATGGCGAATGACAAGCGCCCGCATTGGAACGAGCCTGGACATTACAGCCTGCCCATGACGGAGC
>JAEZCO010000073.1 GCA_023433505.1 Bacillota bacterium | reverse complement strand
CCTCAATCTTCGATGTATAGTATAATTATACTATACATCGAAGAAAAAATCAACATAAATATTTCGAAAAATGTTGATTTTGCTGCATTTCACGAAGGTATTGTATAATAATTCGGGAATTTAGGTTATACTATACATCGAAGAAAAAATCAACATAAATATTTCGAAAAATGTTGATTTTGCTGCATTTCACGAAGGTATTGTATAATAATTCGGGAATTTAGGTTGCATAACTGTAGTAGCCGTCCCAACGTGGGATTCAGAAGGCATAAAAAATACCAAACCCCAAAAGGTTTGGTATCAATTGGAGGCGCCACCCAGACTCGGACTGGGGATAAAGGTTTTGCAGACCTCTGCCTTACCACTTGGCTATGGCGCCGTCTTTTTTTCCCGCGAGATATAGTTAACCAGATAACCACGACAGAGTCAAGTGGATTTTCATGGGGAAAATGAAAGCCAGTCAGTGTGACTGGCTTCACTGGAGCGGGATACGAGATTCGGACTCGCGACTTTCACCTTGGCAAGGTGACACTCTACCACTGAGTTAATCCCGCATGTACTAGAGATCTTTTCCCTAGTAATTGGTGCCCAGAGCCGGAATTGAACCAGCGACACGTGGATTTTCAGTCCACTGCTCTACCGACTGAGCTATCTGGGCTAAATTGAGGCCGGATACCGTTACCGATATCAGACCTCTTAGCTGGCGACCCGGAAGGGGCTCGAACCCTCGACCTCTAGCGTGACAGGCTAGCGTTCTAACCAACTGAACTACCGGGCCATAAATGTCCATGCAGCTTTGCTTCATGGACACATACTACTGGATCTTTCGATCCTTGGTGGGAACTATAGGGCTCGAACCTATGACCCCCTGCTTGTAAGGCAGGTGCTCCCCCAGCTGAGCTAAGCTCCCGTTCAATGTCTCCTTCGAAGTTTCTCGTTTGAAGACAATACCTAGTATACAAAAACTTTATTTCAAAGTCAACCCCTAATTTCTAATTCAACGCTATTTATTCGAACAATGCTGCAGGATGCTGATCTATACTGCTCCATGCGTCGTTAAAACGACTTTTCAATCCATTATTCTTCCACATGAATCAGGTTCATCAGTTCCTCTTCGGTAAAATAATATTTCTCGTTGCAGAAGTGGCACTGCAGTTCCGCCCCGTGCTGCTCCTGGGCCATCTCAAGAATATCTTTTGCGCCGAGACTGATGAGATTGCGCTCCATACGCTCCCGTGAGCAATTGCATACATACTTGCAAGGATATTTCTCTGTTATTTCCAGATCCATCTCCCCAAGTATAAGCTCAAGCACTTCTTCGGGGCTCTTGCCCTCCTCAAACAGCGTAGTGACAGGTTTAAGCGAAGCTACTTTGCTCTCCAGTGCCTCCACTGCTCCCTCTTCTGCTCCGGGCATCAACTGAATAATATAGCCTCCTGCGTTTGCTACCGCTCCGTCCGGTGCCACCAGCACGCCTAAAGATACCACTGAGGGGACCTGCTCGGAAAAAGCGTAATAATAGGCGATGTCTTCGCCGATTTCACCCGTATAAAGCTCCACATAACCCACATAAGGTTCTTTCATTCCAAGGTCGCGTATAACGTTTAAATAGCCTTTTTTGCCCACTCCGCCGGAAACGTCGAATTTACCCTGGCTGTTTAAAGGGAGTTCGACAGACGGGTCAAATACATATCCTCTTACATTGGCATCTGCATCCGCAACCGCCACAATACCTCCGAGAGGCCCATCGCCTTTTATTTGTATGGTCAGCACATCTTTTTCACTTTTAGACATTTTAGACATGATGGCAATCGCCGTTAAAGTCCTTCCAAGCGCTGCTGTTGCCAGACCGGAAGCATTATGGGTCTTTCGCGCCTCTTCGACCAGCTGGGTGGTTACAGCCGCAAAAGCCCGGATGGTCCCCCCTGCTGCCGAAGCCCTGATAATATAATCCTTCATAAAATAATGCCTTTCTTCTTTTCTTTTTTTGAGCATGTTAAAACCCCGATATTAATATACCGGGGTTCAATTTCTGGCTACTTCGATCTATATTAAAGTTACTTGAACTTTAATTACATAGCTCTCTGAACGTTTGCAGCCTGAGGTCCCTTAGCACCTTCAACTACATCAAATTCAACCTCAGCGCCTTCTTCAAGGGTCTTAAACCCTTCCATAGTTATAGCTGAAAAATGAACGAAAACATCATTTCCGTTGTCTCTTTCAATAAACCCGAAACCTTTTTCAGCATTAAACCATTTAACTCTTCCTCTTTGCATTACTAAAACCTCCTGAAATAAATACTTAGACTTGACCTGCATTTTTCGCCAAATCCATATCAGTTTAACATATCGTCCTACAGCTTGTCAATGGATACAATTACATAATATAGCATTATGAGGTTGGCAGAACCTGCAAATCGCATGCAATCTATTCAGTTCTGTCATCCCGGTTTCCATAAACACTGCTTTACTTCTATTTTGCCACGGTAACAGCATAATATGCTTGTGCGGTAAAAGTAAATTTATCCTGTTTAAAATGGTTTCCGGCATACGAAAAAAATTCTTTCCGTTTTTTTCGCCGGAGCCTTGAAAGTGAATTCATGGCAGGCGGAAGAAAATTCCAGTCCGGCGGAAAGCATTATATTTTCCAGCTCCTTAGGCTGATATGCCCTCTCATAATGCTCTTCGTCAAACCTCGTGTACACACCGTTGTTTTCGACAAAAAAGGTAAGATCAAACCTGCAGATGCTTTTTGCTTTATCAAAGCTGTTCTGCCAGATGTATGACACATCGCTGTCATTGCTGTAATAGACATTGTCTCCAAGTATATGCTCCAGCTTATACCGGGAGTTTATATCAAAAATAAAAAGGCCGCCTGGATTCAGATAGTTTTTTACCAGCCGGAAGATGCGTTTCATCTCATTTTTATAGGTGATATAGTTCATGCTGTCCATCAGGCATACAATGGCGTCAACCGTGCCATAAAGTTCAAAGGATGTCATATCCTGATTCAGATAAAGTATATCCAGCTTCTTCTCAAGGGCTTTTGTTTTAGCACAGGAAAGCATTTCCGGCGAAAGGTCGATACCAATCATTTCATAGCCTCTTTCGGCCATCTCCGTGCAGAAGCTGCCGGTCCCGCAGCCCAGGTCCAGAACCATGGATGGTTTGGAATTATGTTTCCTGAAAACGGCCTCAATGTAATCAGCCCATTCACCGTAATTTACGTCCTTCATAAGTCTGTCATAATAAAAGGCAAAGTCCGAATAAATAATTATCACCCCACCCCTTATTATATAGTAGAAAAATAATAAGGACAAGCGATAATCCGCCTGTCCCCAATCCTACGCCTGCTGGCTCTCTTCCGTCTGCATAAGCTTCTTTCTTTTGGTCATCATTCCGCCGATTCTACCGGTTTCCTTTGCGGAAAGACCTTTCCAGCCGAATTTTCTGACCTTTTCGCCTAAGCCCAATTCCTTGGCAATTTCGTATTTTAAACTTTCATCCTTTTTCTCCACCATTTACCACCTCCGAAGGTAGTTTGCGGAGATTTGGTATTTTTATGCATCAAGGTGTAGTGATTTTTGATTTTAACACGTCAACCGCGGTTTTGAACTGAATATCCTTACTTCTGGGAATCTGGGACACCGGCTGGTTTTCATATTCAGTCCCAACGCCTACCTCCATGTCGGGGTTGATCCCTATGCCCTGGATACAAACGCCGGAGGGAGTAAAATATCTTGAAATGGTCACCTTGATCCCCGATCCGTCGCCCAATACCCTCAATTCCTGTACCAGACCTTTCCCAAAGGTTTTTGTCCCCACCAGCGTGCCTTTCTTCTGGTCTTTAATGGCCCCTGCCAGTATTTCCGAGGCACTGGCGCTATTGCCGTTTATCAGCAGAACAATGGGGATATCAAGCTCAGTCTTATCCGACTTCTTTTCCTGCCGCACTTTATTCCTGTCTTCCGTATAAACAATGAGCCCCTCGGGAATCAAACGGTCGGCAATTGCCACCACTTGCTCATAAGAGCCCCCCGGATTGTCCCTCAGATCAATGATGAGGCCCTTGATCCCTTTTGCCAGCAAGTTATTCAGCTCACGTGAAAAATCACCGGCGATTTCGCTGTCAAACAGGATGAGCTTTATATACCCGAGATTCCCCGAAACAATTTCACTCTTAATATTGGTAATTTTTATCTTTTTGCGCAAGATGCTGATATCCATGGTTTTGTCTTCGCTGGCCCGGTATATCGTTAAAGCAACCTTCGTATTCTCCTGTCCCTTGATCATGCTGATGACCATATTTTCATCCCTTACTGCGGTTACATCCTTGCCGTCAACCTTAATAATTTTATCATCCTTGAGCAGGCCGGCTTTTTTCGCCGGTGAATCCGCAAAGGGCTCGATGACTGTGAGAATACCGTTGGCATCGGAATTGACGGAGATCCCTATCCCGACATAGCTCCCCTCCGATTTTTCCATGAAGGATTGCATCTGCTCCTTGTTAAAATAAACCGTGTACGGATCCTTGAGGGAATTGGCCATACCTCCGACAGCGCCTTCCACCATAGCATTCTCATTCACATCCTGATAATAATCCTCTTTCAGTATATTTCTTACCTGGTTGAATTTGTTTATATTTGTGATGCTTACCGACTTGGGATCAAAATTTATGGTGTATTTGGGAATGAACAGCTGTATTGCAAAAAAAGCGGCAATACAGATCAAAACCGTGAAAATAGCTCCGGTAGCCACAAAAACTATTACTTGCCGCGATGAGTACTTTTTATCCAATTTAAACACGCTCCCGTATCCTTTGATTTATAACGACCTAATTCAAAATTAATTTTTCGTTTGTAGAAAAATTTATTTACATCCGCGGAGTTTCAACGAGGCTGGCCACAAATACATCCGGGCGGAAGCTATGCTCACCGCCCTAACGCCAATTCTGCCCCCCCCACTTACAAAGGCGCAGAACATTTTTTGATGCCTCGTTATATATCTTATGCCCGCTGCCGAAGAAAAATTCGAAGGTTGTCAAAATCTAAGACGCGCCGTCTCTGTTCTCTTTTTCTCTTCAATCTATTTCCAATGCCTATAACTTAAACAAGCCCGGCCTAAACCGGGCTTGCAAACCGCATCACTATTGTATCACTTCAATTCTCAATGGGGGAATGCCCCCATACCCCTCGCTGTGGGCGAAATGAAGTCGCCCTACGCTACAGCGCTACGCCTAATCGTGGCGTTTGAACTACGTCTGTTGGGAATTCCAACCCTCCAACTATACTGCTGACTGCTTTTTCAATCGGTAATCCCACCTTAAGAGGAGGGGGACTGTGGCGTTGTCCAAAATCAGCGGCGAGCTATTTACTGAGATATCCATTTAACGGATTGACCGGTGTACCGTTTTTTCTCACTTCAAAATGCAGATGAGGACCGGTAGCCAGCCCTGTACTTCCTACTTTTGCAATAACCTGCCCAGCTTTGACTTCATCTCCCACCTTGGCAATCAGCTTGCTGCAGTGGGCATAAAGTGTGGTGATTCCTCCCCCGTGGTCAACTGCGAGATAATAGCCATAACCGTTTTCATCATATTTTGAAAGTATAACCGTTCCATTATTAGCCGCTATGATGGAATCCCCTTTTTTAGCGCTTATGTCAAGTCCCGTATGCATCTTGTATTTCCTCAGGATGGGATGCTTTCTCATACCAAAGGGCGAAGAAATGGAATAGTTATTGGGAGCCGGCCATACCATGGAACCGCCGGTATACTTCTTTTTTGTCGAAAGATTCTTGATTACGCTACTGAGCCTGTTAGACTCCGCAATCATGTCGTCTTCCTCTTTTTCCAGCTTCTTCAGCTGCTCCGAACTCTGTGCGATGGCATCATCCACTTCAGCCCTGGAAGACTTTAATGAATTCAGCTTCTCCTTCTTCTGGTCAACCTGCTGCTGCAGCTCAATCACCTGCTGCTCCTGGGTCTTCTTCTTGAACTCCACATCCAGCTTCGCCAAATTCAATTCTTCGGCAATTTTATCATCATTCTGGGAGATCAATGACATATAGCGCATATTGTCCAAAAAATCCAGTATGGTCTCGGACTGTGCCAGCAAATCAAAAACCGTGCTGTTGGAACTTTCATACATCACTCTCAGCCTTGTTTTCAAAAGTTCCTTCTGCCGGTTGTAATCTTCTTCCGCAGTGGCAATGGATTGCTTCAGTTCTTCAATCTGCGCCATCTGCTCGTCAATATCCCGGAGAAGCTGATTATAGACCTTTTTTTCAGCGGCCTGTTGCTTGGAAATACTGCTTTTCTGGCTCTCCAATTGTGCTTTTTTCTGGAGCTCTTCCTTTTTGGCTTTACTCAGTTTATTGATTCTGCTGTCAATTGCCGATTTTTCATTTTTATAGTCCTCCACGTTAGCGCCTAAAACCGGTAGGACCAATGCGGTCAAAATAAAAATTACTATAAACGGAAAGATCAGTTTTCTCACTTTAAACTTTACCTCCTAACAACATGTCTTTCAAAAGAGGACTTCCTTGCAATATTCCGCTCTATAAAAAGCAGCCATTTTTATGCACTAGCGCTGTAGGTATGTCCCCTCACCTTTATACGCGCAAATATCTTCGAATCGACAGGAAACTGCCTACAGCTCCCACAACGACTCCGATAACCGAGTAATAAAGCACCAGTTGTATCCAAATATCCGATATCTTAAGCATTTTCAGCAAATTCATGTTCAATGAAATCAGATCCTTATAGAATTTGCCTTCCAATGCATTATAGCCCACTCCGGATATTATAAAGGCGATTACCGCACCCAATATACCAATTATAACACCTTCTACCACAAAAGGCCAGCGTATAAACCAGTCTGTTGCTCCGATAAATTTCATTATGTTGATTTCCTTGCGCCTTGCAAATACGGTAATTTTTATGGTATTGGAGATAATAAATACCGATATTACCAATAAGATCACAATCATAAACCCGCTGATGAATCGGATCCAATAGGTGGCTTTGGATATCAAATCAATGGTTTTCTGGTGGAAACTCACCTCGTGGACCCCGCTTAAACCTCTGAATTCCTCAGCCACTTCCGCACTGGTGGTCGGATCCTTAAGATTGATGATGAAGGATATGGGAAGGATGTCTTCGTCATAGCCGTCAAGTATCACGGATTCCTCTCCGAACCGGGCCTTCATTTTTTCAAATGCTTCCGCCTTTGTGACCTTTTGGTACTTCAATACGTTGTTGTTGTTTTTAACAGCCTCTTCCACCTGATCCACCTGATTATCATCAAGCTCAATATTGCAGAAGACCTCAAGCTGAGGCTGATCCTTAATTACATTGATATTCAGTTCCAGGTTCAAGGCAATCAGCAGAAAAAACCCAAAGACGATCAGCGTGGCAACAACAATGATGACAGAGGCCAGAGACATCAAAATATTTCTGTATGTATTGACAAACCCTTCCCTAATTATATACCTGGCTGTTCTTATCCTCATCCTTGTATAATCCTTTCTCCTGATCCCTGATAATCAAACCCTTGTTTATGGCTACGACCCTTTTCTTCAATTCATCGACGATGGCCTTTTCATGTGTCGCCACAATCACTGTCGTACCCCGGTGGTTCACCTCGCATAGCAGCTTCATTATTTCATAGGAGGTTTCAGGATCAAGGTTGCCGGTAGGCTCGTCTGCAATCAGTACCGCAGGATTATTGACAAGCGCCCTTGCAAGGGCCACCCTTTGCTGTTCGCCGCCGGATAGCTGATGGGGCAGCATATTGGCTTTCCTGCTTAAGCCGACAAGGGCCAGGGCCATGGGGACCTGTCTTCTTATTTCCTTTGGCAGTGATTCCGTTATCTGCATCGCAAAGGCTACATTTTCATAAACAGTTTTGTTGGGAAGGAGCCTGAAATCCTGAAACACAACACCCAGACTGCGCCGGAGATAAGGAACCTCCCTGCGGTCCATCACTGAAACTTCATAGCCGTTTACGTAAACTTCGCCTTCGGTGGGATCCTCTTCCTTCAGCAGCAGCTTGACAAGGGTAGACTTTCCCGAACCGCTCTGGCCTACGATAAAAACGAATTCGCCTTTTTCTATTTTCAAATTAACATCCTGCAAGGCAACGGTGCCATTGGGATATTTCTTAATCACATCTCTCAGTTCAATCACTTGATACACCCCATAGTTCATAATTCTACTAAATATTATATAATTCTGCAAGTCAAACCAGTTTTTCCGCCTTGTCCAGATATTTTTTCACCAGCATGGACACTTTAAAAATAATGGCGTCGTCAAAATTCCGCAGGTCCAGGCCCGTTATTTTCTGGATCTTGTCCAACCGGTAGACCAGGGTATTCCGATGGACATAGAGCTGCCTTGACGTCTCGCTTACGTTAAGGTTATTTTCAAAAAACTTCTGAATTGTAAAAAGAGTCTCTGTATCCAGGGATTCGAAGGAACCCTCATCAAAAACCTCTTTGAGAAAAAGCTTGCATAAAGTGGGAGGCAACTGGTAAATAAGCCTTCCGATGCCCAGATTGTTATAATTGATGATGGCTTTGTCATTTTCGAAAATGCTGCCGATCTGCAGGGCTGTCTGCGCTTCCTTGAAGGACCGCCCCAGGTCCCTGATATTATCGACAATGGTCCCTATGCCTATCTGGGCCTTTACCATCAATTCCGTGTTCAAGGTATCGATAATGCTTTTGGCGGTCCTGTCGATATCCTTGAAATCGTCCCCGGATTTCAGTTCCTTAATCAGAACGGTACTTTCGTCATCCAGAACAATGACAAAATCCTTGGCCTTGTTGGGAAAGAGGCTCTGGGTGATCTCATGGGAATAGATCTCCTTCAGCTTGCCGGTTTTAATGAGAAACACCGTCCGGAAGGCGTTCAGTGGTAAATGGAGTTCCTTTGCCTTGAGGGAAATATCTCCCGGTAAAATGTTGTCCAGGATAATATTTTTAATAAAGTTGCCTTTGTCAAATTTCTCTTCAAAATAGTATTTTATATTGGTAATATTGATGGCGATCAAGGATAGGAATTTCTGGCTGCTTCTGTCATCGGTATTGATAAACGCTACAAATTCAAGCTTGTTTTTCAGAAAAATTTTCTGGAAGGTGGCTCCGTCGTAAACAGCGCCTGTCTCCTTGCTCTCAGCGAAGCGCTGGACAGCAGGATGCATACCTCCGACCTTGCTTTCATCCGAGCATCCCAGGATGAGGCCTGTTTCGTCAGTGATTCCGAATTCGTCATCGATAACCTCTTTTATTTGATAAACAAGGTTCTGAAACAATTTCACGGTAATCCCCCTGTAAGTTGTATCTGCTCCAATATTGCTTACTATAGGTTTTGTCCCACAACATTATACTATACCTGATAAAAAGTCTCAAGTGCGAGAAAATCCCGAAGACATGGGACTCCGCCCAATTTCAGGCAATTTACCGGCAACAAATGCTTTAGACGAAAGCATAATAGCCCGACCTTTTGGGTCGGGCTATTATTATTATATAAATTTATTCTTAGTTGATGATTGTTCTTTCGGTTTCCTTGTCAAAGAGGTGAACTCTGATGGTGTCGATCGCGATCTTGACAACGTCGCCGGACCTGGTCTTGGTTCTCGGGTTGACCCTTGCCGTACAGCTTATATCATCGATAAACATGTGCAGTAAAGTTTCGGAACCCAGCATTTCAACAACTTCGACCTTGGCTTCTACAATACTGTCAGGCAGTGCTTCAAGGAACTGGTCCTCATCATGCATGCTTTCAGGCCTGATTCCCATAACAACTTCCTTACCGATATAATCCGTACCCTCAAGCTTCTTTGCCTTGGCATCGGCAAGCTTGATGCTGTGGCCGGCAAATACCAGATGGACATCTTCTCCGCGTTTTTCAATGACAACATTGATGAAGTTCATTTGAGGGCTTCCGATAAAGCCTGCAACGAACATGTTGTTGGGTCTGTCATACAATGCCGTGGGGCTGTCTACCTGCTGTACAAAACCGTCTTTCATAACAACGATTCTGGTACCCATTGTCATAGCTTCCGTCTGGTCATGGGTAACATAGATGAAGGTTGTCTGAAGTTTCTGGTGCAGCTTGGTGATTTCAAGTCTCATCTGAACCCTGAGTTTAGCGTCAAGGTTTGAAAGAGGTTCGTCCATGAGGAATACTTTGGGGTCACGTACGATTGCACGACCGAGAGCAACCCTCTGTCTCTGACCGCCGGAAAGGGCTTTGGGCTTTCTATCAAGCAAATGCTCTATTTCAAGGATCTTTGCAGCTTCACGCACTCTTTTCTTTATCTCATCTTTAGGAGTTTTTCTAAGCTTCAAGCCGAATGCCATGTTGTCAAATACAGTCATGTGAGGATAAAGAGCATAGTTCTGGAAAACCATTGCTATATCTCTGTCCTTAGGCTGTACGTCGTTTACAAGCTTGTCTCCGATATAAACTTCACCTTCGGAAATTTCTTCAAGACCGGCAACCATCCTCAATGTCGTTGTCTTGCCACAGCCGGAAGGACCAACAAGAATGATAAATTCCTTGTCTGCGATATCCAGGTTGAAATCACTAACTGCTGTAACCCCGCCATCAAATCTCTTGTAAACATTTTTTAACTTTACACTTGCCATTTTTTCCCCTCCCATATATTTATATACGGCTTATTCTACATTAATTACTATATCACGTTACCTTTTCGTGAACTAGTACACTTTTATACAAATTTAAAAAAACGGATTTAGTAACTTTGCATAATGTAAAATAATAAGTTTGCGTGGTTGCTATCTCCAACACCCGGCTGAACCCTAGAGCGAGAGGCATGGGATAACCCTGGACAACATAATACTGCTTTTCCATTATACATCGTAGTATGTAAAAGTGTATGCAGGTATATTCTACCGATTGCGCAAATTCATGCTGTTTTACATAAGCTACAGGCTTAGTGCAAGTATCGTAACGGTGAAAAACAGTTGCATTTTTATACATTTTAATGTATAATTATGAAATGTTGTTTGCGGTATTAAAGCCGATTACCACGCAAGGGAGTTGTGAAACATGCACTATAAAGTATTTGTCGACGGCCAGGAAGGTACGACGGGTTTAAAAATACATGAACGCCTGGAAAACCGTGATGATATAAGAATACTCCAAATCGAAGCCGAAAAGCGGAAGGATCCCGCAGAAAGAAGCCGATTGCTGAATGAAGCCGATATAGCCTTCCTGTGCCTGCCGGATGCCGCCGCAAAGGAATCGGTTTCTCTTGTGACCAATGAAAACACCCGGATAATCGACGCCAGTACGGCTCACAGGACAGATAGCCAATGGGCCTATGGGTTTCCGGAATTGAGCCCCTCCCACCGCGAAGCCATAAAAACATCAAAGCGCGTATCCGTTCCCGGCTGCCATGCATCCGGTTTCAATCTGATTATGTATCCTCTTATAAAGGAAGGAATCGTTCCAGCGGATTATCCTGTGACCTGCCATTCCATTTCAGGTTACAGCGGCGCCGGAAAAAAGATGATCGAACAATATGAAGCCGGAGGCAGGAACGACGCCGAATTAAAGAGTCCCAGAATTTACGCCCTAAGCTTGCAGCACAAGCACCTTCCCGAAATGAAAAAGGTGAGCGGACTTACTTTCACGCCTCTGTTCAGTCCCATTATCGGAGATTACTATCAAGGCATGTCGGTAGCAATTCCACTGACCTTACGGCTTTTGCCCAAAAAATATCCGGCACGGGAGATCCATGCCCTCTTAACCGAATATTATAAAGGGCAGTACTTTATCAGCGTACCGGCTTTTGACCCGGACAATTACCCGGGAAACGGCTACCTGAGCGCAACCGCCTGCAACGGTACAAACCGTATCGAACTGCACGTTTTCGGTCACGATGACCAGGTTCTGCTTGTGTCCAGGTTCGACAACCTTGGCAAAGGCGCATCGGGTGCAGCAGTCCAATGTATGAATATAATGCTGGGGTTTGACGAAGCCGCCGGACTACAAAAATAAAGGAGTAAATTCACATGGAAGCCTTAATAAAAAAAGCGGAAATATTGATAGAAGCATTGCCTTATATACAGAAATTAAATGGTAAAACGGTAGTAATCAAATACGGCGGCAATGCCATGATCAATAATGAACTGAAGAATTCCGTCATGGAAGACATTACTCTGCTGAAATACATAGGCATGAATCCCGTGGTGGTTCACGGCGGAGGTCCTGATATCAACAAGACGCTGGAAAAACTGGACATAAAGAGTGAATTCGTAAACGGGCTCCGGGTAACGGACGCATCCGTTATGGAGGTAGCCCAGATGGTCTTGGTAGGCAAGACCAACAAGGAGATCGTATCCCTTTTAAACAAGAAAGGCGGCAAAGCCATCGGTTTTTGCGGGATCGACGGCAACCTCATTGAATGCGAGCAGTATAAGCCGATAATTGATGGCCAGGAAAAGGACATCGGATATGTAGGCAAAATCATGAAGATCAATTCCAAGCTGCTGGAGCTGGTGGGCAAAGATGAATACATCCCTGTAGTGGCTCCCATAGGCGTCGGGAAAGACGGTCAAAGCTATAACATCAATGCCGATACGGTGGCCGGAGAAATCGCAGCAGCGCTGGGGGCGGAAAAGCTTATGCTGCTGACGGATGTCGAGGGGGTAAAAATGTCCAAAGACAGCCCGGATATCTTGCATGCTCTTACTTCCAGCGAAGTTCACGACCTTATCGAGAGAAAAATAATCAGCGGCGGCATGATTCCCAAGGTGCTGGGATGTCTGGAGGCACTGGACAAAGGCGTCGGCAGGACCCATATCATTGATGGCAGGATCTCTCACTGCATCCTGCTGGAGATATTCACCAACAAGGGCATTGGTACCATGATCATGAAGGAAAAAGTATTGTATTACAGTAAGGAGCAGCTATAAAACCGGCTACATGCATGCCTTTTCGATTTTTCTAAAGATTTACAGACTATGGCCGATATATATAACGATTTCCAATGAAGCCCTACCTAAAAACCGGGAGGTACAGGTATGAACGTTGAAGCAGTGTCGGCCATTCTCAAGGAAGGTTCCTCTGTCAGCACAAAAATCGGTTCTGGCCCCGCTTGGTACAGAAACATTGTCTGTAAGAGCAAGGGCAATTTGGTGTATTTACCGCTGATAGACCGGTATCTGGAAAACACAGTCACTTCCGGCACCTATATCGCTATAAAATTCTTTAATGAATTCTTTGTTTATCTGTTTAGCGGTATTGTTCACGAGATATACGCCGGATATCCCGGTTATGTGATTGTTCAAATAGCTGATGCGGAGGAAATCATCAATACCAGGCTTTCTCCCAGATACGACACCTATCTGCCGGCAAACCTCAAGCCCGAATGGGACAATGTGTACTACTTTTCAGTAATTACCGACATTTCCTACGGCGGAATGGCCTTCATGTGCACTCACAGGTTCGACTACAGCGAAGAGGTGGAAGTTACGGCATACCTCTCCGTTAATCAGGTCTTTCAAATAAAAGGCAAAGTCATCCGGCGGAGCATCAAAAACGCCGTTATTGATTACAGCATGCAATTCACAGAAATCAGCGAGCAAAGCTGTAGTCTTCTTTCCAAATACTTTTCCCGGCTTGACGCCGAAAGTGCCGCATTGTATCAGCAATATCTCATTAACTTAAACAAGCAATAATGTGCGACAGGGGACGGTTCTCTTGTCGCATCTTCATAGTCCTTTACATTGCTAAGAGCCTGTTCACGGCAATTTCAGTCTTTTAAGCAACTACCTTGTTTTTGGAGATTACCGCGCTTCATTGCGTTAGCTCGCACTGGCATGCGTGCTAACATACCGCCAGTATAAAAATTCAGCAAGTTTCACAGCGGAGTCCGTTTTCAATTTTCATGCAGAGGTATTGCATTTTTATGCATTTCTATGTATAATTATTAATATTATATTGTATTACGAGGTTTTTACGATGAATATAAATGAAATTATTGAAATGGATAAAAAGTATTACATGAATACCTTCGGAAACAGGACTCCGGTCTGTTTCCAGTACGGTAAAGGAATAAACCTGTGGGATACGGCAGGAAACAAGTATTATGACTTCCTGGCAGGAATTGCAGTAAGCGCCCTTGGCCACGGACACCCCGTCCTTGTAAAAGCAATATCGGAACAGGCGGAAAAGCTCATCCACTGCTCCAGCCTTTATTATATCGAACCCCAGGCTAAACTGGCAAAAATGCTGGCGGAAAACTCCTGCGCAGACAAGGTCTTCTTTGCAAACAGCGGCGCCGAGGCCAATGAAGGCGCCATCAAACTTGCAAGAATCTATTTCAAAAAAAGCGGCGCTCCGGAGAAATACGAAATCATTACCTTAAAAAACTCCTTCCATGGCAGGACACTGACTACCGTTGCAGCCACGGGACAGGAGAAATATCAAAAGCCCTACATGCCTATAACACCGGGTTTCAAGCATGTACAGCTCAATGATCTGGAAGCTTTGAAAAGTGAAATCAGTCCTGCTACCTGCGCAATCATGATGGAGCCCATTCAGGGAGAAAGCGGAGTAAATCCTGCGGATTTGGACTATATAAAGAGCGTAAGAAAGCTTTGCGACGAACTCGGTCTCCTGCTGATATTTGACGAAATTCAGACAGGGATCGGAAGGACGGGAAAGCTGCTGGGATATGAGAATTACGGCGTTGAGCCCGATATATTCACCCTGGCCAAAGGCCTTGCCGGCGGCGTCCCTATAGGAGCATTATGCGCAAAAGCGCAGGTGGCCCAAGCCTTCGGACCGGGAGACCACGGCTCCACCTTTGGAGGAAATCCACTGGCCTGCGCGGCTGGTCTGGCGGTTCTGGAAACCATAAAAAAGGAAGGGCTTCTGGATAACGCGGCAAACATGGGCGATTATTTCCGCAGCAAGCTAGAGGTGCTGGCCGGAAAATACAGTCTTATAAAGGAAATAAGAGGTATGGGCCTGATGATTGGCATCCAGTTGGCTGAAGAAAAGGCTGTGGAAATTAAAAACCGGCTTTTTACAAAGGGCTTCCTGACAGGAAGCGTCGGCAGCGATGTCGTAAGGATTCTTCCACCCCTCGTTATAAGCAAGTCCGACATTGATTTGTTTATGGATGCACTTGAAAAAATCGCGAAAGGAAATAATGAATGAAATCGGTATTGGTTTTGGAAGACGGAACATATTTCCCCGGAGAAGCCTTTGGTCAAAGAGGCGAAACCGCCGGCGAAGTTGTATTTAATACATCAATGACGGGGTATCAGGAAATATCCACCGACCCCTCCTATAACGGACAGATTGTGACCATGACTTACCCTTTGATCGGTAATTACGGCTTTAATCAACAGGATGACGAATCCTATAAAACCCATGTACAAGGCTTTATTGTCAAGGAATTGTGCGACGCTCCGAATAACTGGAGAAATACCATTGCACCCGAGGATTATTTCAAAAAAAATAACATCGTGGGGATTAAGGGTATTGATACAAGGGCCCTGACTCAGCACATCCGGCGCTTCGGCAGTATGTTCGGAATCATTTCGACAGAGTGCGGAAATGTCGATATTCTTCTGGAAAAGCTTAAAAACATTAAAAGCATCCAGAGAAATCTGGTAATGGAAGTCACCGCCAAAGCTCCGATCCACAGGAATGGCAGCGGACAGCGGGTGGTTTTGATGGATTACGGCGTCAAATACAATATTCTGCGGTCCCTGGAAAAAAGGAACTGTGATATCCATGTCCTCCCGGCCTCTTCTTCCTATGAAGAGATCATGGCGCTGAACCCCGACGGCATCCTGCTTTCCAACGGCCCTGGCGACCCCAGGGACCTGCCGGAGGTGGTGGCAACGGTTCAAAAGCTCCTTGGGAAAAAGCCCATTCTCGGGATCTGCCTGGGTCATCAACTGCTGGGGCTGGCGCTTGGCGGTACGATATACAAGCTGAAGTTCGGGCATCACGGCGGCAACCACCCCGTAAAGGACTATATAACCGGAAGGTGCTATATAACCTCCCAGAACCACAATTATGCCCTGGACAAGGAATTTTGCCCCGATGCGGCTATTACCCATATGAATGTCAACGATAATACGGTAGAAGGCTTCAGACACAAGAAGTTGCCGATTTTGAGCATCCAGTACCACCCGGAAGCTGCTCCCGGGCCCGAGGATTCTGCCTATATTTTTGATGAATTCATCCGCATGATGTAGTTAGCTGTAAGATTATTTTAAAAGGACACGTCCGGAGGGAATATCCGTCGGCACAAAAGGAATGTCCCCTGCTGGAGAGAGGCGTGTCCCCGAACATTGTTGGAGGAAAACCATGCCAAAAAGGAACGATATAAAAAAAGTACTTGTCATAGGGTCCGGCCCCATCGTCATCGGTCAGGCGGCAGAATTCGATTATTCCGGCACACAGGCCTGCAGATCCCTGAAGGAGGAAGGCATTGAGGTGGTGCTGGTGAACAGCAATCCCGCAACCATCATGACGGATGGCGAAACCGCCGACAAAATCTTCATAGAGCCCATCACGCTGGATTTTGTAAAGAAAATCATACGCCAGGAAAAGCCGGACGGACTGCTGGCTTCACTGGGTGGCCAGACCGGTCTGAATATGGCGGTACAGCTGGCATCCGACGGAATTCTGGATGAAATGGGAATTGAACTGTTGGGGACTTCGCTGAAATCCATCAAAAAAGCGGAGGACCGGGAACTGTTCAAAAATACCATGCAGGAAATCAATGAAAAGGTTCCTTACAGTACCATTGTCAACAATCTGAAGGACGCGGAAGACTTTGCAAAAGAAGTGGGCTTTCCCATTATCATCCGCCCCGCATACACCCTTGGAGGCTCCGGCGGCGGTATCGCCACCACTATGGAGGAATTCAAGTATATTTGCGGAAAAGGCCTCAAGCTCAGCATGATCAGCCAGGTCCTGCTGGAACAGAGCGTTGCGGGCTGGAAGGAAGTCGAATATGAGGTTATGCGCGACGGCGCCGACAATTGCATCATCATATGCAACATGGAGAATTTTGATCCGGTGGGCGTTCATACCGGCGACAGCATCGTCGTAGCCCCAAGCCAGACCCTGTCGGACAAGGAATACCAGATGCTGCGTTCGGCATCCATAAAGATCATCCGCTCTCTGGAAATCAAAGGCGGCTGCAATATCCAGTTTGCATTGAATCCCGACAGCTATGAATATGTGGTCATTGAGGTAAACCCAAGAGTGAGCCGTTCCAGTGCTCTGGCTTCCAAAGCCACCGGATACCCCATCGCCAGGGTTGCCGCCAAGATAGCTATCGGCTTGAACCTGGACGAAATCAGAAACTCGGTTACACAGAACACCTTTGCCTGTTTTGAGCCCTCATTGGACTATGTGGTGACCAAGGTTCCGAGATGGCCTTTCGATAAGTTCACAACCGCCGACAGGACCCTGGGAACACAGATGAAGGCCACCGGCGAAGTGATGGCCATAGGCCGCACTTTTGAAGAATCCCTGCTGAAGGCCATAGACTCTCTGGACATAAAGCTCACTTACCAGTTGGGCCTCAAGCTTTTTGACAACAAAACCTGTGCCGAATTGAAGGAATTCATCGGCAAACCCAGGGATGAAAGGATATTTGCCATCTGCAAGGCCTTGCAAAAGAGTGTTACCGTTAAAGAAATCGTCGATATCACGAAAATAGACAGCTTTTTCATCAACAAGCTGGCAAAAATTGTGGAGCTGGCCGAAGAAGTAAAAAATGCCGGGATTGCCTGGCTGGATTACGACCTGTATATGCGGGCCAAAAAGATCGGCTTTGGCGATTCCTATATTGCAAACCTCGTCAACGTACCGCTGGATACCGTTCTGGAATTGAGAAAAAAATACCCCGTCAACCCGGTATACAAGATTGTTGACACCTGTGCAGGGGAATTCGAGGCAGTTACCCCCTATTACTATTCAACTTATGAAGAAAAAGATGATGTTATCGTTTCTGCAAATAAAAAGGTGCTTGTCATCGGCTCAGGTCCCATACGAATCGGCCAGGGCATAGAATTCGACTATTGCAGCGTGCACTCGGTACGTACCCTCAGGGAGCTGGGTTATGAGTCCATCATCATCAACAATAACCCTGAAACCGTAAGCACGGATTTCGATACCTCCGACAAGCTTTATTTCGAACCGCTGACAAAGGAATGCGTCCTGGACATCATCAAAAAGGAAAAGCCCATAGGCATCATTGTCCAGTTCGGCGGCCAGACATCCATCAACCTGGCGGGACCACTATACAAAGAAGGTGTGCGTATACTGGGCTCCAGTGTGAAAAGCATCGATGTGGCCGAGGACAGAGACAAATTCCTTAAGCTGCTGCAAGGGCTGGGTATTCCCATACCGGCCGGAAGTACCGCATTTTCGGTCGAGCAGGCAAAGGCTATCGCCGCAAAAATCGGCTATCCTGTGCTGGTCAGGCCCTCCTATGTTTTAGGCGGAAGAGCCATGGAAATCGTATATAACGATGCGGCATTGGAAGAATACATGAACCTGGCTGTTGATATATCAGCTCTTCATCCGGTCCTGATCGATAAATATATCTTGGGCAAGGAAGTTGAAGTAGACGGTATATGCGATGGCAATGAAGTGCTGATTCCTGGAATAATGGAGCATATAGAAAGAGCGGGTGTCCACTCCGGCGACAGTATCGCCGTTTATCCTCCGCAGACACTCAGTGATGAAGTCAAGAACACTGTGGTGGATTACACCATAAAGCTGGCAAAAGCTATGAAGGTTGTTGGCCTGTTCAATATACAGTTTGTGCTGGACAGCGAAAACAAGGTCTATGTCATCGAGGTCAATCCCCGCGCAAGCCGCACAATACCGGTTATGAGCAAAATAACGGGAATCCCTATGGTCAATGTCGCTACAAGATTAATTATGGGCCAGACGCTGAGCGAGCTTGGATACAAGCACGGCCTTGCAAAGGAATCCGGATTCATCGCTGTAAAAGCTCCCGTATTCTCTTTTTCCAAGCTTACCACCGTCGATACCTTCCTGGGCCCGGAGATGAAGTCCACGGGCGAGGTCATGGGAGTGGACCGACAGTATGAAAGTGCTCTGTACAAGGCATTGGTCGCCTCCGGTCTTTCCATACCCATGGGCGGTCACGTCCTATTATCGGTAGCAGACAGGAATAAAGAGGAATGCGTAGAGATTGCAGCAAAGCTGCTGAGTTTGGGCTTCAAACTCCATGCGTCCGAAGATACCCATAGATACCTTGCTAATTCCGGGATAGAAGCAGAGCTGGTAGCTGATGACGACCTATTGGACTGTATCAAGGATAACAAGGTCACGCTCGTCATCAATACCCCCACAAAGGGCAAAATACCGACCCGCCTCGGGTTTCATATCCGAAGGACGGCAATGGAATACAATACTTCCTGCATCACCTCTCTGGATACTACCAGGGCAGTGCTGCAGGTGCTGGAATATATGATCAACCAAAAAGAAACCGACATTTATGCACTGAATGAATACTCGGTTCAGAACATTTAGACGAAATTTAGTATTTTGGAGGTTTTACCATGAAACACCTTATAAGCTTGTTTGACATTACGGCAGAAGATATGGAAAACATCTTTTCAGTTTCCGCAAAGCTGAAAAAAGACCTGAAGGAAGGCATACCGCATCACATATTGCAGGGCAAGACTCTTGGAATGATATTTTCCAAGTCCTCCACCCGGACCAGGGTCTCCTTTGAAGTCGGAATGTACCAACTGGGCGGCTACCCCATGTTCTTAAGCTCCAGCGATATACAGCTGGGCCGCGGAGAGACCATCTATGATACGGCGCAGGTATTGTCAAGATATATAAACGGTATCATGATCAGGACCTTCAAGCACAGTGATGTAGAAGACCTGGCGCGCTACGGCACCATTCCTGTTATAAACGGACTTACCGATCTGATGCATCCCTGCCAAATCCTTGCAGACCTATTTACGGTCCTCGAAGAAAAAGGACGGTTAAAAGGCTTGAAAATGGCTTATGTCGGCGACGGAAACAATGTGGCAAACTCACTTTTACATGGATGCGCTAAGATAGGGATGGACATTTCCGTAGCCACGCCGAAAGGTTATGGCTGTGACAAGCAAATCATTGAAGAGGCAAAGGCTGATGCAAGAAAGACCGGCTGCAAGCTGGTCCTGACCGAGGACCCCATTGAGGCCGTCACCGGAGCCGATGTCATCTATACCGATACCTGGGTCAGTATGGGACAGGAAGCTGAGAAGGAAGTCCGGGTGAAGACCTTCATGCCTTATCAGGTAAATAAGAAGCTGTTTTCCCATGCCGCCGGCGACGCCATGTTCCTCCACTGTCTCCCCGCTTACAGGGGACTTGAAGTTACGGAGGAAATCATTGACGGCCCCAATTCCTCCGTATTTGTTGAAGCCGAAAACCGGCTGCATGTTCAGAAAGCAATTATGGCATTGTTAATGCAATAAGCGCAGTAGACAGGGTGAAATCGTTTATGAATTATTCTTTTATCATTCGAAAGGCTGTGCCGGAGGACGCCTCCGCCATTCAGGAAATAATGCAGGAAGCCTTCCGTAAATATATGCAGGATACCGGCGTAACAGGAACGATGGAGGCCTTGGAGGAATCACTCAACGATATCGTGAGCGATATCGAATCAAGGGATGTTTATATTGCCTTGATTGACAATATCGCCGTAGGTACGGTGCGTATTAAAATTTCACCGGACAATACGGCCTATATCAGCAGATTTGGAGTAAAGCTCCAGTATCATAATATCGGTATAGGAAAATCCTTGATGAACCTGGTGGATAAAATTTTAACCGCCAGAGGTATTGCCAGAGTGAGTCTTCATACTGCTTCAAAATATAAGGATTTGGTGCGGTTTTACTACGGCAGGGGTTTTTTTATCGATTCCACCACCAAGGACCGGGGTTATATCAGAGCTTTAATGGTAAAGGATTACCAGTGAACGCGGAAGATCAGGCATCAGCTCATCAAAATAACGCACATACAAAACAGCGCCGTCAAACCGGCGCTGTCAGTTTATCTATCCATAGACGCAAAGCACCGGCATAGGCCAACGCTCCTGCGTTCCCCTGATGTAATCAATCGATAGAATAATCAGGGCATTTGCTGCCCGGCCATACATCCCAGGCGGGAGATATTCTCACCGCCTAAAACCGCTTCGGTACCCGCGCCTATTCAAAAGGGGACATCCCTCATCCCAATAGCCCCGCTACTTGCAGAGCTTGTCCTTACCTTAGGAGATGGGGGCACCTTTGAGCCTCGTTATAAACAATACATGCATTACATGTTGATATATTCCTCAAAGTCCAGCTTGTTGGCTTTGCAATATTTCATAACCGACATAAGGATCTTCTTTCCCCCGCCTACTCCCGTATTCAAATAGCGGTACAGATGGGAAGGGTCGACTCCCAGTTCTCTTGCAAACCGGTTGTAATTGCCGGCGCAATGGCTGTTCATAAGATCAAATACTTTTTCTCTGTTTACTTCCATTAACATCCTTTTTCCCCCATAAATCAGAAATTATTGCTGCCGAACTGCTCTATAGCATCTCTTCCAAGTAAACAATTGTCCGATTTTATATTACGCTTTACGCGTATCGCTTTATAAAAATAAAAAGCAACAATTACTTAGAGAATGCTTTGTTTTCAATATTATTCTAATACACTTTATGCGTATTGTCAATACATATATATGTATAACAGTAAATATATGTCTACCATTTCCTCCTGCTTGCTGCAATTTATTTGCAAATTGCGTATTTGTCTATGGAAAAAGGATTACAAATTTGATAGAATCTTATAGTAATTATAAAGCTGACAGAGGTGGTAAAGTGGCAACTATCGGGGACAGACTGAGATACCTCATTACGGAACGCGGAATGGAGCAGAAGCAATTTGCGGAGATATTCGGATTAAAGGTATCTACATTAAACGGATATGTAACCAATTATAGAACTCCTGATATAGACATGCAAAAAAGGTTCGCGGATTTCTTCGGAGTGACGGTTGATTATCTCATAGGCAGGATCGATGAACGTACGGCAGGTGAAAAACGTTTTCGCGGTACGAATATCCTGTTGTTAAAAGAGGAGATGACCTACAAGGAATTATCAACAGACATCGCACACAAGTTGAATTTCCCCTCCACCTACAACGATCTTTTTTCAGCCGAATATCTCGAAGACCTGGCTTTAGAGAAAATCACCCCAACACCCCAAAGAATCAGCCTTTTGTCCTCCTATGCCGAAGTGGACCCCGAATTTTTTTACAGGATAAACTCCGGTGAAAATCTGCTGGCGGAAAGAGAACTGTACAAAAAAGCCCATCAGAATACTTTTGCATATCATCTGACGGCGGATATGTACGACTTTGTCATGGACCCTCAGAATGAGAAATATATAAAGCTGGCCGCTGATATAAAAAACAAGGGCATTGACCCTGAAGATATCATTTCCTTTTCACTCAAATACAAATAACCGTCAATTCTTGTCCTCGTGGCAAACCATATCAATAACTATCGCCAAAGCAAGGGTCCGTATCTGATCGATATTGTCATCGATATCAACGCCATAGGTATCACTGAAGGAAAAAAACTCTTTGGAAATATGGGCAATAAGCATGTTGTCCCTGAATAATTCAAATTCCCAGGCCCAAATATCACCCTGCACATTGTAATTGCCTTCCGGGCTGGTGATAAGAAAATCATTTCTGAAGAAGGCAAACTTCTTTTTTACATTGGCTACGTGACTGCCGCTAATATAAATATCATATTCAGGCATGAACTTCAAAAGTCTTTGTTCAATATAGCAAAGCTCATTATCCAGTAGATCATAGATCCTCAGCTTCTTGCCGAAGGAAAGCAATTGCTGCCTCACGACAAAAATACCATTGCCGGCTTCATCCTTGATCGTAAAGCTGTCTCCTAAAGAGAAAATTTTTTGCCGGATAACATATCTCATTTTCCAAGCTCCTTCATTATAAATAGGATAGAGATTATTCTATACAAAAAACCGCTGTTTTACAATAGAATTTCAAGCCCCGCCCTCTTGGACCCAAAGCTGAGGCAATGCCTCTTTATATTTTGTATTTCTCAATGACTTTTTTCAGAGCCGAGTGCAGTATCACCACAACAATCGCCACAATTATGCCCTTTACAATGTTAAAGGGTGCAAGCACGGTTAAAATGGTGGTCATGATCACTTCCTTCGGCGGGTTCTGCATGTAAAGCGGAAGAGTAATGAAATAGTTAACCAGGTTTGCGATCACCGTCATAGCGATTATACCGACAACATTCCCCAGGACAAGCCTTTTTGCATTTTTTCTGGCGATAACCGCAATAGGGATCAGAAGCGCCGCTCCTGCGAAGAAATTGGCAATTTCACCGATACCGCCTTCTTTGGTCAAGGTGAGGAAATGGAGCAAATTCTTAACAAACTCAATCACTACGCCCGCCAGCGGCCCCAGTACGATCCCTCCCAGGATTGCAGGCACATCACTGAAATCTATCTTCAGATAGGAAGGAAAATAAATGAAAAGTGGAAATTCCAGCGCCATCAGCACCCACGCCAGAGCGGACAGCACCCCGATAAGTACCATCAATCTTGTCTTTCTTGTTACCAAAAAAATCACCCTTTCTATAAAAGCCTCGGGGGCGTCGAGCCCCTCTCCCCTTTTGGTGATTCGGCTTTGGCCGAATACCGCAAATAAAAGCCTCGGGGGCGTCGAGCCCCTCTCCCCTTTTGGTGATTCGGCTTTGGCCGAATACCGCAAAACAAAAATTCCCTGGATAATAATCCCAGGGAATGTATCTGCTCGCGCAACAAATATCTTCTTTTATCCAGACTTTACTGTCGGCCCCGGAATCATACCGGGTCTGCTTACGCTCGCGGGCTAATGGCTGCTGCCACATTACCGCCGATCGGGAATTACACCCTGCCCTGAAGATTATATTCAGTTTATACCATTATGATAGCACAGTGGACAAATATCCGTCAATGCTGAATATTCTAAACTCCGCCGCAGCCGGCAAGAATTATCCAGAATTCTTTCATGTAAAATCTCCACATCTTGAATTTTCTCACGAGATATCGATATTCTAGCAAATGCAGAAATAATTGTCTCTCTATCCTATTGTTCAATTGTTATCCAATATTGTTCTAAGGGCCCGGGTGGAGCGGCCGGTGGGCACTACTCCTGAACAAGCCGCAAAACAAGCAAAAACCTCCCAGGTTCCCCTTGGAGGCGATTATGCTAAATTATATGCTAAATAATTCAGTAGCTTTTACATGTATAAGTGCCAGCCTCGTTGCGGCTGCACTAACAGCAAGATATTCCCTGCCTTCATGGATTTCATAATGATAATCGGCAACAATGGAAGGTCCTTCTTTTCCAAGCTGATATAAAGCAATCATTTCCGCTTTTCTTCCGCACATGTCAATAAGGACCTCGCTCATATCTTTGGAGCTTTTCCTGCATAGCGCTATAAGCCAATCATTGTCTCCCAGCAGGTATAGCCGGGCAGTCAAATCTTCACTATCGCTTATAATACCGTTGTCATCTCTGTATATGCCGTGTCCGAAGGTATCAAGCCATAACCGCCTCAGCCGGATGATGTTTTTCAGGTATTCCAGCATTTCAGGGTCTTTCCGGAAGGTATTATCTTCCTCAAGATCATAGATCCAAAAATAGCAGCCTGTGACAAATGCCCGCTCAAGCATGTCCCGGGATGCTTGTGAAACATGGACAGGCCGCATGACCTGGCCTCTGGAGGGGTATATCATATCAACCAGTATCTGCTGGGGGAAGGTATATCGGTAAAGCTCCGGAAACGCGCCAAAATGGTGGTAAAAGAACGTTGAGATCAGCTGCCCTCCCGTTTTATGTCCATGGATATCACTGACACCCTCATAAATGACGCCAATCCGCCTGCCGTCTCCAGCCTTTTTGGAATAGCAGGAATTAAGCTTGTTTAGAAGCTCCCCGTATCCATGATTCCAATCGTGCCTTCTGCCGTGGGCTTCATTATTGCAAAATTCGGGACTTCCCATGGAAAGCTGGTCCAGGTACATTCCATCGGCGCCGACAACATCAACCAGGTAGTTTACCGTATTTACAAGATACTCCTGCCAGCTTTGCGAAGCCGAGCACATAACGGCAAAGGTAATCCCGGCATCCCCATAGCATTCCGTTTTTATGGTCCCATCCTTTTTCATCACGGCGCCGGAGTCTTTAAGCTGCTTAAGTGCCGGGTCATTACAGTATTTCATATTGAAGAGCCTTGTATTTATATAGAAGGATACATGTCCTCCCGAGTTCACAACCTGCTGCACCTGCCGGATCAGCTCCGCCTGTGTTCCAAGGCCGGGATCGGGTTCATACATTGGGAAGCCATTGTCAAAGCCGTCCTTATGCCAGCCTGAAAGGAGAAGGTGATTGATTCCCATTTCCTTTGCCTGTGAAAAGATTTTTGAGATATCGCTGAATCTGTGTACAATTTCACCGTTCTGGTACTTAAAATCATAATGGGCTGCAAGGCCCGGACTTTTTTTGAACCATTGGGCCGGTTCTACCGCAGGGCCATTATCGGCTTGAGCCCTCCACTGCCTGTACCGATCGGCCCCCCAATGCCAGTCTCCGGGATGTACGGCAACGCCAAACCTGTTCGACTCCCACCTGGCGCCCTTTTGTATCCCGGGATACCTCAGCATGTAAAAGCCCATCCCCGGCCTGTCAGGTCCGAAGGTTTCACAATGCAATCCGGTAACTCTGAGCTCTTCGTCATAGGATGCGATGTAGAGCCCTTCGCCATCACCATAGTAATCCATCCAGCTCATGGAGGCCGGCCCCGAATACTGCATTTCCTTTATGTATGCGCCATCATCGTCCACAAGCGGATTATCGTTGTCCAGGAAATATATATATTTATACTCCTGCCATTTCCAGCCTACATATTTGGGCGGCAAAGCAAAGGCTTCAACAGGATTTTCCACTTTGATGCCGGCGTTGAACGGGTATACCAGCGTATCGTCCTTCCACGATCCACCCATATAAGTGCCAAACAGGCATGGAAACTTTACTGTTTCTACACGGATGCCTTCATGATTGTTTGTGATGTTGATAGTCCAGACTGTCTCATGATCTCCCGGCACTACCCTTATCTGTATCTCTACCCCCATATCCAACCTGCCCCGTCGTGACCTAAGGCATTTATAAATAATCTTCAGACACTTCCCCGCACCTTGAGAATCCGATAGCTCAAAATCCGGTTTGTAATCCTCACACTCCAAAATATCCCTGTATGCCGGAGCACAGACGGAAAAAGTTTCTCCGTCGGAACCCTTCAGCTCGATACGGAACGGCATGCTTCTTTTTTCCGACCAGTTCTTAAGCAGGTTATCGCCGTTTTCTCTGTTGACAAGCTCCAGAAGCTCCCCTGTAAGACTGTTAAAAGCCAGCTCCAGGAACTCATTCCCAATTCTTATTCTTTTCATAGATTCTATTCCCCCGGTCCTATGCATATCTCATCGGTAAAGCTCCCCATGACCTGCAATGCTTTTCTGACATAGCCTCCGCTTTCAGCCAGCAGCCTTTGGGCTTCCTCTTTTCCTCCCCCGCAGGCAGCCATGACAATTACCATTTTACATTCCATTCCGCTGCCTCAAGAATTCGCGTCTTCCTGCCAATCCCGGATGCCTGCGGCAGTTTTCTTCCCAGTTCTTCAAAAATACCGGGAAATGCTGAGGAAAGCTGCAAATCCGTAAACAGATTGGAACTTGTCGGTTTGCCACCGACTAAGGCAACAACAGCTCCACGGGAAGTAAAAAGGACGGCGCTGGTTTTTGAACCACCGCCATAAATTGCAAGGAGTACTGGTCCTTCATTCATCCTTGCTATACTGCTGATATCCTCTTTCATAGATCTGCATAAACTCCTCAAGACCCATTTTGTTGATTGTATTTACATATTCGTCCCACTTGTCAAAGGATGTATTGCCGGTAATAAACTTGGCTGCCATGTCGTTTATGTAGGTGTTCATATCATTGGTTAAGGTTTTCATCCTGTCTGCATCGGCAGTAGAATAGTTGAAGTTGGACCAGACTTCTTTCGGAGCAAAGGGCATCAGCTTGTTGCCTGCATCTCTTGTAATTTCAGGGATGGCATGATCTCCAAAATACTTGTCGCCGGCAATCGAGGGGTTGTTTCCGCCGCTCCATACCACATATTTCCCCAGAACCTCTTCTCGGGTGAGTCCATTTGGATTTTTGAGAACTTCGTCACTATATTTGACCTTTCCGTCTGCGCCGGTCACATAGGTTTTCCCTTCGATTCCCATAAAATAAAGCTTGATACCTTCATCCCCGTAGAAATACTCAATCCATCGCATGGTGGCCTCGGGATTTTTATTGGATGCCGTCATTTCAAAGGTGGCCGGGCTTGCAAGACTGGAGGTAAACATTGCAAACAGCTGATCTCCGTTGGGACCTTTTAACGCTCCCGGCAGTCCGACAAAATCATCCTGGTGTTCCTGTCCGACATAGGTGTTGCTGGTGGAAAATGAAAATCCGATCTGGTTCTGAGCGCCTTTGGCAGCAAGCTTTGCCATGGTTATTGTAAAAATCTCCTCGTCAATAAGCTTTTCCGTATACAGCTTGCTGATATATTGGAGGACTTCTTTATACTTCGGATCGGCAGGAATAAACCGCAATTTGCCCGTAGCTTCGTCAACATCAACCAGCGGGTGGTTTCCGCCTCTTGTACCAAGTCCCCATGCGCCTTTGAGGGGGAATAGAATGCCCAATATTTGCTGTGCCGAGCTAAGGGGTATTTCATCTGCTTTTTGGTTCCCGTTGGGATCACTTTGCTTAAAGGCCTTAAGTACGGTGTAAAGCTCGTCGGTAGTGGTCGGCGGCTGAAGGCCAAGCTTGTCAAGCCACTTCCGGTTCACAAACATCTTCATGCCAAACCTTGAAGGCGTAGCCGTGACAAGATAGGGCAGCGAATAGATATTGCCGTCCAGCATGGTGATACCTTTTTTTACATCCGGGTTTTCATCAAGCACCTTTTTGAAATTAGGTGCATAATTCTCTATCAAATTGTTGATAGGTCTTAATATTCCCTGTTCGCCATATTTTGTGAGTTCGTCGGAAGTGAAGGAAATCTTGAAGAAAGCGTCGGGATAGTTACCCGAGGCAAGGATAATATTCTTCTTTTCGTTGACGTTTTCCGAAGGCACCGCCTCCCAGTCCACATGGATCCCCGTCAGCTGCTCATAAGCCTTCCAGATTTCTACCTGACTGAAGTCCCCTTTGTTAAACGGCCCTGCCGCAGCAAGAAATTTTAAGGTCAGTGGTTTGTTTACAATCGGCATTCCTGTCGGATTTACTTCAATGCCAGCTTTCGAAGTCTCCGCCGAACCTGCGGCAGAGCCGGTCTGCTGTCCGGTTGAGGCTTCATTCCCTGCACTGCTGCCACAGCCCGCAAAGAACACTGCAGTCATTAAGACTGCCATCACCATACAAAGAACCTTTTTTAACATAGAAAATCACCCTTTCTTTATTAATGCCTTAAGGCATATAAACCTGGCCTGCAAAATCCAACTCACCGGTGTGACTATCCTTGACCCGTCCCTTCTAGCCTTTTATCGCGCCGATCATAACTCCTTTCACAAAATATTTTTGAAGGAAGGGGTACAATACCAGTACCGGGACGCTTGCTACAATGATCAGTGCATATTTTATCCCTTCTGCGATCATCTGCTTCATGGCAAGAGAATCCACATCCGCAAGAATGTCCTCCGACATCTGATTCTGGATAAGAATCTCCCGTAAAATAAGCTGAAGCGTGTATTTATTTCTATCCGACAAATAGATAAGAGCATTGAAAAAGGCATTCCAGTGCATAACCCCGTAAAAAAGCACCATCACGGCTATAATCGGTTTTGAAAGGGGCAGGATTATCCGTACAAGAATGCCCGTATTGGAGCATCCGTCGGCAAATGCCGCCTCCTGAAGTTCAAAGGGGATGGAAGACTGAAAATAGGTCCTCATGATTACAATATTCCACATTGATACGGCGTTGGGCAAAATCATAACCCAGAAGCTATCGATCAGGTTCAGGTTCTTAACAAGCAAATAGGTTGGTATGAGTCCTCCGCTGAAAAACATGGTAAAGACAAATATTCCGGTAAAAAGCTTCCGTCCTGCAAGATCCCTTCTGGACAAGGCATATGCGCCTGCAATATTCAGCAAAAGGTTAAGGGCAGTTCCGGTAACGGTATATAACAATGTGTTTTTATACCCTGTCATAATATCAGGCTCCCGGAAGACCATACGGTACGAGTCGAAATTGAACTTCTTCGGAAAAAGCCAGACATTTCCGTTCATCACTTCGATGGGACTGCTCAAGGAAGCGCTGACTACAAAAATCAGGGGATACAGGACAATAAGAGTAATAATCGCCAGCAGCACCGTATTCACAATAGTAAACATTCTTTCTTCACTGCTTCTTATGGTATCTTTCATAGCCATTACGGCACCTCCTTTCACCACAGGCTTGTTTCGCTTAGCTTATGTGACATTGTGTTAACCGTTATTAGCAAAATAAAGTTTACAACGGAGTTAAAAAGGCCCACCGCAGTTGAAAAGCTGAATTCTGCACCCAGTATTCCGTTGCGGTATACAAATGTTGAAATCACATCCGACGCTACACGGTTCAAGTCATTCTGCATAAGAAACACTTTTTCAAAACCGACGCTCATGACGCTGCCTGCTGCAAGGATAAACATTATGGTCACCGTCGGAAGTATCCCCGGAATATTGATATGCCATATTCTGCGGAGCTTGCCGGCGCCATCGATAATTGCAGCTTCGTGTAGCTGTGGATCTATTCCGGTTAAAGCTGCCATGTATATTATAGATCCCCATCCGGTACCCTGCCAGACGCCTGAAAATACGTAGATGGTCTTGAACCATTGAGACTCACCCATAAAATATATAGATTCACCGCCGAGCAGTTGCATCAGCTTATTTACAACCCCTGTCTGCGGGGAAAGAAAAGTAACAATCATTCCTACCAATACGACCGTCGATATAAAATAGGGTGCATAGGTAATTGTCTGGACTGTTCTCCTGAAGTATTTGTTTTTAGCCTCATTCATCATAAGCGCAAGGATAATAGGCGCAGGAAACCCTACGGCCAGAGAGTACAGGCTTATACCCAGGGTGTTTTCGATCAGGCTCCGGAAGTAATAGCTGCTAAAAAACTTGACAAAATGGTCAAAGCCCAGCCATGGACTTCCCCATAAGCCCTTTAGCGGCATAAAATCCTTAAATGCTATCTGGATACCGTACATTGGAATGTAGCAGAATATTATAAAATATGCGGCAACGGGCAGTAAAAGCAAATACAGTTCCCAGTTTTTCAAAATACTTTTTACTTTCTTTTTTCTATACCATCTGCCTAAGAAGGATATGCCCTGACCTGCTTCACGAATATAAGACTGCCTCATTTGATTCCTCCAGTTTCTGGCGTCAATCAGCTATGCCAATAATATATTTTCTTTAAGCTCCAAAGTCAATTTGCAGAATTTTCGCCAGTTGCTTTTCTTTACAATGGAGGAAAAAGCCCCGCTTTTTCATGAAAATCCGGAGTTACTTCTTGATTATTTTTTAGAAATGAGTTAAATTTAGACTGGAACACCCATTCAAATTTCTTTATCCCGATCGGAAACAAATAACAGCACTCCTATAAGGACGGTAGAAAAGATGAGTATAAAGCCGGGCAGCTTTTTCCGACACGTTAAGATTTCCTCTCTTTTTATCAAGTATTACATCTCGTATATTTTTCTTGCGGTTATCCTGCTCATTCTCGTCGGAAGTATGCTATACAGGAACTTTTTCACTACTTTGAAAAATGAGATAGAAAACACAAGTATGATCAATCTTAATCAGATTGAAGAAACCATGAACACAAAGCTCAATGAAATGGAGCAGATCGCAACCCAACTCTCCTCAAATACCGAATTGGCGCCCTTCAACCTGGACAAAGGCGGATACAACCACATGGAGGCCGTAAAGGAGCTAAGAAAAATTCAGCTGGCCAATACCTTTCTCTATGATATCATCGTTTTCCACAGAAAAGGCAATTCCGGCGCATTTTACGCAGCAAGCGGCATCTACGACATGAATACCTTCTTTAATTACACTTACCAGTATGAAGACTGGGGACATGAAAATTTCATGAAGCTGGCCGGCAGCTTAAACAGACCCGTCATGCGGCCTGTGGAACCGGTGAACCTGGATGGAAAATATCCCTCGAGATTTGCCACCTATCTGTACCCAATGTTTCCAAGCAGCGATGAAACATCCGGGATCGTCATGTTTCTAATTGAAGACAGGTCATTTGCAAGCCTGGTAAAAAAAATATTAAAGAGCTATAACGGATATGTTTATTTCCTTGACCGCAATAATACACCCATCTACCACCTATCCGTCAATGATGGTGAATACAACGCTGCCGGCGCTATGGAGATTTTTAAGAATCTGGATATTGAGTCCCTTAAGCTAAGACCGATCCACAGCATAACAATAAACGGCACTAATTTTTCTGCCATCGTAAGTACGTCGGAGAACAGCAAATGGTCTTTTATAACCATCCTGCCTACCCGGCAGTTCATGGAAAAGGTGAACATCAGCAGGGATATCTTCTTCAAATCCCTGCTATATGTGCTTCTTCTTGGGTTTATCATTGCCTTCGTCCTCTCGTCAAGAAACTACAAGCCCATCAGCAAGCTTGCAGCCGTCCTGGACAAGCAAAATGAAGCACCCGGGAATCCCGCGGGAAAGGAATATGACGAGATTTCTCATATTGCAAACACCATTGATAAAATTACCAAGCAGAACCAAAACCTGATGTATCAGGTAAAAAACAACAAGAATTTCATTGTGCTGCAAACCCTGGTGAATCTCCTGAAAGGACAATACAAAACCCTGGAGGAGGCTGGCAGAACACTGCAGAATTCGGAAATAACCTTTCAATGGCAAAGCTATGTGGTAATGGTATTCCTCATAGACAATATCACCGATTTTGAAAAGGAGAATAAAAAACCGATTCAGGAAATATTAAAATACGGAATCGTGAATGTATTGGAGGAGCTGGCCTCGGAAAATTCCAGACGCGGCTACGGGATCGATATGGGAAGTGAAAACAGCATAGTACTGTTGCTCAATATGGCGAACAAGACTGATTTTGAAGCCCAAATGGCAGACATAGCCTATAAGGCTATGAATTTCTTTAAGAATTATTATAAGTTTACAATGACCGTGGGAATGGGAAATGTTTATACCAATATGCTCATGATAAGCAAATCCTATGAAGAAGCCCAAACGGCAGCAAATCACAGGTTCATGCACGGAAAGGAAATGGTCATATTTTATAAAAGGCTGGCAGTTTCCACGGATAATGCAAAGTGGTATCCCTTTACGGAAGAACAGCAGCTCATCACTTTGCTGAAGCAGGGTAAAATCTCTGAACCGGAGCATATCATAAGCAATATCTTCCAGACCATGTACGACTTGAATATGTCGCCTGACAACGCGCGCTGGGTTTGTCACAATCTTACCGGGACAATTAATAAGGCCATTGACGAAATGAGCCTTACGCTTGATGAAAGGCTTAGCAATCTGTTAAATGAAATCATGCTGTTCAATTATGAAACCCTCTGGGACTTCAAGCAAAGAATCATTGAATTCTGCAATGACATTTGCAGCCTCACCGGCAGTCTGAAGGAAAGCAAAAACTTCAAGCTCTGCGACCAGATTGTGGAATTCATCCACCAGGAATATTCCGACCAGAATCTGAGCCTTAAAACTATAGCCTCCCAGTATACTATGTCCCCCTCGTACCTTACGAGGTTTTTCAAAGACCATATGGGCATCTCCCTTATGCAGTACATTGACAATCTGAGGATGAAAAAAGCAACTATGCAGCTTAAATCCACAACCCTGTCCCTTTCGGAAATAATGGACAACACCGGTTACATTGATAAAACCAACTTTATGAGGAAATTTAAAAAGCTTTACGGCACTTCGCCGATGCAGTACAGGAAGCATTCGGGAAATGCCGGATGAGATGGTAAAACGGTATTTTTTTTGCCTAACAACAAATTTTTATTTATTTTTAATAATAATTTATTGACATTCGATAAATAGCCAAATATAATTTACTTATCAAGGATTTACTTATCAATCCTTCAACCCTTGAGTGAGGTGCATGTATGAAACGGGAAACACTCTTTTTAACGGCAGTTGTTTATCTTATTGGAATTTCTATTCTTGCTTTGTGTATATTTGGGTTGCCCTGGATAGCGAAGGAAGCTGCGGAGCATTATCCTGACTATTGGCTGTATCCCGTTTTAGCCGGTTTGTATACGGCGGCACTCCCATTTTTCTTTGCACTGTATCAGACTTTAAAGCTTTTAAGCTGCATCGACAGGAATGTAGCTTTCTCGGAATTGTCCGTAAAAGCCCTGAAGAATATAAAATACTGTGCAATTGCTATCAGTATCCTGTTTGCGGCATGCATGCCATTCTTATATCTCATGGCGCAGAAAGATGACGCTCCAGGGATCGTAGCGCTTGGGTCCGTCATAGCTTTTGCTTCAATTGTCATTGCAGTCTTTGCTGCTGTCCTTCAAAAGCTGTTAAAAAACGCCATTGCCATAAAATCAGAAAATGATTTAACGGTTTGAGGTGAATACCGTGGCGATGAGCATCAATATCAATAAAGGGATACAGACTAAGGGCAGGTGGATTTATGTATGATATTGCCATTGTGGGGGCTGGCCCCGCAGGAGCTAACCTTGCGCGGTTAATCGGAGATAAATACAGGGTTTTACTGATCGATCAACGGGATCTGGGAAACCAGAATCCCGAAAACCTCGCAAACAAATGCTGCGGAGGATTACTGGCCCCCGATGCCCAGAAAATCATCGCAAAGCTGGGCCTGGGCATACCCAAGGATATTCTGGTCGATCCCCAGCTTTTTGCCGTAAGGACCCTTGATTTGACGAATCATCTGGAAAGGCTGTACCAAAGGTTCTATTTCAACATGAACCGGGAAAAATTTGACCGATGGCTTGTTTCCATCCTTCCGGCGGGGGTTGATAAAAAGTTTAACTGCTGCTTTAAAAATTTTGCTAAAATACCGGAAGGTTATGAAATCCGGTATCGCTATAACGGACAGGAGATATCTGCAAAGACAAGAGTTGTCGCCGGTGCCGACGGAGCCTTTTCAAAGGTAAGAAAGTCCATCGGCAAAGATATGCATGCTCCCGAAAAGTATATTGCAATTCAGGAATGGTTTAAATGCTCCTATCCGATCCCCTATTTCACAGCAATTTTTGATGAAGAAATAAGCGATTTCTACTCCTGGATAATACCGAAGGAGAACTGTTTGTTATTAGGGTCGGCCCTTAAACCCAGGGAGAATACCAGAGAAAAGTATGAACTGTTGAAAACAAAATTAGCACGGGCAGGCTTTAATTTTGACAGTAAAATAAAGACAGAGGGCGCATATATTTGCCGGCCCAGGAAGGGAGCCCAAATTTATGCGGGAAGGGACGGAATCGCCCTGATTGGAGAAGCCGCAGGCACCATCAGTCCCAGCTCCGCGGAAGGAATCAGCTATGCATTAAAAAGCTCTTTATACCTGGCCCAGAGCCTTGAAGATGGAATCCACGGTTTTTTGGGCCGTTACGAACAAAAGCTGAAGAATATCAAGTTGAATTTACTCATCAAAAACTTGAAATCTCCCGCGATGTATAATCCATTTCTCCGGCAGCTGGCCATGAAATCAGGTCTGCAAAGCATTAAATGAATCAGGGGGACGGCAGATTCCAGCAACGGAAGCGTACCCATAACCGTTATTTTTGTGTTGCCTCATGAAATCATATCATTTGTGCCTTCAAGCATTATTTCAAACTGTCTTCACTTCATCGCCGGCCTGGATGAGGCCGCCTTTCAGAACACGTGCAAATATGCCTTCCCTGGGCATTACACACTGGCCTGCCTGGTGATATATGGCACACTTATTATGACATTCCTTGCCTATCTGCGTCACCTCCAGCAGTGTATCACCAATGGCCAGCCTGGTACCTACCGGAAGAGAGAAAAGCTCAATACCTTCTGTTGTAATGTTTTCTGCAAAGCTACCGGCACCCGGACCTTTTATACCGGAGACCTGCATTTTTTCAATGCTCTCCACACCAAGGAGACTGACCTGCCTGTGCCAGTTACCGGCATGAGCATCTCCCTTCAAGCCATGGCCCGCCACAAGCTCACCGATTTCCACAGTATTCTTGGGTACTCCCTTAACATCGCTTATATTGACAGCAACTACCTTTGCCATAATACCGTCCCTTATAGTCTTCGATTATATTCTCCGTTTTTACCGCCGGTTTTCTTCACCAGCATAATATCCGTTATGGTCATTCCTTTATCAATGGCCTTGCACATGTCATATAGGGTCAGCGCGGCAACAGACACCGCTGTCAGGGCCTCCATTTCCACTCCGGTTTTCCCGGTGCAGCAGACCCTTGCCTTTATGCTGACCAGGGAGTTTTCCATATCCGGCGAAAGCTCTATTTCAACCGAATCCAGCAGTATGCCGTGGCATAAGGGGATCAGCTCCTGAGTCCGCTTAGCGGCCATGATTCCTGCGATCCGGGCGGAAGCCAGAACATCCCCTTTCGGCACTCTTCCTTCCGCAATCAGTTCAAGGACCTCCCGGGCCACCCACACCTTTCCGCAGGCTACCGCCTCCCGGCTGGAAATATCCTTTCCCGAAATGTCCACCATCCTTGCATTGCCTTTTTCATCAAGATGCGTAAGCTCCATAAACCCTCCGTCTGCATAGCGGCAGCAGCCCTTACCTCAGCCGCCTATCTCGTTCATCCCTTTTTTTGAAACATAGCCGGCGTCGAAATTGTGGCTTTGAGGCTTTTCTAAAATTGCCCGGCTCAGTACTTCTTTCAGTTTGTAGGGCTGGTTTCTCAAAACGTCAAGGACATCCACTTCCCTATTATCTCCCAAACAGGGCTTAAATTTCCCTGTACAGGTAAGCCGCACCCTGTTGCAGCTGCTGCAGAATTTGCGGCTCATGGGGCTTATAAGACCGATCCGGCCTCTGTAGCCCTCAATTCTATAATATTGGGCAGTCTGTCCGGCACAATCCTCCGCAGTGGGTTGGAGCTCCGGATGGACTAAAAGGATACGGGTATTTTGTACAATGCGGTTCCTGTTGGATTCGCCGAATTTTCCCACAGGCATAAGCTCTATGAACCTGACATCAATCGGTTTGTTTTCCGCCAAACGGATAAAATCGTCCACTTCGGTATCATTTTCGCCTTTGATGAGCACAGTATTGATTTTCACTGACTTCAAGCCTGCATCCAGAGATTTTTGTATTCCCTCAAGAACAGCCTCTATATTTCCTCCGCCGGTAATACGCCTGAATACTTCTGACTTCAGGGAATCCAGGCTTATATTCACCCCATTGAGACCGGCTGCCTTTAATTCCTGTGCCAGTGCAGCCAGCCTGATTCCATTGGTGGTAAGAGATATTTCTTCAACGCCGGGTACCGATGAAATACGCCGGACTATATCGCAAATATCAGGTCTTACTAGAGGCTCGCCGCCTGTGATTCTTACCTTCCTTATCCCCATGTCCGCAAGAACGGATACAATTCGCTCCATATCGTCAATCGACAGCATCGGGCTGCCGCTAAACTTCATTTCTTTTTTGTCCGGCATGCAGTAGATGCACTTCAGATTGCAGTCCTGAGTCACCGAAAGCCTGAGATATTCAATTGTCCTTCCGAATGCATCCCGCACCCTGCCGCCTCCATTATTGACTGTAATGCACCGGCTCTCTCAAGCAGCGCCCGCACTTTCTTACCTTGATAATAAACCCGCTTGTATTCAAAGAAGGACCTTCCCTTTTATATCCCGTGACCTGCTATTCAACGGGTGTGTCCCTTCCATTATACCATAAATAAAAATCTTTATCCTTACGAAGCGTAAGTGTAGATGGGAGATGACTGCCTGCAAATCTACTCCTTGCCAAAAGAACAAAGGCTCTGTAAAATAAATCTATATAAGTTGAACTAAGCTAAAGAGGTGTTGTTTCCATGATAAAGGCAGGCATAATCACTGTCAGCGATAAAGGTTTCCTGGGCCAAAGGGATGATGAAAGCGGTAAGGTTATTGCAGAGCTTCTGGGCGGGATTGGTGCGGAGGTTGCTGTCTACATCATCGTACCGGATGAAAAGGCCCTTATCTCCGCTAATCTCATAAAAATGGCCGATGAGCAGTGCATGGACCTCCTGCTCACCACCGGCGGCACCGGCTTCTCACCCAGGGACGTCACTCCCGAAGCTACTCTGGCTATTATTGACCGTCAGGTCCCCGGGATTCCTGAAGCCATGCGGCAGAAAAGCCTGGAAATCACTCCCAGGGCAATGCTGTCCAGGGCAGTCGCCGGAATCCGGAATAAAACCTTGATCATCAACCTTCCCGGCAGTCCAAAAGCCGTCAGGGAATGTCTTGAGGTTGTCCTGCCGGTATTGCCGCATGCTGTAGAAATACTTTCAGACCGGGCAACCGAATGTGCCCAGCCCTCTACCGCCTTAGAATAATATCCTCTTGCCTCCGCCAATTGCACCTATCCCTCTCAGGCAGCCGCCTTCGGCAAGCATGTATTCTTTCTTCCCCTATTGACCTGCTTCAAATACCAAAGGACTCTTTTAATTTGTCATGATCGGCAAATCCACGGATAATCGTCCTTGCAGTGCGCAAATTGTGTATCCTGACTTCTCCGTACGGCACGATTTCTTTTAATGCTTCTTCAATCTTTTCATCCTCCGACCGAACCCAAAAGCTCAATACACTGCCGTATTTCAAGGCAGCTTCCGTTCTGGCTTCCATAAGCCTTCCGTCATCGGCCAATGTAGGCAGCGGAACCGTTGACCAGGCCCATATGATTTCTTCCTCAGCCAGTCCTTTTTGCAGCAGTTGCTTTAGAAACAAGGGCGCTGCCTGTGAGCATGCATATATTGCAGCTACCAGGCTCACTGGGCTTGCAGCCGCCAGGACCAGTTCCTTATCCGCCGTACCGGTGGCAGCCGGCAAATCCTTCAGTTCCCCGGCATCCGGAAGCTCGTCCGTTTCCAGATATATCAGCTTTTGCTCCCTATACACTTTAAATTTTCTGCCGCTTATGCTCACGCTTTCGGCAATCCCGGATTCTACTGGATTGTCATAGTATATGTCCACAGTTGCAAGGCTAAAGCCATGGATGTTTGTCTCCCCGAAGCTCACATCGCCCAGACCGCCGATGGTATTTTCAATAAGCTTCTTTCCCGCCGACCATCCCCCCGGAAGCTTTACGCCCAAATCCACCAGCTTTAGCCCTGCATACGGGGAAACCGCCTGAATCCCATCGTTGGAAGTAAGCTCCGAGACCTTGCTCAAATTACTTTTTCCCATGCTTTCCATTCATTCCACCTGCTCTCCCAAAAATGATTTTTCCAGAACGTCATATCCTATCTTACCGGTACTGTAGACATTTCCCGTAGACAGATTGATCAGATTGACCTTGCAAGGGGCGTCCCAATCCCTTGGAACCTTTGACCAGTCCTGCCCGCAGCGGTCAAAAAGGTCCTGGAACTGGATCCCGAACACATCGCTGTTTTTTGCAAAGGGTATGCCTTCAAGCATTTCCGTGATCTGACCGTCATTGCACCTGACATAGATGTTTGACTCCTGTCCGTAGATAAGACAGTCGTTAACCCGGCCATAGGCGATTTCTTCATCATCTACCACGGATACCACCGGCGAAACCGCATTTGCCTGAACAACCGCACTCATGGGAAAACCCCTGTCATACAACGTTGGAAGGGTCTGCTCTATATTTCTGGCACATACCTGAATGGCTCCTACGATGGTTCCGGTACGGGCAGCCAATATAAAAAGGTTTTCGGCGGCAATACCGCAGCCCTCGGCAATGAGGTTTGTCAGCACCTCATCAGGCAGCTTGGTGGTTTGTATACAGGCAACGGCAAAACGGGCCTCGGTGTCCCTGTAGTCCAATGCACGTGCAAATATATCCGCTCCCCGGATGGAACGGACGGGACCGGAAATCACTACCGTCCCGCCGTCATAGCGGAGCTTCCAATACGCCGTATGAGCGGTCATTTCGCTGACGGCGGGGTGTGTGGCCTTTATCCTTACCGTAGGCACAAGGTGCTTTTTCAGCATCATTTTTCCATAGGATAATTGGCCCAACCCGCCTAATCCTGCTTCAACAAAGTATTTTCCCGCAAGCCAGCCCCCGGGATGGCAAATGCCCATATCCAGGACGGTAGCTCCGTTTGAAAGCCTGCTTACACCTATCCGCAGCTTCCCGGCATTGGGTATGACCTTTTCCTTCAGCAGGGCGGCTGCATTATTGTTAAGACTAAACCCAGCAGCTGGATTCATACAGTTTTTATCTCCTTACGCCTTTGATGTGAAATCAATGCAAATATGCTTGACTTCGGTATACTTAAGGATGCCTTCCATACCGCCTGCCCTGTCAATGCCGCTCTCCTTGTAGCCTCCGGTTTCCGTCTCGGGGAAAAGCCGGTTGTAGGTATTTACCCAAACGGTGCCTGAACGCAGCCGTCGGGCGGTTTCCATGGCACGGTCCACACTGCGGCTCCAAACACCGGAGGCGAGTCCAAACACAGTACTGTTGGCCAATTCTACCGCCTCATCCTCGTCCTTGAAGGTCTGAACCACAAGCACCGGGCCAAAAATTTCTTCCTGAACCACCGGGGATTCGTTGGGAGGATTGAGGAATATGGTGGGCGCCAGGAAGGCACCCTTCCCTAACTCCCCTTCAAGGATGCGCAGACCTCCGGTAATAGTCTCACAGCACTGTCTGCCGATATCCACGTAGCCCATGACCGACTGAAGCTGTTTTTCGGAGCTGACGGGACCCATGTCGGTTTTTTCATCCAACCCGTTTCCGATGCAAAGCTTTTCCGCTCTTTCCTTCAGCTCACGGACTACCCGCTCCGAAACGCTTTCCTGGACCAGAAGCCTGGAGCCTACGGTGCAAAGCTGGCCCGCATTTGTGAAGATTGCTTTTATGGCAAAAGGCATGGCCTTTTCAAAATCCGCGTCTTCATAGATGATATTGGCAGACTTTCCGCCCAGCTCCAGTGAAAGCTTCTTCATGGTCGCGGCCGCTTCGGTCATGATGCTTTTGCCCGTATCGGAGCCTCCGGTAAAGCTGATCATATCTACATCCTTGTCTCTGACAAGGGACATTCCCATGGTAGAACCGGGACCTGTCACTGCATTGAGCACACCTGACGGAAATTCCTCAATGTCGGACATCAGCTTAATGCAGGCCATTGTAACTCCGGAGGTCTGGGCCGCGGGCTTTACGATGGCTGTATTCCCCGCTGCAAGCGCCGGAGCCAGATCCCGCATCAGAAGGGTAATGGGGAAATTCCACGGAACGATGACTGCAACAACGCCGACAGGCTCTCTGGCAAGGATCGAATACGTGTATCTGTCGACGGAGGTGGAAGAGCCGTAAAGCGTCCTTGTAGCCGCAGCATAAAATTCGATATACCCGATTGCTCCTGAAATCTCCATCCTTGCTTCACGGATGGGTTTCCCCGTTTCCAGAGTCAGCATCCGTGATAACTCACCATGATTCCGCTTCATGCTCTCTGCCCATTTATATAAGGCTGTTGACCTTTTTCTCGGATTAAATGCCCAATCCTTTTTGTAAAAAGCCTCGGAAGCCGCCGATACCGCTTCCTTTGCATCCATCTCATTGGAGCGGGGAACCCTGGATACCACCTTTCCGTCGGCAGGATTCACCTGCTCCATCTGTAAGCTTGTAACCGAGTCTTTCCACTGCCCTCCGATAAAATTCTGAAAGCTGCCCAATGCTAATTCCATCGATCTATACCTCCCTGTTATTCGTTGAGTTAGTATTTTCGGAAACTCAAAGCCTATGTTATTGCGAGGCTGCAGGCCGTGGCAATCTATCTTTGCCCCGTTTTTTCACCTTGAGATCGCCACGTCGCTGCCGCTCCTCGCATGACAGCCCGGCTTGTAAAAAACGATTTCCGAAATTACTTTTGCTAAAAGGATCTTCTCTGGTACTTACGGTTCTCTGACGATGGAACAGCCGACATAATCAACGATTCCACCGATTGCAACCGAAGGCTTTTTCACCGTCACTTTTATCTGTTTTATGGGATACGCCTTGATTACCTCATCGGCGATCCTCTGCGCAATTCTCTGCACAAGCTTGTGCTGCTCCGTTGTTACAACCTTTTTTGCAATGCCGTACACTGTCACATAGCTCAGGCCGGTGTCAAGGTCGTCGGTATCGCACATTTTCTGCATATCTACAGAAACCTCGATATCCACCACAAACCTTTGCCCCAGCTTATTTTCCTCCGGCCAGTGGCCGTGGGTCCCCCAAAATTCCAGGTCCTTTAATAAAAGCAAATCCTCTTTCACCATGTTTTTTCTCTCCTCTGCCCCTTGGGCAACAAAATTTTTATTGCTGACGAGATAAATTTATACTTTTTCCCCTTCAAGAACCTCCAGATATAACTGCCGGCATTCCTCCTGCGTAGGTTTAAACGGATTGTTCTTCAGCAGAAACATTTTAAAGGTCTGCTCGGCTACCAGATCCGCGTCCGTTTCTTTCAAACCGTAAACCTTCAAATCGATAGCCAGGCCCGTTTCGTCAAGAATCCTGCATACGGCGTCAACTGCCATGGAGCCGGCTTCTAAAGCCGCCATGCCTTCACAATTGCAGCCGAAGGCTTCCGCCAGCGCTGCAAATTTTTCCGGTACAGCCTGAAGATTAAATCTCATCCCATATTTCAGCAGGACTGCATTGGCTTCTCCGTGAGGCAAATGAAAAACTCCGCAGAAGGGTCCCGCCATGGAGTGGACAATTCCAAGACCCGCCTGGTCCATAGCCGCGCCGGCCAGTGTGCTTGCCAGTGCCATGTCCTCCCTGGCTTCTATATCCGCGCCGCATTTGCATGCTCTGACAAGAGACCTGCTAATGAGCTTCACGGCTTCGATGGCAAGGGAATCGGTAAAGGGGGTGGAATTTATCCCCACATAAGCTTCAACTGCATGGGACAAGGCATCCATCCCTGTTGAGGCCGTTAATCCCGAAGGAAGTCCCGTCATCAATTCCGGGTCAATGATGGCCACTTTGGGGAATAATTTGTCGGAGTTGACGCCTTTCTTTATGTTCCTGTCCACGATGACCGCTACCCTGGTCACCTCACTTCCGGTGCCTGCTGTGGTGGGGATGGCTATAAACGGGAGGGATGCCTTTTCAAAAGGCACTCCGTTCCATTGGTAATCTTCCAGCTTTCCGTCATTTGAAGCCAGCGCAGCGATTACCTTTCCCAGGTCCAATGAGCTGCCTCCGCCGATGGCGATCACCATGGTTGCCGAAGCGGCCTTCAATTCCTTCACTGCTTCGTGTACCATACCGGAGGTGGGATTGGGCTCCACCCGGTTAAATATCTTAACTTGAGCGCCTGCTGCTTTTACAATATCTATCAGCGCTTTGGTTAAGCCGGCTTTCTCAATGCCGGGGTCTGTAACGACGAACACTCTATCCTCAGAGGTTACCTTCTCCGAAAGTGTCTTCAGAGAGCCCTTTCCCATTATTATTTCGGTGGGCAGAAAAAATTTTTTTCCAATTATTGACATTCTATACACCTCCATGCAATTTAAAAGAATATTAACGCCTTAAGCTTTCCTGTTTGTTCCGCAGATTTCGGCCGTAAGTGCTCCGGTAGGACATACGCTGACGCATAGGCCGCAGCTTCTGCATTCCTTTCTTTTTACCGTCATTCTGGGGAAATCCAGCCTGCGGGCACCGTAGGAGCATACTGTTACGCATTTTCCGCAGCGGATACATCCCCGTTTCGAGGCTTTTTCCGCTTCTTCCTGTGAATCTTCCTCCGAAGGATAGGGCTTATAATTGAACTCAAGCTCCGAAATAAGCTCCCCGGCCGGGAAATTGGGAAGCGCTGCACCTCTCACCGCTTCAATGGAGCTATACCCCAGAGAGGCCAGTTTTTCCGAAAGGCCGTAGCACATCTGCTCGATATACTTAATACCCTTTAAAATACCCACGGAGCAAACGCCCACAGCGCAGCAGCCAACCATCAGAAATTCAACGGCGTCTTCGGCATTCATACACCCTCCGCTGCCATAAAGGCCCCTAAGCTCAGGATGCTTTCTTGCAATCTCAGAATTTATCCGCATGGCTATGGGACGTATGGCCGCTCCCGATAGCCAGCCATAGCCGTTATCACTCATCATTTCCGGCCTCGCCCTGTGGATGTCAATCTTAAGCGCCGGTCCGATGGAATCAATGGCACAAATTCCGTCAGCCCCCCTTTCAAGGCATCTGGAGGCGGTATCAACAGCATCGGGCCAGTTTCCGCTAAGCTTGCAGATGACCGGGATGGATACGTTGTCTTTCGTATACTCCAGCATGGGTATCAAGGTGTCTTGGGTATAAGATACCAGTTCAATCATATCCGCACCGGCTTTTTCCACATCCTTCACGATTGCCCGGGCTTCCTCCGGAGTATGGCCCACGCTTCCGATAACTGTGACTCCGGCTTTTTTCGCCGTTGGGATCTCACGTTCGTACCAAAGCAGCCTGTCGGAATCAGACCACTTTTCACAATTGATCAGAGCGTCGCCGCCTATCCTGCCGATATGATTCACCGGATTGACAGCGGCCTCAAGTCTTATGGTTTTTGTGACAACTGCCCCGCATCCCGCCTCATGGGCCCTGATCATCCCTTCGGCAGCATAGGAAAGAGGCCCCGACGAGAGGATAAAAGGGCTTTGCAGCTCGATACCACATATTTTTGCGGAAATGTCCGCGCCTTTCAGCTTCTCTTTTTTAAGCATCCTTTCCACCTCGCTGCCAGAACCTTTGTGTTATTTCCCCAACTTCTTTCCGCGCTTGCTTTTCATCCATGGTCAGCAGCTTTCCGTCCCTTTTCAGAAACCTTCCGTTGACCATTACATCCTTTACATCCTCGGGATTGCGGAAGAGTACCAGCTGGTCGTAAATATTGTACTGATTTATGGGCGTGGGCGTATCCGCATTGATGGTAATGATATCTGCCAAAAAGCCTTCCTTCAGCTTGCCTGTACCCGCCAGCCCCATGGCTTCCGCCCCAAGGCCGGTGGCCATTTCATACACGGTTTTGGCCGGCATGACCTGCGGGTTTTGCTGATAAGCCTTGTGAATCAGGAACGCGCCCCGCATTACCTCAAAGAAATTATTGATATACCCGTCGGTGCCCAATCCTACTTTAACGCCTTTTTCAAGAAGCCTGGAAACCGGAGCAACACCGCCGCCCACCTCGCAGTTGGATAGCGGCATTGATACGGCGCGCACGCCACGCTTTGCCAATAAGTCCATCTCACTTTCTTCAACCTGCACCACCTGGGAGGCAAATACATTTTTACCGAGATATCCGATTTCTTCATAGATTTCTACAGGCTTTTTTCCGTATTTATCCATGCACCAGCCGGGTTCAAATATGCTTTCGGAAAGATGCATGTGAATATCACAATTCAGCTCTTCCGCCATTTTTTTTGCCTGTTTCATGTAGGCCTTGCTGCCGGTGAAAAGGGTATGGACGCTCATCATGCCCTGTACCAGTTGATCCGGCTTATTGTAGACTTTAATGAAATCAGCATTTTCCTTGAGTCCGAGCTGTCCGTTTTCAGGGCTCAGCCTTTCACAGGCCTCAAAGGACAAAATGGCGCGCAAGCCTGCTTTTTCCACCTCTTCCGCTTCCACCGCCAGGGCCCCCGGAATGGAATTAGGCCCCTCCAACACATCGGCAAAGCTTGTAATGCCGCTTTTGATCATTTCTACACAGGCCCACCTTGTTGTGGTGCGGATCAAAGCGTGGTCCAGCCGGTCCTCTACATAGGGCCACCAGAAGTCCTCCAGAAAACTGGAGAATTCCGAAACCAATGCTTCGGTGGGAATGCCATGGGACAAAACACCATACATGTGCATATGGCCGTTGACAAAGCCCGGTGCAATGATTTGACCCTTCGCTTCCAGAAGGCTATCTCCTTCTTCCTGAACCAGTGCGTCATTTGGGCCTACCTTTACGATCCTGTTTCCCTGGACCTTAACGCCCCAATCCGCTTTCAAGCCTTCCTCCGATATCAGGTATTTTCCTTTTATAATTGTTGCAGCCATTTTCCCCATCTCCGCGATTGATATCTCCACTCTCCGGCCCATTCTGCCAGGAGTCAATGTCCACTTGCTTCCCTTAAACTATTTTAAAGGATCACTGCGGCAAACTATCAGGACTTCTTTCCAAAAACATCAATGGCTGCGCCCATGATTGCCTTCGCCCCATCGGAGGCCAAAAATGCCACAATCTCCGCAACTTCTTCCACCTGCAGCATTTCGTCTGCAGATACGGTGATGGCGCTGTCCTTGTTGTTCATTCTTTCCCTGACCACCTCGGTATTGGTCATCCCCAGGTAAATGGAATTTACATTGATGCCGTATTGTTTTACTTCCTCCGACAATACCTGGGCAAAACCTACGATTCCTGCTTTGGAAGCGGAATAAGCGCCAAAACCCGGAAAGTACATTTTCACAGCCGATGAGCTGATATTCACTATCTTGCCGTATCTTTTCCCCATCATATAAGGCAAAACCGCTTTGGAACAATAAAACGTACCGTATAAATTGGCCTTTATCTGCAAATCCCAGTCTTCCGGACTCATTTCCGTCACCGGAGCGGACCTGAAGACTGCGGCATTATTCACAAGAATATCGATTTTCCCCAATGTGTTTATGACCTTTTCCACACACTTGTTCACCTGTAAATAATCGCTGACATCGGTTTTGCAGCATACTGCCCTTCCGCCGGACATACTTATTTCCGAAGCTGCTTTTTCAAGCTTATGAAGGCTCCTGCCGACCAAAGCCACCGCTGCTCCCTCATTTGCGAAAGCCTTTGCAAATGCCGCACCCAATCCTTGTCCCGCACCGGTGATCATTGCTACCTTATTACTAAACCGCATACGTCCCTGCACTTCCTTTATGCTTATTCTGCAACTTCATAATCTAAAGAGCTTATTGGCCTTTCCAATATTTCAATAATCTCATTTGCTTTCTGGCACCTCTACTGAGCTGTGATCCCTTTCTTTATTAGCACCGCAGTTTTAGCAACCTTGCTGCCAAGGGTTCTGGCATTTCGGATGCCCGCCTCGTCCTCTTTGGCCCCCTGGGCTTTTTGATCCTTACTCCATATGGATACGCCGTGATAGATCCCAAGTCCGCCGTTTACCACCAGTATCCCGTGAGTATGGTAAAATCCCAGAATATTGTTTATGGTGCATTCCTGGCCGCCGTTGCGTGTCCCGCCCACTGCCATGGCCCCTCCAACCCGGGTGCTGAACTGGTCCGGATCTTCCTTCAGCATGGTATAGGTGGGCCTGAAACGGTTGAAAAAAGTGGCCAGCTGCCCTGTGACACCCATTTCGTATACCGGTGAGGCGATAATGTAGCCGTCCGCCGTATAAAAAGGATCATACAGCTCATTCATATCGTCATTGTAAACAACGCATCTGTCCGACCCCTCCTTGACACAGCGGTCACAGTGAATACAGAAGTTCAATTTTCTGCCCTTCAACGAATAAAACTCCGTCTCAACGCCTTCCACCTCCCCGGCCGCCTCCAGCGCCTGCCTCAGCGCATATTCCGTTGCCGCATTCCGGGGACTGCCGCTAATTCCTAATATTTTCACCGCCATAGGTACTCCTCCTTTTAATTGGAATGGGGACAACCCCCTTCTGCCGTCCATTGGAATGAATCAGCCTCCAGGGGGTTGAACAGCCATTTTTCACTTGAATTTCTTTATCTTTTGTTTCTTCCAGGTATTTTTCTTCCGTTTTACCAACCTTCATTTTCACTGGGAACATGGATTTCTCCGCTCTTTACCTTGGGATAGAGCTCGTCGAACAGTCCTACGACATCTGCAGGCAGGGTCGCTTTGACCTTGTCATTCCAGACCCAGGCAATTCCGCCTTCATCAACACCAATCTTCACAACTTCATTGGTCAACGTACCCTCCAGATATTTCTTCGCGATGCTTGTGCAGAAGTTGTCAAAGTTTTGTGTTGCAGATGCGACTACAAGGTCCGGTGCTTCAGCCGATGCGTCTGAAACTGCTCCGAAATAATATATTTTCTTTTCCTTTGCCGCCTTGATGACGCCCAGGGTTGCCTGGTTTGCATTGCCCCACAGGATGTCGGCATTACTGCTGACCTGCGACAGCGCGATTTCATAAGCTTCATTCATATCGCTGGAATCCTTTGTTATGCCAAGCATTACTTTAATATTGGGGTTAATGGACTTAGCGCCAAGCTCAAAAGCTCTGGATGACTTTTTATAGGAAGGGTAATCTCCGCCAAGGGTCAGTCCTATAACGCCGGTTTTGGACAATTTGGCCGCCATAGCGCCTTCAATATAGGTTAGCTGCTCTAAAACAAACTCTACAGGCATCTGATTATTTTTCACCACATCGCCGCCGGCGGTTATGAAAAATGTGTTCGGATAATTTTCGGAGATTTCGGCAAAGGGAGCCGCATATTGCCCGCCATGGCCGAAGATGATATTATAGCCGTCCTCCGCCAGATTTTCAGCTTCCGACTTCATCAAATCAGCTGTCGCCGCTTCTACGATGACCGCTTCACAGCCAAGTACGGTTTTTGCATAGTTGAGAGCCGCAGCGCCTACCTGTCCCCATCCTCCGTCTGTCGGCGAGCTGGGTAGCAGCATGGCGATCTTGAGATCTTTCTGTGCCAGTGTCTCTTTTTGTGTCTCTGCCGTAGTTCCTGCTGTTGTTGCTGCCGTAGTTACAGCAGCCGTTGTCTGGTTCTCGCTTGACGGCGACTGTCCGCAGCCTGTAACGCCCAATAGTAGTAAAACTGCCAGTAAACCTGCTATAATTCTTTTCATCTTATTTACGACCTCCTGAAGTATATTTTTTGTTAAATTTAATGTATGTTTTAAATGCTTCGCTCTTTGAAACAAAGGCTCGACACATTGCTTTCATAAGGCTTTCAATTTCCAATGGGATCAGGATTTTTCATAGGGCACTCCCAGGGCTCCCGGAGCCGAAACCCTCTTTTTGCTGACTGCCAGCACTGCGATGACCGTTGCTATATAAGGCACCATCATGATAATGTTTGTCGGCACTGCGATGCCTGTCAGCTGGAAAACCATTTGCAGGGCATTGGCCCCGCCGAAAAACATGGCCCCGGCCAAAGCTCCCAGAGGACTCCACTTGCCCAGGATCACGACCGCCATTGCGATGAAGCCTCTCCCCGAGGTCATATTCTCACCGAAGGAGGATGCCTGCGCTATGGACAGATAAGCCCCTGCGATTCCAAACATGGCCCCTGAAAATATGGCAGCCATGTACCTGACCAGCGTTACATTGATGCCCAGACTGTCCGCAGCTTTCGGATGCTCTCCCACCGCTGTGATCATAAGGCCTACGGATGTTTTCTTATTGACGGCCCAGATAACGGCTACCATGAAAAAGGCAAAGTACACCAGGATATTGTAATTAAACAGCAATGCTCCCAATACCGGCAGCTTTGACAGTACCGGAACCTGTAAATTAGGGAAGCTGCTGGCCGCTACGCCGTTATCCAGCCGGTTGGTCCCATAAAAAATCAACCGGTATAAAAAGCTGCTGAGCCCGGTACAGAGCAGGTTGATCGCTGCGCCTACGATGACCTGCTTTGCCCTGTAGGTGATGGTGGAGATGGCAAAGATCGATAATATAAGGACGGAGACAAGAACTGCAAACAGAATACCGATCCAATAGCTTCCCGATAGCTTTGCGCCTGCATAGCCTGCAAAGGCGCCCATCAGCATCGTACCCTCAACGCCGATATTCATTAATCCGGCTCTTTCCGATATCACCAATCCCAGGGAAGCGATGAGCAAAGGTGTAGCCATTCTTACCGTGGAAGTCACAAAGTCCACCGCCGGAATATTTTCAAGCATTCAGCCCCACCTCCTCTTTGGCTTTTTCCGTATTGCTTTCATTGCCGCCGCCCTTTTTTCTTTCCGCAGCCCTTCTTTGCACGGCTGCCAAAGCCACGGCCACAATGATGATGCCTTGAAAAATCTGAACAAAGGACGCCGATACGCCCGCCTCCCGTTGCATGGCCGATGCGCCCGCACTTAAGCCGCCGAACAAGAGGGAGCTGAAAATTACACCGATGGGATTGCTGGAAGCTAAAATCGCTACGGCGATTGCCGTATAACCATAGCCAGGGGATATCCCCTGGAGCAGGTAATGAACATTTGCCAGTTCGATTGCCCCTCCGACGCCTGCTATGGCGCCGCTTAGCAGCATTGTTCCGATGACGGTGCTTCTGACATTGATCCCTGCCACATTGGCCGCATTTTTATTGAAGCCCACGGCCCTGATTTCATATCCAATGTAATTTTTAAAGAGCAGGAAAAAGAGAAAAGCGGCAATGACACATCCCAATAGAAATCCTAAATGAAGCTTCGTCCCGGGAATCAAGCTAGGCAGGAAGCCTTGCTTTGCAATGGTGAAGGATATGGGCTCCGCCTGCTTGACATCCCTTAGCGGACCTCTCACTAAATATCCGACAAATTGCAGGGCGATATAATTGAACATGATGGTCGTTATAACTTCACTCACATCATATTTTGCTTTCAGCAATCCGGGGATATATGCACATAAGGCACCTCCGACGGCTCCGGCCAAAATCATCAGAAATATCAGTACCGGGCCCGGCAGCCCTGTGAAGGTGGTCCCGACCACCGTAGCCCCTACCGCGCCCATAAGCAGCTGGCCTTCGGCGCCTATATTAAATACGTTGCCCCGGAAAGAAATGGCGACGGCCAAAGCTGTAAAGAGCAGGGGTGAGCTTTTGTTGACGGTCCCGGCAAAGGATCTCAGATCCTTAAAGGTTGCATGCCATAAGGCCAGAAACGATTTTTGCACATCATACCCCGCCAGCAGCAGGATCAACGTGCCCAGAGCCAGAGAAATCAATATTGCCGCAGCGGGCTTGGCCAGGGCTTTGAATTTTTCTTTCATACGGCGTCACCTCCGGACCCGGCTTTCGTTTTTACGCCGCCCATCAATAATCCGATTTCGTGAATAGGCGTATCCGGCTCAACCATGCCGATGATTTCTCCCTTATGCATGATGGCAATGCGGTCGCTTAGTGTCAGGATCTCGTCAAGATCGGTGGATACCAGAAGGATTGCCTTCATATTTTTTCTTTCTTCAATGATCCTGTCACGTACAAACTCTATGGCTCCGATATCCAGTCCTCTGGTAGGCTGAAGGGCAATCAATACCCGGGGATTCCTGGTGACTTCCCTGGCTAGAATGATCTTCTGCTGGTTTCCGCCGGAAAGCATCCGTCCCGTCAATTCGATATCTCTGGGCCTGACGTCAAACTCTTCGGCCAGTGCTTTGGCCTCTGCCTCAATCTTCCTGTAGTTCAGCAGCAACCCTTTTTTAAACTTCTTCATTCTTTGGGAGCCCAGAATGAAATTTTCTTTTACCGAAAATTCCAGGACAAGGCCCTTTTTATGCCTGTCGTCGGGAATATGTGCCACCCTGGCCTCCATCAGCTCCCTGGGGCCGGCGTTGGTTTTGTCGGCGCCGCAGACGTTGATGCTGCCTGCTTCTACCTTACGGAGCCCAGCGATGGCTTCCCCCAATTCCAGCTGGCCGTTTCCGTCCACTCCCGCAATGCCTAAAATTTCACCTTCCGCAATTTCAAGGCTCACATGGCTGACAGCTGCCAGTCCTTTGTCATTATGGACGGTTATGTTGTCCAGCTTGAGGAGGACCTGGCCTTTTTCCTGCTTTTCAATTTTACGTTCCAGGCAGACATCCCTGCCCACCATGAGCCTGGCCAGTATATTCGAATCGGTATCCGCCACGTTCAAGGTATCAATCAGCCTGCCTTCTCGCATTACCGAAACCCGGTCGCAATATTTTATGACTTCTTCGATTTTGTGGGTGATGAGGATAAGGGAATACCCTTCCTTTGTCAATCGCTTGATGGAGACAAACAGCTCTTCCACCTCATTGGGCGTCAGCACTGCCGTGGGCTCGTCAAGGATCAGGATTTTCGCCTTTCGTATCAAGGCCTTAAGTATTTCCACCTTTTGCTGTACGCCGACGGGCAGCTGCCAGATGACGGATTCCGGATCTACGTTGAAGCCGAACATCTTATTGATTTCTTCCACTTGCCGGTTCAAATCCTTTATGTTAAGAAAGAATCCACTTTCTTTCATGCCCAGAAATATATTTTGGGTCACCGTCAGCTGGGGGATAAGCATAAAATGCTGATGCACCATGCCGATACCCTGGCTTATGGCCGCTCTAGGGCTGTCAATCTGCACACATTGTCCATTGACGCAGATACTCCCTGAATCACAGCTATATAAGCCATACAATATATTCATCAGCGTGCTTTTTCCGGCGCCGTTTTCACCAAGCAAAGCATGGATTTCTCCCTTATTTAAATTGAGGCAAACGTCCTGATTCGCTTTATTGCCGGCAAAAGACTTGCATATATTGTTAAGCTCAATGACCTTCATTTTTGGGATCACCACCTATCTTTGCAAATTCAAATACGGAAATATAAGTCCTTATACGTCGGCGTATTTGACCGGAGACAAACATACAAATGTTTTTATTATTCGGCGGTGAATAAGTGACGAAAATACAGCAAGGTATTTTCTTGGAAAAGTTTAGATACTCTAAATTAATTTAATATGATTATATACCTTTTCGCAGGACTTGTCAAAGGATTTTTTGATTTTTCTCTATGTAAAACTTGCAAATTCTTTTGTTTCCAGAATATTTCAAAATGCCGTTTTTTTGCCGTTTTTGTAATCACACCCTTGCAAAATGCAGCTTTCAAGCAATCAAATCACATCTCCCTACGTTTTGCAAAACGAAGGAAGTCATGAATTAAGCTTCAAATTTTAACAACAAAGTGTTAATTACGCTCATTCTTTATTTGCTTTTACAAATATCCCCTCCGGCTTTTCAGCCACCTGCATGCCATCCATGCAAAGAACCTTCCCTCGCAATAGGGTCGCAGCCGGATATCCTTTCAGCTTCATCCCTTCAAATACGGTGTACCCTGATGCGGAATGAAGTTCGGAGCCCTTCAGCACAACCTCCCGGCCGGGATCAAAAATTACAACATCTCCGTCGCTTCCCTCCATTAGCGCGCCTTTTTGGGGATACAGCCCAAAAATCCTGGCCGGATTTGAGGATAGAAGCCTTACCAGATGGACCAGAGAGATTCTCCCTTTGGCAACTCCTTCGCTGTACATCAGCGGCAGCAGGGTTTCCGAACCGCCAATACCCGGCAATACGTCAAAGCAGCTTTCTGACTTTAATTTATCCCGGAGATGGAAAGCGCAGTGGTCGGTGGCAATGCACTGAAGCGTATCCCCGGAAAGGCTTTGCCACAACGCCTCCTGATCTTCCCTTTTCCTGAGGGGAGGAGTCATGATATATTTCTGAGATTCTTCGGAATTATAGCATTCATCCGACAGCAGGAGATAATGGGGACAGGTCTCGCCATAGACGCTTTCTCCTTTTGCCTTCGCCCTCCGGATGATTTGCGCACCCTTTCCGGTGGAAACATGGGCAATGTATAAAGCGGCTCGTTCTGCTTCCGCCATCTCTACCAATCTTCCTATTGCTTTTATCTCCGCTTCTTCAGGCCTGCTGGCGGCGTGATAACGGGGTTGAACCTTTCCCGTTGCAATAAATTCCTGCTTCCGACGGCTTATGATATTGTCGTCTTCCGCATGGACCATTACCAGCATACTCTCCTCACGGGCTTTTTTCAGGAGCGCGGAAATCTGCGGGTCGAGCAGTTGGGTACTGCCGTAGGTTGTATAAATCTTGAGACTGGTTATTCCCTGGCTTTTTATTTTAGGCAGCTCATCAACATCCTGTTCGAACTCACCTGTAATCTCCATATGAAAGCTGTAATCCAGGTAGGAATGTCCGGCCGCCTCATTTTGCCTCTCCTTCAGGGCCTCCAGAAGGCTTTTCCCTTCAACAGGGCTTGCAAAATCAATATAGGAGGTAACACCGCCAAAGGCTGCCGACAGGGACCCGGTCTCAAAGCTGTCTGCCGTTCTGCCCTCCGCTGTTTTCATATGATAGTGCACATGTGCGTCAATCACACCGGGCAGGACATATTTTCCCCCGGCGTCAATCACCTGGTCTCCGGTTTTTTCTTCAATATTGGGCTCAAGCCTGCTTATCTTTTCATTCTCTATAAGTAGGTCAGCCTTCCTTATTCCCTCTTCTGTGACTAGAAGACCATTCCGCACAAGTAAACCCATTTTCTCACCCCGTCTGTAATGCCTCATCCATTGCACCCGTCAGCCCCGGAATGCTTTCCAGGATTTCAAACAGATCATCCTTCTCAGGACTGACCTGGACGGGCTCTCCTGCAGCTTTTACGGCATTATTTACATCCTTCAGCCCATTGCCTGTTACCACGCAGGCCACAGACTCCCCTTTGCCGATGACGCCTTCGGCAACAAGCTTTTTCAAACCTGCCATCCCCGCCACTCCTGCGGGTTCTCCGAAGATTCCCGAGGTCTTTCCCAGAAGTCTCATGGCAGCAAATATTTCTTCATCCGAAACACTGGTAAAGGTGCCCTGGGACTCACGTACCGCCCGCAAGGCTTTTTCAGGGTTCCTGGGGACTCCTACGGCAATGCTGTCAGCGACGGTATTTTCCAGGCAGGGCACAAGCCTTTCATTGGAATGAAAGGCCTTTGTCAGCGGTTCACAGCCCAGGGCCTGAACGCCCGCCATTTTCGGCAGCTTCTTGATGAAGCCCGTCCTGTACAAATCCACAAAGCCCTTCCATGCCCCGGCAATGGTACATCCGTCGCCTACGGAAAGGACCACCCAGTCCGGAACCTTCCAGTCCAATTGCTCGCAGATTTCCAGGGAAACCGTTTTCTTTCCTTCCACCAGGTACGGATTTACTGCCGCATTCCGGTCATACCATCCGTACTTTTTTATGGCCAGGGCGGAGAGTCTGAAGGTTTCCGCATAGGAGCCCTGCACGCTGATAACATTGGAGCCGAAGATCTTCAGCTGTGCCACCTTCCCCTTCGGCGCCCTTTCAGGGACAAAGATGACGGTTTTCAGCCCTGCAGACGCGGCATTGCCTGCAAGAGACGAGGCGGCATTGCCTGTTGAGGAACAGCAGATGATCTGCGCCTTCTCCTCCAGGGCCTTCGCCACGGCAACGGAGGAAGCCCTGTCTTTCAGGGAACCTGTGGGATTTATGCCGTCATCTTTAATAAACAACGCTTCCAGCCCTATTTCCTTTGCAAGGGCATCGGCTTTATAGATTGGAGACCAGCCCACGCGCAGGCCGGGCTTTGGCCCCTCCGGCTCAACAGGGAGAAAGGGCTCATACCGCCAGATGGAATATTTTTTGTTCCGTTTAAAATAACTCCTGCCGTAATTGCTCTCAATATAGTCATAGTCGTATACGACATCCAATATCCCCTCCGAGGAACCGCACACATCACAGGTGTATCTGCCGGGCACAGGTTCAAAGGTTTTTCCGCAATTGATGCACTGCAGATACTTTACATTTTTCATAAAACTTCGCCAGCCCCTTTAAGTTAATCAAGTTCCTTCAGGATTCCGGTCCTTTCGTTGAACTGCTCCACAAGCCTGTTCAGTTCGGGACCCATTTGATGAAGCCTGCCCCAGTAATCGTCGTAATCATACCACTGTGCATTGAGCTCCTCCAGATCATACATCTGCTGCTCGATCCAGGTATAGTATTTGAGATTATGAATGCGTTTCCGGCTCTGATAAGTAAGCTCCTCCATATTGTCCGTCCGGAGGGCATATATATTTTTGCTGTAATCGACGGCGGCATCAACGGCGTTGTAAGCTCTTCCCCGCTCAGCTCCCATTTCCTCCAGCCTGGACTGGTACATTTCTGCCGAATCCGTAAGGACGGTGATCACCATATCATTTTCCGACAACTCATAGTACTTGGCAAACTTGATGCAGGAAATGATATTTGCAGCTCCGGAAATACCTATCCACGAAAGCCTGGAAATGACCTCTTCGGAAACGCCCTGCTCCCTCAGAAAAGCCTGGCCGGACGGTTCGTTCAAAAGCCGGAAAAGGCTGAGGCTGTCGTCGTCATTGATTGCTATGACCATGTCGGTATTTTTCACATTGTGTATCCAGGGTACATGCTTGTCTCCAATCCCTTCAATGCGGTGGTCGCCAAATCCGTTGTTCAGCAGGGTGGGGCACTGCAATGCCTCTCCTACGGCAATTTTTGCATTGGGGTATTTATCCTTCAGATAGTCACCGCTGCCCAGGGTTCCGGCTGAACCTGAGGTCAGGCATACTCCCGCCAGTTTTCCTTTGGGTCCGGCTTCCGCTTTTATAATTTCCTCCATGGCATTGCCCGTGACCTCATAATGCCACAAATGGTTGCCCAGCTCTCCGAATTGATTGAAGATCACCACATTGTCCCGGGTCCTCCGCAATTCCCAGGTTTTATCGTAAATTTCCTTTACGTTGCTTTCACAGCCCGGAGTTGCGATGACCTCGCCGGCTACCTGTTTAAGCCACTCGAAGCGCTCCCGGCTCATGTTCTCCGGCAGTATTGCAATGGATTTGCACCCCAGCAGGGTTGAGTTATAAGCGCCGCCGCGGCAGTAATTCCCTGTTGACGGCCATACGGCCTCATGATAGGTGGGGTCAAACTGTCCCGAAACCAGGCGCGGCACCAGACAGGCAAAGCTGGCGCCAACCTTGTGGGCCCCGGTAGGGAAAAACTTTCCCGCCATGGCGAATATCCTGGCCTTGACTCCCGAAATCTGCGGCGGTATTTCGATGTAGTTGGGGAGTTTGTTATAAAGGCCTCCCTCCTTTACCGGCTCATTCTTCCAGCAGATCCGGAAGAGGTTGATGGGGTTCACATCCCACAGTCCGACGCCTTTAAGCTTTTCCTTGATTTTGGGGTGAATCCTTTCCGGGTTCTTCATCTGATCCAGGGTGGGGATGATGAGGTTCTTTTCTCTGGCCGCCTTAACGGTTTTCTGCAGCTGTGCTTCATTAATGGTAAGATCTATTAAGCTTTTCATTTTTCTTCTCCAATCCCGTTGAATTTTTCCTTTGTCAAAAACTCTTCCATGATTTTTTTATAGCCCTGGCAGGCCTTCTGCAATTGATGGATTTCAACATATTCGTCCGCTATATGGGCCAGATGTTCGTAGGAGGGTCCGAAGCCCAGGGTTTTTATCCCCGCCTCTCCGGCGTAATGGCTTCCGTTTGTGCAGAAGGAATAATGGGAAAGCTCCGGGGACAGGCCGATTTCCTTTAATGCGCCCCATGCCCTTTGGACAAAATCCTCTCCGGGGTCATAAAGCCAGGCAGGGAAAAAGCGCTCGCCTTGAATGGTATTTCCCGTAAAACATTTTTCTTCCCCGCTGGAAAAGGAAACCGAGGCTGCAAAATCGGGATCTTCCGCCTTCAGCCTGTCAATAAGCCCTTGAAGCGGCTCAAGCACCTGTTGGGCCGTCTCCCCTGTCAGCAGTCTCCTGTCATAAGTTACTCTGCAGTAATCCGGTACTACGGAAGCTCCGGGGTAAGGGGATGAAATGATGTCCGTCAGTTCAAGTATTCCCTTTCCCAGCACCTCATGGCTGAAGCATTCAAGACTGCTGATTTCTTTCACCAGCTTCAGCATTTTATGTACGGCGTTAATGCCTTTGTCAGGGTTTGAGGAGTGGGATGATTTTCCGAAGGTTTCCGCCACAATTTCCGCCCGGCCCCTTTGTCCGTGGTTCAGCTTCAAATTGGAAGCCTCCCCGATGATGACAAGGTCCGGCTTGACCCTCGCGCTGATTTTTCTGGCGGCCACTCCTTCAAAGCATTCTTCATGGACGACGCCGGCGATACACACTTCCCCGCAAAAATCCCTGCCGTGTTCATTCAGAAAATTTTCCGCAGCCGCTATCATGGAGCTCAGCGCTCCTTTCATGTCTGAAGCGCCTCTGCCGTATATCCTGCCGTCTTCGATTTCTCCTCCGAAGGGGTCATGCTTCCATTTTGCGGCATCCTTCACAGGAACCGTATCCATGTGCGCATCGAATAAAATCCTTGGACCCGGCTTATTTCCTATCAACCTTGCGGTTATGCTGCCGTATTCATCCACATAAATGTCGTCGAAGCCTATCTCTTCAAAAACACTCTTCAGTTTATCCACCAGGAGATTTTCCTCCCCCGACATACTGGGGATTTTCAGCAGATGCCCGCATAGCTCTATTAAACGCGCCTCTTCTTCACGCTTCAATGCAATCAACCTCTTTTCCTTGTGACAAGTTTCCGCTCATGAATGTTTATTAAAATTAAATAAATTTAATATTATTATATTTCCACTGTGCCAGCATGTCAAATACTTTCAGGGATTTCTTACAATTTCCATCGCTTTTACACGTATTGACTTTATTTTATGAATTATTTAATATTGAGTATATTATTACAGTGAAGCCATTTATATCTGACGGTTGATAGCCCGTCCCTTAATTCTTGAAGAACCTGGAAAACACAGGTGCTTGGAAAATACGGACGGATGGAAAATTTAGGGGTGATCTCTATGATTCGAGCTACGACAGACAAAATCGATGGTATGGGCGCCGTACTGGGAAAGCCAATGTACGTACAGGACCTGGCGCCAGAAAACTGTCTCTGCGTCAAGTTGGTGCGCAGTCCCCATGCACATGCGGAAATTCTGGAAATTCACACGGAAAAAGCACTTGAAATTCCGGGTGTGGAATGCGTTCTCACCTACCGTGACGTATCTCCGATACTGCATACCATAGCGGCTGAGGCATACCCGGAAGGCTCGCCCTATGACCGCATCCTTCTGGGGAAAAAAGTGTATTACGTGGGCGATCCGGTGGCGGTTGTGGCCGCACGGGATGAAGAGACCGCCCATAAGGCCCTGGATTGCATCCGGGTGGATTACAGGGTTCTGACACCGGTGCTGGATTTTGAAAAAGCATTGGACAATCCCGTCGTCATCCACAGCAAGGATGAGGTCTTTACAAATCTGCCCATTGATTCCGACCCTCAAAGAAATATTTCGGCAGCCTTTCCCTGGAGCAGGGGAAACGTTGAGGAAGAGTTCGCCAAATGCGACAAGGTGGTGGAGGGTACTTATTATACGCCCGCACAGATGCACACCATGTCGGAAACCCACCGGGCTTTCTGCGCCCCGGACACAAGAGGCCGCCTTGTCATCACCAGCTCCTGCCAGTCCCCCTTTCACGTGCAAAGGATCGTAGCCAACCTGCTTGAGATCCCCCAGCATAGGGTCAGGGTCATCAAGCCCAAGGTGGGAGGGGCTTTTGGCGGCAAAAACAGCACTTTCATCGAACCTTTTGTAGCCCTTGTCACCCTCCGCACCGGCAAGCCCTCCATGATGATTTTCAGCCGCAAGGAATGCTTTGCCGCCACAAATACGCGCCATCAAATGCGTGTAAAAATAAAGCTGGGCGCAAACCGCAGCGATGGAATCATCCGGGCAATCAAGCTGGAGGTGCTTTCAAATACGGGCGCTTACGGCGAACACTGCATCGACGTGCTGGCCGTGGCCTGCAAAAACGCACTGCCCATCTACGGAGGGGTCAAGGCCCTTGAATACAGCGGAATCGCCGTGTATACCAACAAGGTCCCCGCCGGCGCCTTCCGCGGTTTCGGAGCGCCGCAGGTCAACTTCGGCCTGGAAAGCAGCGTGGATATGCTGGCACAGGCACTGGGCTTTGACCCCGTGGATTTTCGTTTACGGAATATCATCCGTGTCGGGCAGAGCCATCCGTTCCTGTCCGGAGGAACCCCGGCGGGCGACGCCGTCATTACCAGCAGCGCCCTGGAAAACTGCATCCGGCGTGGAAGTGAAATGATTGGCTGGTCCGGCAAATATCTCCGCCGTCCCGTGGAAGGCACCCGGGTCCGGGGAGTTGGATGCTCCATTGCCATGCACGGTTCCAGTATTTCAACCATGGACGTGGTGGAAGCGGAGGTCAGGCTGAACTATGACGGCAGCTATACGGTCTTTTCCGGAGCCTCCGATCTGGGTACGGGCGCCGACACCATCCTGCTGCAATTTGCCGGCGAGGTGCTGGAGGCACCCATTGACCGCCTCCAACTGGTATGTGCGGATACAGTCACAACCCCCTATGACAAGGGTGCATATGCATCCTCAACTACCTACCTGACGGGCAACGCAGTGGTACAGGCGGCACAGAAGCTTCGCGAGCAGATGCTTGCCGCCGCCCGGCTGGTAATGGAGGCCGAAGGCGACGTCTATTTTGACGGAGAAAGCTTCACCAGCGAGGACGGTTCAAAATGCCTTTCCCTCAAGGAATTTCTCCTCAAAGTGAATTACTATAGAAATGCGCCGGAATATTTCGGTGCAAAGGAAATCCCCCAGCTCAGCGCCAGCGCCCGCTACGGAAGCAAGACAGCGCCGCCGCCCTATGTGGTGGGCTTTGCGGAGGTTGAGGCAGACCTTGCCACAGGCAAAGTAAAAGTTCTCAAGTATGCGGCGGTGGCCGACTGCGGCACCGTCATCAACCCCAAGCTGGCCAGGATTCAACTGGAAGGGGGCATCATCCAGGGGATGGGCTTCGCTTTGATGGAAGATATTCATTACAGCGAAACAGGCAGGCTGCTGTCGGACAATTTCCAGCAGTACAGGATCCCTTGTGTGATGGATATCCCTCCCATACTGGAAACTGCCTTTGAGGAAAGCTACGAGCCTACAGGCCCTTACGGCGCCAAATCACTGGGCGAGGTGGTTGTTCATACCCCGCCGGCAGCCATTGCCAATGCCATTTACAATGCTGTCGGCGCGCGGATCCAAAGCCTTCCCTTGACACCTGAGAAAATTTTAAAAGCGCTGGAGCAGGAAGGAGAGAAAACATGAATATCCGGGAATTAGTGCGTCCCTCCGGCCTGGAACATGCATACACCCTGTTGCAGGACGCCGATAATGCCATTATTGCAGGACTTACAAATCTAAAGCTGTCACAAAGGAAAATCGGAATCGCCATTGATTTGTCCGAGATGGGTCTGGATTATATCCGTGAAAGCCAGGAATACCTGGAAATAGGCGCAATGACAACAATGCGGGAGATCGAGCAAAGCACGCTGTGCCGAAACCTGTTCTCCGGCGCCTTGGTCCGTGCGCTGGAGCATGTGGGCGGCGTCCAACTGAGAAGCCATATCACCGTCGGTGGTACCGTCTTTCTGCGGAACGGTTTTTCCGACCTCATCACCGTCCTTCTGGCTTTAGACTGCCAGGTTTCCTTCTTCCGGAAGGGGATAATGCCCATAGGTGATTTTCTGGAGCAAGGGATCCGGAAAGATATTATCACCGGAATCAGAATTCCGATCCGCGATGTCCGTTGTGCTCTTGAAGAGCTGCGGAAATCCTACACGGATTTCCCTCTGCTCAACGCGGCTGCGGCAAAATCCGGCCCGGATATCCGGATTGCGGTGGGTGCAAGACCTTCCTGGGCGCAGCTTGCACCGAAAGCCATGCTGGCTTTATCCGGCGGCTGTACCGCCCGGGAAGCCGGAATCATTGCCGGTGAAGAGCTTAATTTCGGCGACAATTTACACGCCGGCGCATGGTATCGGAAAAAACTATGCGACGTGCTGGTGACAAGGGTGGTGGAAAAGGTAGTATGATAAAAGTTCGATTCTATGTAAACGGAGAAGAAAAGAATTGGGAGGCCGCTCCCGGAGAGTATTTGGCGCAAACCCTGCAAAAGCATGGCTATTCCAGCGTAAAAACAGGCTGTGACGGCGGCTCCTGCGGTCTTTGCACCGTATGGGCGGATGGAAGGCCGGTGCTTTCCTGCTCTACACTGACTGCGCGTGTGCATGAAAAATCTGTGACGACCCTGGAGGGCGTCCAGGAAGAGGCAAAGGAGTTTGCCGAATTTCTGGTGGGAGAGGGCGCAGATCAGTGCGGCTTCTGTTCCCCCGGCTTTGTAATGCTGGTGCTGGCAATGAAGCGCGATCTCAAAAACCCTTCGGCTGAAGAGATCCACGCCTATCTTAACGGCTGTCTGTGCAGGTGTACGGGGTATTACGGAAGATTAAGGGCTGTGGAAAATTATTTAAATTCCACCCGGCCTTAAAGGCCGGACCACCGTTTCACCAGATCATTATTAATCCCAAGCTGATCCATGATCCTGCCCACAAAGAAATCCGCCAGCTCTTCGATGGTTTGAGGGCGGTGGTAGAAAGACGGAGCCGCAGGGATTATCTGGACATTGCACTGGGAAAGCGTAAGCAGGTTCTGCAGATGAATGGTGTTGAAGGGAGTTTCTCTGGGTACGACAATCAGGGTCCTTCTTTCTTTCATCATGACGTCGGCCGCTCTTTCAAGAAGGTTGCGGGATGCTCCATGGGCTATGGCTGAAACCGTTGCCATTGTGCATGGAATCACGATCATGCCGTCAACCTTATAGGAACCGCTGGCTATAGGCGCGCCGATATTTCCTATTTCATAATATTCCAGGCTTCCTTCCGTGTTCTCCGGCAAAAAAAAGCTTTTCAAATAGTCTTCCGCTTCGCTTCGGGTATTCTTTCCGCCCAGATTCAGCCCAAGCTCCTGCTGCAGTACCCTGGCACCGGCTTCGGTGATGGTCAGGACCACCTTTTGTCCCGCCTTAAGCAGCTGCCTTATAAGCCTGTCTGCGTAAATTGAACCGCTGGCTCCCGTTATTCCGACTATATATTTTCCCATATGGATTCTCCATCGTTTTTAGTACTGCGGCAATTCCCCATTTAGCCTTACAGAATCAGCGCATTGAAATACCCGCGCAAATTCTGTAAAGGCTTATGAATATCGATATTATCGTGAAATTGCCCCATTTTATTTTATATACTCGCTCAAATCCACCAGGGGATATCTGACTCTTTCAAACCCCTTGCTGTCTTCACTGAGCGTAGCGTCGATCCCCATTTTGGTTTGCACCCCTCTGGCATCGGAGCAGGGGTCCAGCTCATGGCCCTGGGCATTGGGCACATAAAAGATGTCCCTCTCGGGGATTACCCTGCTGGAAAGCGCCCACATAATGTCTGCCGGATTGTATATGTCCACGTCTTCGCTGACTACAATGACATTCTTGATATTCACATAGGCCATCATTGCCGCAAGCGCAACATTTTTGGGTTCTCCCGGATTCTTTTTCTTAAGCTGCACAATGGCCAGGAATCCGCTTCCATAGGGCGGAATATGCACATTGACCACGCCCGAGCTCACATACTTTGCAAACTTTTTCAGGAGGGGCTCCCTGGGAAGCACATTCCCCAGGTTGATATGTTCAAAGGATGCACCGTTGATGGTCTGATAAATAGGATTGTTCCTATAGGTGATTGCCGTGACCTTTACGACAGGACTGGGCCAGGGCTTTCCGTAATGACCGGTGAATTCCCCCAGGGGCCCTTCATCTTCCCGGTAATCCGGCAGGATTTCCCCTTCGATGACAAATTCGGCAGTAGCCGGCACATAAATATCCGAGGTAACACATTTCACTACATCGATGGCTTTTCCCCGGACAGCTCCGGCGATCTCGGTTTCATCTCCTTCATAACGAAGGCCGGCGGCGATATAAATCACAGGATCCGCACCGCTGACCACTGCGATGGGCAGGCTTTTACCTTTTGCCTCCGCCTCGCTGTAGAACTCCTTCAGATGCCTCCACTCATTGATCATGATGCTGAGCTTGTCCTTTCCCTTGACCTGCATCCTCTGAAAGGAAAGGTTCTGTTTGGCCCCTTCAAGCTCCTTGCTTACGATTACGCCCCCTGTGATAAAAGGACCTCCGTCCTTGGGCGCATGCTGGGGAATGGGTACTTTATCCAGGTCGATGTCGTCGCCTATAAGGATATTTTCCTGACAGGGTGCTCCGGAAACCTTGTTGGGTTTTATGGGATTTTCAAGGCAGGAGGCAAGGAAATCGTTAATTTCTCCCTTTTCGCAGGCCAGGGCCAGCGCTATCCGGTCCATGGAACCCAGTATGCCTCCGCACACCCTGAATTCACGGTCCTGAACCTTATTGAAAAGACCCGCTCCCCTGTTTTCCTTTTCCAGTGTTGCCAATACGGAACCTAATTCGTATTTCAGGCTTACTTCCTTTTCAATTTCAACAACTTCCCCGTTTTCTTCAAGAATTTCTAAAAAACTTCTCAAGTCTTCAATTTTTTTCAGTTTTCCCTTTTCCATCTTATCTGCTCCTCGTTGCTGTTATCCTCATTCGGAGTACTGCAAATATTCTTCCCGGCGCTCCAAGACTGCATTTTCAGAAATCTATACGGGAAGTTATATTTGCACCAGTACTTAGTAATTTTGCCTGAATCCGCTTTTTCAATACTATCGTAAACACCATCAATCAAAAATTGGGAGGGGTGATGGTTGAAATAAAAACCAGTTCCTTTTTGCCCTTATTGGCAATCTGATGCGGATAGCTGGAAATATAATAAATGGTATCTCCCGATTCCAGGCTGAATTCCTCTCCGTTCACCTGGATCCACATTTCACCCTCCAGGACATGCACCACCTCTTCGCCGACATGGGAAAGAGGCACCTCGCAGGTCATGGCTCCGGGCTCAAGCCTGCCGATGAACATTTCCATCTGCCTGGCCAAATCCGGACACAGAAGCTCATAAGATAGATGAGAAGACGGAAACTTCAGCGACTTTCTGGCGTCTTTCCGGACCACACAGTTGACGATGGCGTCATCCATCATAAAATAAAAAACAGCTACGCCAAGGGTATTTGCAATCTTCCTCAGCGAAGTAATGGAGGGCTCTGCGAGATTTCTTTCAATCTGACTGATAAAGCCCGAGGTCAAATCGGTTTTCTCCGCCAGCTCCTTTATGCTGATCCCTGCTTCCAGTCTTTTTTCCCGAATTTTCGTTCCTAGCATTGACATACTCCTTATAAAATCTTGTAATTTACTGTGGGGGTACCCATGGATACTTGCGACTTCCAGCGCAAAAGTTTACTTGGTATTAAATTTATTTAATATAATTATATGTGTATTATTTATTACTGTCAAATAATAAGTTTATTTGGATTGACTCAACCCTCATTCTTCGGAAAAATTGTAATATAAGAGTAAATAGAATAAAATAAAAAGATACCGAGTTGAATTCATAACACTTACAGTCAGGAGAATACACGATGAAAAAAGTATTTATTATCAACAGCGACAGCCTTGGGGCCGGCGACCAGGATCTGGGCCAAAAATTGATGGGTGCCTTTTTGCGAAAGCTTTGGGCCTCGGACACAAAACCCGAAGCCATCATTTGCTACAATTCCGGAGTCAAATTGACGGCGAAAGGCTCACCGGTGCTGGACGCCATGGACGGATTATATTCTGCCGGCGTGGATATCCTGGCCTGCGGTACCTGCGTGGAATTCTACAACCTCAAAAATGATATCCAGGCCGGACGTATCAGCAATATGGAAGAAATCGTTTCAATCCTCGCCACGGCGGAAAGCGTCGTGACCGTATAAAAACAGCTCCTAAAGCAGCTTGAAATTGCCGAGGCGGAGGATTGCTTCCAGTACGCCTCCCGCTATTGCTCTGGCTTTATCGGAGATTGTGGTGCAATACTCCGTTTTGTTTCTCGGGTCCACATCTCCTATTTTAAGCCTGTTCCCCACCCTGGTTCCGGTATGGATCAGGCCCCGGAGTACGCCGTCCAGAGGTGAAAAAACCGGCGCGTCCCCGACATATGCGATTACACTATCTTTTTTTACGCTGTCCCCTATTTCCGCGATAGTTCTGACGATGCCGGCTGCAGGCGAACGGATTATACGCTCCTCGCCATAGCCGCCGATCATTCCGGGGTGGCCCGTATCAGGCTCTGCTCTCCCCTGGTATATGACTCTCCCGAGATTGTGGCCGCGATTGGTCTCAATGACCGCATGGACATCCTCCGGAGCAGTAAATCCGGGGCCCAGCCCGACAACTACGGGCGCCATGTCCTTATGGGTTCCGATATTCCTTTTTGCAATAATGGCGTCCACAACCGCTCCGGGCTTCAAAGAATTGATGGCATTTCCCAACGGGTCGATTAAGACCGGAATAGTGCCATTGCGGACCTCTGAAAGCGCTTGCTCAACAGAGTCAATCCGTATGGCCCGGATGCCCTCCAGCACCATTTCTCCGGCGAAAACAGCCTGAGCATAGGAAACCGTCCTTCGGATAACGGTTGGGTTCGGTATTTCCAGTACAATGACTCCAAAGCCGCAGGATGCCAGTTTGTGAATGGTTCCGCTGGCGATATCTCCCCCGCCTCTTACAACGACCAGATTCTTCCTCATTACTTTTTTATCTCCTTCAAAGACGTGCCGGACCTGTTGTTGCAGATTTTAAGAATTTCAGCCATGATGCTGACGGCAATTTCTTCAGGGGTTTCGGCGCCAAGGTCCAACCCAACGGGGGCATGGACAAAATCTATTCTTTCCCGGGAGATGCCCTCCTGCATCAGCCGCTCAAAGACAATGGCCTTTTTCCGTCTGCTGCCGATCATTCCTATATATGCGGCATCGCTGAGAATGACAGCCTTGAGGGCAGCCAGGTCGGAATCCTTTGTTGCGATGACGATATAGGTATTGGCATCAATCTTAAGCTTCCCGATGGCTTTTACAATATCGGTATCCCACGAGATTTCGGAAGCAGTGGGGTACCTCCGGTTATTGGCAAACTCTTCCCTGTCGTCGATGACGGCCAGTGTGTAGTCCAAAAATCCGGCCATTTCCGAAACTGCCTTTCCTACATGCCCTCCACCGATGATCATAATTCTGGGTTTCACTGAAATCACCTCGATGAATATGCCGATTTTGCCCCCGCACAGCATTTGTATACCATTTGCCGCCCGGCTGTCCAGAATATATTCCACGACTCTTGAACGGCCTTCTTTTACGGCAGAAACGGCTTCTTCGATGACAAACGCCTCCAACGGACCTCCTCCGATGGTCCCGAGGATGCCTCCTCCGCTTTTTACGATCATCTTTGCGCTGCTCCTTGGCGTTGAGCCTTCGGACGATATGATGGTAGCCACTGCAAAGGCCTCGCAATGCTCCATCAGCTTTAATGCTTCCGCATATATATTCATGGCAGATCTCCTTTTATTGACCGGAATTCCTCCGGTGTATCAATATCCATGCCCGCTGCCTCGTAATCAATGTCTACAAACCGTACACTGTGCGGGTTGGCTTTTATAATCACCCTGCCTCCGGTATCACCGGTCAGCTGCAACAGCTGCTCTTTCCATACCGAAGAAAAGATGACAGGGTTTCCGTTTCTCCCATGATATCTTGGAACCACAATGGATTTCCGTCTTTCATAAAAGGCCTCCGTCAGCCTCAAAACCGTTTCCCTGTCAAGAAAGGGCTGATCCCCGGTGAAAAAAATATAGGCATCGGAATCCTTTCCGCTATGGATACCGCATTTGATTGATGTACTTAAGCCCTCCGCCGCATTTTCATTGTATGCGCATTTTATATTTTTTCCCTCCGCCAGCCTTTGAATATCCGCATGGCGGTATACAAGGACGGTTTCCTCAAACTGCATGCCGGCCACCAGGTCGATAACATTCAAAAGCATGGGCTTGTGATTAATGCCGATGAGCAGCTTGTCCTCTCCAAATCTTCTGGATAAGCCCGCCGCTAAAATAATTGCCTTCATAGTATCTCCTTCACCGGTGCCTGTCCCAGAACACTGCCGATCAGAACCTTTTTGACTCCGCAGCCGCGCTGCATTACCAGCCTGCCGATATTTACAGCCAGGGCGCAGAGTTCTTTGTTGTCGGCCTTATTGATAAACAGAACCTTATCCGCCTGTTCCGGGCAGCTTTTAAATATTCCCTCACCGGAGGCGGCAAGTTTGACAAGCACCTCCGCATCGATGGCTTCCCCTTCGCTTTTCCCTGCAATCCGGGCCAAAAGCTGTGGGCGGTGAACCCATTGGGCGTCTATTTTTTTCTCGTAGCAATCAATGCCGATGACGCCGACCAGGATAGTCGTACAGGAAGGAACCACCGGTTCATGGAGGTCGGGAGCTTTTACCGGCTTTTTCTTGGCGCCGTCCGCTTCAACAAGGATTATGTCAAATACCTTTTCTTTATGCAGTGCATCAATCCATTCGCTGTCGACGCCTTTCAGCTTCCCTTCTTCTGTTATCCTGCCACCCGCCATGGTTACGGAACCCTTTCCCCTTCGCAGATCCTCCTTTAAAGGAGCCGTCCCGTCCTCCCGAAGAAAGAAATAATCATACCGGGATTCCTCAGGCATGTAAATTGCTGTTGTTGTAGTGACCAGCACCTTTTTGCGCTGCAATTTCAACTCCTCTGCCAGAGCGAACAGGATGGAGGTTTTTCCGCCTCCGCCTGTCAGGGAGATAACCTCATTCTTGGTATTTTTTAAGCCGAAAGCATCCGTCAAATCCATCCGTTCCTACTTTCCAAAGGGACAAACGGGATAGCTGCAGGTTTCGCAGTTAAGACACATTCCCCCGTGGGCCAATGATAATAAATCTGCCTTTCCCACCCGCTCTTTCGTGAGAATTCTTGGGTAAATGATATCCAGAATGGTTGTCTTGCTGAACATGGCACAGGCAGGCACCCCGATCAAGGGAATACTTCCGGCGTAGGCCAGCATGCACATGGACCCAGGCAATAGCGGCACACCGTATGTAACGACTTCGGAGGCCACTCTTTCTATTGCCTTGGGAGTGACATCATCCGCATCCACAGCCATTCCACCCGAGATGAGCACCACCTCGGCGCCGCTTTCCATCAGTCCCTTTATCTCCCCGACGATAAAATCCGCCTCATCCGGAGCATAGCGGATATCCAGGACTTGTCCCCCATAATGGTTCACTTTGTCTCTTAGCTTATCTCCGAATTTATCCTGTATCCTTCCGTAATACACCTCGGAGCCAGTCACCAGAATACCGGTTTTTAAGCAGCTTATGGGCTTTATATCAATCATAGGCATATTCCGTGCGCAAATATTTTCAATCCTTTTAACAAGCTCGTCTTCAATGGTTAATGGAATGATTTTAGCCGCTGCGACAATCTTTCCCTCTTCTACCAGAGTATTGTCATGCAGCGTCACCAGCACGGCCTTTCCCAGCTCATTCGCTTCTTCCAGGGCCTTTACGTTTATTTTCAAAATCCCGCTGCTTCCGGCCTTGATATTTGCCTTCCCTTCCACCGCAGCACAGACGACCGCCGCTTTTGAAGCCGCAGCATGGGCAATTCTGGCTGCCGCATCATTCTCATGAACATCTCTTTCGGAAAGGTCTATGGCCTGAATATGATACTTGCCCATATTTTTCAATTCTTCGATGTCTTCCGCCTTTATCACGTATCCCTTTTTAAAGGCGGCACCCTTAAATATGCCCGGTACGATTTTTGTCAAATCATAGGCCAGTACCATTCCTACTGCGTCTTCCACCCTAACGCGTTTCACGCCTGTCACTCCCTTTGGCCCTTTATCTCCTTCTATATCCCCTGATCCTGGTACACATTGATAACATTTTCCTCTGTGCCTTGGTCAACAACTTCTCCAATAATCCGGCTCCTTACTACGTTTTCTTTTTTCAATTCCTCGATCAAAAGGCCGGCTTTTCCTTTTTCCACAGACATCAAAAGACCTCCCGAGGTTTGCGGATCAAAAAAAGCCAGCTTCAGCGGGTCTGAAATTTCATTTTTAAAATTTACCCACTGTCCGAAGTGCTTCCTGTTTGCATATGCGCCGCCGGGGACATATTCCTTGGCAGCAAGCGCCAATACACCTTCCATCAGCGGAACTTCCGATGCAAAAATCCTGAACTGCACCCCGCTGGCGCTGGCCATTTCATAGGAATGACCCATGAGGCTGAAGCCGGTGACATCGGTACAGGCATTCACTCCAACCCTTTGCATGACATAGGAAGCGGCTTTATTTAAGGTAGTCATTGACTGTATCGCTTCCATGTAAGCTTCTTCACCAATTGCATCATTTTTCAGCGCCGTGCTCAAAATCCCTGTCCCTATGGGTTTGGTTAAAACCAGAAGATCTCCCGGCTTTGACCCTGCATTCGTGACCACTTTGCCGGGATGCACAAGCCCTGTCACCGAGACTCCGTATTTGATTTCGTTGTCGGTCACCGTATGTCCGCCTAGCAGGACCGCACCGGCTTCCATGATCTTATCCGCTCCTCCCCGCAAGATATCGGCCAGCGCCTCTGAATCCACCCCGGTGGAAAAGCAGCAGATGTTCAGTGCGGTAAGAGGCTTTCCTCCCATGGCGTAAACATCGCTCAGGGCATTTGTTGCAGCCACAAGCCCAAAGGTGTAGGGATCATCCACAATGGGTGTAAAAAAATCCACGGTCTGTATCAGCGCCAGATCATCACTGATTTTGTATACACCCGCATCGTCGGACGTCTTCAGTCCTACCAGCAGATTCGGGTCCACAGTGCTCTCCAGGTCCTTTAAATGGGACAAAACCGCCGCCAGGTCCCCTGGGCCGAATTTACTTGCGCATCCGGCTTTTGACGACATTTGGGTCAAACGTATTTTTTTATCTTCCACCGTTTTTCTCTCCATTCTTGTAAATAGCACAAATCGCTGCTATGTCAGCTTCTGTGATATATTTTTTCCGCCAGGCTTCTGCCGGTTTTTGTATCCGCCAGACCGCCTCTGGAGGTTTCTTTCAAACAGGCGGGCATAAGTTCGCCGATGGATTTCATGGCTCCGATCACATCGTCTATGGGAATAACGCTCTCAATACCGGCCAATGCCATTTCCGCGGCAACCACCGCATTGGCGGCTCCCATTGCGTTACGCTTGACGCACGGCGCTTCGACCAGGCCTGCAACAGGGTCGCACACCAGACCCAAAACCGCCTTCATGGCGATAGCACTTGCTGTGGCAGCCATGGCAGGAGTACCGCCCAACAGCTCTACAAGCGCTGCCGCCGCCATTGCCGCCGCGCTGCCGCACTCCGCCTGGCATCCGCCCTGGGCTCCGGATATGCTGGCTTTCTTTGCAATCACCATACCGATGGCTCCTGCTGTAAAAAGGCTCATGACCACGTTTTTCTCAGGGATGTTTTTCTCCTCCAGCATGGTCACAAGGACGGCAGGAAGAATTCCGCAGGATCCGGCAGTGGGCGCTGCCACAATCTTTCCCATGCATGCGTTATATTCACTGACGGCAAGGGCTTTTACAAGAACTCCCGTCAATACGCTGCCTCCGATATTCCTGCCTTCCTCCATGGTATGCAGCAATCTGGCCGCATCTCCCCCGCTTAAGCCGCTGGCAGATTTCGTCCCAAGCTTTAAGCCGTTGATGATGCTGTCCTTCATGGTATAAAATGTACTTCTCATTTGTTCATACAGATCTTCCGGCAGACATTCCGTTTGTTCCGCCTGATCCGCCAACACCAGTTGAGAGATGGTCTTTTCAGAGAGGGCGGCTTTTTCCACCAGCTCTGAAACCGTATTATAAGTAAACATGCTCAGCCTCCGCAGACAGCTTATAACTCCCCGGTTACCAAAGCAGCGTTTCAACGAGGCCGGTGGCAAATGCCCTGCATTTGCTGCTCGCCCATGCACCCCGGGCGGGAGACATTCCCACCGCCTGACCGCCAATTCGGTATCCGTCACCTATAGAGGTGGAGGACATTTTTGCTGTCTTGTTATATTTTATCCATATAAATTACATTCATAATATTTGCGTTATTCTTAATATCATGAACTGTCTTTTCATCCACTTCCTGATCCGTTTCAAGAATCATAATCGCTTCACCTCCGCGGCTTGACCGGTAATCCCGCATGCCTGCGATATTGATCTGGCTGTTGCCCATCCTCCCGGTTACAAAAGCAATGACTCCCGGCTTGTCGATGTGGCTGATGATCAGCGAACAGTACTGCCCGTTGAACTCCACATCCAGATCATTGATTTTCTTGATGACAATATTTCCGCCGCCAATGGACGCCCCCATGACCACGACCCTTTTTCCGGTCTTGCCGACAGCCTCGATGACTGCCGTGTTTGGGTGTACGTCCTGTAAGGAAATTGACTCGATCCGGTACCTCATCCCTGCTTTTTCAGCCAATTCCATGCTGTTCCTTATTCTCTCGTCCTCAGTGGAGAATCCCATGAGTCCGCCGATTAACGCCTTATCCGTCCCATGGCCCCGGTAGGTTTCCGCAAAAGAGCCATGCAGCTTAATTACCACCTCCGCAGCCTCTTCATCCAGCAGCTTCCTGGCAATTTTGCCGATACGCACCGCACCTGCGGTATGGGAGCTGGACGGACCGATCATCACAGGTCCGATTATATCAAAGATATTCATGTTTCGCACCGCCATATAAGTTCATTCTTAAAATATCCATCCCTATGCTGCAGATGCCTGCGTACCACCTTAAAACAGCATAAGTTTAGTATAAGCATATTATATACACCTCTACTAAACTTGGCAATAATCTTGAAAAATTTCACACCGTACGGCGCTGATTGATGTAAAGGGTGGGCGACCACTGGTCGCCGCTACATCAGATTACTTTTCATACCAATACCCATGCCACAAGGGTGGCACATATGAGAATGAAAAGGTGTAGCGGCGATCATTGATCGCCATTCAAGTCCTTCTTTTCATACCAATGACACAAAACATACTTCAACTTATGTATTTCACCAGTGCATATTTTACTTCCTCTAACCATAAAGCGGCATCAGCCTGTCCGGACTCAGGCATATTTTCCACGGCAGCGGCTGTTCCTTCAGCTCCAGCCACCTCTCTTTCGACATATCCCAGTGCAAATGCCAGTCTTCACTGCCGACAGCTTCATTTTCAAGGACAAGATATACCGATACTCTAAAGGGCGCTTCACTGATGAATCCTGGCCGGCAGGCGAAGATGTTTTCATTATCGTTTTCTTCCGCCTGCTGTATGTAATGTGCACGTATCCCCACATGTTCAAGGTTTTCCCTAAGGGCTTCCCTGACATGCAGTTTAATGCCCCAGTCAACTGCATACAGCTCATTGCAGGACAGATACCTGGCCCTGGAAAAGTTTTTACAGCCCGTTATTTGTGCTGTCTCTACCGTATGAGGATTTTGAAATATCGCCTCCTTGTCCCCTGCCGCTTCTACCGCTCCTTTTTTTAAAACCACCAGCCTCTTGCAGATTTTGTATGCCTCTTCCATATTGTGGCTTACAAACAGGGTAACTCCATGATAACCCGAAAGTGTGTCCATCAGTTCTTTGGCAACAAGTCCTCTTAAATGGTCATCCAGCGCAGAAAAGGGCTCATCCAGAAGCAAAGCCTCCGGCTCAATCGCCAGTGCTCTTGCAAGTGCCACTCTTTGCTGCTGACCGCCTGAAAGCTGGAAAGGATATCTCTTTTCCAGTCCCTCCAGCTTCATCCTCTCAATTTTCTCCTTCACAAGACCTGTTCTTTTTTCCCTGGGCAGTTTCTCCAGCGCAAATCCGATGTTTTCCTCAACCGTCATATTGGGAAACAGTGCATAATTCTGAAAAAGGTATCCGACCCGCCGCTCTCTGCTTGGAATATTGATTCCCCTCTCCGAATCAAACAATACACGTCCGTTAAGTACGATTTTTCCTCTATCAGGCTTTACAATACCCGCTATGCAGCGGAGGGTCATGCTTTTGCCCGATCCCGAAGCTCCCAGCAGCCCCATCGCATCCTGCCCGGTGTGAAAGCTTACCTTCAATATAAAACCGGGAAGCCTCTTTTCTATGTCGACAAACAGCTCCACTGCTATCTCCTCCTGGCTGACGGCAGGCCGTTGACATATCTCAATGGCCCGTCCCGGCTGCATGCATATTTTTTCTTTGATATTCGTTCCAATAGTTCATCAGTGTCATCACTGTAAGCGAAATGATAAAGATCAGCACAACCCATAAAAGTGCCTTATCCATCTCTCCGCCTTCCGCAGAAAAGTAGATGGCGATGGGGATGGTTTGGGTTTTGCCGGGTATATTGCCTGCGATCATAAGGGTTGCTCCGAACTCCCCCAATGCCCTTGCAAAGGCCAGGACAGACCCGGCTGCAATTCCCGGCCAGGCAAGGGGAACCGTCACCCTCCAAAAAATCCTCCACTCCGAAACCCCTAATGTCCTTGCCGCGTGGATCAGGTTTCTGTCAACCTGTTCAAAAGCGCCTCTGGCTGTTTTATACATCAGCGGGAATGCCACCACGGTAGCTGCAATCACCGTTGCCGTCCAGGAGAAAATAATCCGGGTGCCCAGAAGATCAAGAAGTTTGCCCATGGGTCCGTTCTTTCCGAAGAGGACCAGAAGAAAAAATCCGACTACCGTCGGCGGCAATACCATTGGCAGAGTAAGCACGCTGTCCACAGCTCCTTTAAACCTTCCCCCGTACCCGGCCATTAACCAGGCTGCGGCAATCCCTAAAAAGAAGGTGATGAACGTTGCCGTAAATGCAGTTTTTGTTGATATCCACAACGGAGATAAATCCATGCTCATGAACAAAACCACCTCCGGGACATTGCCACTTATTCTATAAATACAAATCCGTACTTTTCAAACACAGGCTTTGCTTCGCTGCTGTAAAGATAATTAACAAAAGCCTTTGCCTCCTCCGGATTTTTGCTGGCTTTTATAACTGCCGCCGGATAATATACCGGAGAGGTTGAGCCTTCGGGTGCCTTTGCCACGATTTTCACCTTGTCTGAAACCTTTGCATCGGTTTCATATACAATTCCTGCATCGGCATTCCCTGTTTCCACCCAGGTCAGCACTTCCTTTACGTCTTTTCCGTAAACAACCTTCTTCTTAATGGAATCCAGAATATTCAGCTTTGTCAAAACTTGTTCCGCATATTGCCCAACAGGAACGCTCTTTGGCTCACCCAGTCCGATTTGTTTCACCTTATCCGTCGCAAGATCGTTAAAATCAGCGACCGACGATGAATCCTTGGGGACGACAAGGACAATCTTGTTTTCCAGAAAGTTTTTTCTTGTATCCTCCATAATCAGGTCCTTGTCCTTCAATGCGTCCATTTGCTTTGTTGCGGCGGAGAGAAATACATCCACCTCCGCACCCTGTTCAATCTGCTGCTGCAGGGAACCGGAAGAACCAAACGTATATGTAAGGGTCACATTGGATTTTTCCTTTGCATAGGCAATTTTAATTTCCTCCATGGCATCCTTGAGGCTCGCAGCGGCTGCGACAGTGAGCGCAACAGGCTTAACCTCCTGTGTAGTCTCCTGCGTGGTCGTCGCTTGCGTAGTCTCCTGGGATATGCTTTGTTCCGTATTCGTTTGTCCGCCGCAAGCGGCCATCAGTACCAGTATTAAAACGGCTGTAATTAGCAGCAATCCTCTTTTAAATTTGCTCATTTCGAGTCCTCCCGCTCATTCATGTTTTTGAAAAATATAAAAAAATGATAAAACATAACACTCATTTTATGAATGCTATCATCTCATCATCGAGATTTCTTTATGCATGCTTTCTTTAATGGCGGCTTGGCATATCAGGACGTGGCATGACATATATCGGCTTGGATATAACCTTTTGTAATGTTATATCACGTTTATTATACATGCTTTGAAATAAAAAATCAACAGCAAATGAATAAACATTGACAAAAACTTTCATTTAGTTTTTGTCAATTAAATGCCATTATGCCATCTTATAAGGTTTCTATGGATAAAAGCAACCATTTTTTTACATCAGGCAAGCTGATTTTGCATGTTGCTCTGACGTCAATTGCATATACTATCGAAAAATTCTACTTATTATTTGATTTCGTTTTACTAGTAGGATATAATATCCATATCAGTACTCAGTCTTGTTCGGCATCATCCTTTCATGTATCGTTATATAACGTTTCGTTCAGCCAATTATGTATGCAGGAAAGGGTAAAGAAGCAGCTAAAGGAGTAAAATAAAGGAGAATCCCGATGAATGACAATTCAGCCTTAACCCCCCAGGAGGTAGCGGACATATTAAAAATTGCAAAAAACACAGTCTATGAATTAATTAAAAGAGGAGAATTGAACGCCTATCGCGTAGGGAAAAAAGTAAGGGTAGATTTGAAAGACGTTGATGAATATAAGAACAGCACAAAAAGCATAAAAAGTACCAACCCGTCAGGCGCCCCGCAGCGCAATCCCCGGTTAAACCCTTTCTCAAATGAGGAATTTCCGCGAAACAACAGCTTTGTGATTTGCGGCCAGGATGTGCTGTTGGATATCCTTTCCCGGTATCTGCAGCTTCATCCCAACGGCGTACAGGCCTTGCGCTCCTTTGTGGGAAGCTATAACGGACTTTACGCCTTATACCAGGGCCAGGTCCAGATGGCTACCGCCCATTTATGGGACGGAGATACCGGACAATACAATATCCCTTTTGTCCGAAGGATGCTGCCGGGTATTCCTGCGGTGATCATTCATTTGGCCTGCCGTCTTCAAGGCTTCTATGTCGTAAAAGGAAACCCAAAGAATATAAACGACTGGGAAGACCTCAAAAGGAAGGACATCACCCTGATAAACCGCGAGAAAGGCAGCGGGACCAGGGTACTTCTGGACGAGCATCTCAGGAAGCTTGGAATTCCCTCCGGGAGTATCAAGGGTTACGAACGGGAAAGCACTTCCCATCTCGCCATTGCCAGTACTGTGGCCCGGGGAGGTGCGGATATCGGTATAGGCAATGAAAAATCAGGCCTTCAGGTAAAGGGCATTGATTTCATTCCCCTTCAAACCGAAAGGTATGAGCTTGTAATTAAAAAGGAAGATATAAAAAAAGCTCCGTACCAGGCTGTCCTTGAAATTCTCCGCTCCCAGGAGCTAAGAATGGAGCTGGAAGGTATCGGCGGATATGACCTCAAGGAAATGGGGCAGCTTGTAGCCGAAACATAAATATTCCCTTGCAAGGGCTAATTGTTATGAAAGGATTCCGGATACGGAAGTGTCGTATTATGCAATTGTATTCAATAAGGCTATACTCTCAAGCCAATCCCCGGACCCTTTCCATGTAAAGTACATTTCTCCTTTTCTCCGGGGAAACGCCACAAAATGCTTAAATAAGTGCGCTAATGTAATTTTTTGTATTTACTATTTTGTAAAAAAATTGTATGATTATGTTTAGATATACAATATTATAGAAGAAATCCGATTGGACGTATATGATTGAAACACTTTTAATTACCCTTTTGGTGGCGAAAATAAGAAAATACAGACTAGCTCCGCTATTTAAGGAATGGCCGACCTACCTTTTGGTGATTTTTGCTTTGTTTTACCTTTACATGAACTACTCCATCTTTCAAGGAAATTTTATTTTCATCAAATACGCAACGGCATATAAAGTCGCTTTCGTTTTTATCTTTGCAATCATGATCATAAAATACAATTTATATAAAGCAGGGTTTATCAGCGTGGCTTTAATCGCTGTGGGCGGCCTGCTGAACAATATCGTCATAAAGGCCAACGGAGACAGGATGCCTGTGTTTCCTTCCTTTTCCTATATCACAGGCTATATAAAGCCCGACACCTTCAAAAATCTGGATGACGGCCTGCATGCACTGGGAAGCCCCGCGACCCGGCTGTCTTTCCTTGGGGACTACATAGATCTGGGCTATTCGATTTTCTCCATCGGCGATATCTTTATCTTCTCCTTTATCTTCCTGATCACGATGGGTGTCATCAAGCACCTGAATAAGTCTTGTCCGGTGAATACCGAAGAAAATAAAATTAAATCCTCCCCCCTTTAATTAAACTCCCGAAATGTTATATAATAAAATGATATGATTTTTTAACCTTTGGAAATTTTGGGAGTAACCATATGTTTGACATAACCCCGGAGGCAATTATCCAGAGAGCCTCCATGGCCAGTTACAATAAAGGAAGGGAATATTTCCGGAACCGGCGGATCAAATCCGTCCAGTTCAATCAGGAGAAGCTGACCTTCAATGCCTCGGTTTTGGGCACAAAGCTTTACAACATCCATCTCTCCTTCGATCCTGTTGGCAGGCTTGACAAAACAAGCTGCACCTGTCCGGCCTATGATAACGGGACGTGGGGCTGTTGCAAGCATATTGTTTCGGTTCTGCTGCTCATCGAGGAGAAGGACCGGCAGGGCTTCTTCAAGGAGCTGAAGTTCCGGCAGGCTGCAAGGCAGATTTTCTCCTTTTTTAATACACGGCAGTCCATTCTTTCCTCCGCAATACGGCTGGAAGTGAACTTTCAGCTTGAAAAGGGAGGCGCCTTAAACAAGACCGGCTTCCCGTCGGTAAGCCTGCGCATCGGCCAGGATAAGCTCTATGTTGTAAAGGATGTAAGAAAATTGCTGGAGTGCATGATAAATAATGCAGAGCTGGTCCTGAGCAAGAAATTTACTTATTCGCCGTCAAAGCATGAATTTGAAGAATCGGACCTGCCGTTGATAAACCTGCTGAAGGAGCTCTATGAAACAGAAAAGCTTACGGACAGCATAACGCCAGGTGGCAGCAGCGCCAGCGTTTTCAGGGACAGGTACGTTTTTCTGGCGGATACCACTCTGAAGCGTTTTTTCAAGCTATACAGCGACAGGCCTTTTAAGGCCCGGATTTATGAGAACGAGCACGACGCATTGAATATCCTGCATGAGGACGTCCCCGTAGAATTTCTGTTATCCCGGGAAGGCACGGACCTGCTGTTGAATATTGATTTTGAAGGAACGATGTTTCCCATGACTGCGGACGGCGAATATTTTTATGCCGGAGCTGCCATCCACAGGATTTCGAAGCAGCAGCAGGAATATTTGAAACCCTTTTATATGGCCATGGTATATCAAAAAGGCAGAAAGCTCAGGTTTATTGCGGAGGATAAGGAACGGTTCGTTTCAGAAATACTGCCTTTCGCTGAGAAAGCCGGGAAGCTTGTAATCAGCGAACAGGTTCAGTCAATGATTGAAAAGCTTCCCCTGGAAGCGGAAATATATCTGGACCGGAGCGGTAAGGATATCACTGCCGACGTAAAATTCATCTACGGCGAAAGGGTCATTAACCCCTTCATGAATCTGGAAAAGCCGGAGGTCCAGTCCGATAAGCTTTTAATAAGAGATATCGCCAGAGAGGAAGCCATCCTGGACATTCTCGCTTCCACCGATTTCAAGGTGAAGGATGGCCGGGTACACTTGTCGGGAGAAGACAACATCTACGAATTCGTCTTCCAACTGGTGCCAAAGCTCCAGGAGCAAGCCGCTGTCTTTTATTCCGGGGATTTGAAAAGCATCCGGCTGAAATCCTCCCTGACTTTTTCCGCCCGGTTCAAGCTGAACAACCAAACAGATATGCTGGAATTCAGCTTCACCGCCGAGGATATCGACCGCTCGGAGCTGTCGGAGATCATGGCTTCCCTGATCCGAAAGAAGAAATATTTCCAGCTTAAAAACGGAAGCTTCCTAAACCTGCAATCCAGAGAATTGAGCCAGTTGGACGGTTTGATGAACCATATGGAAATAACTGCCGAGGACCTGCAGAAGGAGTATCTTGAGATTCCCAAATACCGGGCCCTCTATCTGGACCAGAGCATCCGGGATGCGGGCATCCACAACATCGAGAGGAACCATTCCTTCAAAGAGTTTGTGCAGAATATCAAAGAGCCCGAGGATATGGAATTCGAAATACCGCGGGATCTGAAAGGCACCTTGCGGGACTACCAGAAGTTCGGATTCAAATGGCTTAAAACGCTGGACCATTACAGGCTGGGAGGAATCCTGGCAGATGATATGGGCCTGGGGAAGACCATCCAGATCATTGCTTTCCTGCTTTCCGCCAGGAACGAATACGGGCGGCGTCCATCCCTGGTAGTAGTGCCCACCTCCCTGGTATTCAACTGGTGTGCGGAGCTTGACAAGTTCGCGCCCGGGCTGTCCTATTCCGTAATTATCGGAAATAAGGAAGAAAGGACAAGGCTGATAGGCGAAGCAGGCAATCATGATGTTATCATCACTTCCTATCCCCTGATCCGCAGAGATATCGATGACTATGCCACTACGGACTTCCGTTACTGCATCCTGGATGAAGCCCAGCACATTAAGAATCCGGATTCCCAAAATGCAAAGGCAGCCAAGCTCATCCGCGCTGAAAAAAGGTTTGCCCTGACCGGCACTCCGATGGAAAACAATCTTACCGAGCTCTGGTCCATCTTTGATTTTGCACTTCCCGGATATCTTTATTCATACCGGAGCTTTGAAGCAAAATTTGAAGTTCCCGCTTCCGGCGAGGAAGGCTACGAAGTACTGCAGGAGCTAAGCAAGCAGATAAAGCCTTTTACACTGAGGCGGCTGAAAAGAGATGTCCTGGAGGAGCTGCCCGAAAAAATAGAGCATACCCTCCTGGCTGAAATGACGGACGAGCAGAAAAAGATATACATGGCCTATCTGCAGCAGATCAAAGGAGAAATTGACAGAGAGATTGAAGAAAAGGGCTTCGAAAGAAGCCAGATTAAAATATTGGCGGGCTTGACCCGATTAAGGCAGATTTGCTGCCATCCCAGCCTCTTTATTGACGATTACGACGGAGAGAGCGGTAAGCTGCAGCTCCTGGACGAAATAATTCACGATGCCGTAGACAGCGGGCACAGAATACTTCTTTTTTCCCAGTTTACGGGCATGCTCCAGCTAATACGCCGCAGACTGGCGCCTGAAGGGTTGGAGTGCCTATATCTTGACGGCAGCACCCCTTCCGAGGAAAGAGGCTTTCTCGTCAATTCCTTTAACGAGGGCGTGGGAAAGGTGTTCCTGCTGTCGCTGAAAGCAGGCGGAACAGGCCTGAACCTGACCGGAGCGGATACGGTCATCCACTATGACCCCTGGTGGAATCCGGCTGTTGAGGATCAAGCCACCGACAGGAGCTACCGGATAGGTCAGAAAAAGTCGGTACATGTAATGAAGCTGGTCTCCATTGGGACCATTGAAGAAAAGATTCTCAAGCTGCAGGACAAAAAACGCGAACTCATCGACGCAGTCATACAACCCGGTGAGACCCTTCTTACAAAGATGACTCAGGAAGACCTGCGTGCACTGTTTGAATAAAATTGCCGCGCCGTAGAATTGGACCTGCGACGCGGCAATCTCATGGATATAATTAAAGAGTTACTATGCTGCCTGCTACACCCACTGTCCTATACAAATTTCTGTACTGCATTCGTCCTGGAGAATCTGTAAATAGCTATCAGCAGTAAGGCAGCTGCAAAAGCCGCAAGAATCACCAGATGCATGCCTATCGCCTCAAAGCTGCTGCCGGTCTGCATCTTCTTAATGGCGTCAAGAGTCCACCATTGCGGCATGAAAAAGGCGATTTTCCTCATCACCTCAGGCATGGATTCTACCTGCCAGAAGCATCCGCCCAGCATGCAGGTGGGAGTCATTATCAATGTAGCTATGGTGCTGGCCATGTAGGAAGAACCGGAAAAGGCGGTGATAAGCATGTTAATGCCAATTGCCACCAATCCGAAAAGGAAGAGTATCAGGAACATCCATACGGCAGGCACAAAAGTCTCCATTCTAAAGATATATTTTATCACAAGCTGAATCATTACGATTTGCAGGCTTACAATAATGAGACTTGTCAGTGTATTTGCAGCGATATACTCCCTGAATCTTACAGGTGCCGAACAGATTCTGGAATAGGTCCGTGACCTTTTTTCATTCAGAATAAATTGCGTCGTGAAGCTTGTACCCAACATCATAAACATTATCAGAAAGCCCATGCTGGATACCGTCCTACTCTGGCTGGTTTTAATGTCCTTTAATTCCTCAACGGACATTTTCAGCGAGCCCTTCTTGTAATTTCCGTACATTTTATCAAAAGTATTCCTATCGTTGTTTGAAGCGATATATAAAGACGATAGGTTTTGTGAATAAAGATTTATTATATTCTTGATCCATGCAGTGCTTTCCTGGCCTTTCAGCGACACCAGCTCTATTTCAGGGATTTTGCCCTCATATGCGCCAAGCTCGAAGCCCTTTGGGATAACGATTGCAGCATCGTATTCCCTGTTCAGCAAGCCCTCTCTTATTTCACTTTCGCTGACCGTATGAATTTTGAAGCTGTCCCTCTCCTTCATCTCCTTGACAAGATCGGCGGATAATCTGCCTGTATCCTTGTCTACCATGGCGATATTTACCTGCCTCGCGCTTTCACCGTTGTATATGAGCAAAGACATTAACACTCCCACGATGGGAAGCAGCAAATAAATAATATAGTTGCTCTTTTTTCTGAAAGTTACCCTCAATGTATTCTGTATAAGAATCCGGATATTTTTCATATTCATGCAGCCTCCTTTCTGGATAGCATGGCTGCTGCCATTATGAATACAACAGCGATTGCGACATTAATTAGAATGGCAATTGCCACCCGTGAGTAATCATTATCGTAAATTACTCTGAACAAAGCATCATTCATCCACCGGACAGGTGAAATAACAGACAGCTTTTTCATAGTTTCTCCCATTGTAGACAGCGGGGTATATCCGCCTCCAAACAAGACAATGACAGGTACAAGGGTGTACAATATTCCTGATGCCGCTCCTTCATTTGAGATGAGGTATGCGACGCCGGTACCCATGCTGATGGTCATTATTGATTCTGCAAGGACCAGTGCCATAATTGTTGGTATATCCGAGCCCCAGTTTGCTTTCATCACGTATTTGCTGAATATTATTATAACAATTGCCTGGACAATGGTTACAAGGATTCCCCCAATAACTTTTCCAGTGAGAATCTCATATTTGCGGACAGGGCTGCACAGTATCCTGTTTCCCGTTTTCATGTTCTGCTCGCTCTTGATCCCCCACAAGCCTGTGAGTGATGCATACATGAGGATCAGTGTAAGCATGGTTATACCGTAATAGTCGATGGAACTGGGCTGTCTTTTTGTATCCAGAGACATGATCCTGGCATATTCCTTGCCGGTTTCCGCCATAGCTTTCCCTAGCGCTGCCGGGTTAGTCCGGGCAATCTCCGCAAATGCATTGTACTTCTGGATAAATGCATCCACATAGCCTTCGACAAAGTCCGCCTCAAAATTGTACCGGGCATTTTTGTATAGCCGGACCTTGCCGGAGTCCTTTTCGAACAATATGAAGCACGAATATGTTACATCTTGAATGCTCTTGATCCCTTTATCCACATCCGAGGTTTCTTCAAACTGGATGCCTAATTCCTTCCCCTGGGCAGTAAACTCTTTAAAATACTGCGACAGTCCGTTTCCATTCTCCAGTGTGTATAAAACCCTGGTATCGCTTAGTTTGATGGAACTGTCGAAAGCGCCTGACAGGGCTGTTCCAAGGATAATGATCAGGACGATGGGGAAGAGGACCATCATGGAATTGGCTTTCCAATTGCGGATATTCTGCCTGAATTCCTTCCATATGATATTCAATATATTCATCCGTCACACCTCCTAATCCCTGAGTCTTCTTCCCGTTAGGGAGAGGAATACCGTTTCCAGGTCCGGCACTTTGCTTTCAACGCTTTTTATGGAAATACCGTTGGAGGTGAAATAAAGGATGATCCTGTCCAGGTTGCTGACTTCCCTGGCGCTGCTGATCTTTACAGTGTTCTCTTCGATCTCCAGCGTCTGAACACCCGGTATCTCCCTGATTTTATCTTCACTTACCCTGGAAACATGGTCGGCGGCAGTTATCCAGACTACATTGGAATCGGTAATCAAGGCCTTCAATTCCTCCCGCGTCCCCTGGGATATGATCTTTCCATGGTCCATGATGGCGATCCTTGTGCAGATTTCCTCCACTTCCTCCATGTAATGGCTGGTATAGATGATGGTACAACCCATTTCATTCAGCCTTTTCACCGACTGAAGGATGTGGTTCCTGGATTGCGGGTCGATCCCCACCGTCGGTTCGTCCATGATAATCAGCTTGGGTTTGTGGGCTATTGCACAGGCGATATTAAGCCTTCTTTTCATACCTCCGGAAAAGCCTTTGGGATAAGCTCTGGCTTTATCGCTTAGGCCTGTAAAGGCCAGCGCTTCCTCCGCCGCTGCGGTAAGCTCGCTGCCTTTCAAGCCATACAGACTTGCAAAGAATTTTACATTTTCAAGGCTGGTAAGGTCTTCATAGATGGCAATATCCTGCGGAACGATTCCCGTATTCCGTTTGGCTTCCATGGAGTGCTTCTTTATATCCATATCCAGTAAATAAATCTTTCCTTTATCCATGGATAGAAGGCCCGTCACCATGTTGATGGCTGTGCTTTTGCCTGCGCCGTTAGGCCCCAGCAGGCCGAAAATTTCCCCGGCGTCTAATGAAAGCGTTACGTTGTCTACCGCTACGATGTCACCGAATCTTTTTGTAACCCCTTCTATTCTCAAAATACTCATAAATAATCATCTCCTTCTATCGTCGGGGACACCCCTTGAAGGTCTGCTGCAAGGACTCTCCCCTTCTTATTTTGTTACCATTTCCTCACAATACCTATGCCACAAAGTGGCACACATGAGAATGAAAAGATGTAACGGCGATCATTGATCGCCATCCAAAGTCCTTCTGGGGTGGCCGACCAGTGGTCGCCCCTGCACTAGATTACTTTTCATACCAATACAATAATATAAAAAGGCAACCCCTGTAAGTACAAAAGGTCACCTTCTTATATGACTAAAGTAATGTTTATCTTCAATTTCCAATGGGACATGCCCCATACCCCGTCGCTGCAGGCGAAATGAATTCGCCCTACGCTGCACTTCGTGCGCCACGCCTAAACGTGGCGTTGTTCACCCCTTACAGAAAGCACATTTAATTGCCTGACACTCCCGTCAGGTAATAGATTGCGATCTGGGTGCGGTGCTCCAGGCCGGTTTTATCGAGGATTGCCGAAATATAATTCTTGACGGTCCCTTCGGACATGAAAAGCTCTCCGGCAATCTCCCTGTTGGAGAGACCTTTTGAAATCAGCTTTATGATGTCCAGCTCCCTGTCGGTGAAAAGACCGGATGGAATATCCGCCTTTTTTTGGCCGGTCAGCCCTTCCCGGATTTTATCCATTGCCACATCCTGCAGGACGGTACCGCCGTCATAGACCATTTTGACTGCGTCCATAATCCTTGCCGGGGGGCTGTTTTTCAGAAGATACCCTTTGGCTCCGTTTTTCAATGCATTGAAAATAAATTCATCATCGTCAAAGGTTGTCAGGATCAGGACTTTGGCTGCAGTCCTGCCGGATATTTCCCTGGCTGCCTGAAGCCCGTCCATTACCGGCATCCTCACGTCCAGCAGCGCCACATCCGCCTTTCCGTCCATACACCCCTGCACTGCCTGAAGCCCATTTTCCACACAAGCCCCTATCTCAAATCGGCCATCCGCTTCAAGTATTATTTTCAGCCCTTCCCTGATCAATGCGTCGTCATCAGCAATGAGAACCTTTATTTTCATTGGAAACCTCTTTTACATCCAGAATATTGTCATTGGTAATAGGCAGCAGCATGATGATGGAGAATCCTTTCGAACCGTCAATGATCACCTTTCCTCCTGCATTTTCGGTCCTTTCCTCGATGCCTCTCAAGCCCAGGCCCTTTTTAATGGAAAACGCACCGGCGCCATTATCCTTGATTTCCACCCGCACCAGCTTGTTCAGGACTTCAAGATTTACTTTTACGGCAGTGGCAGAAGAATATTTCAGCGTATTTGTAAGAGCTTCCTTTACATTTTCGGTGATGATTTTCCATTGAAGATGGGAGATTACCGACATCATTCCTAAATAGCTTAAGGAAGCCTTGATACTGCCGTTCAGAGAGAATTCGTCCAGCAAAACCTTCAGCCGGTTTATTCCCAGCTGCTCGGCGGCAGGCTTGATATTTCTAAGCGTTGACCGGATGCTTTCCATCCCGTCCTTCAGCACATTGATGACATTCCTTACGATCTCCTCCGCTTTTGGCCTGTCGCTTCCAATAATCACCGTTGCCGCTTCCAGCTGTATAAGGCTTCCGGCAATTGCGTGCCCCACCTTGTCATGGATTTTTTGTGCCAGACTGTTCCGCTCCTCCATCTGGGAAAGGTATCTCAACTGATTCTCATAATCCGCGCCGATGTCGATTCTTTTGTACAGGATGTCATTCTTTTCTCTTAGAATGTCAACTTCATGTGCCAGCGCATCTATACGGCTAAATGCCTTTTTTGTCAACATGAACATGCATAAGCTGAAAAATAAGGCCAGCAAGTATTCAGCCAACAGGCTTGAGTCTACAAAGACCGTCATTATGGCAGCCGGTATGGCAGGGAACCGCAAATCCTCTGTAAATGCCGAAACGAGTTCAGCGCTGGCTAAAGGCACAAGCAGCAGGAATAGCCCTTCCAGATAATGCGCCGGCAGCAGCAGAAGAAGCAGCGACATGATGAGAAGAATTTTCTTCAAGGTACTGTTTTTGAATATATAAAAAAGCATATTCAAGCATATATAAAGAAGTATCAGCAGCAGGGCAACCGCACTCTGCCGCATGTCGCCGGATATATACTTAAAAATACAGTATAGCATTATGAGGAGCTTGGTGCCGATGATCCAGTTATCCATACAAGTAACCCTCACAAGACCATCATAACATAATATAAAACAATTACGCAGTCATGTGCGCTCAAATCAGGTTCTCCGGGTTGAGGCACTGCAGGTCCTCCGGTACGAATATTCCGTCCTTGCGTACAAGGATGTCATCAAACCATATCTCTCCGCCGCCATACTCCGGCCTCTGGATAAGTACCAGGTCCCAGTGGACTGCCGACTTGTTGCCGTTGTTGCATCGCTCGTAGCATGCGCCCGGCGTGAAATGGAGGCTGCCTCTTATCTTTTCGTCGAAAAGCGTGTCCTTCATTGGTTTTTCAATATATGGATTCATTCCCAGAGAGAATTCACCCACGTACCTTGCTCCCTCATCCGTATCGAAAACCTTATTGATTTTCACATTGTCATTGGCCGTCGCTTTGATGATTTTTCCGTCCTTGAATTCCAGGCGCACATGATCATAAGTGAAGCCCTGGTATTTGGACGGGGTGTTATAGGAAATAACACCGTTTACCGAATCCTTGACGGGGGCCGTATAAACCTCGCCGTCGGGAATATTTCTTTTCCCTTCACACTTTATCCCGGGCAAACCTTTGACGGAAAAAGTCAAATCCGTGTCCTTACCGGTAATTCTTACCTTATCGGCCCGTTCCATGTATTTTACAAGGCTGTCCATGGCCCGGGACATTTTCCTATAGTCCAGATTGCAGACATTGAAATAAAAATCCTCAAAGGCCTCCGTCGACATTTCAGCCATTTGAGCCATGGATGGATTGGGATACCGGAGAAGCACCCACTTGGTATGACCCACCCGCTGCTCCATATGAACCGGCAGCGAAACAAGCTTATTGTAAAGACGGAGCTTTTCATCCGGTACGTCACTCAATTCGTTTGAATTCTCTCCGGCACGGACTCCGATATATGCGTCCATATCCTTCATCCTTGCCAGCTCATACTTTGCCATAAGTTCCAGCTGCTCTTGCGTACATTCATATAGCAGCGCTCTTTTCAATTCATCATTCTTCGTCGTTAAAAAGGGGATGCCGCCCGCCTTATATACCTGGCGGACCAATGCCTTTGCCAGCGGTATCTCGAAGCCGATTGTCTCGATGAGTACCTTTTCTCCTGCCTTGATTTCGCAGGAGTAATTGACCAGATTCTCTGCAAGCTTTGTAATTCTGGGGTCGGTCATTTTGATTCCCTCCGTTTGTCACAATCAGATCAGGCCTTCCAATTCATTGATAATGCCCTCAAACACCTTCATCGCATCCTCAACGGGCTTGGGGGAAGTCAGGTCCACACCTGCTTTTTTCAGGAGATTCAGCGGGTAATCCGAGCTGCCGCTGCCAAGGAAGCCCAGGTACCGTTCAACAGCGGGGGCTCCTTCCTTCAGTATCTGCTGGGAAAGCGAGGTTGCAGCCGACAGGCCTGTCGCATATTTGTATACGTAGAAACTGGAATAGAAATGTGGTATCCTTGACCATTCCATGTCGATGTCGTTGTCTACCAGCACGTCGCCGTTAAAATATTTTTCATTGAGTCCCCGGTAGATAGTGCAGAAATCATTGGCTGTCAACGCTTCTCCCGCTTCAATTCTTTCATGGATCGCCTTTTCATACTCTGCAAACATCGTCTGCCTGAAAAGCGTGCCGCGGAATTCCTCAAGGAAATGGTTCAACAAGTAGGCTTTTTCCTTATTATCCTTTGTGTTCTCCAGCATATACCTGATTAAAAGCGACTCATTGACAGTGGAAGCCACCTCCGCTACAAAAATCTTATATTCGGAATAGATATAAGGCTGGGTCTTATTTGTGTAGTAAGTATGCAGCGCATGCCCCATCTCATGGGCAATTGTGAAAACATCGTTGATCGTCCCCTGGTAATTCAGCAGCACGTAGGGATGGGTCAGATGAGTGCCCCAGGAGTAAGCACCGCTGGTCTTTCCTTCATTTTCATGGACGTCGATCCAGCGTGATTTAAAGGCGTGGTCCAGATCTGCAAGATATTGGCTGCCTAAAGGCTGAAGGCCTTTATTCACCATTTTGAGCGCATCCTCATAGGAAACAGTCCTGGCCGGCTCTTCTACGATGGGGACATATAAGTCATACATGTGTAGCTGATCCAGCTTCAAGGCCTTTTTCCTCAGCTTCAGATACCTGTGCAGCAGGGGCAGGTTGTTGTTGACCGCAGTGATCAGATTGTTATAAACATCGGTAGTTACATTGTCATTGTCCAGAGAGGCTTCAAGGCAGGAATCATATTTGCGTACGATTGTATAAAACCTGTTTTTCTTGACATTGTTGTTTAAGGAAGAAGCCAGCGTATTCTTGACCTTGGAATAGGTATCATATAGGGCATGGAATGCATCCTCCCTTACCCTTCTGTCCTTGCTCTCCAGGAACTTTATATACCGGCCTTTAGTCAGTTCGACTTCCTTTCCGTCTTCATCCTTTATAGAGGAGAATTTGATATCTGCATTGTTAAACATCGTGAATATGTCTGCCGGCGCGTTGGCCATTTCAGAAGCGAATGCAAGCAGCTGCTCTTCACTTTGGGAGAGTATATGCTTCTTTTGCCTCATGATCTCAGCGAAATACTGCCGATATATATGAAGTCCCTCAAAGCTTTCAATATAGCTATTGAGAGTTTCTTCAGGAATGGAAATAATCTCCGGCACAATAAAGGAAACAGCGGCATAGGCCTCTGTACTTATAGCCATGGCCCTGTCGGTCAATGCCTGATATTTGGAGTTGCCGTTGTTTTCATCCCTCCGCATTCTGGCGTAAATAAACAGCTTATCGTTGAGCATCAGCATTTTGTCGCAGAATTTCAGGCAGGCCAGCAGTCTTTGGGGACTTTCACCCAATGTTCCACTGAATTTTGCTATTTCTTCGCTAAATACCCGTACTTCTTTAAAATCAGCCTCCCAGGCTTCATCATTGGGGTATATGTCTTCCAGCTTCCATTTGTATTTTTCTTCTATCTCATCACGTTTGGGAAGTCTGTTTCCAGTATTTTCAGTCATAATCACACCTCTTGCCGCACTCCGGAAGAATGCCTTTTTAATATTTACCACTTCACTATTATACCCTGATGGCATAAATATTACCAGCAAGAAAATTCGCTTTACTTAGGACCTAAAAAATCATAATAAAGCTTACTTCCAGGATCCCCGGGCAGATGGCTGCTACTTTTCCTTCGGCCCCAGCAAGGCATTCAAGGGCTTTAAAGCGGAATATCCCATGGTTACGGCGTTAAAGCCGGTCCTGTAGACCAGTGAATTGACCCCGGGCAGGCCCAATAACCCCAATAACCGGTCATAGTCTTTATTGTCAAACATATTCAGGGTTTTGCGAAACTCCAGCAATTTTGTGTTTAATTTCACAACGCTTTTTATTCCGGACTCATAATCCGTATTGGCAACAATGGATTTTGCGGCTTCACTGGCGGTAATCACCGTGGGAAATATGCCAAATCCCAGTAAAGGGTCTAAAACGCCTGCCGCATTTCCTATGAAAAAAATATTATCCACCCGGTGGGGATGGACAAAGCCCGCATAATGAACCTTTTTAAAGTATCCCGTCATTTTATAGCGGATATTTTCCGATTTGATAAAGCAGTCCCAATAATCCTCGATCTCTTCAAGCTTTATATCGTTTACGGCCAAGGCAAGGGTTGCTTCCTTTTTGCTGAAGGGCGCCAGATATGCGTAGCCCGACTTGCAGAAATTCCGATTGATCCAGACCGTAAAGGAATCCGTCTCAAAATCTCCTGAAATGACGCCGCCTTTTACACTCATCGATAGTATATCCTGCCAGATACCCAGCTGCCTTGCTTCAAAAGGCTGTCCGCTGGCTACCACGACATAATCATACTTGTTTCTCAGCTTCTTGTAATCTACTTCCTTATTAAAATATTTTCTGCTTTTGAGGGTTCGTGCAATTTGTTTGTCAATACTGTCCGCGATGGACCCCCGATGCAGGAAATAGCCCAGATCTCCCGTTATGGTCCTGCTCGTGGAGGGGCCTTTATGAATTACTTTTTTAACAAATCCCGAATGCTGGAAGTCTATCCCGTAATTCTGGCTCAAATACTCCAATGGATCTTTGATCGGCCTGAGGATAATTTGCAAAGTAGCCCCGACATGTCTGAAAGGTTCCGCCAGATCACTGTTTTTTTCGAAGATGTCCGGAATTACACCCAATCTCTCCAATTGGGCTGCGCATACTATCCCTGCAAGGCCTCCGCCAATAATCGCCACTTTCAAAATATCATTACCCCTTATTTTTACTGAGGCTATTATTATGCGTTTTTTGCAATGTTCTATGACTCTCGATCAGAATTTTATTTCACTTCATCAAGGCTACCTGTCGAGGATCCTGTAAATGATGGCTGCCGCCTCGGCTCTTGTCAATGTCTTTTTCGGGGCGATGGCATTTCCGGGCAAACCTGTCATGAGCCCTTCCCCCACGATGGAAGCTATGCTTGACAGGGCATAGGGAGAAATCAGATCTCTGTCCCAGAATTTCTCCAATGTGCCGTTTCCATATGCATTTAAAGGCTTCCCGACTACATTCAAGGTATTTGCGATGATCACAGCCATCTCTTCTCTGGTAATCACGCGGTCCGGATAAAATTTGTTCCCTGCATCCCCGCTGATAATTCCCAGATTTTCCGCCACCATCACTTCATCATAATACCACCTGCCTATTTTTACGTCCGCAAAGCTCCCCACCGGGGCGGTTTCCAGATTGAAAGCCCTGATCATGAGGGCGGTAAATTCCGCCCGGGTAATGGTGTCGCCGGGCATGAATTTTGTCTCCGTCTTCCCTTTGATGATGCCTCTGCCCGCCAGATTGACAATGGCATTCCATGCCCAAAAGCCGGCGGTCACATCCTTAAAGGTGATATAAATGCCTGTTGCCGCTTCAGCGGATACGCTTGCAGATTCACCGCTTTCATTGTAGGCCGAAACCTTATAGCTGTATTGCGTCCCGCTGCTCAATCCGTTATCCGTATAGGAAGTGATATCTTTTCCAACATACGCCACCGTCGTATAATTGGTGATTCCGACAATAGCCCGTTGCAGCTTGAAGCCCGCCTCATTGTCCGAGTTGTCCTTCCAGGTTATCTTTGCCTGAAAGGATGAGATTGATCCCACAGAAACGTTGGAAGGGGCTTTGGGCTTACCGGTGGTGATCTCTACCTCATTGCTGAAGGAGTCAAAGCTTCCGCTGCCATTATACGCCCTGATTCTGAAAAAGTATTTTACATTTGGGTTCAACCCGGTGTATTTGTATGATTCGGTATTTCTGGACACCGTAGCTATCTGCTGCCAATCACCGTCTTGTCCGATCCTGCGTTCTATCCTGAACCCGCTCTCATCATCGGAATTGTCATCCCAGGTCAGTGTGATAGTGGTATCACTGACATAGTCATACGCCAGATCATCCGGCGGATCAATAATATCCACACCGGCAGATACGGTTGCGGCATACCCCGAGTATAGCTCCCCCTGATTTAAATACGCTCTGACCCTGTAGTAATACTGTACCCCTGATTGGGCGTCCTTGTCGGTATATCTGGTTTCATTCCGCCCAACCTTGGCATAAAGGATATATGTCGATGTGCCATACACTCTTCTCCATATTTCAAAACCGGTTTCCCCGTCGGAATTATCCTTCCAGGTAAGTGTGATAGTATTGTTTGAGTCCGGCTTTGCATCCAGGTCGGAGGGAGAATCCAGATATACATTTGCCACCGTTAGCTCACGGGAATAAGCCGATTCGTTGGAGGAATTCCTGGCTTTGATCCTGTATATGTAGGAAGCCCCGGGAATAAGCCCGGTGGTATCATACCACTCGCTTACGGAAGTATTGACGGTACCCAGCACAGAAAAGTTTCCGCTTGCCATTTTCCTTTCAATAACCACGTCTGTTCCGGCTAAAGCACCGGACCACGTCAACCGTATCCTTCCGCCGGATACCGCTTCACCCGATAAAGACAGCCCGTTCAACCTGGTATATGCTCCAATGCCCGAATCATTGTCCGGATATGACGGAGTGGTGATCCCACTTCCCATTGAATTTCTCACCCGGTAGAAATACTGAGTGTCGGCAGACAATCCGCTATCGCTATAAGTATAGAAGCCGGCGGGTGTAGTACTCAAAATCGACCATGTGCCGTCTGTTCCGGTTTTTCTTTCTATTACCGTACCGTATTTCCCATTCCCGGGATACGACCAGGCAAGGTCTATCTGTGAAGAGGAAACTGCTGCAGCCGTAAGTGCATTGGGTATGATAATATTATTGACGATGATTGAAACTGTGTTTGAATACGCAGATAGTCCCATAGTATTTGACGCGAGTACCCTGTAAGCGTATGTATGGTCTGCTTCAATTGTAGCATCTGTGTAGGTTATATTCTTGGCAGCTACCGTACCAATATTTACAAAGCTTCCGGAGTCTTTTTTCCTCTCAATGACAAACTGCTGCTCCGCTGTGGAATTGTCCTGCCAGCTTAAAGTAACCGACGCTTTGGAATCCGCCCGTAAGGTCAGGTTTGATGGAGCACCCGGCATGAGCGCCGTTACAGAGCATATAGGACTTAGCGTATAATTTTGATCAGTGTACCAAGCGGATATGACAAAGCTATAAGTTATACCCAATTCGACAGGCACGTTCAGGGAATAACTTGCAGCAGATTTCGGAAGACTTGCAATGAAGTTGAAGAAACTCGTATCGGATTCAAATCCCACTTTTAATATGGATTCATTTCCGGGGTCATTGGTCCAATGGAGATCAATGGTTTTAGCACCGGTGAGGCTATTGGTAACAATGGCTGCAGTGAGGTTCTTCGGCGCTCTTGGGCATGAGACATTATTGGAAGCATTGCTCTGTCCCGCATAGCTCCCGCTGTTTTTAGCCGAAAGCCTGTATCTGTAAACCCCGCCGGTATCAGGGGCATCTGTCGCACCATTGGCAGTAATTTGTGTTGCCACCTCTTGCCATGCGCTCCACGCAGTCCCGCTCCATTTTGCCCGCTCCAGATAAAAATCGGCAATCGGGCTGAAATTTCCCCAGGAGAGATTAGAATTTCCAAGTACTCCTGCCGCAGTCACAACAGGAGGAGTTATGGGCGTGACAGTGACGGGATTGGAAGCAGCCGATACATGTCCTCCTGCTCCATCATTGGATACGACGACATAATTGACAGGCTCGGTGTTGGCTGTTGCAAATGTGATTGTATTCGCTCCATAAACTGCCGTTGCAACAATGGCTCCGGATTCATTGCCCACTCTGACCACACAGCCTGCGGCGGCTTCAGAATCAGTCTCCCAGGAGAGGGTCACATTTTTGGTATTGATATTATAGACCGCGGACATGCCGTCGGGTCTTATTAAACCGCTTGTAGTAAAGGTTGTCTCGTTGTATGACAGAGCAACGGCATTCTGCTTTGAAGTATCAAGATAAGCCTTCAATTGATATGTATAAGCTGTATTCGGAGTCAATCCCAAATCGATATAGGTGGTAGGCTCCAGTACCCCATCAGGGTCAATGGTACCAACGGGTACAAACGCACCGCCGGTATTCCTGAGTATTTCATACAGTTGAGCCCCCGCTACCGGATTCCATTTCAGCACCGCCTGGGTATCCGAATGCGGCTGGGCAGGATTTGCAGACAGGGACACATTAAATGCGGCAAATGCCGCCGAAGGTACCGCCAAAAACAATAGGACAGCCACCAGGAAACAGGCCATGTATTTGTAAAGCATTTTATAGAATTTTCTTTGAAACAGCATTATTACCTCCACGACGTCTTCCACGACATTTTAAAGGAATTCGTCAGTAAACCATACTCTTATATGAATATCGGCAGAAGGCAATTGATTTTTAATACCAACTATGTACGATTTAGGTGCAACAGATTGCATAATTGTTGGATAGTGCGTAATTATTTGAAAGTGTAAAATAGTGTGTCTGTCATCCTGCGTGATAGCAAAGGATCTTATACCTGCCTTTAGATTCTTCGCCGCATTCAGTATGATACCTAACACTCTGTCATTGCTGTGAAACTCACCTGAGTTTCCACACTGGCGGTGTGTTAGCACGTGTGTCATTGCGAGCGAACGCTGTGAAGCGCGGCAATCTCAACTTCAAGGTACTATTCCGGGCTAGAAAGGGATCCTGCTGACTTTCAGGGAAATGGGCGGACATGACTGCAAATCCCTGCATCAGGCTCCGTCAAGGGCAGGCTGTAATGTCCAGGCTCGTCCCAATGCGGGCGCTGGCTATTCGCCTTCCATGGCTCAGAGCCAGCGACTTCGACGTCCGTGTCGAAGTATCACGGGTATTCCTCTGGGGTACCGCATTCGAACTTCGCCTGGACAAACAGCCTGCAGCCATGACTCCACATGACGCATTTATTCGCAGCCATGCCCGCCCATTTTGCTTTACTGTGATAGGAAGGTTTAGTGCTTTAACAGCATAGAGGTGGGAATCAAGCGGACAATGGAGACGGTTTCTATCATAATAAGGTTCTATTTTTAGGCCACATCTGTCATTGCGAGCGAGTGCAATGAAGCGTGGCAATCTCAAAAAATACAGTAGTTACATAAAAGGCTGAGATTGCCGCGTCGCTCCGCTTCTCGCAATGACAACCGGTAAACGTGCGTTGTGAATTAATAAATAAGTGACTGACACCGTTTATTAACTTATTGCACATTCTTTTCATAATATACTGATCATATTGTACTGAATATATGCTTTGATGAACTCACACCTCTGTCTGCGCCCTATAAAGGCGGCAGTAGATGCCTCCCAGTTCCATAAGCTCATCGTGCTTTCCCGTTTCTCTGATCTTGCCTTTATGCATGACAAGGATCTTATGTGCATTTCTTATGGTGGATAACCTATGGGCAATGATTACGGAAGTTCTGCCCTGGGAGATCTTCGACATGGCCTCCTGAATCGCCTGTTCCGTGCTGGTATCTATGCTGGCAGTAGCCTCGTCAAGCACCAGCACTGCAGGATTGAAGGCAACGGCCCGGACGAAGGACAACAACTGCTTCTGACCCGCCGAAAAGGTACAGCCCCGCTCTTTCACCTCTTCCTTATATTTCCCGGGCAACGATTCGATAAAACCGTCGGCACTGACATAGCGGGCAGCATTCACAATATCTTCGTCCGATATATTTTCGTTATTCAAGCGGATATTGGACCGGATGTCGCCCGCAAAAAGGAAAACATCCTGTAAAACCACGCAAATCTGCCTTCTAAGCTCCTCAAGCCTGTATTCTCTGATATCCTGTCCATCAATCAATATCCGGCCCTTCTGGATATCATAAAAGCGCATCATCAAGCTGATGATGGTGGTCTTCCCCGAGCCGGTGGCGCCGACAAAGGCCACCGTTTCGCCCGGCTTTATGCAGAAGCTCACATCCTTCAGCACCCAGGCTTCCCCCTCATAAGCAAACCAGACGTTTTCGAACTCGATCCCGCCCTCAAATCTGCCTGCAGGCTTCCCGGCCATTAGGTCCTCCTGGGTATCCTGTTTGTCAAGAATATCGAATATCCTCTCCGACGATACTATGGCCGATTGGATGGACGTGTATTTTTCCGATATTTCACTGATAGGCTCGAAGAATTGCTTGATGTATGCGATGAAAGCAAAGAGTACACCGATTTCCAGAGTTCCTGCCAGGATTCTGCCCATACAGAAAATAATCAGCACCGCTATGGTAAGATTATTCACGATATCAATCACCGGCCTGCTGAAGCTGTTTAAAATAACTTCCCGGAGACTGCATTTAAAATATTCCCCGTCCAGCTTCCGGAGCTCTTCATGCTTTTCCCTTTCCCGGTTGAATATCTGAACCAGCTTCATGCCGGAGATGTTTTCCGCAAGAAAGCCATTGATTTTGGCAAGCATGCCTTTCATTTTAATGAAATTCTTTCTGGCTGCGATGCGGTAAATTACCATAATGACCGCAATGATAGGCACACAGCTGATACTCACAAAGGCAAGCCTGACGTCAAGGGTGAACATCATAAGGATAATGCCCGCCACCATAATAAAATTCCGGATAAGGTCCACCATTACCCCCGAAAACAATTCATTCAAGGCTTCGACATCGTTGGTGACCCTGGTTAGAATTCTGCCTGTGGAATTTTTATCAAAAAAGCTCATGGACATCTTCTGTATATGCCCAAAAATTCTGTTCCGGATAGTAAACATAATCTTCTGTCCTACATAGGTAAGGATATTGGTTTGCAAATAGCCCAAGCCTGAGCCTAAAAGCACCATGAGAAGATATAGAACTCCCAGCAGTCCTATGCTGCGCAAGTCATAGTTACCCTTCACTATGTAGTCGTCTATGACCAGTTTGATAATATATGGTTTTGCCAGAACCGCTGCATTAAGCAAAAACGCCAGGGCCACACTGATAAGCAGCAACAGGATAAAAGGCTTAAAGTAGGCCATCAACCGCATAAACCTGAAGTTCTTTTTTTGCAATAGGAATTCGTCCTGTACCATTTCTGTCTTCATGCGCTGATGACCTCCTGTTGGTTCTGTGCCTGGAACAAGCTGTAATATGCGCCTCCCAGCAGCATTAGCTCTTCATGGGAGCCTCTTTCCGTTATTCTTCCGTTATCCATTACGATAATCTCATCTGCAAATTTCACAGTGGAAACGCGATGGGAGATAATAATTCCGGTCCGCCTTTTCAGATGCTCCCTGATATTTACAAGGATTTCCTCCTCCGTTTTGGTATCCACCGCGGAAAGGCTGTCATCCAGAATAAGCAGAGATGGCTTTTTCACCAACGCCCTGGCAATAGAGATCCTCTGCTTCTGACCGCCGGACAGCATGACGCCTCTCTCTCCTACGACAGTATCAAAGCCGTCGGGGAAAGATACGATATTGTCATAGACGCCGGAAATTTTGGTTGCCTCCTCAATTTCAAAATCCGTATACAAGTTTCTGAAGAATTCGATATTGTTTCTTATGGTGGTGGAAAAAAGAAAATTATCCTGGGGCACATACCCGATGCTCTCTCTCAATAAATCCACCGGAATACTGTTAATATCCGACCCATCCATGAAAATACGGCCATCATCCACATCATAAAGCCGCAGGAGAAGATTAACCAGGGTGGTCTTGCCGCTGCCGGTTTTTCCAAGGATCCCGAGAGTCTTTCCTTTCTCCAGCTTGATGTTGATGCCCTTTAATGCTCTCCTGGAAGCTCCCGGGTAGCTGAAATTCAAATTCCTGATCTCCAGGCCGCCTTTGATATCCGCTATGTCCGGTTCGCCCTCGGATTGCGGGATGCCGGCGGGAGTGTCAAAAATATTGTTAAGCCTTTTATAAGATGCAATCCCCCTCTGCAGGACATCGATAATACGGCTGATGTTCATCACCGGCCCCATAATAGCCATCATGTAGGAATTGAAAGCCACATAGTCCCCCAATGTAATCACCCCTTTAATCACCTGGCCGCTGCCGTAAACAATAAAAAGCAGAAAACTGACTCCGAAGCAGGCTTGCGCACAAGGGCCCAGCAGCGCCGATATCCGTGTCAGGTTCATTTGCGTATCCACCCTCTGCTTGCTGTACTTCAGGAAATTGTCCACCTCTTCTTTTTCCTGAGCAAAGGCCTTGATGACGCGGATGCCGGAAATATTCTCCTGTACTTTGTCGGAGATTGCGGCAAAAGCCTCCTGCACCTTTTTAAACCTTTCCCGGATAAGCTTTCCTACCATTACCATGACAAAAACAGCCACAGGGACTGGCGCAAGGGCCATAAGCGTGAGCGTGGGATTGATGGTGCTTGCCATAAAATAGATGGAAATAATGCTGGCGGACAGACCGTCAAGAATCTGTATCGAGCCAAACCCAAAGGTCATCCTCACCGCCTGGACATCATTTATCGCATAGGCTACCAGATTGCCGGTCTTGTTGTTGGAGTAAAAGCTTACGGGAAGCGTCTGCATATGCTTGAACAAATGCCCTCTCAAGTATACCTCAACACTCCTGCAATTCCCTATCAGCAGATAACGCCAAATAAACTTCAATCCAAATGCGGCAACGACCACGCCAAACAGGAGCAAGACATACCGTACAATCTGATCCTGGGGCATATTCCGGCTGTTGAGGCCATCAGTGATATACCCTAAAATCTTGGGAATGATCATATTGACAAAGGAAGTGAAAACCAAAATCAGAATCCCTGCGATATAACTGCGCAGATGTTGTTTTATGAAATCAACCAGTAATTGTTTACCTTTCATAAACGCCTCACTTATACGTATAAATTATTTGTTTGAAACTCCCTGTCACCCTTACAAGCAGGATTTTGCTTTGCATTCGTATTTTAAGATGACATTTTAGCTGGATTCTCTAATCATGAGCTCAGAGGGCAGAACTACCGATTTTTCAACCTCATGCCCGCTAATCAAGGCAATCAGCTTTTCTGCCGCTGTAAAACCCATGTCGTAAAGCGGAAGCTCAACGGCAGACAAAGAGGGAAATGTAACATTAAAGAAATTGGAAGTCCCCAGAGCAATGATCTTAAACTCCTCAGGAACCTTTATGCCAAGGCTTTGCGCGCATTTGACGGAAACTATGCCGAAACGCGGAGAGCCCGCCAGCAGTGCTTCGGGCCTTTCCGCATAAGATAAAAGCTTTGTGACTGCGGCAAATATATTCTCATCTCCAAAGTCGCTGGTAACAACCAGGTTTTCGTCCATATCAAGATCATATTCAGCAGCCGCTTTCCGGAAGGTCTCCAGTCTGCTGTCGGAAATCCTTGCCGGACTTGGCCCCGCATATCCGATTCTTTTGATTCCTTTGGAAATAAAATATTCAATTACTTTCGGAATATGTCCCAAATGGTCGGTACACACTTCATAAACGTCCCGGTTGGAATGGATGGAATCCACCAGCACAAAGGGAATGCCTTTCCCCGTGAGGTGGTCGGCCATGTCCGGGTCAATATCAGCGAAAGCGAAAATTATGCCGTCAAGTCTGTTTGAATTATAATATCGCAGGTATTCCGCATCGGCTACCTCTTCCGGTTTATTAAAAAGCAGGGTAATGGAATAATTATTCTTTTGCAGTCCGTCTCTGATCCCTTCCAGCGTCTTCATAAAATAAAAGTTGGTAACATTCCGGTCTGTCACTACACCAATGGACATTGATTTCCTCAGCTTCATTCCCCTGGCAATCTCATTGGGATGGTAATTGAGCTTTTTTACTGCAGACATCACTGCCGCTCTGGTTTCCGGCTTGATTTTTATGTTCTTTACGTCATTTAAAATGTATGAAACAGTCGCCTGGGATACCCCGGCTTCCTTTGCAACATCACGGCTTGAGACACTTTTCTTTCCGTCCAATGCTTCACCTACTTATACGTATAAATACAAATGGATTTTACCAGCTTTTTTCATCTCTGTCAATACAAAAGTGCAGCAAATACCGGCAGACATAGGCACACATGGCTCAAATATAAGCTTTACGGGGGCTTGACAAATTAACCTTTTCCATGTAAAATAATAATTCGTTAATACACGCGCCCGTAGCTCAGTAGGATAGAGCGTCGGTTTCCTAAACCGCAGGTCGCACGTTCGAATCGTGTCGGGCGTACCAGAAGAAGCCTACAATCATAGTGATTGTAGGCTTTTTTATTTCCCTCTAATGGTTGACATAATTAATTAATGGAGACCGTTTGGGGACTAAATTTGAAATCTATAAATGGCGTTGACACATGGGTTCAACCATGCTATATTATACTCGTATTAAACACGTTTAATACGAGTATAGTATAAGGAATGTTGTATAGTGCATAGCGATACTGTCAAAGACCAGCTGGCACAGGCAACCATGAAGCTCTTGGCAAAAAGCAAGAATCCCAGCAAAATAACCGCCCGGCAAATTGCTCATGAAGCAGATGCGAACTTAGCAATGATTAATTACTATTTTGGTTCGAAAGACACGCTGTTAAGCACAGCCGTCAGTATGCTGATTGCTGATAAAGCCGTTGCGTTAGAAGAAATTCGGGAAAGTGGCGCACCCGCCAGTCAAAAGCTGAGAGATTTCTTAATTACTCTGTCTGACATAACGATTGGATATGCCGATCTGACCAGACCTACCATACCGTATTTATTGCTGGAGGGTGATATAGAAATACCCTACCATATCCTCCCAATGGTTAAAGAATGCTGCGGCGGCAGAAGGTCTGAGACGGAATGCAGAATTATCGCATATCAGCTTATCGCCTTTTCGCAATTGGTATTCTATCGTTCCGGCGATTTTCTGAAATACACCGGTATCAATGTTCATGAAAAAAAACAGAGAGATACGTTATTTCAAACTAGTTTAGATATTTTAATTGGCGGCGAAGAGTTTTGCCAGGATGGACTGCTATGAAAGTTAAATCTGAATTGCATCGCTTCTTGGTCGCTGAATTTGGCGAGGAATGCGGTACAGACATTGTGCTTTTGGAGGTGGGTGGAAATGTCCGAGGTAAACGTATATAGAGGTATTGCCTCATTGAGCAGTGTTGATCTGTTCTATATGGATAGCCAAGCTGGTGATATAGCAATAATCTACCTTCATGGCAGATGTGGAAGGGCCGAAACGTGGTATGACTTTATCCAGCAGTACGGAAACAAATACCGAGTCATTGCACCGGATCAAAGAGGTCATGGGTTAAGCGGAAAGAATGAATCAAGTTATACCGACAAGGAAATGGCCGACGACATCATTGAATTGATGGAGTATTTGAGCCTCAAGTCAGCGATCATTGTGGGGCATTCGATGGGCGGCGCAATAGCCGGATACTTGGCAGCTCTCTATCCTCAGCATGTACTTGCGGCAGCTATTCTGGATAAGTCGGCAGCAGGCCCGGAAAAACCGTTGCCCATCAGCGAATGCATGAAAAACAGCCCGACGAAGGATTGGCCGTTACCTTTCCCCTCTAAAACGGAAGCGGCGGAACACATTCGGAAGATCTCTTGCTCTGATTTGGAATACCGGTATTTTATGAGCAGCTTGGTTGAAACCGTAGAGGGATATGAAATGATGTTTAGCGCGAATTCTATGGCCATTGGGATTGGGCAGTATGTAACTTGGTATCAGCTTTTGCCACAAATACAATGCCCCGTCTTGCTCATCCGTTCAGGCAGCCATGAATCTGTTCCAGATAGCGAGTATGCAAGGATGCAGGCACTTATCACCGATTGTACTGCACATGAAATGACCCATCCGGATCATAACGTTCATCTGGCTGATAAAGAGCAATTCTACTACTGCATGGATGGATTCTTGAATCATGTAATGCATCTGAAAACCGGAGTTTGATTGGTTTGTATGAAGGAGATGGTTTTATGAGCGCACTATCGGGTTTGCCGAATGTCGGCAAGGTGCTTGAGCGCAATTTGTTGCAAGTGGGTATAGAAACTCCCGAGCAACTTCGAGATTTAGGAGCAGAAGACGCTTTTCTTCGCATCCGTGTAAGCATTGACCAAGGGGCGTGTCTGCATATGCTCTATGGCATACAAGGTGCAATAGAAGGCGTGCCTGATAAATTCTTGGCAGACAGCACAAAACAAAAGTTAAAGCGATTCTATGAAACCTTATAGGAGGAATAAAGCGCATGGGGATTCAGCTGGATGCGATTTGTCTGTTCGTAGGGATATGAAACGAATGGTGGCATTCTACAAAGATGTCATTGAGATGGATGTCGATTGGGATGGCCAGGGTTCTCATGTAGAATTCAGGCATGAAGGCATTCGTTTCATGATGTATGAACGAGATGTGGACTTCCAGCCATGCCTCCAATGTGCGCAATGCAGTCAAGGGCATTGTGGAATGTATCGCGACGACGGGCTAAACGGGTAAATGACAAGCATCAGCTATTTCAGCCAAACGCTACGCAATCAAAGGAGAGCGATACAGATTTAATCATACCTAAAGACGAAGAAAAAGGGGATAAAAATTTGAAAAAGAGAGAAACGAAAATCGCACGCCGGAAGGTCAGAAAGCTGCTGATTTTAGTTGTGGCAGTTTTGCTTCTCGTTGCAAGCGGTGCCATAATCCTGTTTCGAGAGGAACTGAAAATCGTCGCTTCCATCACGAAAGTAGCCAATGCCCAGCGAGTTTACTACATGGAAGTTGAGGGCGACTATCATTTTAAGGATTTTCTAGAAGCTGGAGGGGCATCCTCTGACAAGACAGTCAGCGCATTTCTTACAAAGCGCATCTCGAAAGGGTTATATTCGGTAGATGTCAAAGAAGGTGGGCCAGCTTGCAGCACCATCTCCGCCGTCGCTCCTGACGGATCGCATGTATGGGGACGGAATTTTGATTGGAAGGGGTCTGTTCCGATTATCGTAAGATGTGTTCCCCAAGATGGATATGCGTCAATTTCAACTTGTGACTTTCAGAATATCACCGCCAACCCGGACGCTGTCCCGGAGGGGATTGGCAATAAAATGTTTGCTATTGCCGCTTTATACGTCCCTATGGATGGTATGAATGAAGTGGGGCTTTGTGTCGCTGATCTCGAAGTCAACGAGGGCGGCATGATAACCATGGATACGGATAAGCCGAATCTGACCATTACTACAGCAATTCGCCTTTTGCTAAACAAAGCAGCGAGTGTCGAGCAAGCCGTAGCGTTGCTGAGGCAGTACGATATATTTGCCTCTGGCGGTATCAGCCATCATCTTGCCATTTCAGATTCGGAGGGTAATTCGGTTGCGGTTGAGTTTGTGGGTGGAAAACTGGTCATCGTGGACACAAACGTCGTGACGAATTTCAACCTTGACAATGGAAACACGGCTGCCGGTGGAGAAAATGCTAAACAACGATTTGAATGGTTAAGCTCCCTATATAAAGAAAATGAAGGACTGCTCGCTTACGGGCAAGTAAAGCACGCCCTTGCCCAGGTTTCTCAATCGGACGGTGAATTTGTGACGCAATGGTCCATTATTTTTGAGCAGGATTCTTTGTCTGTCAATTATTACTTTGGTGGTGACTTTGAAAATGCCCATAGCTTTTCAGTCCACAATCAATAAGCGCGGGAAACTAAAGCTATGCTCAGTGTTTGAATGAACATGTCCTGCATTCTCGACTGTAAATTTTTTACTTCTATCGATTGATATAACGAAGTTATAGCTACTATTTGACAACTAAAAATATAAAACCAGAAAGAGTCAAATGTAATCTATATACGAAGCTCCGGCGCCCGGGGCTTTTGTTACCTTGAAAGGTGGGTGATTGATTTTAATGCTATAACCGTATTCAAGCTTAAACCTGGTAATGTCGATTATATAATGCAAGTGGTAGTCCCTATGCTTATTGGCAAGCATCAAGTACTCGGTCCAACCCTTGTAATGGTAATTCCTGCTTTGGTTGGCGTAGATGCAATGAAAACGGTTTCTCCTGTATCGTTGTTTAGTGACAACGTTGTTGGTGCAGCGGTCACCAATATCAGAGCTGTTCCACCGATTTGTCCGGCCACAATAGGAGTAGAGGCATTGGATACACTACTTCCGTTCACCTGGAGCGCAAAAGTGATTGTTATTGCTTCCCCGGCACCGTCTGTCCCGACCCACCAATTTACCAGATAATATCCTGTTTCACTAATTGTAAATATCCCTGACACAGGATTGTAAGTGATAGATCCCGCTTGAAGCCGGATAGTGTCAAAAAGCACTGGATCAGCATCTTCAATAACCAATTCTTCTCCCGCAATCAAACCGGCCTCCATAAGTGTGGAGCCAGCCTCCGGCCCTGTTGATCCCGTAGCACCCGTCGGTCCCATAGGCCCGGTAGCGCCAGTAGACCCTACACCTACAATATCATCCTGCACTACAGCAAGGTTTGCTATGACCGGAAGGTTGGGAGGGTAGAAAACAACCTGGCCGGATAGATTTAGCAGCATAGCAGTAACAGGGGCAGCGACAACCTCTATAATACCGGTGCCAGTTATCATTCCTGCACTAACCGGTGAATCGCTTGCCAAGGAATCCCCTTGAGAACTAGAAAGACCAAATATGGGACCACTGATAGCTGCCGATGCATGTGTGACTACTTGCCAGTTTATAATATACCGGCCTACTTCGTTAAAAGTGATCACTCCTGTTACACTATTGTAGACTATATCGCCGCTTGAATAGATCACATTGTTAAAAATTACCGGGTTTCCAGAGGTTACTGACACACCTTCAGTAAGGTTTATTTGTAATGCGATATCGCTCACACAACATCTCTCCTAACATAATTGGAAGTTGCTTATAAATATCTTACATTAAAATAATATGCAAAATAGGTTCCGTATGTTCCTTTTATGTAAACATGATTATCAGTGCGGAGGACGCAGCATTGTAACAGAGCGTAGCGGATGTTGGACAGATAAAAGCGTTTTTATTAGAATACAAAACAAAAACTCGTATAAGTCCTTGCCTCCATGATCCTACCTGAAACAAAAGAAAAAAGATTGCCTCGCAATCTTTTTACCTTTTATCTAAAGCTTGACCCACTTAACTTCCGTTTTCTTGCTTCATAATTTTACCGTACTTAATCTCCTTCTTCCCGCTTATAGTTAAGCAACTCCTCCAACTCCCGGAGCTTCTTTTCCTGCTCATCTGTCCGGATGCTCCCCAGGATACCATTACAGATAAAAGTTATGGCATTCGCGTTCTTTGCGTCGATCTCACCGTTAATAACCATATTGGCTATTCTTGAAAGTGCCTTTCGGATATCCTGCGGGCTACTCAGTTTCAGAATCTTCCGTTTCTGTTCCACTCTGCCCACCTTCCTTTATATCATCAAAAATAATACTGGCTTCCTCCATATTGGGGTATACTGCCGTCACATCAAGGGCCGCTTGAATTGCCTGCTCCTGTGTTTTATGCTCTTTTATTATGTACTTAACTCCGCTGCCCGGCTTACCGCCCCAGAAGCCACAGGACGCAACATAAACCCCATTTATACCGCAGGATACAAAAGCGGTTATGAGCTTATATTTTGTTTCTGCTGCCTTTTTTTTAGCTTTGACGATTAGTCTATCTATATTCTTTATAAAAAACTCCTTCTAAAATGAAATAAGCCCCTACAGAGCCTGTAAGAGCTTATTCCATGGTATGTTTACTCTTGCTCCTGATAATAGAGCGCCTTCGCTTTATTGTCCAGGACGAAGGCATCATAATTGATTCTGCCCTCCACCAATGATCCGCTTATCCCCGGTGGGTCCTGATGAATTTTGTAATCCTCCAGCTTGGTAGGGGCTACGGTTGCAGAAGGATGAGTGATCAAGAATCCGAAGTTTTCCGGAAGTCGGCCCCCCGGCACCTTTATGACCATTGCACCATCAAGCATGGCCACAACACCTTTAATCCTCATATCGTTCCCGATATCTGTTTCCATAACTATATCAGGACACTTTTTCATAAGGACGTATATGGCAGGTGTTACAATAATGCTCCGACCGGTTTCCGGTACTTCTGCATCATCCAGAGCCTGATTACCGGTAATGATCTCTGTATAGATATTGTCACTGGTCAATTCCTTTGCTGCTGGTTTAATTCCAGCCCCGTCACACATCACGCCATATACATACGAATCGACTTCTGGAATAACCACTTCCCGCACCTGCCTTTCAAGGGCTGATGCCGCCTGGAGCTGCTGAGCTGTTTCATCGGTATCCAGTTTATCAATGGCGAATGTGAAAGAGCGGTCTTTTGTCAGGGCAAATTCTTCTGTCGTAGCATCCAGGCCGTGAACAGCACCATACCTTGACCAATTGCTACCTGAGCCAGGACGATCATAATCATTCATCGCTGCGGTGGATACCTTATAGACCTTAACTGTCTTCGCTCCGGTCCAATCAAAGTCTTGATTGGTCAATAACGACTTCTTACTTTCGGTTGTGAATTTTTCATCCACATAGGGTAAAAACTTTGTTGCTAAATTAATAGGCATGTTTTATACTTCCTTTCTTATTTTGGAAGCCCCATAGCCTTTCTAAGAGCTACATCCGGATCATTGGGCGGTAGTGATCTGCCTCCCATATTGGGCGTTACTCCCCTCAAGACAGCCGGAGTTTCCTTTTTATATTCTTTGAATACTTGCTCTATAGCGGATATGCTATTTTCCAGCGCTTCTTTGCTGCTACAGTTCAAGGCATCGATCAAATAAACCGGCAGCCCTTTTTCATTGAGCGTTTCTTTTGCTGTCAGGCGCAACTCCCGCAGCGCAAGCTCCTGCTCCCTTTTACCAAAATCATGTTCCCCTTTGGCCTTTTCTTTAGCCAGGCGTTCACCTACAATCCGGTTCACATCCTCCTGAGTAAAAGTCTTCTCCCCGGTATTCGGGTTATTGTTCATGTTATCTTCCATATTAATCCTCCTATTTAACGTCCGAAGTGGACTGACCAGGTTGTTTTTAACCTGTTAATATTACTATAGCAGGTATTTTTATACCTGTCAATAGTTAGAAAAGATATATTTCAACCTGTTATTCCAGTTCAGCCTATGATATACTTTGCTTTATGGAGGTGCAAAAATGACTGTAGGAGAAAATATTAAAAGCCTTAGAAAAGAAAGAAAGTTAACACAAAAAAGGGTAGGAGAAATCTGCGGAATAGATGAGGCAAACATCAGGAAATACGAATCAGGTAAACAGAACCCCAAATTAGAAACTTTAAAAAAAATAGCCTCCGCTCTTGGCGTGGGCCTTAATAGCTTTCTTGATGGTAACTGGGATGAATATGCCGATGAAATAAAGGAAGCTTGGGGAACATCAAAATCCGAACCCCTTCTCGTCAAACAACTGACCCAGTATTACGATAAACTCAATCCAACCGGGAAGCAGGAAGCGGTAAAGCGAATTTCTGAGCTGGCACAGCTCCCGAAATACACTGAAAAAGATAAATGATGCAGTATGCAAGACATTATAATAAAAGTCACACACTTTGCAGGCTCACGGGATGAGTCGATTTTATATGCCATTACCTCAAATAAAGTTTTACTCAGAAGACGAATGATACAGTTGAAAATGAAGGCCTGAATCGATATTACATTCCTTCAGGACCGTTCTTTCGGTATTGGGCAATTAACAGATCCACCATCCTGCCATAACTTTGGACACCGTCTTTCTGCTTATTTGCTTTGAGATAAGCGTCGTTAAGGGTATTGCCTATTTTCTCAACCGGCCCTTTGAATTCTCTCCAGAACTTTGAGTCAGCAGACAAATCTCTTATGATACCGGGACTATACTCTTTGTAAAGCTCGTTAAATTTTTCTCTGTCCGCACCATATAAGGCATTCATTGAATATATCAGTGCCAGAAGCTCGCCAGAGTATTGAAAGTCGGCATCAGGATTTTTGCCGCATGTGAGATATGCAATATAGTTTGCCTCGTCTTCTCTGGCAAATCCTCTTTGGTGTGCCATTTCATGGCAAGCTGTCGATGGAATCATACAATCGGAGATTTCTATATTTATATTGGCCTCCTGGGTTAATGGACAATGTATCCCCTGAAATCCTAGAAGTGTCATTACCCTGGAGAATACTACTCCCTTTGGCCTGCTATAGGTCCCACCGAGCACCGGATATGTATCCGCTTCTATTGAATATCCCTTTGAAGCATTCATAAATGTATCTGTAAGAGGTTCCGACAGTTTCATTATACCATCGGAATCCTCCTTAACCTTCGCCCGGAGGATATCTGCATGCTGTGCCAAACTTTTACACACATTATACAATTCATCAACGGTGGCGGGGCGTACATCCATATCTGCTATTTGACTGAATGGAAGCCTTTGATAGTTTATATCGAATGTAATTACAAAAACAAAATACAACACGCTGACAAGGGCAAGTGCATTTAAAACATAGTTTACTATCCGACCGCCTCTGCCCGACGGATTTTTTATTACTTTAACGACCCATCTGACGATTATTATAATAACTAACAGTATAAATGCAATAAGTAGAAATTCGATAAGAGAAAAAGGGGCCCATCCTGCCAGTAGACTCAGTCCCTGTGAAATGACCCTATAAAAACCTCTGGAATAGATTTTCTCCACAAGAGCCGGAGAGTGCGCTGAGATATTAATAAGCAATATTGCTATCGGCAGCAGCAGTATCAGCATAAATTTTAGGATTACAGAGTTTTTTTTCATATGTCCATGCCTCTTTATATTTTTCTAAATAGTACCATTTATATGCCGACGATTCAACCATCCAAATTTAAATTGATACGAGCCGGGTCAGTAAATATCTACTTCGCCGACTCGCTATATATAAAGGGTTACCCCTGATACCCTTTATACTATCACCGATTTCTTAAGTAAATATGAATATTTTGTTAAAATAAATTAATACTATTTAATCTTACCAATAACAAATTTTGCAAACTCTTTCGCGTTATTTAAGTCCTGCAAGTCCGGGTGCTGGCGATTTAATACAAGCCAGGCTTTGCCTCTGCATCCAAAGCTTTCATCCATTACATGAATTCCTTGTTTCTCTAATAATTCCTTCATCATCTCTATTGCTTTGTTTTGACCCCCAAAGGTTCCAAAAACAGCAGCATTTTTTACCATATCCCTATTTAAAGTCTTTATAAAATTTTCTATAGTCATATCGGCTTTACCCATATAAATACCATTGCCTATAAATAATAAGTCAACAGGTTCGTCAAGACCTTTTTCAGGTATGGGTTCTGCTATAACATTGATTGCTTCAGAAATTGCCTCAGCTACTTTTTTTGTATTTCCAGTTCTGGAATGATATATAATTTTGATTTTCATAGAAAATCCCCTCTCTAATGATAGGAGTATATCATTATTATCATTTTTTCATCAACCATTTTATCCCAATTAAATTTGAACGTGTCCTATGACTGGAAATATTGAAGTATAAGACTCATCCATTCCCGTCCCTGGTGCCGTTTTTATTATAGAAACAAACTACATAGTAAATATTCCGGCCACTTCCCTTTAAAACAAAAACATTGCTGCGATCCTTTAGAAAGCCATCATAGAGGCTGATTTTTCAAAACTGGGGCCTGCTTTTTACTGCGGGAGACCTGAATTCATAAAGTTTTAATTTACAACAACGAACACGTGTAGTATAATCTAAATATTGAGCAGTTAAATAATCCGGTTGAATAAATTATGGAAAATTTAAATTGGCAGAGGAAAATTTAATCTATGAAGGTTACAATAAAGGACATCGCTAAAATGGCGGGAGTCAGTCACCCAACCGTATCCAAAGCTTTGAACAATGAACCGGGTATCAACAGTGAGACCCGCAATAAAATCCTGATGATAGCAAAACAGGTGAACTATGTTCCAAATTTCGCGGCCAAAAGGCTTGCAGATCAGAAAACAAACAGCATAGGACTTATCTGGCCCCAGAACGAGGGACTTTTTTTCTACCATTTGTGTAACAACATCCAAAAGGAAGCAACGAAAATCGGTGTGAGTGTAATCATGAGTATGGCTAATCCGGCATTGGCTCTCAGGAACTTTAATGAGCATTTTGTAGACATGATTATTGCCTGGCTGCCTCCTGATTGGGTACCTTCCGTTGAGTTTCTGAAAGAAAGAGAACACTTCCAGGGTAAGCTGCTGGTAATGGGCGGAGGGCAGATTTCTGACGCACACAGGATTACCATTGACAGAAAAAGCGGATTGCATTCATCGGTAAAATATCTTGCGCAGCTAGGGCATCGCAAAATCGTCTATATCGGTGCACAGAATGACAAGATGGTTGGATTTATGCAAGGGCTTCTGGAGCTTAATCTTGAATACCATCCCGATTATCTGCTTGTTGTTGATGACAAATTTGAAGTTTCCGAAGAGAAGCTGATCAGTTTATTAACGGGTGACAAAAAGCCTACGGCATTAATCGCCGATAGCCAGGGAACCTTATTTATGCTGGTCAAGATATTAAGGCGGCATCAAATACGCATTCCGGATGATTTTTCATTAATTGTCTATGACGATATCCCCGAAATGGAAATATTCGATATACCACTGACTTCCGTGGGGCCTTCCATTAAGTCATTGGTGAGTGAGGCACTGAATATATTCCTTGATAAGAATCCTCAAACGGCATCGAATCCCTGGGTGAATATTGAAGTAATTCCCGAATTAACGATTCGTCAATCAACCAGGACACTAAGTTCAAGTTCCTGATTTCTTAATTGAGCAAGATTAAATTTTTTTGCCATTTAGAACACGTGTAATTTATAATTTATCAAAATCAATAAACAAATGCCTTAAATACATTGGAACACGATAATAACTTATTATAATTTATTCAGTTTAATGCTAACAGGGAAAGGGATGTCGAAATGAAAAAATATTGTATTGTTGGGTGCGGCAACAGGGGAATCGGAATGTTCGGACTTGCCCTTGCAGAAAAATACAAGGATGTTGCAGAAATTACAGGTCTTTGCGATAATAATAAAAGCAGACTGAACTATGCACAAAAGAGACTTGGTGCAGGTATACCGGTTTTTACCGAATTTGATGAAATGCTTAAAAATGTCAAGTGTGACACAGTGATCATTGCTTCGCAGGATAACACCCATCACGGATACATTGTAAAAGCACTTTATGCAGGAAAAGATGTCATAACGGAAAAGCCTATGACCGTTGACGATATAAAGTGCAGGGAAATATTAAAAGCCGAGAAGGAAACGGGGCGAAAAGTACAGGTTACATTTAATTACCGTTTCGTCCCATATGTTATGAAGATCAAAGAATTACTTGAGTCGGGAATTATCGGCAAAATCCACTCGGTAGATTTCCACTGGTACCTTGATACGGTCCATGGAGCCGATTATTACCGGAGATGGCATCGGCGCAAAGAAAATTCGGGAGGTCTGCTGGTACACAAATCGACGCATCATTTCGATGTAATCAACTGGTGGCTTCAGCAGGAGCCGGAGCAGGTTTTTGCTTACGGGAACAGGAATTATTACGGAGATAATAACGCTTTTCGCGGTGAGAGGTGTCTTACTTGTAAAAATAGTTCTTCATGTCATTTTTACATGGACATCCGGAAGGACCCCTGGCTGAAAGAGGTTTATCTTGATAATGAGAAGGAGGATCATTATTTCCGCGACCGGTGCATTTATGACCCGGAGATAGATATTGAAGATACCATGTCGGTGCTTGTAAGATATCAAGGCGGAGCATTGCTGACTTACAGCCTGGTGACTTATGCCCCGGTGGAGGGCTGGCAAATCGGTATCAACGGAAGCAAGGGAAGATTGGAAGCTTTTTTGGCGGATGCATTTGTTTCAGAAGAAACTCCAAACTATTCGCAAAGGGAGTCTGCCGAATACCGGAAAGCGGTGGACTGGCGGTTTTCTCAGGAGAATTGCGGAGATTTGGAACTTACTAAGGATGAAATCAGGGTATTTCCAATCTTCGGAGGGGTTCAAAGCTTTTCCGTGGATAGGTTGGATGGCAAGCATGGCGGCGGAGACGACCGGTTAAGAGATATGCTGTTCCTCCCCGACCGCGCGGACACAAAAGGTGTTATGGCAGGAACCCATGCAGGCGCTATGTCTATCTTGATCGGCACCGCAGCAAATTATTCCATGGCCAATAATAGTCCTATATCTATAAAAGATTTAATTGAGGATACCCTTTCGCATGAAATAAAGCTGAGAAAATAAATACAGAAAGCAAGACCAGGCGGATATCATGATGACAAACGATAAGTGCAGCTATGTTAATGTGTTTCAAGTACCACAGCTTTGAGGGCTTTAATAACGAGCCTGACATGGAAACGCCGTATGCCTATATTTTTGCCGGCAGGCACGATAGAACATGTGAAATCGTACGGGCGGGCACTACGTTCATGTTTACGGCGGGGAGAGGAGGAATACCCGGAAATAACGAGTCAGGGGCATTAACCTCCTGCTATCTCTGGAACATGCTCGGAATTTTTCCCGTAAGGGGCAGGACTTAATGCTTATAGGTTCTCCGGGTATTGACGGCACGACACTAAGACTTTCAAATAACAACAATATTTTCTTTCCCGGACTTTTCGTCAGCAAAGCCATCCTATGGCTTTCTAATAATACTTCTACATCCGAATGATTTTTCAAATTCGATTTATTATCCTGCTTATCAAGTCCTCCATCATCCTGAAATGCCTTGCAGCTATTTCACATTCAATATAATTTCAACAGGTCCCAATAATCCTGAAGGAATATCTTTACCCTCGAATTTGTTTGCCACAGTATTTGATACTACCACTTCCAGCAAGTTTGAGCGCTGTTTTATTTTGCCGGTAATATCCACTCTATATGGCCTCCACACTAACGAATCCAACAGCTCACCATTCAGATAAACTTCCGCACAATCCTTTACTTCCCCAAGGTCCAGAACTACTCTACCGTCCTGTTCAATACCATAGTCAAATTCCTTTTTATATTTTACAATTCCCGAATATCCACAGTAACCCAGTTGAGACCAACTTTTCAACTCCGACTCAACCATTCTTCCATCTATTTCAATTTGCCATTCACCTTCAATACCTTGTTTGTCTCTGGCAATTACAATGAGCTTTGATCCGTATCCGCTTATGGATAATTCAACAGTAGTTTCCCCTCTCAGGTTTTTATATGGCAAATCAGTGATTTTTCCTGTTTCCGGGCTCCATTCTTGAACCCTTCCTGTACATTTCAGCTTTACAGTATGATGGACTTCTTTTTCGCTTTCATTAATTATAAAATAGGCATCCTGATGCTCATTGATCCTCCTGTGAAGATATTTTATGCTTTCAGCCTGTTCATCCAGTTCCAAATCAAGCAATCCATGAGACTTGAACAAATCAAATAATTTCTGAATATCAACATGTTCAAAGCTGTAATAGCCTTCACATTTTCCGAGTAGTTTCACAAGCTCTTTTATTCTTTCATCCTGTTCTCCCGAAATTCCCCGTGGGGGAATACCTCCTATAGATACCAGGACTCCTCCAGCCTGAGCAAACTCTACCAGAAACTCAAGTGTATCAAGAGGAATATTATATATGCAGGGCACAATAACCGCCTTATAGGTTTCACTGTTAATATTGATCATACTGTCTGCAATGGTCGCTCTTTCAGCAAATGCATAGTCATCAGCATAATCAAAATCAATCTGCCTCTTCAACAATCCCAAGGATAGCTTTTTGAACAGTGCATCAAGCCAGTCAACCTGGCTATGCTCCAGCGGCTCTATCTTTTCCCAGCAGCTAGTGATTGGATAATAAACCAAAGCCATACACGCATGGGAACCCTGGGATAAGATATAGCTTAACCTCGAAATATAGTCCGCAAACTTTTTGTAGTATTTCCAATAATAGTTTTGATAGAACTCAGAAGGGGGGCTCTCCGACAATCTTTCCCCTTCAATTGATGAAAAGAATGCATGCGGTACAAGCATATTCACCCCTTGAACATACTGCCAGTCTGCTTCAGCTTTCATTTCCTCAAGAGTAAGCTCCCAGCCGTAACACCCATAGGTCTCACTCAAGGCTCTCTTCCTGTTGAAAAGGTGAGTTGCAGAGCTTGCCAGCTTTTCCGTTATTCTTTCCCGGTCCCTGCTGATCTTGTCTATTCCCGGCACGGAAAGGTACCTCATTGTCTGGAAGAATTGGCCCTCCATTCTTACCGTATGCTTCAGGTTCTCTTCCTTATGGACATGTCCAATGCTTTCGAGTCCATCCTGTACACAAAAATCATGTATAGGTTTGAAAAAATTCTCCATGTACATCTCTGCCAGCACTTCATAATAGTCATGCCTCACTTTTCTTGATACATCGCCCATATCCTTCCATACCGCTGCGATAAACCGGATTATATTATAACCTTTCTTCTTCTGAAAGAATTCCGGAAAGTCATCTGTCCACGGTATGGTATTTATGTCTTTTCCCTGTTCTATGAAATTGTTATAGAATCCCGGCTCATCTGTAAAAAACCCTTTTATTGTACTTCCCCAGTGTTCCGGAAACCTTTTCTTATATTCATTGTGTGTAACTTCAATAAACTTTTCTGTAACATTTTTATTAATGAGATCAATGTACTTCTCTCTGCTATAAGCAGGGCTGTGAGAGCAATAGTGCTGCCTGAAGGCAAATACTTCCCAGCTGTATTCCTGAGACGCCCAACTTTTATATGAACCGTTCTCATAATCCGTAATATCCACAAATTCCTTGTCGCGGTATACTGCTACAGCTCCAACCAGTTTGCCGCCTTCTTCCTCCGCAATTTTGACCGGCTCGCCTATTACAGGGACTATCCTTTCCCTCGACAGACACTTTGCTTTGAAATCAGGGTTGCTCTCTGTTACCTTGCCGCCTGCATACCCACTGGGCCAGTTATCTTCATCATATATCCAGACCTTCATCCCAAGGTCTCTTGACTTACCCAGGATAAAACCGATCCGCTGGAACCATTCTTCTGAAAGGTATTTGATCTTCATTCCTTTTCTAGCATGAATAATAAACTCATAGATTCCCTTGTCATGCATTTCCTTTAGCTGCATCTCCAAATGGTTATGCTCCAGGTTGTCGTTCCAAAACCAGAAGGGTGCTGCTGAATATTCTCTTGGTGGTGAATTAAATTGTTCTTTTAAGTTTTTGGGCATATGTCCCACCCTTTCTGAAGTATTTTTCCATCCAAAACCGCCTCATTACCTTCAAGGAGATTAATTAATTCCCGGAGTTCCGGATAAAATCGCTTCGATGTTCATCCCATTTTAAATCAATCTCTCCATCAGGCGTCATTATCTTGCCCTCTTTTGGAGTCCTGGCACCGTAATTCAATGGATTGATTTTTATTTCATCTCCTGCAGCAGTGGCATTCCAGAGTTTTGCCTGCAGCCAGGGAATATACTGGAATACCTGTGTTACTGCGTGATCTCCCATCACGGAAGGGTTTTCTCCGTACACAGCGGAATAGCTTTCGGACCAGGCGTCAAAGTAGGAAGGGTCATTAAACCGTATGGAACAATAGCCCATAAACCTTGCCATATATTCCAGATGCCATAAGCTGTCACCGGGCTGTTTCAGCTTTGTCCATTCCCAGCTGTATGCATCCCGGAAGGCTATTCCGCCGTTAAAATTATGCTGGTATGACCACCCCATAGTGCCATTGTGGCTGAACCGCTCTCTCATAAGCCAGTCGCCGTACCTTTTAACAGCTGCCAGCATATCCGTCTCATCAGGGAACAGTTCAAGGTAATCAACTACTCCTCCCAAAGCCATAAGCCCCATCCAGGGTTTTGTAATATAAGCCCCAAGCTGATGTATTCCGGTACCTCCCGCCTGGTCTCCAAAGCTCCCGTCCTGTCTCTGTGATGCAATAACATCCTTTATGCCGTCCTTTGCCAAATCTTTAAAATGCCGGTCGTTAAAATACCTGTAAAGCATTACGGCCCCCCGGATAAAACACGCATCCCTGCCAACGCACATTCTCGGCCACGAATTTTTATGCGTCCAATAGGCTGTTTCTGTTACACTCCTTGCAGTTCTGATGAGATAAGGATCTCCGGTCTCAAGATATGCAGCGATTGGCCCATGAACTCTCGCCATGGGGACTGAAAAGGCATGGGGCGGATATCCATGCATACGTACTGCCTTTGCGGCATGGTCTACATATACATCTGTAAAAACGTAAGCCGAGCGCATTGCAAGGTCATAGTCCTCGGCGTCGCCTGTACGCCAAGCGCACAGAAACTGCGCCCCCGGCATTTCCCCTTCCCACCCCGGTTCATACCGTCTGCTTCCCTCTATTTTCCCATTGTTGCGAGGTACACTTCCGTCTTCAAAGCCGCCTCTGTGTACAGACTCCTTAATCCAATTTCTCGAAGCGTCTATCAGCTTGTCATACTCATTGGAAACAGGAAGCAGCGGCTCAGGGAGAAATTCCCCGCACAGTCCATACCACCAGGCAGGGGCCACATATCTTGCTATTTTGGGCGATCGCCGGGAAAGGCTGAAGGAGAACCTGACCGTACGTGCCATTCCCCTCGGAAAAATATTATCTGACACCCTGAAAATATACCCATCGCCATATTTGTCCATGGGCGATATTCCTCCGTAAAGCTCAACACCTTCATAGGGCTGCCATACCAGAACTCCGTTATCCAGCATAAATTGCCCCGGATGCTCAGGAGTAGCCAGATGCCGGGCATGAGACATGTCAAAGGCAACACCCCCTATGGTGACGGTATCCTGACTGCCATCCCAGCTTCCGCAAATATCCTTTATGGAATCCTCCCGGTTCAATACCTTTATTCCGATAACCGGTACAATGTTCTTTAAATCAAGGCCATCATCGAAGAATTTACTGTTGATATGATGTGCAAAAACTTCACACACTCCATTTGCGTGAAGTCTTGCATATATCTGCCCGTTAAGCCATTGATGCTTATGCAGATACGGATTGGCGTAGCCCTTATATTTCTTCAAATCTTCCGAATCATAGATGTCAACAGGAATGGTACCGCCTATTTCTACTACCCTGCATGCCGGTGTATCTTCCAAAACCACCATGTTGCATGCTTCCCACCAATGTATCTCCGCACCTTTGCGCAAACCCATCAGCAGCCCTACGCTTTTGCTCTCCCATTCAATCCTGGCCATATGTCTTTCCCACATAAAGCCCGGGTCACCGCACTTTTCAACCAATTCCATCTGTATGCCGGGCGTGTGATTTGACTGTGCGGAGGTGGCTGCAGACAGACGAATGCTTTCGGGCACCGTATTGTTTCCGTCGGCTATCAATAAGAGTCTGCGGGGGCAGTATTCGTCTTCTCCGGGCCACTGCCCGATTCCACCAATATAGGTATCCTTTCCGGAAAGGGCTATCTCTGCAGAAAAATTTTCCGGCACAGGCAGCGAAGTAATCCACAATCCGGCTTCCTGCTCATTACCCAGCTTTTTTAGCCGCATGCTTTTTATATACTTCATATAATCAAATCTACTGTTCAAACCGGTCATCCCTTTCAATCAACCAATACACCAATATGTGTTACAGCTTAACCCTTTAGCCCGCTGCTGGAAATTCCTTCGATAAAGTACTTCTGCGCCAGTAAAAACACACAAACAACAGGGGCCATGGTAATGGATGCAGCAGCCATTTTTACAGCGAGATTCGCCGCCATTTCGTTGTTGTTTTTCAATGCCAGCAGTCCCAGGGTCAGCGTATACAGGTCCCTGCTTTTAAGATAGATTAACGGCCCGAGGGTATTATTCCAGGCGCCTATAAAAGTAAAAACGGTCAGTGCGGAAATTGTAGGGATTGACATGGGCACATAGATACTGAACAATATTTTCACCGGGTGGCATCCGTCAATAAGCGCCGATTCATAAAAGGCACCGGGTAAACTCTTGAAATTCTGATGAAGCATAAAAATTCCGAAAGCCCCGCCCAAAAAGCTTGGAACAATCAGCGGAAAATATGTATTCAAAGCCCCCAATTCCTTCCATATGAAATAGTTGGGTATCAGCGTAACCTGGGCCGGCATCATTAAGGTTCCAAGCATTAAAATGAACAGAAATTTTTTTCCTGCGAAATTGAATATTGCAAAGCCAAAGGCAACAATGGAGCAGACCGCTACAGTACCGACAATGTCCAAAGACACGATAATAAAGCTATTAATGGTATACCTTAGAAAATTCAGGCTCACCCATACGGTATTGTAGTTCTCCAGGCTTACCGGATGAGGAAAAAGCTCGGGCGGCAATATCAGGACTTTGTCCGGCGTCTTCAGGGATGTGGAAAGCATCCATAAAAATGGTAAAACCATTATAATCGAGCCTGCAATTAGGAAAATGTGAATAATTCCCTTCCCCGCCAAGGACTTAATTCTCATAATGTACCCACCTCTTTTCGAATGTTTTCTGAACAACAGTAATTATAAGAATAACTGCAAATAAGGCCCATGCCGTAGAAGAAGCAAAACCCATCCTGCTATAAAGGAAAGCGTCCTGGTAAATCATGAGATTCACAACAAGATTGCCTTTATTGATCATTGATAAATCAAATATTGAAATAAATACGTCAAAAGCCGTAAAGGCGGAAATGGTACTTAAGATTAAGACAAGAAAAATCATTGGCGAAATGATGGGGATGACAATTTTCGGAAAAATTTGCAGTTTGGATGCTCCGTCGATATGCGCCGCCTCAAGGACCTCCCCCGAAACATTCTGCATTCCGGCTAAAAACATAACCATTGACTGGCCCACGCCTTTCCAAACATTCATAAAGGATACGCTTGCCATCACAACCCACCATTTATCACTTTCGATCCATTGAAAAGGGCCCAGGTGAATAAACTTCAAAACCCAGTTTATAAATCCGAATTCCGAGTTATACAAAGCTTGCCATACAACCGCGCCCGCGACCCAGGGAGTAACGACAGGCAAAAAGTACAAAACCCTGTAAAAAGCTTTCCCTTTGATTTTTTGATTGAGCAGATATGCAATAACGACTGCGAATATTGTCTGTAAGGGAACAAATACAAGAGCAAAAAAGAATACATTTCTAAAAGATGTCCAGAAAACCGGCTCTCCGGCCATATTCATCCAGTTTTTAAGCCCTATCCATTTGGGTGCATTGAACAGATCCCATTTGGTAAAGGAAATGTAAGCTGAAAAAAGCACCGGAAAAATAAAAAAAATACAGCTTCCTATGATAAAAGGCGATACGAATAGCAGCCCTAACTTGTTATTTTTCTTCATCTTCATCCCCCTTTTGCTTCGATATAAAATAAGGGTGGAATAAGTACTATTGTCCACCCTTATTTTATAATTTTAGCTGCTTTCGCCTATCTATTTGTTTTCGTCAAGCACTTTCTGTACCTTTTCCTGAATTTGCTTCAGACCGTCTGCCGGCTGTACTTTGCCATATAATATATCAACCAGGATCGGATTTGCCTCTGCTCTCCATTGATTCCAGGATGCGTTTTCATCCAGCGTCGTCCCGGCTTCCTCAATGCCCTTTGTAAAAGCTTCTTTGTTGGCAGGTTTAAAGGCGGCGGTTCCCAGCTTGGCCTGAGAGCTTTTCAACAACGGTATTGATGCGCCGCTTTCAGCTACTATGTCTTGCGATTCTTCACTTAAGTAGTTCTTGATCCACAGCCACGCAGCGTCCTTTCCTTCCTGGCTTGCCTTTGAAAATATTACCCAGCAATTGCTGACCATCGGGACCACTCTTTTCCCGTCAAACCCAATGGGAATCTTTACGGTATCATAGTCCAGATCGGGAAAATTCTTGTTTACTATGGAATTGGCTGTAGAATACTGTATAAAGAACATTGCAGCCTTGTTGTTTCCAAATATCTGGAAATCTCCTCCCAACGCTTTATTCACAGCTTCTGTCGGGCTCACTTTATATTTGTTCACCAAATCGGACCATAGGGTAACTCCTTCAAGGGTCTTGGGATCATCGAAAGCTGCCTTTGTAAGGGTCGGATCAAGAATCTGCCCGCCTTTTGCCTTAATCCACGGGAACCACCCCTGCGTAATGCCTGCTGTTGCTAAAAATCCATATATCTCCGGAGTACCATCTTTATTTTCATCCTTTGTCAGCTTTATCGCCGTATCAACCAAGTCCTGGTATGTCCAGGCATCGGTTGGAAAAGGAACATTTGCATCCGTAAATATCTTTTTGTTATAGGCCAGAGCAATGGGGTTTATCCCGTGGGGAATACCCCAGACCTTATCGCCTACTTTTGATGAATATAAGGCTGCTACATAATCATCGCTCTTAATATCTGCTTGAATATATGGCGCCAGATCCTCTGCAGCGCCCTTTGCTCCATATCCGATTACGACAGCGTTCTCCTGGAACCAGACATCCGGTGCATTTCCACCTGCGATCTGCGTTGTGATTTTTCCTACAAAATCTCCCCACGGAGCTTCATCAATGTCCAGCTTGACATTCGGGTATTTCGTTTTGAAGCTATCCACAATTTTCTGACTGGTGATTCCATACCCGCCGGGAAGCCCAAGCTTCAATGTCACTTCCTTTTGAACCGTCGCTGTAGTCTCGGCCTTGCTGGTGCCGGCACCGGCTGATTCATTTGATTTACTGGTTTCCGCCGCGCCTTTGCCTGAAGAACACCCTGCAAATGAAGCCATCACAGCAAGCGCCAGAAGAACTGCACAAATCCTTTTTTTCATTTCGACCCTCTCCTTTGATTATTTATATTTTTGTATAAGTGTGAAAAAGAATTTTCTTTTTAGAAAAGTCTTTTTCACGCAAGGAAAACGTGTTCTTATATCTTTCTAATTTTTAATGGAAACTCTTCACTGACATCTCAGTGGGTTTATAAGCATTTTTATTTTTTTGTTTGGTTTATGTTTTTATTATATTACACGTGTTCCATTTTGTAAATACTATTTTTTTGATTCCTATCATATTTTTGATTTATCCAAGGGATTGAGGGCTTTATTCAATCTTTTACTGTCAAGCCAAGCAATAGGACGTTTCAGCTATAATTGCTTTTTCTCCGGTTTCTTTCTCAAACAATGTACATTGCACTCTTAAGGCCGTCAAACTCATCGGCCGAGGGCCATAATACATCGATCTCATTGCAGCCGGCCTTTAAATATTTCCCGACCTCTGCCGTAAGGTTGAAATAATCATACACGGTACTTCTTACAAATTTATTGGTTGGAAGCTCCTTTCCATTCAAATAAATTTTACAATTCCCCTGTAAGGTATCATTTTCCATTAAGAGATAGAGGCCGCCGCTTTTATCAAAGGCTTCCGCGGGTATAGTAAAAGCAGCTTTGAATTCGGCTTTTACCGGGTATATTGACCCCACCTGCTTTGCGCTGTCAAAAATAGGTCTTGGATTCAATTTTTTGAGATAACCGTATTCTGTCCCTGCAATATCCCGCATAAGACAAAACGGTTGTCTATGGACTCTTTCGTTATATTGTAAACCGCTGAGCGAAATGTCCCAGGTTTTTATATCACAAATACATCCTCCCGGCGGGATATAATCCCACATGGGATTTGTTTCATGTTCAAGTTCCGACGGTTTCATATCCGAAGGTAGGGAATAAATAGCAGCATCTGAAATTTCATCTCCGGTAAAGACCAGCAGAATTGAATCATATCCCTGCAGGCCGAAACAGACCTTGCCTCCCGCAGGACATATATCCAGATACCTATCTTCTTCCGGGTCATACTTGTAGCAATGACTGGACTTTTCCCCGGCAATGGAGAAAGCACCGGGGTGTTGGGAATTATTGAACATATAAATAAGGCTGTCATTTCCCCTTTTCTTTCTCAGGGACATAATGTTCCGGGCGTCACTTACGGACTGCTCCCCTGCTATATCCGACCAAACCGCATTATTATCTGTGAGTATGGAAACATCAAATTTCCCGCTATCATCGGCATAAACTACCTTTACCCCGTTGTCTTCAAACACTTTGACAGTTGAAGGATATGTACCGGGAAGATATGTATTATCCGGAATTATCACCGCTGTGTAATTTTCTTCACCGCACATTATAACGCCGCCTGTCAAATTGCACTCATGCAAGGCGTCATCATCCAGGATGTCAAATTCAATATGTTCCTCAAACAATGTACGCGTAATGGAATAAAGCTGCTCTCTCAGCTTTTCGGCAGTTTCCTTTTCGGCAGGCATCATCTGACGGAAAGCGGATACGGGATACAGCAAACATGTGCTGCTCATGTGACTTGCACCGGCAAGCATGGCGCCCATCCTGCCCGTATAATCCGCAAATTTGCGAAACTCTCCGAAATACGGGTCCTGGAAGAAAAATGACTTCCCGGCGTCATATTTCCTGTCTCCGTCATTAGAATAATAAAAACCGTGGGGGACAAGCCAGGTTATCCCTACGGCAAACAGCCAGCCGGCGAACTTTCTCATCCCTTCCGGCCCGAAATTGAACGGATTGCAGGCCATGCACTCGCTGAGCACCCGGCGCTTGCCCTGCCGGTGTGCAGCCGATGAAATCAGCTTCCCTCCGAAAATAAGCCCGGGATACCTCCTGTCACCCAGGTTTTCGCCGATAATATCAAACCCGGGAATATCAAAGTATTCCTGGAAAGCTGAAGCATTTCCACCGGTGATGACCTGGGCTATCGGGTCTTCTTCACCTATCACATGACCTGCAAACATCAGGCCATTCTCGCGGCACCACGAAGAAACCTGTTCATAAAAGCTTTCTTTAAACATTCGCCGTATAACCGACCAGTAGTCGTTTCTTACCTTTCTTGACTCTTCGCCGAAGGTGTCAATAAGGTGAAAATAGTTTTGTTCAATGCGATACCCTTTTTCATTCAGAAATTCTGTTTCGAATGTACCTGTCCACGGCAGGTATCCCCCAGCCGCAGGCTCATCCGTAAAAATGCCCGGAACCGTTTGGCCGAATTTATCTCCGGCAATTTTCAAGTATTTTTCGTGAGTATAATTAATAAATGCCCTGACACATTCCTTATTCAAATTGTCGGGTAATACCCCGAATTTTCCATCCACGAAAACAGTCGCCGCAATAACTGCGTATACTGCCCACCCTTCTCCTTCCACTACGGCGTCAATTCGTAGCTCCGGGTAAAAAGTTTCCGCTCGGAAGTGCGGATATGGCTTTTCATTAATCATGCCTGCATAGTACGAGCTGTTCCAGCGGCTTTTGAAGTACATAGGACGTATCATCCCAATGCTGCCGCTTATATCCCTTTTTCCCTCAATTTTCCCCGAGGCGCCCACTCTGACGGCAAAAGCGGAAAGCAGTCTCCCTTTTCCCACTGTTTCTGCTACTCTTCCGTTTTCATCCGGCAAATATTTTTTAATTTGAATCGAACGGGCCGCGTACTCAGGGTTGTCGAATACCACTCTGCCCCCCGAGATTCCGCTTGGAAAGGGGTCTTCATCGTATAGCCAGGCTTTTAAGCCCTCTTTTTCCGCTTCTCCGAGGATATAGCCGACCAGATCAAACCATTCATCGGACCCGTAAGGCGTAAGAAGTCCGGCCCTCGGGTGAATGAAAAAACCTGAGACTCCCGCCGCTTTCATCAGCTTTATCTGCCGCTTGAGTTCCTCCCTCTCAAGCTTATGGTTTAGAAACCAAAAGGGCGCGGGCCTGTAATCAAAGTTATCCTGGGTCAATAGGATTCCTCCCGAATATATATTTCACCATCAATGATCTGCTATCCTGGCCTAGTAACTTCACTAAATTCATAGTAATTCAATCCCTTTTCAGTGCCAGTGGCTATAGCTCTTACCGTTTCATCCTGTTCAGGGTCTGTGCCCGCTTCAGGAATTTCGCCTATCGAGACCAATATTCCTCCCTGTTCAACATAATTGCAGAACCAGAACGGCACCAGAGAATACTAGCTGGGCGAATTTTTAAATAAGTATTGAAGGTCCGTATCGCATTTCCTCCTGCTGTAAATCCAACCGCTTTAAACGTAATGTTGTTTTTCAAGGCATTAATTTATAAATATGGACCATGTACGGTGAGAAGGTGTCGGTAAAGCTCCCGCCGCTTACTGCCTTTGCCCTGTTTTCATAAACAGCTTGAGCGGAAGTCTTTCCACTAAGTCCTGTACCGGTAAATGCAGATGAAATATCCTTACTCGTTGTGTTTACGGCAAACAGATACCTGTATCCGCCATATTCCTTCACCTTAACATCAATATCCGTTGATGATGAGGAAATATTCTGAGTAACGTCTGCTGCGCATATAACTTCTTTCATTGATTCAAGCTCCTGGTTCAACACTTTGTATGACGCCCAGATCTGCGGACCATCCCTTCTAAGCAAGTACCCTGCGCCATAATCATCGTTAACATACGTTCCTATCGCTTTCGCTCCGTGGTTTATGGCAAGATATGTCATAGCGCGCACCTGCTCGGCGGAAGGTATTGTCCAATATCCATAATTACCGAATGCTTGTATTACACTGGAAATCATTTTACCGGTGTTTACCTGAGCATCCACTCTTTCACTTACCATTTTAACATATCCGACATTCCCAACCGGGTATGGGTCCTGACTGCAGATATCCATTGCGGCGTTATATGTTCCCTGTGTAAGCGGGTTTTCATAGCAAGTGTTCAGCACTACAGGATGGTTCGTATCGATTGCCCTGATAGCATTATATGCCTCTTGCATGGCCGTCCCGCTTATGCCGGCGCCATCGGGTTCATCATTCAATAGCCATGCCAGCACCGCAGGGTGGTCCTTGTATAATGTAACCTGCTCCTGAATAAACGCTATGTCCGGCTGACTGTTGTGGTATAATACAACAAGACCCTTAAGTCCTGCCAACTGACATGCATCAAGATTAGTCCCCACAGTTTGCACCGCGTTAAAGCCACTCTCCTTCATAAGCAGGTAATCGGACGGGTCCACATGATACATATACCGCGGCAAAAATGCGGAGCCATTGAGTTCCATGGATTTATTGGCGTCGATGGTTACGCCCGTGGTGTCCGGTATCACCGGATAGAAATACTTATCGGCTTTGAGGAATTCCTGCGTTACTGTCTGAAGCGTTGAAGAATCGCTGTTCTTAATAAGACTTGCTTTATAAATCGAATACCCCAAAGGCAGGTCGGATACGTCAAAGTAGTCGGCGAAACTTGATTTCAGGGTGAGATATTCCCTGGTGTAGACTGGAGCTGCACCTCCGAAATCATACCTTTCAAGCTTTACCTTATAATCAGCCAAAGAACCCCTGGATAAATTTACATCAAATTTCGCCATTATTTTTGAGTCTGTACTCCATCCATGTTCTTCAGACAGCGTTAATTTCAATGAATCGGCAACATTGCTTAAAAGGGCATTATCTACCCACACATTGCCTACAGCGTCCTGGCTGAGCAGGAAATATACCTGTACATATGCCGTTTCGGGAGGAGTTACGAAAATTTCATTACTTTCCGTCCAGTTAGCCGATAGAGGGATCGTATACCATGAATACCCGATACTTGTCGTCCTGTCCTCTTTAACAAAGCGCAGCCCCATTTTGAATGTCCCGGCAGTCAGGCCGCTCTTGACATAGGACTTAAGCATCAAGTTATCCCCCGGTTTTGCCATAAATAGATTTGCATGGTCCAATACATTCCAGCTGTTGGCTGAATCGCCGGTGAACTTTGCAGCTTTAGTCCCCTTATAGAAAGTAGTTGAATCCAGCGTAGTCGCGCGCTGGTTCCAGTTTGCATAACTTCCCTCAAACCCCGGATTCAATAAAATATTGGGCGACTGCACAACGACATCATCGACCCACACGTTACCGGTGGCATTCTGACTTACCCAGAAAAACACCTTGGCATACCGTGTACCGGCAGGTGATTTTGCTGTAAAAGCATTTGCACTCCAGGAGGATTTATTGGTATTTTTTTGCCATGAATAGGCTATCAACGCCTGGGATGAATTATAAAACCCGAACCCGATATTGAATGATTCCTTATAGAGCAGCGTATCCTTTGTGTTCGCTATAAGCGTTATAAACTGTTCCTCGTCCAGGTCAATGAATGAAGCTGAATGGAACTCGTTGAATGCGCTGGAATTACCGGTTATTTTAGCTGATTTTGCACCTGTCCGGATATTGGCTGTATTGGTTTCATAAGTGATATTGCCGCTCCAGCTTGCATTATTAAGCTCAAATCCCGGATCGGCAGCCAGATTGTCCGCGCTTACCTCGATATCGTCAATCCAGGTAGAGCCGGCAGCATATTCCGGCATCCAGAGGTACACATACATCCTCAAGCCATACTTAACAGGATTTAATTTAAAATTATTATTCGGGACAGTAAAGGTTTTCCCCTGCTTAATCCAGGTATTTGATGATTTTAAAGGAAAATAGTCGTATAAGATCGTATTCCCTAATTCATCGGCAAACCTTATTCCGACAAGGCATACGCCTTTAGTCATAGTATCCTTGGAGTATACATCAAGCCTTATTTGCTGCCCATCGACAACATTCAAAGATGAGCCGGCACTTACGCGATTTGCACCATCTCCAGCTACGCCCGTCATTTTCAGGCTTTTTAACCCACTCCGATAGGTAGTGGTATCAATAGAAGCGTTCACACCATGCTGCCAGCCTGTCCAATCCGATTCAAACCCGGGGTTTGAGATTAAATTTTCATTTGATTGAGCTAAAACCTCTTGTGGAATAAAAACCGCCTGTACAGTCGCGCCTAAAAGCAATATCACCGATAACAAAACCAAAGCAGCTCTTTTTGTATATTTTAACATTTACATTACTCTCCTTCCAATATTTCCGCCAATGACAGCGTATGCAATTCAATCCTCCAATTTCTCCTTGTAAATGTTTCCTTGGCCCATTAATCCCTATGGCCTTACAACATACTCCGGGGTATAGTCCGAACCCTCTCTTCAATATCATTAACATAACCAGTCCCTTTAGAAAGTGCTTTTTCAACCCTGTGTCTCAACATGATTAAACCTCCTTTTTTTGTTTAAATATGCTGCCTTGAATTAAGAAAAGCCGGCGTTGGCTTCCATGAGGACGATTCTTTCAGGTTACTTCAATCCTGCTCCGTTCAATTTCCAATGGGGTCTGCCCCCATACCCCCTCGCTGCGGGCGAAATGGATTTGCCCTTCGCTACACTTCGTGCGCCAAACCTATACATGACATTTGAACAACGTCTGTTGGGATTACAACCCTCTGCTGACTGCTTTTTCAATTGGTTACTCCCAGCTTAGAGGAGTTTGTGTGACGTTGTTCAAATCAAATACCTCGATTTTAGTAACCTGTTCTAAAAGATACCATCATGATATGAAGGATATGCTTTTTGCAGTTTGATCGTCCGCTTCCATTCCTTTATAAAACCGGTCTGGGTCTGCCATTTGTAAAATGATAGGCAGCATCAAATATAAAACACGTTTTATATTTGAATATTATTTCGTTAACCCCTCATATAGCAGAGTATATTCATTTACTCACACTTTTATATCGTTATTTTATTACACGTGTTCCAATTTGTAAATAGCTTTTTAATAAAATTTACGATGAAATCATAAACCATATGTTACGAATCCATTATAAAATGATAGGATTGGTTCATATCTCTGATATTTTTTATAAAAAAGTTTCCAGCAAAAGTAAACGGCCGGATTTTCAACTTGTTCATCCGGCCGTTACCCTGCTCTCCCCGAGCAGTTTTGATACTTACCTTGATTCAATTACCTTGCCTCTTGCTTTCCTTACCTTGGTTTGGGGTCCTTCATCAAGTTCCTTTTGGACTCATTCCCTTCCTGGTAACTATTTAACCAATCCGCTATAGGATTGTACTATATATCTACCTCAAAGCAGGAGCATTAAACATAAAAAGAAAAATTTTATATGTTCTATTGGCTAAACCAATCCCAGCAGCCGTGCTGCATTTGCCACAATGAAACAAATTACGATTCCGGTTATCGTTGGAACAAGGAATGCGACCAGCGTCCATTTCCAGCTCTGAGTTTCCTTTTTTATTGTCCAGCAGGTAGTACCGCACGGAAAGTGCATTAACGAGAACAGCATGGCGCAGACAGCCGTCAGCCAGGTCCACCCGTGGGAAACAAGAAGTGTCCTCAACTGGTCAAGGCTATCCAGCTCCAGCATGTTTCCGGCTGCCATATAACTCATGATAATAATGGGAACAACGATTTCATTGGCTGGGAAGCCAAGAATGAATGCCATTAAGATAAAACCGTCCAGGCCAAGCAACCTGGCAAAGGGGTCAAGGAAGTCCGCACAATGGGATAGCAGGCTAAGGTCCCCTACATGGATGTTTGCCAAAATCCATATGATCAAACCGGCCGGTGCGGCCACCATAATGGCGCGGCCCAGCACAAACAAGGTCCTGTCAAATATTGAACGTACTATGACTCTGCCTATTTGAGGCTTCCGGTATGGAGGAAGCTCCAGGGTGAAGGAGGACGGAAGCCCTTTTAATATTGTCTTGGAAAGGAGCCTGGAAATCACCAATGTCATCATAACACCCAGAACGATAACACCCGTTAACAATAACGTGGAAATTACAGATTGAAAAGGCGCTGCGACAACGCCCGCAAAGAACATGGTAATGATGGCTATCAAGGTCGGAAATCTTCCGTTGCAGGGTACAAAATTGTTGGTTATGGTTGCAATCAACCGCTCCCTCGGAGAATCGATGATTCTGCAGCCAACAATACCCGCAGCATTACAGCCGAATCCCATGCACATGGTTAATGCCTGCTTCCCATGGGCACATGCCTTCTTAAAAAAATTGTCAAGGTTAAAGGCCACTCTCGGTAAATAGCCCAGGTCTTCAAGCAGTGTAAACAACGGAAAGAATATTGCCATCGGAGGCAGCATAACCGATATTACCCAGCTAAGCGTTTTGTAAACACCCAGGATCAGTACGCCATGCATCCATGCAGGCGTGCCTGCCCATGTAAAAAGGTCGGTGAGCCGGTCTTCTCCCCAGAAGAGAAAGGTAGCCAGCATTTCCGATGGGTAGTTTGCTCCCGTAATGGTGAGCCAGAATACTATGCCAAGCAGACCTATCATAATGGGTATCCCGAAGACTCTGGAGGTAAGGATTTTATCTATTTTGCGGTCGGTGTGATTATATTTTTCATTATCAAAACTGACAGCCTTGCTGCAGATTTTTTCTGCCGTTAAAATCATATGGGAGACGATCTTATCCCTGAGCAGATTGTTTTCAATACCGGCAGCGCCAAGTACCTCCCGCGCTTCCTTCAGCTTCTCTTCAACAGCAATGTTTGACTGCAAGTCAAATTTCAGATATTTTTGTATTGCTTTAAGAAGCGTCGGGTCGCCGTCAAGGAGCTTTAAAGCCACCCACCGGCTGTTGATTTTATCTTTCAACAATTCCTTGACCGACACTTCCAGAATATCAATGGCCTCCTCAATGGTATCATCATATCGGACTGTTAATGGAGAGGTGGTTATTTTCCTGCTTGTAACGTCATATACGGCATCCATCAGCACATCCAGGCCCTTTCCGCTTCTTGCGCTGGTGCCGATGACCGGTACCCCAAGCTGCCTGGACAGTTCTTTCAGATTCACGTTGATTTTCTTTCTTTTGGCTTCGTCGATGAGGTTCACACACACAACAACATTGGAGGTAATTTCAAGAGTTTGGAGGACCAGATTCAAATTTCTTTCCAGACAGGTGGCATCCGTCACGATGACGACGGCATCCGGATTTCCAAAGCAGACAAAATCTCTTGCCACCTCTTCCTCCATGGAATTTGCCATTAATGAATAAGTACCCGGGATGTCTACCATAATAAAATTTTTATCTTTATGTCTATACCTGCCTTGCGCATTGGTAACCGTTTTCCCCGGCCAGTTGCCGGTATGCTGGTTTAAGCCTGTTAAACTGTTAAATACCGTACTTTTTCCCACATTGGGGTTTCCGGCCAGAGCAATGACTTTGTCGTCATCAGGGTTGGTACGCTCGATTCTAAGCTCGCTTTCCAATATACCCGCCCCTGTTGACTGATTTGTAAGACCCATTTCAAAACACCTCCTTTACAGGGCTTCAACCAATATTTTTGAAGCCTCCTCAGAGCGCAGCGCGATAACGGCACCCCGGATGTGATAAGCAATGGGGTCGCCGGATGGACTTTTTTGCAGCGCTTCCACCTCGGTATCGGAAATCAAACCCAAGTCAAGCATCCTTCTCCGGATAGAGCCGTCGGAGGTAAGTACCCTTACCTTTGCCTTTGTCCCTAATGGTAAAAAATTCAGTGGAATAAACTTTTCATGCATAAACATCAATACCTCCGCAATCCATTATGTCGATGGATTATTTATTCATTGTCAGTGGGGAGCAAATTTGTTTCCCTACACTAACTTATGTAAAATATATTGAAAGTGTTACGAATATAAATAAAATAGAGAGAAAATAATTGGAAATAGTTAATTTAAGGATTGTGATGGGCATGGATAAAAAAGAGTTTCATACGGTCCGCGGATATCAGCTGTTGGAGCAAAACAAAAGATTATTGACCTCCGCTATGGAGGACTATCTTGAGATGATTTACAGAAACAGCTTGAGGGACGGTTATCTCCGTATCAACAAGCTGGCGGAGCTGCTGAATGTCAAAGCCTCGTCGGCCTCAAAGATGGTACAGAAGCTTGGGGAACTGGGAATGCTGAAATATGAAAAGTATGGGGTCGTTATTCTGACCGAATCCGGTAAGGATGTGGGAGAATTCCTATTACGGAGACATATTGCCATTGAGATGTTTTTGAAAAACATTGGGATCAGCGACAATATCCTGGTGGAAACAGAATTGATCGAACATAATGTAAGCGCAGGCACCTTCAAATGCATTGACTTGCTTAACCTCTTTTTCAGCGAGAACCCCGATTTGATTAAAAATTTTGAACTGTTTAAACAGAATCACATAGATGAAAGTGACTTTAAGGGTTTATGATAAAATTTAATAAAAAAAACGTTTTATATCCTATAATAGGGGTATACAAACTAGCATATGCAAGTATGGAGGCAACAAATTGATGAAGAGTAATGGAAAATCACTGTCTGAAATCAATGCAAGTGTTCAAATACCAAAGCAGTATAATTTGTTTAAAAGACTGATCGCCTTTGTTGGCCCTGCCTATCTGGTCAGCATAGGCTATATGGATCCGGGGAACTGGGCTACAGATATCGCAGGAGGGAGCCGCTTCGGCTATACGCTGATATGGGTGCTGCTGATGTCAAATATCATGGCCGTTCTTTTGCAGAGCCTTAGCGCAAGACTGGGTATCGTTACCGGAATGGACCTGGCCCAGGCTTGTGCAGCACACTATAAGAAGGGCATCAATTATATATTGTGGATATTGACGGAATTGGCGATCATAGCGACAGATCTTGCAGAAGTTCTGGGTTCCGCCATCGGACTTCAGCTTTTATTCCACATCCCCCTGGCATATGGGGTCGTCATCACTGCCCTGGATACTTTCATCATCCTGTTTATTCAAAAATTTGGCGTCAGAAAGCTGGAAGCCATTGTCGTCGGATTGATTTCTGTCATCGGCTTGAGCTTTCTGGTGGAAATTTTACTATCAAGGCCGGATTATGGCCTTGTGGCAAAGGGCTTTATTCCTTCCCTCCCCGGTGAAGGCGCTTTGTTTATAGCTATCGGCATCCTTGGAGCAACCGTAATGCCCCATAACCTGTACCTGCATTCATCCCTGGTCCAGTCACGGAACATTGAAAGAAGTGACGCGGGAATAAAACAGGCCATTAAGTTTAATGTGTTTGATTCCGTTGTGGCACTCAATCTGGCGTTCTTTGTAAATGCGGCCATTCTGGTAATGGCGGCGGCTGTTTTCCACAAAACAGGAAACGTCGGGGTGGATGAAATACAAAAGGCCTACCAGCTGCTGGCGCCTATTCTGGGAACGGCCCTGGCTCCCATTCTTTTTGGTGTTGCGCTCATTGCTTCCGGCCAGGCTTCTACCATCACCGGTACCCTCACCGGACAGATTATTATGGAAGGCTTTATCAATATCCGTCTCCAGCCATGGGTCAGAAGGCTCGTCACCCGGTTGCTTGCAATTATCCCCGCTTTAGTGGTAATCATCTACTTCGGTGAGGGTTCCACAGGATGGCTGCTGGTATTAAGCCAGGTTATTCTGAGTATGCAGCTTTCTTTTGCCGTTGTGCCGCTGATACACTTTGTAAGTGACAAAATCCTCATGAAAAAGTTTGTAGTCCCTCTTTGGATAAAGATTGCTTCATGGTTGATCACCGTAGTCATTATGTCGCTTAATATTAAGCTGGTCATGGACACTTTAAGCGAATTAATGACAGGAGAAAATACCAATCTGCTGGTGAATGCCGTTGTCCTGTGTGCCAGTATTTCTTTGGGCGCTTTGCTGTTATATATCGTTTTTGAGCCGGTACTGGTAAAGGTCTTTGGACACAGGACAGTGCGGATGCTGAAGGAGGCTGATATCCACGGGGCCGGCATTATGCCTGCCGTTAAAGAAATAGCTCCCTTCAGGAAAATTGCCGTTGCTCTGGACTTTACCAATAGCGATGGAGAGATTTTATCTTATGCCGTGGGCATAGCCAAAGATACTTCCACGTTACTATTGATGCATGTAATTGAAAGTGCGGGTACAAGTGTTTACGGAAACGAAATAGAGGACATAGAAACAAAACAGGATAAGGACCGATTGATCCGGTATGCAGAGGAATTAAGAAAAATAGGCGTCAAGAATGTGAGCTATGAAATAGGGTACGGAAATACCGTTAAAGCCCTGGCGGAAATAATTAAGAAAAATGAGGCGGATATTGCAGTATTTGGCTCACATGGCCATCGCGGGATCAAAGACCTGATTTTCGGCATAACTTCCAACCGGGTCAAGGACCGGGTGAACATCCCGATATTCATTGCAAAATAGAAGCCGGAGCTGCTTTTCCTTCAGCAGGATCAGCAGCTCCGTTTTTATCAGGTTTTAATGGTAAATTCCGCTTTGCACACCGGGCAGGTTGCCATCAGCTTTCCCTTGTTCCGGGGCAATCTCAGGGTATTTTTGCATTTCTTGCATTTGACAAAAACAAAGGTTTTTCTCTGTTGGAGCCGGGTCTTATAATTGGCCGACGACTTGTAAAGCGACATAAGCCCCCTGGTCATAGCCCCGCTCGCCGGAGCTAGAAGCTTCCGGATACCTGCCGTGGCCCTTTCAAAGCTCTGTAACTCCTGCCTCCGCTTTTCAATATTTCTGGAGGTTATCCTGAAAACGGAATAACCCAGCAGGGCCACGCCTGCGATCCATACATAATTCAAATTTAACAATATTACCGACAAAAAGACCAGAACCAACGTCAAGTTGTCCATTCCGTATCTTCCGGCAAAAAATTTACGCCACATAATAACCGCCTTTCATGCTATTTCCTGTGCAAAATCCCATTAAACAAGCGCCTGTTTTCCTGCCGCCATTTCCCCGGCAGAGCAGCGGATAGCCTCCAGCATACTTTTCTTGTTCTTCCGGGTTATTCCAATCATGTCCTGCCTTACGGCCCTTACATGTAAAAACAGCCGTTCCATTGACGCCAGGCAGGTATTTGTCCCATTTCCGGTTCCACCTGCAGCTGCTACGGATATCACCGGCTTCCCTTCCAGCATGTTTTTCTCCCGCAGTGCCTCGCATCTCCTCAGCCTGTCAAAGAAAGCTTTTACCGACTCGCTCATATCTCCCCAGTAAACCGGCGTCACCACCACATAGGCATCCATTTCACCCATATGCTTATGCAGCTCCTGAAAATCGTCCTTCACCTGGCACTCATGCTCGATCCTGCATGTGCCCCACCCGTTGCCGCAGGCATGGCAATTGGATATTTCAAGGTCATTGAGCCTGACCATGACGGCTTCGCCGCCAGCCTCTTCAATCCCCATCCGGGCCGCCTGGCCGCAAGTCTCTGTCAGACCGTCCTTATTAGGGCTGCCGGTTATGATCATTACTTTCATAAATTCCCTCCGAATTAATTACTATCCTTCTTATTTTATCATAACTCTTGCAATATTGGGGCAAATTAAATTGAAATACTGAAGGGATTTGTGACATGAGCATAGCATCACAGAATATTGTAACCGATCTGAACCATATACTCCGGAAGGCGGAGGCCTTTTCCGAAATAAATGCCATTGAGCGCGAGCTGTACAATGCTCTTTCTGACAGTGAAGGGACAATCCAGGAGATGTGTTCCCATATGGCCGGCTCCGGAGGGAAAAGAGTACGCCCTCTTTTGGTCCTATACTGCGGCCTGGTGTTCTCCCAGGCATCCAGGAAACTTGAAAAAGCTGCGGTCGCAGCAGAATTAATACATATGGCCACCCTGGCCCATGACGATATTATCGACAATTCGGAAATGCGCCGCGGCAGGCCGACACTTAACAAGGTCTGGGGCAATCATTCCGGCGTATTGTGCGGGGACTACCTTTTTGCAAAAGCCTTTGGGATATTGTCGGAAAACAAGCTGTACAAAAGCCTTGCTTTAATGATAGAAGCCATTGACAGCATGTGCAACGGTGAGATTCAACAGGCAGGAAACAGGTTCAACATCAATATGGAGCTGGAAATATATTATGGGCAGATCACGAAAAAGACAGCAAAATTTCTTGAATGCTGCTGCAAATCCGGCGCCGCCATCGCAGACGCCGATGATATCCAGACGGCGGCTGTCGGGAAGTATGGGCTGAACTTGGGGCTCGCCTTTCAGATTATTGACGACATCCTGGACTACCGCGGCAATGCGGACTTAATGGGAAAGCCGAAAGGCGAAGACCTGTGCCAGGGCATAATCACTCTGCCGCTTCTCTTATTGCTGAAAAGTGAGAAGCACGGAGCTATGGTCAAAGATATCCTGAGCAGAAGAATTTTCTCTGAAAAGGAATATGGCATTTTAAATGATCTGCTGGCAAATACGGGCTCTATTGAACAAAGCCATCAGATAGCACTGGCTCATATTGATCAGGCTCTATCGTGTTTGGAAGTTCTACCTGACACGCCCTACAGGGATATTTTAAGCAATCTTGCAGAAACGCTCCGCTTCAGGCAGAATTAAGCTTTAGAGCTTATTCATTTTTCTGAGCAGCCTGCATAGATGATAATAGATTCCGGTACTACCCCCGCCCATTTTTAATAAATCGCGGCTGGCTGACCTTTTTTCACCCACCGCAGCTTTTGGATCAGAGAGATACATGGCAAGCAGCCCCCGTATCACGGTATGATGAAATTCCGAATATGGCAAAGCAGTACATGCCTTGAAAGACCTTTCAATAAATAGCATCATCCGCTCCTTGCATTGGACTTCGCTTTCATAATAGGCAGTGAAATTCAGGTCACCCGATTGCACATCTTCCTCCGCGTCAATCAAATAATCCAGGAGTATATGTAAGCCGCATACCCATGGAAAATAAGCCTTATCCATCCGATCGGCGTCTTTTTCGGAAAATTCCGGATCACAGGCTGCTGCAAATAAAAGAAATATCCCCAGCGTCGACCCTGCAGCAGCGGAAAATTCCCACCAGTAAACCCCCGGATATTCCACCCGATAAGCTTCCGCCCATTTTTTCAATCGAGTTTCCCTTTTATCAAGTTCAAGGTGCTTGTAAGTCTGCAAATCCGAATAGAGCTGAACATACTTTACTATCACTGCATGGGCCTTATCACTTGACGGCAATTCCATGACGGCATGGCGGCATGCTTCCACCAGGCTTTTTAAGTAAGCGCCGTCATTTTTATAGGGATAACTGCAATAGTAGTCATGTAAAGCTTCTCCCGGGCTTACCGCATCAACCATGGCCCGGTGAAGCTCCCTGAATGCAGTCTCATCCGTCACGCCTGCCCTGTCGCAAAGATTGTCAAGGTAATCACTAATGGTTTGAAACGCCACAATGAAGCTTTCCGCCGCCTCAAATAAGGCTGAAGGGTATAGGGAATAAACACTGCCTCCCTGACAATGAAATTTCTTTTTTTCAATGCTGGCAAGGGCCTGTATTTTCAACTCCTCCTCTCCGGCAAGGCTGCAGCGTTCTACCCATTTTTCCAATTGAACGTCAACCCCGGGCAGGGCTTTTTTAAGAAATTCCTGTATTAGCGCCATTCCGCTCCGCTTTCTTACTATCACCCGACACATCCTTTCTTCCTGTTTCACCTCATGATTCTTTCCAAATTAAAGCAGTTCCATAAGGCCTCAATCCCCTTGAAGTTTATTTCTTTGTAATAAGTCTATAAGAATGTGGCATAATAAGCATCGAACCGAAACTCTGGAGGCAATCGATGAAAATAGCTATTATCGGCGCTGGTATATCTGGATTATCCTGTGCATATGAACTCAGCAGATTGGGGCTTTCACCTGTGATTTTTGAAAAAACCCGCCAATTGGGTGATAAACCGGGAAATTTGGTGGCCATCCTCAGGCTTTTTCAAAATACTTTAAGCTCTCCCATGGACCATATTCTGAAGCATTATGGATTAAATATTTCACCGCTGCATCCACTGAAAGAAATGGTTGTAAATACTCCTAACAGGACAATCCGTACAAAGGCCAACCATGGATATGTATTTGCAAAGGGGCTTCAGGAGTATTCACTGGAACACCAGATCGCATCCCATGCAGAGTTAAAAATCATATTTGAAAGCTGTGTTGACATCCGCACGGTAAAAAACGAATTTGATTATGTCGTAGTGGCCACTGGGAATGGTGATATCGCCAGAGAATTGGGCATCTGGAACACCAGCTTCCGCTCGGGTGTCCGCATTGCCACGGTCTCAGGCAATTTTCAGGCCAACACCATGACCATGTGGCTTAACAAAAAATATTCCAGGAACGGTTACGGATATCTGATCCCGAAAAATCCAAGAGAAGCGGAATTAGCGCTGGCTGTGTCGGATGTGGATAAAAATGATGTGGATTTTTATTGGAAAATATTCTTAAAGGAAGAGAAGCTCAATTACAAAATGCTGAAAATCAATGATATAAATCATCAGCTCGGATATCCTGACTTCGTAAAGTATGACAATCTTTACTTTGCAGGGAACAGCGGAGGTATGATGGACAATTTCCTGGGCTTTGGAGTCATCAGGTCCATCAAAAGCGGAATTCTGGCCGCCCGCGCCATCGCAGGAAATCTGGATTATGCCGGACTCTTAAAACCATATATCAAAGAAGTGAACCAGTTGAATGCCTATCGGGAAATGATAAACGTACTGACAAATAGGGATTATGATATGGATCTTTCAATACTGGGATTGCCTGGAATCAAGCATCTGGTCTATAACAATCCCTTATACAAGGCAAAATTCGGTTTACTGGCGCCTAAACTGATTTATACTTATAAAACCTACAAAAATAAATTACATAGTAAACGGCCGGATACCTAATTTATTCATCCGGCCGTTACCCTGCCCTCTTGGAGCAGCTTTGACACTTGCTTTGGATCAACTGCTTTTCCTCTTGCTTTCCTTACCCTGGTCCTGGTCCTTCATTAGATTTCCTTTGGACTCATTCCTTTCCGGTAATTTATCGATTCAATCCTTTTGGGATTGTAATTTATATATACCTCCGGCTTTGATGACTAAACATAAATTTTTGAAAGAAAATCCGATCTATTCCGACATATTTTTGTAATCATAATTTAATTGTAAAATTTAAAAAATATTATTTATAATTATATTATATTGGGTAATATATATGGCGAATATATACTATATGGAAAGCTGCAAATGAGAAAGCGTGCTTTATTTGAGGCAGGTGAAGAATATGGAAAGGTTAACTAAATACACCAGCGGTTTGATTGAATTACTCCTCGTAGGAATTATTTTCCTTATAGCGTTGCCTTTTAGAGTATTGTATAGTCTGGGAAACCGGTTGGTATCCAGATAGACCATGTATAACAATATTTAACACTATCATGAATATGAAATTTATTTGCCAGATCTGCTATGTTGTAGTATAATGATACCTGCGTGTTTTTCAATAGCCCTATCGGAGGTTTAAGCTTGAAGCCGTTGGATGATCCAGGTCCTGCTCATACCACGGTGTGGTTTATGAAACAGGCGTTGAAGGAAGCCGAAAAAGCCCGAAGCAAGGATGAAACCCCTGTTGGCGCCGTGATCTCCTGGAAGGGAAAAATCATTGCCAGAGGCCATAACGAGAAGGAGCTGAAGAATGATTCCACGCTCCACGCGGAAATGACTGCCATAAAGAAGGCCAGTAAAAGGCTTGGCTCCTGGAGATTGAACGAATGCGACCTGTACGTGACGCTGGAACCCTGTACCATGTGTGCCGGAGCCATGATTCAGGCAAGAATCCGCAAGCTGTATATAGGGGCCATGGATCCTAAGGCCGGTGCCGCCGGTTCGGTGATAAACGTTCTGCAGGTTGAAAGCTTCAACCATAAGGTGGAAGTGGAATACGGGTTGCTGGAGAAGGAATGCGGCAAGATTTTAAAAGACTTCTTCCGGGAGCTGCGGACAAGGAAGCGTAAACCCTAGGAATTAAATATGGAAGAGTATCGAAGTGGTTGTAACGGCCCTGACTCGAAATCAAATCGGTCAAAGGCTCGATCGCAAGGTACAAACCCGCATGGAATCAGGATTTGTGAGAGCCTGGTGGATTAAAAAATTTAGCAAATGCTAACAGTTTGCTAACAGTTTTATAAAAAGCGTTTTTCCGCTTCGGCGGTAAAATATATATGGAAGAGTATCGAAGTGGTTGTAACGGCCCTGACTCGAAATCAGGTTGTCGCGCAAGCGGCACGAGGGTTCGAATCCCTCCTCTTCCGCCATTTTGGGGCTTTTCGCCCCACCAGCAATCAATGGTCTGTCAGAATATGACAGGCCATTTTTATAAAGCAGCGGAGGGAATCGCCGATGAAAGCCTGGAAGCAAAAAACTTGGCAACATGAAACAACTGGTCTTGACGGAAAATGTCAGTTATTTAGCGTCAATATATTTGATTACAAATGGCACAACACTGGTGAAAAGGCTCATATTAGAGACCCTCTATATGGTCAGGAATATGATTTTACAATTTTTAGTGTTACTATTAACGGGCAGGATCATAAGTTTGCAGCTGGCGAATTCAGTAATTGCGTATGGGGCTTTTATGTTTCTAAATACTAAGCATTATGTAGCTTTGTCAATAGAGGAGTCCATCTATGGAACAGATGAGTAAAGAAGGTATAATTAAATTTTTAAAAGAAAATACTGAACCATTGACGAGTCAATCTTATGGTACTGGCTATAGGGCTTCTGTATATTTAATAGATGGAACTTATTTGCCTTGTGTCATTTTTCGAAACCCCAAGACAATTGTTGACTTGGCCATAAAACGCTTCAAAGAGGAGCAAACAGGTAAAAGCATCTTTAAAAATTCAAAACACGGATACTACGATATTGTTAAGAGTTTTGTTACCAAAAGAAACAGCATAAACGATTATGACATTGCAAAAATCGAGAAAAGTCGATTTGCTTTTCCTATCTCCGTCCTGCATCAAATACATGGAGAAACTCTTATGAGTTGGACTGGATTCGTTGTAAAAATGAAAGACGGAAAGTCTTTTACCTTTGGAACAACTTTTCTTATGGAGTTTTTCAATATACCAGAAGGATATTCTGTAGATGATATTGCTGAAATAATAAATCATAGCTATGTGGCAAAAACAGGCGAAATTAAATCATACTATGCTGATTCTGTTAATCCGCTTGGCGAAAATCCCGTTGATGAGAAAAATGACATCATCTATAGAGAACGCCCCTATTTTGAATGTTATTTAGACAATCTGTGACCTTATATAAGGGGATACGAGGATTTATATGCAAAACATCATTATCGAAAAACTGAATGATATAGAGCAAGCCGAAAACATCACCATCCTGCATGCCGTAGAATCAGGTAGCAGAGCTTGGGGCTTTGCATCGCCGGATAGTGATTACGATGTGCGATTCTTTTATGTGCGCCCAAAGGCTTACTATCTACGGCTTGACAGGACGAGAGACGTGCTGGAATACCCGCTTAATGATGTGTTGGACATAAACGGCTGGGACATTGATAAGACTTTGAAGTTGCTTCATGCCTCCAATCCAACGTTGTTCGAGTGGAGCAACTCACCTATCGTTTATAAAACTACAGATGAATTTAAGCATTTATTGCCTCTCATCGGCAATTATTTTGTAGCCAGATCAGGATTGTGGCACTATCTAAGCACAGCTGAAGGAAACTACCGTGAATACCTGAAGGGCGAGATGGTAAAAGCGAAAAAATATTTCTATGTTATCCGTCCCTTACTGGCTTGCCGCTGGATTCTGGAACGGCATACACCGCCTCCGATGCTTTTTACCGAGCTTGTAGAAACACAGCTTGAGCCGGAACTGAAACCTGTTGTTGCTGATCTGTTAAAGCTTAAAATGTCCACGCCGGAAATCGGGAAAACTCCGAAAATTGCTCCGCTTAATGAATTTATAGAGCAGAATTTGAGTATAATCCGAGAACAAATCGAAGCTCTGCCAAAAGAGCAGCCAAGTAATTGGGAACCTCTAAATGATTTGTTCCTCTCTATTCTGGACCGCAGAAAGGAGTAAGGTAGTCTTATGCCAACAAATGAACATAACGAGCTTCCCCTCCCAATGCTTGCTTTCAAACTTGAGAGTATGGATGATTCTATTGAACTTACAATCGATGAAGTTTGGGGATACCCAAATGAAACAAGCTACGGCGGCGGATATGGGGCTAAAGGAAATCTGTCAATTCGTGCTGGAGAATATATGGTTGTTAATGCAACGCATTATTTCACAACAGGCGAGCTGTACAGTTTTCTTCAACAAATGAAGTATTGCTATGAAGTCCTTGATGGTGTTGCTACGCTGGATAATACTGAACGAGAGCTTGACCTTAAATGTACCTTTAACAAAAAAGGACATGTTTTGATTGAAGGTCATTTTCAGAAAGATCCAAGTATTAATAATAAATTGACCTTCGAACTGCGGTCAGATCAAACACAAGCAGCCGCCACTATTTCATCTCTAAAAGCAGTTGCCGAGATATTTGGTGACAATAAAGGCGTAAAAAAAGGCAAATAAATTTACAGCGACAGGGAACCAAAAACCATGCCGCTTTTTTGTTCTCTGTCAGTAAAGGCTTCAATGATTTCCTGATGCTTCTGAGAAGGTCGGACAATGTGCTGACCTTCGGCACTTGCCAGATACTCCGCCAGTGATTCCTTTGAGATAAGATTTTTACCGTAAAAATTTACGGTCTGGATTTTCCCATCCACCGCCCAATTGTTAATAGTGGTGCCGTTATATCCTGTCAAATCTGCCACCTGTTTGGTGGTCAGCATATCCGGCTCGTCCGCCCATTCCTCCATCAGAAAAGAAAGAAGCTCCTCCATATTTGTGTTCAGCAGCGGGGTATTATGAAGCTGTTTGTTGCTGAAAGCACCGGCTGGGATAATGCCGTTTAGCTCTCCCGCATCCCGCCGCTGGAGAAAATCTACTACATCACGCTTTTTAACCTGAAAACGGTGTGTTTGCTTACCCGAATCCTCGCAAGGAATGACGCCGTTTTCAAACAGCCATTTTGCCTTTCGCTTGCTAATATGTGCTACTGCCCGGAACTGCTCCAATGAGAGCGTTTCCTGGCAGTCCTTTAATAACTTCATATAATCCTGCTCCATTTTACCTCCCCATTACATCATGCTCATGGTCATGCCCAATCCCTGTTTTTCTTCCTCTTCCTGGACCTCTTCCGGCTCCTCACGCTCTGGCTCATCTGCTACCTGCTCTTCCTGTTTGCCAAAGGCAGCACTGATGGCCTTTGCCGATTCCTGCTTGGAGCTGAAGTCCAGGTGCGAATAGGTGTCTGCCGTGGTTGCAAACGTGGAATGGCCAAGCCACTCCTGAATAGATTTCATAGGGATGCCATGCGCTAAAAGCAAACTGGCGCAGGAGTGGCGCAAATCGTGAAAGCGGATTTTCCTGAATTGATACCGCTTCAAAAGGTAACCGAAATGCTCTGTAATGTAATTAGGGCAAAAGAGCTTGCCCATTTCGTCTATGCAGACATAGTCGGCGTAGGTATTATCGTAACTTTTCTTAAATAGCTTTCGGTAATTCTCCTGCCACTCCTTTGTCTCCAGAAGAAGCGCCCGTACCTCGGGAATCAGCGGCAGCGTACGGAAGCTGGATTTTGTTTTCAGTTTGTCCTCTGCATAAATCACCTTTTGCCCCCCGTTTTTGCCTTCTGTTACTTTATGATTTATGGAGACAGTGCCCCGCTGAAAATCAATGGCGCTCCAGCGAATACCCAGCACCTCGCTGCGCCGCAGCCCATAATAGGCGGCAAGCTGGATGACCACAGCTATGGAATCCCTCTGTGTCGCTTCAAAGAGTAATGCCAACTCGTTCTCATTATAATACTCAGCAACATACTTCCCCATCTTCGGTCGATCCACCATGTCGGCTGGATTTTTAGAAATTAACTCGTTTTTCACAGCATATTGCAGCGCTTTCCTGACGATGGCATGATAATGAATGACCGTATTAGCATTGCAGCCGTCCTTGAAAATTGAATCGTGCAGTGCACGGATATGTGATGGTTCCACCTGTGCCAGCGTCACGCCCAGCATGCGGAAGAAGCCGTCCAGCCTCGCATTGATCATGCTTTCATAACTCTGATACGTTGTCCGTTCAATGGTAGGCGCTGTGATTTTCAGCCAATCTCTAAGAAAATCGGCAAACAGAGGTGAATCTTTTTTTATCTGCAAATCCTTTATCCCCTCGCCGTTGTACAAACGTTTCAATTCCTCCAGCATCTCCAGTGCCTTGCGTTTATTGCCCTTGACAGGGATGCCAAGTGCAATGGACTTTTGCTTTCTTTTGCCGTTTTCATATGTATTAATCACGGCGGTATATTTACCTTTTCGCTCAAACAGGCTACCTGTCACCATTCAGTCCCCTCCTTTCAAAGAAAATACCCGTTCTCGGGTGTTGTGTGATGTTAGCATAGGTTGACGGTGTATTCAAGCCGTATCATTTATTCACTCTCGACTTCTGCTTTGCAGAGATATGAAATGACGCTGATTTTCGGCACCTTATAAACCCGACCCATGCGAACACATTCAATGACTCCATCCCGCAGCAGGCGGTAAGCTGTTCTCTTTCCGATACCGCCCAGCATGACGCGCATAGCGTCCACATCCACTACATCGGGATACTCCTGAAACATCAGCTTATACCCCCGCTCTACACTGACTGTATTTTTCATTTTGCTCCCCCTTGACAAATATTGTGTAATTGGTTATTATAATTACATCAATTACACGCCTATATATTAGACCTTGAAAAAGGCAAAATCGGAAGTAGAGTCAAAAATTTTTGACGGAGGATACAGCAATGAAGCATCAAAACGAAGAATGTGTAAGGAAAGGAGGTATTCCGCATCAGATTTTGGAATGTCCTTCCATTAAGTATCTGAAAAGCGATAACGAGGAAGTAAGACGCTGGGCAGGTAGTCATGCAGATGAGTTGGAGTTGCTGGACAACAAACATGAAAGAACAAGGCGCTGGATCAAAAAGCACCAGGATGGCAGAGAGTTTCAGATAGCCGAACTTAGCTTTTACAGGTCAAGTAAAGGAAGAAGTAAGGGTTTGCCAAACAGACCCGATAACAGGTGGCTGGAAGAAATCTTCTCTCAAGACCCGGAGGATTTACATCAGCTGGTCAGTTCAGGCAAGCTGGCAAAAGCGATTCAGGCACTTACTGCGCATCAGAGAAATATCCTGTTTCTGAGTGCTATCCAGCAAATGAAAACGAAGGAAATAGCAGAAATGCTGGGTACAAGCTGCCGCAACGTTCTGGACGTACTTGACCGTACATACAGGCGCATTAAAGCTATTATGAGCAGCCAGCGTGGCGAAGGTTACGTCCCCGCATGCGCAAGGGCGCTCGGCTGGCTGACCATTCCGACCTTTATGTTTGGATGGGAAATCTCCAAGAGGATTTACCCGCCGCTTAAGCGGAAGGTCTTGAGTCTGGCGGCGTAAACAGCAAAAAGAAAACAGTACAGCACAGGTTATCGTGCCGTACTGTTCTATGTGATTATATTTATAGAATCGAGGTTCGTTATGGAACTCAAAAATATGTTTTCAAATCTCAACGGCAGCTGGGTACGCTGGTCGGATTATCGGATTTCAGATAACCACAGTGTGAAATATATCATGCCCTCCGAAACTGCCACTGATCTGCCTTACAGCTGCACCTCTGTGCCGGAGCAAATGGTGGTAGACGCTCTGAATCTCGGCAAGCTGGTGTTCGAACAGAAGGAAGATAAGGATGAGGTCTGTCTTTCCTTTGCCCGCAAATACGGTCCACTGGGTGTGACGCCGCCTGTTATAAGTCCACTGCTGAGAGCCGGGCGCGATGCAGATAATTGTGACGGCGGTACAACCCCTGTTTACAGCGGTATCTTTGCCAAGACATATGGTGAGCCGTTGGAGCGGTATCAAGACACACTCAGTATTCTTTATATGCACTTTCTCTTGGTAAAAGGACAGACGGATAAACTGAGCCAAAAAGAACAGGAGCAGCTCCAGAAGCAGGAGTTGACTCCGGAAGCTTGCGGTATGAACTATCGCTTGACCTTCGGCACTCCGCCTCAGCTTGTCTGGGAACCGGAAAATCTGCTGGCTGTGCTGAAGTTAAGCTATGCCCTCTTAATCACAGATCCCGCAAGTCCATTGAAGATATGTAAGAATTGTGGGGAAGCGTATTATAACCCCAACTCCCGCAGTGAATTCTGCTCTGTCAAGTGCCGGAATCACTATAACGTGCGGGCCTTTCGGGAAAGAAATAAAGAAAAGAAAATTAGCTGACAGTTCTTAATCCATTTGTCTTGTACTGCAGAGTCGAAAAAAGTATAATGTAATTGGATTTTTAAGGAATACGGCAGTGGTTGGTTGTTACTACAAAGCAGAAGATTTTTCTGTATATAAGATTGTTTTAAGAAGATGGTGCTATGGAAAGTTTTGAACATTATGTGTATAAAACTGAGGCTAATTGGTCTTTACTAACTGAAGGCATTACTTTGCCTGTCGAAAATCAAATAATCTTCGCAAGAAACATGGGAAAGTTTCTGCAGCGTGGAGAATCTAAACCAATAAGCATCTATCTTAATGGAAAAAGATATACAGCACAGATTCGGAATGTCAATTTTGATACACGATTTAAAAGAATCAAAGATACTCTTCAGATTCGATATCCTCGTAATGGTGCCCTAGCAAGAGCACTGCAAGCCAGTTTCTCAAAAAGTTATACTTTTATCATGCGTCAGAGAGAAATGCGTCCCGAAGGAGATCGCACCATTATAAAATCACCTGAATATTTCAAGGAGTACCTTGCAATCTATACAACTGAATATGAAGACTCCTACATTTTTGAAACAATCATGGCTGATGATATTTACTTGCTGAAACAGGTAGCTGAGAAGCAATCAGAGCGCGTTTTTGAATCCAATTTCAATTATGATATCGTAGATAAAGGTTCTAAAATTCTTGAAGATGAACGGGTTGTTAGAATCAGAAAGCTGAATAGAAAAATAGGCGATAATCTCAAGCTGCTTTACGATTATCAGTGCCAAATCTGTGGAAAGCTTATCGGAGAAGGATATGGAGCACATGTCATAGAAGCGCATCACATTGATTATTTTGTAAAAAGTTTAAATAACGATGCAAGCAATCAACTTATTGTGTGCCCGAATCATCACTGTATTATCCACGAGGTGAATCCGGTTTTCGATAGAAAAAAGCTAATCTATTTATACCCAAACGGAATGCAAGAAGGCTTGGTAATTAATAAGCATCTGTAGATGTAATTAATTTAAGTTTGACCAATAATTTGAATACACTTATATATATGACGAGGGTTATGGTATAAGGGTTGAAAGATTAAATAAATCCTTATTTGCAATTTAAGTTTATGACAATTTAATATATGGTATAATAAAATAGTAATAAGTTACAGAACAGAACGAATTCTAAAGGAAAGGAGAAGGGCGAGCCAATATGAACGAAGTTTATACTATCGGACATTCTTCATATAAGCAAGACTATCTTTTCATACTTTTAAATAAACATGATATCAATTGCGTAGTTGATGTACGTAGCATGCCCTTTTCCAAGTATGCTCCGCAGTATAACAGAGATGAAATTAAAAGATTCCTGCATAGTAAAGGTATTCAATATATCTTTATGGGGAAGGAACTTGGAGCAAGACGTGAGGATAATACGTTGTATGAATCCGATGGGATTTTGAGTTTTGAAAAGACTAGCAAAACAATGTCCTTTATTAGCGGAATTGAAAGAATAAAGGCAGGTATTGAGAAAGGATACCGGATAGCAATAATGTGCACTGAAAAAGATCCAATGGATTGCCATAGGAATATTCTGGTTGCCCGGCAGTTGTATAAACAAAAATATGATGTACTAAACATTCTTGAAAATGGCTATACTGAAAGTCAAGATCACCTCGAAAAAAGGCTCCTTGATTTATATTTTCCAACTAGAAACCAGCGTACATTATTTGATTTAGCTAGCATGGAATATGATGATTCAGCACTGATTGAAAAAGCGTATGACATTAGGAATAAAGATATCGGTTTTAATATAAATAATGAGAAGGAGAAAATAGCTGTTGAAGATATTTACCATAGGGTTTACTAAGAAAAATGCAAAAAAATTTTTCTCTCTTTTGCAGCAAAATAATGTAAATAAAGTCGTGGATATACGGCTGAATAATTCTTCCCAATTAGCAGGGTTTTCAAAAGGTGAAGACCTTGAGTTTTTTTTAAAAGAATTATTCAGAATAGATTATATTCATGATATAAACTTGGCACCAACAAAAGAAATCCTGGATGACTACAAAAAGGGAAAAATAAATTGGGTTCAATACGAAGTCCTTTTCAGCAATCTACTTAAAAATCGAGATATTAAAAAATGGCTCGACGATAAATATAATAAGAAATTAGATCATATTTGCTTATTATGCAGTGAGGAAACCGCAAACAAATGTCATAGAAGGCTTGTCGCTGAATCAATTAAAAATATTTACCCAGAGCTGGATATAGAGATAAAACATATTTAAGTATTTTGTAGGGGGTCAATCAATGCTGAAGAATATAGTCATTTTGACCAAGTCAAAAAAGTACAAGAATAATTTATGTGTGGCTGGTATTGATACAAAAACAGGTGAGTGGATTAGGATCGTTTCCGATGATGAAAGTATACAATGTGCCGTAAACCCCAAAGATATGATATATGAAGATGGCAGTTCAGCAGAAATATTAGATAAAGTTACAATTAGTCTTCTAGCGCATGTGCCCAGTTACTATCAACCAGAAAATTATATTTTTGACGATAGCAAGTATTGGATAAAGACAGGACATGCTTCAATAAACGAATTATTATCTTTACATCCCTTCGAGGAAAGAGAGTTTATCTTTTATGATAGTGATAGAAAAATTGATCCTGAAAAAGTTAAGAAGGTTCCTAAAAATCAATTGCATTCCTTAGCGCTGATTGCACCTGAAGAATTAAAAATATGTATCAAGAGGTTTGAGCCCGAGAATCCTAAGGCTACGCTATGTTTTGATTATAACGATATTACATATGATTTTATGAGTCTTACGGATTTGGAGTTTGCCAATATGTATATTGACAGATCGGATGGATTCTATAAATTGCCAGGTAAATATTTACTTGTTGTAAGCTTGGGAGATGCTTATTATAGAGATAACTTGCATTATAAAATCGTAGCCAAGGTACTTAAGGTTTAGTTAACATATTTCTTTCATCTGCATAGATTTATTTACATTTTCAAAATTAATTCATTAAAGGCAGGCAGCTTTCCTGCTCTAGCAATTTCCTTTCTATACATACGAAATGACAATAAGCCATCCCCTTCAACGGCTAGATGAGATTCGTGAAAAGTGTAATTCAATTCGCTAAAAGTAATAGACTTCCAATGTAGTCTGTGGTATTCTGTCTCACTAACAGGAGGTGCTACAGATGGTTGGAATACTAACCGCACTTAACATGCAAATCAAATACAAATTTACAACGGGTGTTCGGATTGCAGCCAAAAAGCTGAGCCGGATACCCGT
>JAEZCO010000064.1 GCA_023433505.1 Bacillota bacterium | reverse complement strand
TGCAGCAATAATCCCGCCTGGGGCACCAAACACTATGTGGAATACCAGGATATCCGGGACATTAATGTACCGGTCATTAATATCGGCCCCTACGGATATGACGCTCATAAAAAATACGAACGAATGGAAATGTCCTTCTCTCTTGAAATCGTACCAAACCTGACCAACGAAATCATCTTAAAACTTCTTGAAGCAAAGTAAAGGGAGTGCGGTAAATACTTTAAATTGCTCTGGCAGATAACACAACGAACAACCGTAGAATAGAACGCGGATTATACGGATTTCCACGGATTCACGCGGATTAATAATCTTTAAATTAAGATCTGCGCAAATCCATATAATCCGTTAAATCCGCGTTCTATTATTTTTTATTTTTGAAATAAGAGGCTGTACATTAGGAACCTTCCGGTTCCTTTGGCATCAGCTCTTTTAATTTCTCCCTGTTGCAATTTTTCTTAAAGGCATTTACAAAATGGTTCTAAAAGTGTAATATTACACTAATATTGTAAATAAGGATGATTTTTATGAACCGAGACGCCTTTGTTAAAATCATGGATGCAAAGCTCAAGTTAATTAGAAACGAGATGGATTTTACCCAGGATAAAATGGCTGAAATGATTGGTTTGTCCAAGAAGACGCTGGTCCAAATCGAAAAGGGCAGATCCAGCTTAGGCTGGACCGGAGCCGCCCTGGTAGCCTTATTATTTAAGGACAGTGAAATGATTCAATTGGCCTTGGGTGGAAATCCCCAGGACCTTGTGCTGTCCCTGGCTTTTAATCACTATGAGGATCATTATGAACGCACCCTGGGCGGTAAAGTCTGGTGGAAAGACCTGGAGCAAAGGGGTTCCTATAAAATTCAACAAAATATCATCAGCCAGCATTATCGAATTCTGGACTCAGAAGAAAGAAGAATCTGTTCTTCCTTTGATCTGGAGTATGTACAAAAAAGATTAAAGGAACTACATAAGGCGGAGGATAAAACTTGATTACCCAGGTGTTTCGTAGAATGATCGGAAAAAAAGATCCATTTCTATTTAAAGGCTATCAAGAAGGTTTGGTTCAGTTCCAGGCCATAGATGCAGAAACCGGCATCTATCTTCACATCCCCTTTTGCAAAACCCTTTGTCCCTACTGTCCTTACAATAAAGTCCTTTACAATGCGGACCAGGCCCAAAAATATAAAGAAGCTCTGCTTCAGGAGCTGCTGCTGTATGAAGAATATATGAGCAGCAAAAGGATCTCTTCCATTTATATTGGCGGCGGTACCCCGACCCTTCTATTGTCTGAACTCCGTGAAGTCCTTGATTTTATCAGAGAGCGTTATGGATTTGCAGGAGATATTGGCATTGAGATTCACCCCAACCAGGCCAATGAAAAGTTATTTGAGGAACTGCAGGATCTGGGCATCAATCTGATCAGCCTGGGCGTTCAGACCTTTAACGATCCAATACTTCAATTTTTAGGAAGAAATTATGATTCCCAGCACATTGAGCAGGTTTTAGCAACGATTCAGAAATATCATTTCAAATGTGTGGATATTGATCTGATGACCAATCTGCCCGGGCAGACCCTGGAAGACATCCGTTACGATTTAAAAAAGATTTATGCTTATAAGATAGATCAGCTTTCCATCTATCCGCTCATCCTTTTCCCCATGACTAACCTGGGCAAACAAATCAAGCAAAGGGGCTTCAGCCGGTTTAATGAGCTGCAGGAAGGCCGCATCCTGAAACTTATTGATAAAATATCCACAGAACATGGCTATCAAAGAAGTTCCGTGTGGACTTATGGAAAAAACCCGCACAGCCGCTATACCTCGGTAACCAGGGAAAGCTTTGTGGGCTTTGGGGCCGGAGCCACTTCTCTGTTTGGAAATTATTTTTATCTTAATACCTTTGATGTAGACGAATATATCCGGGCTCTAAAAGAAAAGAGAATGCCCATTAATCTGGTCAGTACCCTGAATGCCAGGGAGCAAATGATTTTCTGGATTTTTTGGAGATGTTACGACGGCATGATTGATGCCCGGGCATTTCAAACCCGATTTAATAAAGACCTGGAACAGGAATTTAAACTTTTATTCCGTCTCCTGCGGATGCTTGGAATAACTAAAAAGCAAGGCTCCCAAATCCTATTAACTGACTGGGGAAGATGGGCTTATCATTATGTGGAAAAACAATATTCCCTGCATTATTTAAATCATCTATGGGAGCAATCCATGAAACAACCCTGGATCGATGAAATAAAGATATGAGGAAGGAACATGAAAAGCAGACACTTTTTATCCCTGGCTTTTTTCGGAGTAAAAACCATTTTGTTTAAGCAGAAAAAGCCCATTCTAGCAACCATCATTCTAACGGATTCCTGCAATTTAAGCTGCCGGCACTGTGCGGTCAACAACATTACCGGCCGCATGCTTGCTTACCGGGAGGTACAGGCAGAAATGCAGGCATTCTACCGGGAAGGCGTTCGTATTCTTTTCTTTTGCGGCGGCGAAACACTCCTTTGGCAGGATAGAGG
>JAEZCO010000052.1 GCA_023433505.1 Bacillota bacterium | reverse complement strand
GGCGTCAGCAGGCTGTAGGTCAGCGGCCTGCCCAGGGAGCTGGTGCCTTGCACCTGGCCCGATACCGGCACATTAGCGGTGGTACTTACGTCATAGTCGGGTACCGTGATGATATCAACGGGACTTTCGATAGTAATGTTTATTACCGACACCGCTGTAGCACCCAGCCCGTCGCTCACCAGCACGCTGAAGGCGTCGGTCCCCACATAGTCAAGAGCAGGAGTATAGGTCCAGGTTCCATCAGGGTTGACAATGGCCGTTCCATGAAGGGGTGGCGTCAATAGGCTGTAGGTCAGTGGCCTGCCCAGGGAGCTGGTGCCCTGCACCTGGCCCGATACGGGCACATTGGCCTGGGTGGCGACATCATAGTCAGGTACGGTGATGACATCTGTCTGTCCTTCTACTGTGATGCGGATCACTGACACAGCCGTCCCCCCTCTACCATCGCTTACCAATACGCTGAAGGTATCGGTCCCTGTATAATTCAAATCGGGGGTATACGTCCAGGTACCGTCGGAATTGACAGCGGCTTCCCCGTTTGCAGGGGGTGTAAACAGGCTGTATGTGAGAGGGTTTCCGTTGACATCCTCCCCTTCGACTCTTCCGTCCGCCGGGGTGTTCTGGAATGTAGCTACGGTATAGTCGGGCACTGTCGGAGGAATATTGACCTCAACCACCGTAATATTTACCGTGGATACCGCCGTACCTCCCTGGCCGTCGCTTACAAGGACGGTAAAGCTGTCGGCCCCTACAAAGTTGGTGTTGGGCGTATAGACCCATGTACCGTTGGCGTTGACAAGGATTGTTCCATTTTGCGCAGGTGTTTGCAAATTGTATGTCAATAGATCTCCATCCGGGTCACTCCCTCTGACAGTACCGTTTAGCTGCGCATTTTCAGGTGTGGACACATTGTAGTCGGGTACGACAGGCGGGCGGTTTACAGGAATCACCGTGATGGTGACGACCGATACCGCCGTATTTCCTGTTACGGTATCTGTAACCAGGACACTGAAGGAATCCACCCCCCTGAACTCGCTGCCCGGCGTATACGCCCATGTGCCGTCACTGTTGACAACGGCCGCACCGTTGGTAGGGGCGCTCAGCAGGCTGTAAGCCAGCGGGTTTCCATCCAGACTTGTGCCTGCCACCTGGCCGTTCACAGGTGTATCCTGAAGAGTGGAGGCTGTGTAATTGGGTACCGTGACCCTGTCACTCACCGGTACGACAGTAACGGTTATGGTGGAGGCAGCCGTGCCTCCATGGGGATCACTGACAAGAATACTGAAGGAGTCAGGTCCGCTATACCCTGGAGCAGGGGTATAAGTCCAGGTGCCATCCGGGTTTACCATAGCCGTACCATGAACCGGAGGCGTCAAAAGACTGTAGGTGAGGATATCCCCGTCAGGATCGGTTGCCACTACGGTACCGCTTACAGCCGTATTTTGAGCCGTCGATACCGAGTAATTACCTACCACCGGATTGTCATTTACAGAGATGACAGTGATGCTTACGGTGGATACAGCCGTTCCACCCCGGCTGTCGCTGACCAGAACACTGAAGCTGTCTGTGCCGTTGAAGTTGCCGGCGGGGGTATATGCCCAGGTGCCGTCGCCATTGACAATGACTGTTCCGTTTATGGCATTGGTAAAGAGGCTGTAAACCAGCACGTCTCCGTCGGGGTCTGTCCCTACCACCGTTCCGTTTACCGGTACATCTTCCGGGATACTTGCAGTATAGTTTGGAACAGTGGGCGGCGTATTCACAAATATTACATTGACCAGTACGGTGGAGATAGCGGTTCCTCCATGACCGTCGTCCACCAGTACGGTAAATACATCGGCGCCTACGAATCCCGCATTGGGCTCATAGGTCCAGCTTCCATCGCTGTTTACCGTGGCAGTTCCATCAGTAGAGGCCGTCAGCAGGCTGTAGGTGAGAAGGTCCCCGTCGGGGTCGGTTCCCACTACGGCTCCATTGATCCACACATTCCGGGGTGTGCTTACACTGTAATTGGGCACCGAAGGAGGCCTGTTTACGGGCGTGACCGTAATGCTTATCACCGACACGGCCGTGCCTCCCTGTCCGTCGTCCACCAGCACCTGGAAGCTGTCCGGCCCATTGAACCCGGGCGTGGGAACATACGTCCACGTACCATTGGAATTGACTGCAGCACTTCCATTGGCAGGAGGTGTCAGGAGACTGTAATTCAATATATCTCCGTCGGGATCGGTACCGATGACGGTACCGCTGATCTGGGAGCCCTGGGCAGTGGTGACCGTATAATCGGGCACCTCTGGCGAGTGGTTGACAGCACTCACGGTGATCTGGATGAGAGACACGGCTGTGTTTCCCGTAACCGTATCCGTGACAAGCACAGTGAAGCTGTCTGCCCCTTCAAAAAACGGATTGGGCGTATATGTCCAGGTCCCATCGGGATTGACGGCTGCCGTTCCGTTGCCTGGAGAGGACAGGAGACCGTACTGAAGGGGATTTCCCTCCAGGCTCACACCTTCCACCTGGCCGCCGGTGGGCACGTTTTCCGGTGTTGTTACAGTGTAATTGGGCACAACCACCTCATCACTTTCGGCAACAACGGTGATAGTGATCCTGGATACCGCCGTCCCCCCCTGGGGGTCGCTCACCAGTATGCTGAACAGGTCCGGTCCGGTGTAATCATTCCCAGGCGTATACATCCAGGTCCCATCGGGGTTGACTACTGCAAAACCGTTGTTGGGGGAGGTGTACAGGCTGTAGGTGAGAAGCTGTTCTTCGGGATCGGTGCCGGCCACTCTGCTCGATACGGCGGTATTTTCCGGGGTTGTAACAGAATAATCAGGCGCAACAGGCGGATCATTGACGGGCAATATGGTCACTACCACTGCCGATATGGCAGTACCTCCCCTTCCATCGCCGACCAGCACGCTGAAAGTATCATTCCCGGAGAAATTACCTGCAGGCGTGTATAGCCAGGTCCCATCCGGATTGACTGTCACCGTTCCGAAAATAGGCGGCGTCAGCAGGCTATAGGTCAAAAGGTCCCCATCCGCATCGTTTCCTATGACGGTGCCCGTCACCGGAGAATCTTCTATGCCAGATACGGCATAATCAGGGACGGTAGGCGGATCATTGACAGGCAGGACGGTAATGGTGATACCGGATACCGCCGTTCCTCCCCTTCCGTCGTCCACCAGCACGGTAAACATATCTGCTCCGTTGAAGTTCGAATTGGGCGTATAAGTCCACGTGCCATCGGCGTTCACCAGCACCGTTCCGTCGGTGGGAGCCGTCAGCAGGCTGTAAGCCAGCACATCTCCATCCGCATCAGTGCCCGTGACCCTCCCGTTTACAGGGATGTCTTCAGGCGTGGAAGCCGCATAATCAGGCACGGCAGGTGGGTCGTTTACGGCCAGTATGTTGATGTTTATGGTGGAGAAGGTGGTTCCTCCCTGTCCGTCGCTCACAAGGACGCTGAAAGTGTCCACACCGTTAAAATTGGGATTGGGTGTATAGGTCCACATTCCGTTTGGATTGACCGCAGCCGTGCCGTCAGTAGGCGGGGTAAGAAGGCTGTAGGTCAGCGGGTCCCTGTCGGGATCGGTTGCCGTCACCGTTCCGGTTACCGCCACATCTTCGGGCGTAGACACATTATAGTTCTGTGTGACGGGCGGATTGTTGACCGGTGTCACAGTGACATTGACGGTGGATATTGCCGTTCCTCCCGCACCGTCTTCTACCAGAACCGTAAAAACATCCACTCCGTTGAAGTTAAGAGTTGGTGTGTAGGTCCAGGTCCCATCAGGGTTGACGACGGCTGTTCCATCGGTAGGGGCGGTAAACAGGCTGTACGTCAGTGCATCTCCGTCAGGATCGGTTGCGATAATCCTTCCCGTAACAAAACTGTTCTCTGCGGTGGATACTGCATAATCCGGTGCGACGGGCGGATCATTGACAGGCAATATAGTGATATTTATTGTAGAAGCTGCAGTACCTCCATGGCTGTCATCCACAAGAACGGTAAAGGTGTCGGCGCCGGTATAGTTGAGATTCGGAGTGTAGGTCCAAGTCCCGTCGCTGTTTACCGCAGCCGTCCCGTTGGATGGGCCGGAGGCCAGGCTGTATGTGAGGACATCTCCATCCACATCGCTTCCTACTACTGTTCCGTTCACCGGCGTATCCTCGGGAACCGACACCGCATAGTCAGGGACTGTAGGAGGATAATTGACTTCCAGAACAGTTATCTGTATGAGTGACAATGCCACGTTGCCTGTTACCGTATCGGTGACCAGCACGCTAAAGCTGTCGGCGCCGAAGAAATATGGAGCGGGTGTGTAGGTCCAGGTGCCATCGGCATTGACCACCGCAGTTCCGTTGGCCGGCGCATTCAGAAGGCTGTAAACAAGGGGATTCATACCCACGCTCACAGCTTCCACCTGCCCGCTTGCAGAACTGTTTTCCAGAATGGTATCGGCATAATTGGGCACGGTGATCTGGTCGCTCACGGCCAAAACGGTGATGTTGATTGTGGAAACTGCCGTAGCACCCGAGGGATCACTTACCAGCACACTGAAAAGATCAGGCCCCGCATAATTTGCATTGGGAGTATACGTCCAGGTGCCGTCTCCGTTTACCACGGCTGTTCCGTTGGCAGGAGGGGTATACAGGCTGTAACTCAAAACATCTCCATCTGCATCGGTAGCTGTGACTTTGGCACTGACAGCCGTGTTTTCAGCCGTCGCCACAGTATAATCGGGCACGACGGGCGGATCATTGACGGCAAGTATGGTAAGCCTTACCGTGGATACTGCTGTTCCGCCTCTCCCGTCATCCACCAGCACTGAAAAAGTATCCGAGCCGTGGAAATTCCCATTGGGGGTATAAGTCCAGGTGCCGCCGGTATTGACCACGGCGGTTCCGTTTATGGCCTGGGTAAAGAGACTGTAGGTCAGCACATCTCCATCGATATCGTTTCCTATGATGGTTCCTCCTACAGCGGTATCCTCAGGCGTGGAGGCTGAATAATCAGGTACGGTGGGCGGGTCATTCACCGGCAAAATGGTGATGATGATGGTGGAAACTGACGTAGCTCCCCCAGGGTCACTGACCAAAACGGTAAACGCATCGTTTCCGGTAAAATTTGCATTGGGTGTGTAGACCCAGGTCCCGTCGGCGTTTACCACGGCAACCCCGTCTGAAGGAGGCGTCAGCAGGGAGTACGCCAGTAGCGTGTCATCCACATCGGAGGCTACCACCGCACCATTCACCGCAATATCCTCGGGTGTGGATACGGCATAATCAGGCACGACAGGCGGATCATTGACAGGAACCACAGTAACGCTTATGGTGGAAACAGCCGTGCCTCCATGGTTGTCTTCTACCAGCACGCTGAAGGTGTCGGAGCCGTTAAAATTGGCATTGGGCATATAGGTCCACGTACCGTCGGTATTTACTATGACACTGCCGTTTGAAGGCTGTGCAAATATGCCGTAAGAAAGAATGTCCCCATCAGGATCGGATGCCACAACAGTGCCGCTCACGGGCACATCCTCCGAGGTGCTTACAGTGTAATTGCCTACAACAGGGAAATCGTTTACCGGTACGATGGTGATGCTGATGGTTGAAACAGCCGTTCCTCCCAGACCGTCGCTCACCTGCACCGTAAAGGAGTCTGCACCGTAAAAATTGCTGCCGGGGGTATAAATCCACGAGCCGTCTGCGTTCACTACGGCAGAGCCATTGGTTGGCGGGGTCAGGAGGCTGTACGAGAGAGGATTTCCATCGATGTCGGCTCCCACCACTTTGCCGTTTACAGGGGTATCTTCAGGGGTAGACGCACTGTAGCCGGGTACCGTAGGAGGGTCGTTGACGGGAGTAATTGTCACATTGACGGTGGATACAGCTGTGCCGCCCCTTCCGTCACTGACCTGTACACTGAAGGTATCGCTTCCGAAAAAGTTCTGATCGGGGGTATAAAGCCATGTACCGCCGGCATTCACTGAAAGTGCGCCGTGAGTGGGCAGCGTGAGCGCGCTGTAAGTAAGGATATCTCCGTCAAGGTCGCTTCCCACCACCGTGCCTGCCAGCGGCGTGTCTTCAGGCGTAGAGACAGCATAGTCGGGTACCGTCGGGGGATCGTTGACAGGTGCTACATTGAGAGCGATGACCGATATGGCAGTATTTCCGGTAACCGGATCTGTGACCAGCACACTGAAGGAGTCGATGCCGCTAAAGTTGGCATTTGGCGTATAGGTCCAGGTGCCGTCGGCATTCACCACCGCAGTTCCATTGGTCGCTTGAGACAGCAGGCTGTAGGCCACGGGGTTGCCGTCCACATCTATGGCCACCACCTGGCCCGATACAGGCGTATCTTCAATAGCTGCTATGGTGTAATCCGGGACGATGATGGCATCGCTTTCCGCAAGCACTGTTATGCTGATACGGGACACTGCGGTGGCTCCGCTGGGGTCACTTACCGCAATGCTGAACAGGTCGGGCCCGTTATAGTCGGGAAAAGGTGTATAGGTCCAGGTTCCGTCGCTGTTCACCACTGCAGTTCCGTTGGAAGGTACCGTATACAGGCTGTAAGCCAGAGGGTCTCCATCCACGTCCGATCCCACTGCCGTCCCGCTTATGGCTGTGTCCTCGGAGGTAATGACAGTATAATCCGGTATTACGGGAGGGTCATTCACGGGCGTGATGGTCAGGCTGACGGTAGAGACAGCCGTCCCTCCCTGTCCGTCGCTTACCTGTACGCTGAACGCGTCGTCCCCTGTAAAATTTGAGTTTGGCGTATACGTCCACGTACCGTCGGCGTTGACTGCCACAGTCCCGTGAACTGCATTCAGGAACAGGCTGTAGGTGAGAGGATCTCCGTCTATGTCAAAACCGATAACCGACCCTGCGAGGGGCGTATCTTCCGGCCCAGTGACGGCATAATTGGGTACGGAAGGCGGATCGTTGACAGGGACCACCGTGATGTGCAGGGTGGAGACAGCCGTCCCTCCCTGTCCGTCGCTCACCAGTACCGAGAAAGTCTCGCTTCCGTTGAAATTCCCATTGGGAGAGTAAGTCCAGGTCCCGTCGCCGTTTACCACAGCCACCCCATTCACAGGCGGGGTGAGAAGGCTATAGGTCAGCACATCTCCGTCCGCGTCGGCCGCAACCACCGTCCCGCTTGCAGGAATATCCTCCGGTGTAGACACGGTATAGTCAGGTACCTGGGGAGGATCGTTGACAGGTACCACCGTCAGGGTGAGGGTGGATATGGCTGTTCCTCCCTGCCCGTCATCTACCAATACGCTGAAGGTGTCTGCTCCGCTGAAGTTTCCATTGGGCGTGTAGGTCCAGCTCCCGTCGCCGTTTACCACAGCCGTCCCGTTCAGAGGCAGGTCGGACAGGCTGTAGACAAGTATGTCCCCATCCACATCTGTAGCCACTACTTTTCCATTGACAGCCACATCCTCAGGAGTGGAAACATTATAATTCTGTGTCACAGGAGGATCATTCACAGGGACGATGGTGAGTGTGACGGTGGAAACAGCCGTGCCGCCCAGTCCGTCGCTTACCAGCACCGTAAACCGGTCGTCGCCGTGGAAATTGGGATTGGGCGTATAGGTCCAGGTGCCGTCGGCATTTACCACCGCCGTTCCGTCGGTGGGTGCCGTAAAGAGGCTGTATGTCAGGGGATTTCCGTCGGCATCGGTGGCCGTTACCCTTCCGTTGGCGATGGTATCCTCTGCCGTGCTGCCCATATAATCGGGCACCACCGGCGGGTCGTTCACCGGCGTCACGGTGACGCTGACGGTGGATACGGCCGTGCCGCCCGCCCCATCGCTTACCTGTATGCTGAAGGTGTCGCTTCCGAAGAAGTTGGAATCGGGGATATATATCCAGGTGCCGTCGGGATTCACTGTAAGCACGCCGTGAATGGGAGAAGTGAATACGGCATAAGTGAGCGCATCTCCATCACTGTCGGTACCCACCACCGTCCCCGTCAAGGAGGTGTCTTCGGGCGCCGATACTGTGTAATCGGGCACGACGGGCGGATCATTGACAGGTGCTACCGTCAGTGTGACAAGGGATACGGCGGAATTACCGGTGACAGTATCGGTAACCAGTATGCCGAAGGAGTCGGTACCGTGGAAATTGGGACTGGGGGTATAGGTCCAGGTACCGTCTGCATTGACCACTGCTGTTCCGTTTGTAGGGGGATTGAGCAAACTGTAGGTGATGGGATTTCCGTCCACATCGGTTGCAATGGCCTGGCCGCTGACAGGCGTATCCTCCACTGCGGATACGGTATAATCAGGAACCACAATGGCGTCGCTCTCAGGGATGACAGTGATGCTGATGCGGGATACCGCCGTAGCTCCGCTGGGGTCGGTCACAAGCACGCTGAAGGAATCGGGCCCGTTATAGTTGAGGCTGGGGGTATAAGTCCAGGACCCGTCGGCATTGACTGCTGCCGAGCCGTTTGGCGGAGGCGTATACAGACTGTAAGTGAGATTGTCCCCATCCACATCCTGCGCTACCACCGTCCCGCTGATGGTGGTATCCTCAGGTACTATGACGGTATAATCGGGCACAGTGGGCGCATCGTTGACAGGAGTGACAATAAGGCTTACGGTGGAGACAGCCGTTCCCCCGCGGCCGTCATCCACCAGCACGCTGAAGCTGTCGGTACCATGGAAGTTGGCATGGGGGACATAGGTCCAGGTGCCGTCTCCATTCACCGCCACAGTGCCGTTGATGGGAGTGAGGAGCAGGCTGTAGGTCAGGAGGTCTCCATCGGCATCTGTCCCTACGACGGTCCCGCTGTTGGGAGAATCCTCAGGTCCGGAGGCCGTATAGTTGGGCACTACCGGCGCATCATTTACAGGAAGAACAGTGATCACAATATTGGATACCGCCGTACCCCCGTTCAGATCACTTACCAGGACACTGAAATCATCGGTGCCGTTGAAGTTTGCATTGGGGAGGTAGACCCAGCTTCCGTCGGGATTGACTGTCACGGTCCCGTTATTTGCCGTAGTATACAGGCTGTAAACCAGGCTGTTTCCATCCGCGTCCGATGCTGCCACCACACCGTTCACCGCGATATCTTCGGGAGTGGTGACGGCATAGTCGGAAACAACAGGGGCATCATTTACCGGAACCACTGTCACCCTCACGGTGGAAACCGCCGTGCCCCCATTCCCGTCATCCACCAATACGCTGAAGGTATCGGTCCCGTTGAAATTCAAATTGGGGGTATAGGTCCAGGTCCCGTTGGCATTCACCGCGGTGCTTCCGTTGATGGCCTGGCTGAGAAGGCTGTAGGTCAGAATGTCCCCGTCAATGTCGGTCCCCACTACCGTTCCCACAAGCGGCGTATCCTCAGGCGTGGATACGTCATAATCGGGTGCTGTGGGGGGGTCGTTTACAGGAACCACCGTCACAGTGACCACCGACAAAGCTGTTCCTCCCTGCCCATCTGTCACCAGCACCGTAAACCTGTCGTCTCCGTTGAAGTTGGTATTAGGCGTAAACGTCCAGGTACCGTTGGGATTTACCACCACAGTCCCGTCGGTAGGCGCCGTAAACAAACTGTAGACAAGGATATCCCCGTCCACATCGACCGCCACGATGACCCCGCTGACCGCCGTCTCCTCCGGCGTGGAGACTGTATAATCAGGCACCACAGGCGGATCATTCACCGGCAGGATATTCACATGGACGGTGGAGACGGCCGTTCCTCCGTGCCCGTCATTCACCAATACGCTGAAGGTATCATTGCCGTGGAAATCAGGATTAGGGGTATAGGTCCAGGTCCCGTCGGGATTTACCACAGCCGTTCCCTGGGAAGGCGCTGTATTCAGGCTGAAGGTGAGGGCATCCCCATCAATATCGCTTGCCACCACAGTGCCGTCGATAGCAGAGTCTTCCACACCGGCCACCGTATAATTCTGAGTGGCAGGCGGGTCATTCACAGGGCTGACAGAGAGCTGCACCAGGGAAATGGAAAAATTCCCTGTGACGGTATCGGTGACCTGCACGGTGAACACATCACTGCCGTTGAAATTGGCATTGGGCGTATACGTCCAGCTTCCGTTGCTGTTTACCGCCGCGGTACCGTTTGCGGCAGGTCCCAGTAAGCTGTATGTAAGAGGATTTTCGTCCACGTTTGTTCCTGTGACGATCCCTGAAACAGAAGTGTCTTCGGGAAGAGACACTGTATAGTTGGGAACGATGATGGCGTCATTCACAGGCTGTACGGTGACTGTGACGGTAGAAATGGCTGCTCCTCCGTTTCCGTCATCTACAAAAACACTGAAGGAGTCGGGACCGTTATAGTCAGGGTTGGGGATATAGGTCCAGGCGCCGTCTCCATTCACGGTAACTGTTCCGTTTGCAGGCAATGCGGATAAAGAATATGCCAGAACATCCCCATCGGGATCAAAGGCTGAAACCCGGCCGGATATAGGTGTATCCTCGGCGGTGACGACGGCATAATCGGTTACCACAGGGCGGTCGTTGACCGGAAGGATGACCAGCCTCACGGTAGAAACAGCCGTTCCTCCGTGGCTGTCGTCCACCAGCACGGTGAAGGTATCGGTTCCGTTGAAGTCGGCGTGGGGCGTATAGGTCCAGCTCCCGTCAGCATTGACGAAAGCCGTTCCATTGGAGGCGGGCGTGTTGAGGCTGTAAGTGAGTATGTCTCCGTCGATATCCTGCCCCACCACCAGCCCGTTTACCGGAATATCCTCCGGTGTGGTTGCCGTGTAATTTCCTACGGCAGGCGGGTCGTTCACCGAAAGTACCGTGATATTGATGGCGGAAACAGCCGTTCCTCCGCTTCCGTCCTCCACCAGCACCGTAAAGACATCGGTGCCGTTAAAATTCGGGTTGGGGGTATAGAGCCAGCTTCCGTCGGCATTCACCACCGCAGTGCCTGATACCGGAAGCGTGAGGAGGCTGTAAGCAAGCAGCATATTATCCACATCAGACCCGGTCACTTTTCCGTTGACAGGCACATCTTCGGGGGTCTGGGTGCTGTAATTGGGCACGGTGGGCGGGTCATTGACCGGAAGGATGGTGAGCACAATGGAGGATACCGCCGTACCTCCGTTGCCGTCATTCACCAGAACGCTGAAAGTGTCGCTCCCGTTATAATTGAGGCCGGGTGTATAGGTCCAGGTGCCGTCGCTGTTCACAACAGCCGTCCCATTGATGGCGGGCGTCAGAAGGCTATAGGTGAGAGTGTCGCCATCCACATCGTTTCCCACCACTGTTCCGTTGACAGTAACATCTTCCAGCGTCTGAACATTGTAGTTGGGGACGGTGGGAGGGTCGTTGACAGGCACGATGGCAACACTTATGATGGACACTGCCGTGCCTCCGTTTCCATCGTCTACCAGCACGCTGAAGGTATCCAGCCCGTTGTAATTTTGACCGGGGGTGTATACCCAGGTCCCGTCGGCGTTGACGACAGCCGTTCCGCCTATGGCTGCACCAAGAAGGCTATAGGTGAGCGTATCTCCGTCTACGTCGGTTGCCGCCACCCTTCCGTTGGTGGGCGTATCCTCTGTGGTTTGCGCCGTATAATTTCCCACCACAGGCGGATCATTCACAGGCGTGACGGTGACGATGATATTGGAGACAGCCGTACCCCCGTTGCCGTCGCTGACTAAAACCGAAAAGCTGTCAGTGCCCTGAAAATTAAGGGCGGGGGTATAGGTCCAGGTACCGTCGGCATTCACCGCAGCGGTCCCGTTGGTAGCCGGTGTATTCAGGCTGTAGGTCAGAGGGTCCCCATCGATGTCGCTCCCCACCACGGTGCCGTTCAGGGGTGTATCCTCGGGCACCGCCACAGTGTAGTCGGGGACGGTGGGCGGATCATTGACAGGCAGAACGGTGACGGTAATGAGGGAAAGAGAGGAATTCAGCGTGACGGTATCGGTGACCACCACCGTAAAAGCATCCTGCCCATTGAAGTTGAGAACAGGCGTGTAGGTCCAGGTACCGTCGGCATTCACCACCGCCGTTCCGTTGGAGGCCTGGTTCTGAAGGCTGTAGGTCAGAGGGTTCCCGTCCACGCTCTGGGCGATTACGATGCTGCTTACCGGTGTTTCCTCCGGGGTGGATACATTGTAGTTGGGCACGATAATCTGGTCGCTTACAGGGGTTACGGTGATGTTTACGGTGGAAACCGCCGTGCCTCCGAAGCCGTCGCTGACCAGGACGGTAAAGGCGTCGGGACCGTTATAATTGAGCGCAGGCGTATAGGTCCAGGTGCCGTCGCTATTCACCACTGCCGTTCCGTTGACGGCCTGGGTCTGAAGGCTGTAGATGAGTACGTCTCCGTCGGGATCACTGCCCCTGACGGTGCCGCTTATGGGCGTATCCTCAGGCGTGGTCACGCTGTAGTCGGGAACGGTGGGCGGATCATTGACAGGCGTAACAGTGAGATTGATGGTGGAGACTGCCGTGGCTCCCGAAGGATCGCTTACCAGCACGCTGAAGGTATCGGTTCCCGTAAAGTTGGGATTGGGCGTATAGCTCCATGTACCATTGGGATTTACAACAAGCGTGCCGTTTATAGGGGAAGTAAAGGTGCTGTAAGTTAGCGGATCTCCATCGGGATCGGTAGCTATCACCTGCCCGTTCAAAATGGTATCCTCGGGCGTGGACAGCGTATAATCAGGCACTACAGGCCTGTCGTTTACAGGAATGACCGTCAGGGATAGGGTAGAAACCGCCGTTCCGCCGTGCCCGTCACTGACAAGGACTGTAAAGGAGTCGGGACCGTTATAGTTGAGGGCGGGGGTATAGGTCCAGTTGCCGTTGGCGTTCACCACCGCCGTTCCGTGGGCGGGAGGATTCTGAAGGCTGTAGGTCAAAGTATCTCCATCCACATCGCTGGCTACTACCGTTCCGTTTACAGGCGTATCCTCAAGGGTTGTCGCAGTGTAATTGGGGACGGTGGGAGGGTCATTGACAGGTGTGACAACGATATTGATGGTAGAAATGGCAGTTCCGCCTGTGGGATCGCTGACGCGGACTGTAAAAGTATCATTTCCGTTGAAATTGAGGTTTGGGGTGTAGGTCCAGGTACCGTTGCTGTTGACCACCGCACTTCCGTTGATGGGCGCGGTGGCAAGGCTGTATGTAAGGGTCTGGCCGTCAGGATCGGTTCCTACTACCGTCCCGTTCACTGCCGTATTTTCAGGTGTCGACACATTATAGCCGGGAACTGTGGGAGGCCTGTTGGTGATGGCCGTGGAGGCCGCCGAGCTGATTCCCACGCCGCTGATGATAGGCCCTCCCGCAACACTTTGGTACTGGTAGGTGAAAGAGGCCTGGTTGATACACTGCAGGGAGGCCGGCACCGATGTGACCTGGACGCTGAAGGTGACCGACAATGATCCCCCGGCCGCAATATTCCCCAGCGCAACGCCGGCCGACGGATTGGCACCGCTCACCACCGAGCCGTTGACACGGAAGCTTCCCGTCACATACTGGGATGCAGAGCAGGGTATGTCGGTGATGACCACATTATTGGCCGTGGCTGTGCCGGTATTGGAAATAGCGATGGTATAATTTATCACATCTCCCACAATGGCAGAAGCTTTATCGGCAGTTTTGGCGGCTGTCACATTGGCGGCGTTTATATTGATCTGAAGCCCCAGTCCGTTGATCATATAGGAGTCACCCGTGGTGGTCCCCCGGACCGCTGCCGATGTCTGGTTGTTTGTCAGCCTGGCCGATACATCGATATTGGTGATGTCCCACCCCTGTCTTCTTCCCGACAGGTTGGTACCGGGGGTGTGGTTCAGACTGCCAAAGGTTCCCCGTATATCCAGATTGCCTGCATCGTTGTTGATCTGGGAGCAGAAGAAATTGCCCACAGGATTGTTGGGCCCCGATACCGCTGCCAGGGAAGCCGATGTGGGGCCGAAAAGCAGCTGGTCTCCCACAAGGTTGGAATCGCCCTCCTGTGCACTGACCATGAGCCGTCCGTTCAAGGTGCCGGTGGGCGGTGTGGCAAATCCCGATACGGTGGCCACTGTGCCCACATAGGATTCCTCGGCACCTACAAAGATACTCATATTGCGTCCGGGAAGGGAAGGATTCTGGTACGCCACCGCAAGGGTCCAGCCCGCATGGTTGCTATTGTTGTCGGAGGTGGCCTGGGTGCCGGGCACCCTCGCCGTGCGGTAGGTTCCTCCTCCTGCTGCCAGCACCTGGGCAGTGACATTCTGGGACCGCACATAATAATTGTGGGTAGGATCGGGCGCACTGTTTGTCACAGCTGTTGCAGGGTCGGGTGAGATGCTGAAAGTTCCGCTTGGTGTTGTGAAATTTACCGCGTTATTGAGAAACGCACTTACATTCTCTCCGCCATAGTTCCAGCTTCCCGCCCATATGAGTTCTGCATAGAGAATGGTGCTGCCTGCGGGGATATCCAGTATTGCCGCGGAGGAATTCAGCGTCCAGTCGGCGGTGGTTCCCTCAGGATATGTATTGTCACGCAGTGCCGTATTCACTGTAGTAAAGGCACCTATGGACCCTTCCGTTCCCGGATTGTTGGCATTGCTTTGCTTGCTGAGCCCCAAGGTATTGCCTGTAAAAGTGACCGCACCGTTTGTTGTAGTATTGTATCGCAGTATGTAGGCCATAAAAACTCCTTTTAGAAAAAAAAGATATCAATACTCACAGTATATTAATGGTGAAAGCTTTTTGTAGCCTTTAAATCTGTTTTGTTGATGAATAAAACTTTATGGTGTAATAGAACTACCGTAATGTATTTAAACATTTAAATTTTCGCTGATTCTATTGACATATTTTATCATTCGCTATATTATGAACATAGTTCGTGAACGCAGTTCATATAAATTATGGAGGAATAAAGTGCCAAAAATAATTGAAAATATTAGAGGAATTATCCTCGCGAAGGGAAAGGAAATGCTGCTTCAGGAAAGCTATGGCAATTTTAATATCCGTAAGCTTGCAAAAAGCTGTGGGCTGGGACTTGGGACCCTTTATAACCATTTCGAGAGTAAGGAAAGGTTAGTATATAATATTTTTTTAAGTGATTGGGAAAACACTATTGCTTTGGCTGGTCAAATGAAGGAAGAAAAGCTTCCAATCAGAGAAAAGCTGAACAGGATATATATATCGCTGGAAACCTTTGTGAGCCAATACATGAGGATATTTTGGGAAATGGCCGAAGGCCCTCAAGCCGGATGTCCGAGTGACCGTTATGATGAATTGCATAACAAAATAAAGGATATTATCCTCGCCGAACAAGCTTGCGGGAATATAAATATCAATACCGATATAGATAAATTATCATATTTTATTATGTCTTCTATGTTAAACAATATTAAATCCAGGTATTTAACCTTTGATGAAATGATGGATTTTATTAAGATTTAAGGTGGTAGGGAATATGTCAACAGAAAAGCAGATAATAAGCCCTAAGGCAAACAGCAGCCGCAGACTTTGGCTGACAGCATCCGTTTACCTTTTAGGATTGTTCATGGGTGCTATTGACACAGGAATTGTCACTCCTGCAAGGACGATTATTCAGAATAATCTTCAAGTGGATGATAAAACGGGCATTTGGATGATAACAATTTACACATTGGCTTATGCTGCAAGTATACCTATTATGGGGAAACTGGCTGACAAATTCGGAAGAAAATATGTCTATCTCATTGCGATTTTCCTTTTTGGAACAGGGTCCTTGTTCTGCGGTCTTTCACAGCATTTTGAAAGTTTTACAATGCTGCTTGTTGCCCGTGTTGTGCAGGCTATCGGCGGTGGAGGCATAGTGCCTATTGCCACAGCGGAATTTGGTACCACATTCCCTCCGGAAAAGCGTGGAATGGCGTTAGGCCTTGTTGGAGGAGTATATGGTATTGCCAATGTATTCGGCTCCTCTGCAGGGAGTGCAATACTTGATATATTTGGCAAGAATAACTGGCAGTATATCTTTTATATAAATATTCCAATAACAATATTTATTGTTATAAGCGGTTTCAGGGTTCTAAAAAATAATAAGACAGGCAATGTAAGCAAAATAGACAGTCTTGGAATTTTACTTATTGTGGCTATGATATTATCACTATTATATGGACTTAAGAATATTGATTTCTTTAACTTTAGCGGGAGCATAAGAAATGTATCTGTTTATCCTTATATCATTCTATTTATAGTTTTACTTCCACTATTTATTCTGGCAGAAAAGAGAGCAGAAGACCCCGTTATGAATCTGGGCTATTTTACAAATCCTCGTATCGTTGTAACCTTTATCATCAGTTTTATAACAGGGATTTTGCTAATGGGAACCATATTCATACCACAGTTTTCTGAAAATGCTGTGAAAATTTCTACCGGAAGCGGAGGTTATTTTGTAATTATACTTGGCTTATTTGCCGGAGCAGGAGCTCCATTTTCCGGTAAGCTTATTGACAAATACGGTGCCAAAAGTGTGCTGCTTCTGGGTTTTACAATTTCCTTATCAGGGTCGGCCTTTTTGATACTTGTCACAGCGAACTATCCAGGATTGGTAACTGTCGTGATAAGTCTGCTGCTTCTAGGACTGGGAATGGGTTTTACTATAGGAGCGCCGTTGAATTACATGATGCTTGAAAATACAGAAAAAGAAGAGGCCAATTCCGCACTGGCTGCACTTTCCCTGATCAGGTCTATCGGAACAACGATTGCGCCTGCAATTTTAATAGGCTTTCTTGCACATGCGGGCAGCTCTTTGCAGGATAAAGAAATAGGAATTCTGCCAAAAGAAATTATTGCACCGCCATTGCCATATGCACAGGAACTCACAGAGAAGATAAATAAGCTTAAGTCCGATGAAAAAATGAAGGCTAAGCTTGCCGGAATGGAATTCCCTGATTTTGCTTCATCAACAAAAATAGAAATCAATATGAAGGGGGAAGGCAACTCCGGACTTCCGGAGGATTTAGTCGAACTGTTAAAGACTGCTGATGTAACAAATATTACCGAGAGAATTAAAATTCTTTCCTCAAGAATGTTCAGTGAAAAGACGCCATCGGTTATTGCCGATATTCAAAAGGGCGTTCAAAAGGGCAGAGAGGGTATCCAATCCGGCATCCCCGAAATGGATAAAGGAGCTTCAGACCTTAAAGAAGCTGTCAATGGAGTAACAAATGGAATCAATGGAATGGAGAAGGCGGTTGCCGGAATGGATACAGGTATAGCTGAGATGAAAGAGGCCGTTGCCTCACAGAAAACGGCGATTGCACAGCTTAACGGTCTGTATGACCAGATGACAAAAATGATGAGTCAAGTTCCCCAGGGGGCTGCGCACCAAGGCAATACAGCGGGTACACAGCCTGCAGGAGCAGCGCCGGCCGGCGTGGAAGGCCGGTCAATCCTTGATATGATTCCGCCGGATGTAAAGGCAAAGATTCCTGCAAATGTGATAGAGCAGCTTAAGGATGTGAAAACCCCCGCAGATCTGAAGGCTAAGATAGACTCACTTGAAAGCGCAAAGAAAGCCCTGACTTCTCAAGTTGCCATACTAACCAAACAACGGCAGGATACGCTTGCTAAAATGAATGAAGCCATCACTAAACGGGAGGAGATGTTGGAAGCAATTTCTTCAATAGAAGCAGCAAAAGTTGATATGAATGATACCATCAGCAAGATGACAGCTTTGGAAAAGGCTGTTCCGGCAGTTTTTGAGGAAGCAAATAAAAATTACCTTGCAGAGATTGATAAACTTGCGCCTAAGATTGAGTCGGTGTTCCAAAACACGCTGAATGCAGGTTTCAAGCAAGTTTATCTAGCTACCGGTATTTCTGCCCTGGCTGGAATGATACTCCTGATATTCTATAGAAAAAATAGAAAAAAGAGTTTGGAGGCTGGGCAGAACTAGCGTAATAACTAGCGTGAGAAAGGGACAATATTTCAAATAGAATCCAGAAATTCCTTCACGTACAAAAGGGCTGCACCGGTTGCAACTACGGCATGTGTGCACTTTCCGACGTGGATGTAATGGCGCTGCTCGGGAAATGAACATTTTTCCTGTACGAGCGTAAGCAATTCGTCAAAATCGCTTTCATTCAAGTAGGGGGCAATATGGCCTCCCAAGATAACGTCGCAATCGATCAGCATGTGCATGTTATTGACGGCGGTGGACAAATCATCCAGATATTGATGCCACCGGGCGGTCTCTTCCGTTTTTCCCGACCGCAGGGAAGTGAAAAAATCATCCAAAGTACGATTTTCTCCGACCAAAGCATCTGCGGAGCAATAAGCTTCCAGGCAACCCTTTTTCCCACAATAGCATGGCCGCCCGCCAGGCTTTAAAACCATATGTTCAACGAGTCCGCTGCCGATTCCCTGCCCTTTATATAAAGCGGAATTAATTACAACAGCGCCGCCCAGGTTTTTACTCAAAGAAAGATAGAGTGCGTCGGTGATATCTCCGGAAAACCATAGCTCAGCGTAAGCGGCGGCTTCCGCATCATGGATTAACCGGCAGGGATAATGAATGTTTTGATTGAAATATTCCAGGCGGACTCCTGTACATTCCAAGATCGTACTGTATGAAACGGATTGCCCGTCAGGCGTAACCAGTCCTTGCAATGCAATGCCTATGCCAAGCACGCGATTATTGGCAGCGTGCAAAGAAAGGACAAATGTGTTTACAAAATCGCCTAATTGCCGGTAGTATTCCGGAGTATTCCGGAAGGCAATATTTATTTGGCTTTCCTTAACGATAGAACCGTAGATATCGATGGCTACAATCCGTAATTGATTTTTCAGAACTTCGACGCCAAAGGCAATCCGGCTTTTACGGATACAACTGATCACTTGGGGCTTCCGGCCGCCGGATGACTCGAAATGGCCGTTTTTTTCTATCAGCTGCAGCTGCTGCAATTCATTTAAGCATTGGGTGACGGGTGGAAGGCTCAATTGCAGCTTCGCGGCAATATCCTGCTTTGCGATTTTTTGCTCCGTATAGATGAGTTTAAAAATATTGCTCCGGTTCATTCTTTTAAGTTCCGCTGTTGTTGCTTTCTTCATTTGCATTCCTTCTAAATAGGATAATTACCTGTTTAGCTCATTATATTACTAACATATAGAAATGAAAAGGCCTTAATTTCTGTACCCTTGAGCATAATGCCCAACCGATGGCATCTCTCTGGCTGCTGATTTGTTGACATAAACAAATAATCTGCTATAATAAATTTATAGTTATGCAAACGATATTTGCAAAAGAATATTGCTTAAGAAGGAGATTTTGAAATGAAGGCAGCAATTTTCTGCGGAGTAAAAGATTTAAGGGTAGAAGAAACCATAACAAGAGCACCGGAGCCAAATGAAGTGAAAATTCAGGTCAAGGCATGCGGGGTATGCGGAACCGATTTACATATCTATTCGGGCGCAGAAGGTGCCGCAAAGTGCACGCCGCCTACCATTCTGGGGCATGAGTTTTCCGGTGTCATCGCGGAAGTAGGCTCCGGTGTCACAGAGTTTCATCCGGGAGACAGAGTATGTATAGATCCTAACGACATGTGCGGAGAGTGTTACTACTGTAAAACCGGCAGCGCGCATTTCTGCGAGAATATGATAGGCATCGGCACCACAACCGACGGCGGATTTGCCGAATATTGCACTATGAACAAAAAGCAGGTTTATAAAATGGGAGAAGACATGTCCTTCGAGGAAGGCGCTATGGCAGAACCAGTCTCCTGCTGCCTGCACGGTATCGACCTGTCCGGAATAAAAGCGGGAGACACCGTCATGGTCATCGGCGGTGGGACGATCGGACAAATTATGCTTCAACTGGCACGCATCAGCGGCGCATCCACGCTGATCCTGGTGGAACCGATTAAAGAGAAAAGAGAGCTTGGGCTGAAGCTTGGGGCAGACATTGCAATCGACCCTTTAACCGAAAATGTGCCTGACGTCCTCAAAAAGCAGTTTATACAGCACATAAACGTTACAATTGAATGCGTAGGCCTGAAAAACACGATGATTAACGCTATTCAATATGCGGGCAAAGGCGGTACGGCAATGCTTTTTGGCCTGACCGATCCTGCCTGCCAAATTCCGCTGGCTCCTTTTGACCTGTTCAAACGTGAAGTTTCAGTCAAAGCCTCTTTTATCAACCCATATACTTACCAGAGAGCGGTGAACCTGTTAAACTCAAAAAAAATCAACGTCAAGGATCTGATTACCGATACGTTGCCCCTATCCGATATTCAGCGTGTTTTTACAGAGGATACCTACCGCAAAAGCGGCAAAATCATCATTAAGCCTTGAAATTTCGGGACGGAGTGACTTACCATATGTTTGACGCAGTATCTCGCGGCAATCGTTGGGCCGGAGCGTCCGGGTATTGAGGAACAACAATTCCATCGATGCTAAAGAATTGCAGAATAATCGAGGGTTCAACTCCTGTTAGCTCCACTATCGAAGAATGAAGTAAAAGGAATTGAGCCCCCGTGATCCTGTCTTTTTGCTTTTGATAAAACTATGTTCAGATTTCTAATCGCCACAGTTACTTTTGCTTAACCGATATCCATACTTCGACTTCTGCGTCTGCCGGATTGCCGTTTAACAGGATTTCAGCGATGGGACTCCCGCTATATTCATACTCGTATTCTTTCGTAAGAATTTCTTTAAATGCCTGATCTTCAAGTTTATCAAAGGCTAAGCGGGACAGTCCGCCTTTCCCGGCAAGGACCAGATATTTTCCTTCCGGGAATAAAACCTCTTCGGTTCCTTGGATTACCGGCTGCGTTGTTTTGACACCCGCATAATAGAATGCGCCGCTTCCGTCGGTTGCTACCGCTCCGTAACCGTAACCGCTTTCAGAAATCGGCCGGAGTAAAGCCATCTTTCCGCTTTGAAGGATCCCTTTGAAAAATTCGGTTTTTTGACCGGAAAACAGCGCTGAATGAATTTTTTCCGACCCTTCCAATTCAGTTTTAAAACCTACCAGACGAAAAGCGTCTTTTTCTTCAATTCTATAATTACTCATATCAAATACCTCCTAAAATTATTTTTGTTTTACCCTGTAGTTCCATTTTATCATAGCTATTATGACATAAGTCTGTCATAATTAAACTAGAGGTGAAATTTTTTGTGAAAATCGAACGGCTCATTGCCATTATCATGCTTCTTTTGGAAAGAGATGTAGTACCCACGAGTGAGCTGGCTGAAAAGCTGGAAGTAAGCAGGAGGACAATATTCAGGGATATCGATACTTTGAATATTGCCGGTATGCCCATTGTGATCACCAGAGGCTCCACCGGCGGGGTAAGTTTGATGAAATCCTATAAAGTTGACAAAAAATTATTTACGCCAAAAGACGTTCAAAGCTTAATAACCAGTTTGCAAAGCTATAATCAGTTATTGGAAAATAAGGAAATCGCGAATACTTTAACCAAGCTGCAGAGTATGACAGAGGAAAATGACTTATTAAAACAACACATACATTACGAGAATTTTTCAGTCGATTTGGAACTCAATCAGGGCAACCGCTCCTTGCGGATTCTGCTAAAGGTTATAGAAACAGCAATGAACGACAAGAGGTATTTGCTATTCAACTATACGGATAAAAGCGGTGAAGGGACTTCGCGTAAAGTAGAACCCTATAAAGTAGTTTTTAAAGAAAGCAGCTGGTATTTACAAGCCTTTAGCATGGAACGAAATGATTATAGGATATTCAAGCTGGCCAGGATGAGTGAGGTTCGGCTGTCGGAAGAGACTTTTGCTCCAAGAAATTTTGTGCCGTTGCCAATGGATGGGCTGGATTGGATGACAAAAGAAGCAGTGACAGTAACTATAAAAATAGATAAATCAATCAAAGATAAAGTAATCGAGCGATTTGGGGAGGAATATATTATTGCCCGCGACGAAAATAATTATATTGCAAAATACCCGATCGCAGACAATGAAGATGGCTATAACACACTCCTCAAATTTGGAATAAAATGCGAAATCATTGAACCTTTGAATGTGCGGCAAAATTTCAAAAAATACCTGATGAAAATTTTGGAGAGGTATAAAGAGAATTAGCAAAGGAATTATCCGCAAAAGTTCTTAAAATTGTAATACATTCTATGCACATCTTATCAGGCCCAATTTACCGGGCTGATCCTTTTAAAATCCCAGATGCAACGGATAGTTGCGGAGCATGCATCGATTAAGTTCTTTACTTTGCAGGTGCCCCCGGCTAAACTGAAAATATGCAAATGCTGGAAAGGAGCATGATCATGGACTTGGGAAACAGGATAAAAACTGAGCGCGAAAAAATAAACATGTCACAGGATGATTTGGCTCAAAAAATGAATATCTCGCGCCAGGCCATTTCAAAATGGGAGACCGGAAGCAGCTACCCGGATATTGAAAAAATCTTAAAGCTGTCGGAGATCTTTAGTCTGTCTCTTGATGAACTGGTGAAAGGGGACAAGGATTTTCAGAAAAATCTAATTAAGGAGGGGAAAACGAATATGTCCGGATTATCAATTTTAGGATATGTCTTGATTGCATTAGGTGTTATTACGTGTATTTGGGGTGGAGGGCAATTCCCTGTCAGCTTGATGGACAAAAATTTCATGTCGTTTCTGGTCGGCGGACTATTTCTAGTAACGATTGGTATAGCAGTAATCCGCAATGTTCCGTCCTGGCTGATCGTAGGGGCTATATTCGTGACGGGAGCCGCTTCGATTGTGTATATGATTATATTAAAGATACAGACCTTCACATTATTAGCAGGGATAGTCGTTATTTTGGGCCTTGTGTTTTGGCTTACCACTCTGGTTCTAAAGAGTAATTTCTACGCGAAATAAATGCAAGGGCGGATCTCCTATCCGCCCTTAATGCAGTCCATAGATCCTATCACATAGAGATGGCCGTTTGATCTGAAGCCATGCTTGTATTGCTTTTTGCGCTGAAATACAGCAGCACGGGAAAGGAGGATACATGAAAAGGCTTGTTAAATTCATCCCCAATAGCATTACACTATCAAGAATAGGCTTATCGATTCTATTTATAACAAATGTGACCGGGCAATTTGTATACGGAAAAAATAATTTTATTACCCTTATTGTGGTATTTTCGACGATTTGCCTTACAGACCTAATCGATGGAAGAATTGCAAAGAAAATTCGCTGTATTTCCGCAACTGGAGCCAAGCTTGATGTTTTTGCAGATTTATTTTTTATCGTGGTTTCGAATATAACCCTGATCCGTCTTAAAATTTTGCCGCCGTGGTTTTTAGGGTTTATAGTATTTAAATTTTTAGAATTTACCATGACGTCAAATTTTACAATCAGGCATAACTATTTACCGGTGAAGCATGTATTCGTATTTGATAGGATTGGAAGAATTGTGTCTGCCATGTTTTTTGTCGTCCCCGGTGCAGCCTGCATCTTTCAGGTTCTGGCGCCGGACATTGCGGAGGGCTTGATTATTTCCACACTTTATGCGATTTTGGCAGGCGGAATTCTTTCATCCTGTTTGAGGGTCAAAGGCTGTTTAAAGTTGATTTCTTTCAATTAATTCCAGCGACCCTTCGGTGAAGTGCCAAAGAGACAAAACGAAGGATTTTCACCTAATCAAAAAGAAAGTCTTTGTACAATAAAGGTCAGTCCTTCAAGGCTGGCCTTCGTTGTTTTTCAGAGCCTTGAACAACGTCACAGGCCCCTCCTCGTGGAGCGTAGGGCGAATTCATTTCGTCCGCAGCGAGGGGGTATGGGGGCATGCTCCCATTGGAAATCGTAAGATTTCAGTTGACAATGTAAACAGGCTTGGAATATAATGTGTTTACAATGTAAACAGAACGAGGTGTGAGCTATGTCTCAACGTAATATAAGTTTAACGCCAACAGAATGGAATCTGATGGAATGTTTATGGGAGTCTGAACCGCGTACAGGCCGTGAGGCTACCGAGTATCTCCGGGAGCACGTCGGCTGGACACGCAGTACAACGTTAACGCTATTGCGGCGTATGACAGAGAAGGGTGTTATAGAATGCAATGAGATAGACGGCGTAAAATCCTACTCTCCGCTGATCCGGCGCGAGGATGCGGTCTTGCGGGAGACGGATGATATCCTCAACCGTGTCTACAAGGGCAGCGTAAGCATGATGATGAGCGCTGTTACGAAAAAGCAGGAGTTAACCAAAGCGGAGATCGACGAGCTCTACGAAATACTGCGTCAGGCGGAGGATGCGAGGAAATGACGGAGTGGATAATAACTTCATCTATACTCATTCTTGTTGTTATGATACTGCGGTATATGCTTAAGGGCAAGATCGGTCTGCGGCTGCAATATGCGCTGTGGGCGCTGGTGCTTCTCCGTCTGCTCGTGCCGGTAAGTCCGGCTGAGAGCCGGGTAAGCGTGATGAACGTATTTCCGGCGGAGGTCCGGAGCGCAAAGATTCAAAACGAACCAGTAGTGCCTAAGCCCGCCGTACCGACAATATCGCCTGCAGCCGCAGGAGCTGCTGAGGATATTTCCGGCTCGGAAGCTGTGGTCGCAAGCACCGACACGGCTGGGAATACATACATCAGATCGATGGACTGGGGACAGGCAGCTATATATACCTGGCTTATGGGTATCGCCGCCGTTGGCCTGAGCCTGCTTATTTCCAACATCCGCTTTGCCGGAAAGCTAAAAAGGACGCGGCGCAACACCGGCATAAGCAGCTATCCGCTGCCTGTATATAAGACCGATGCAATAGCTACGCCGTGCATGTTCGGATTGTTCCGCCCCGCTATATACGTCACTTCCGATGCGTTGAGCGATGAAACAACGCTGTGGCATGTGCTGGAGCATGAGACGACGCACTGGCGGCACAAAGATCACATATGGTCACTTCTCCGGTGCGTGTGCCTCGCCCTGCACTGGTATAATCCGCTGGTATGGTCTGCTGCTCTTCTCTCCATGCGGGACGCGGAACTGGCCTGCGACGAAGCGACGATAAAGCGTATCGGAGAGGCGGGGCGTGGAGAGTACGGGCGGACGCTCATCGGACTCACATGTAAGAAACGAGGCGCCGGGGTACTGCTTTGCACCACCACGACAATGACCGGCGGCAAGAAGAGCATCAGGGAACGTATTTTGCTCATATCGAAAAGGCCGAAGACAGCGGCCTATACGCTTGTTGCCGTGATTCTCACCGCGGCAGTCGCCGTGGGCTGTACATTTACGGGAGCAAGCAAAACCGGCGAAAGAAGGACCATCTTTTCCGAAGGTGGAATTTCGATTACGGTTGCGTCGGATTACGCCGACCGAATTTACTTGGACTCGCTTTACGGCGGTACCATTTCCAAAGCGATCGCAAATATCTACTATAAGCCGGATTACGTGAAATCCAGTGCATCTGCCGTCCAAACATGCGGTGGCTGGATGATGTCGGTCATGTCCTTTTCAAAAAGTTTGGAGGGAATGGAATCCGATACGGCAACCGAATATATAATTCGTGCTTCTGATAATAAGGCGGTATATGTTGAAGAGTATCCGGCGGACGGTGCATATCATTATAAAGACCATCCCGAAAATACAGAGATATATGAGGCAATTCTGAAATCCATACAGGTCGATTACGGTGATCTGGAGCCCTATCAGGCGAATAAGCCGTCACCTCAGCCGGAAAACACTCCACAGGAAGGCCGATTTGACGGGTCTACGGGGAATATACACGACTATATGCCCGGCCTGTTGGCAGGTAAAGCCGTCAGCGCCTATGACCTGCTGCCTTGCCTTGGGAACTTCACCCGCGCCACCTGGCCCGAGCTGGATAAGACCTACGGTACAGGCGGATATGAGCTTTTGTGGACCGCCCTGCGGGATGCCGCCGTGAGTGATGTGCCGGAGGACCCAAATGACCAGACCCTGCGCGATTATTATCTGGGTAAAGCCTTTCTCATGTCCGACGGCGCTTATAGCGAAGGTTTGGCAGACATAATTGCAATGCAATGGGGTTCAGACAGCGCTTTGTACAGCACATGCCTGAAAGCGCGCTTTACCGCTGAGGAAGCTGCCGCTATCCGCCAAACCATTATGTATTCGATGAGCCTCTCCGACGGGAGTACATTCGGTCTTGCCATACCCGGAAGCGGGCGCAGTATATATCTGGGCACATATCCGGTTGATTTCCCCTTCGGGTTTGATTTATCCGAGAAAAGTCGCGAGAGCCATAGAGCCGAGAGCTTCGGTCAGGTCACCGCAGTGGAAAGCGACGGCCTGCAGGTGACATATCTAAACAATTCAGAGGGCGTGTATACGGTAATCACCGTCCGTGCCGATAAAAAAAACTATGCTTCGTCAGGAGTTGCAATCGGAGACACGGAAGAATCCCTTTTGACGCACTGGCCGGATAAACTCAGAAAACTGGACGGGATCAGCTATGACGACGAGGCCTGGTTTGGCAAGGATTACGATTCTGCTTATGCCTATACGCCGGAGGAGAGCACCAAAAGCATCCTCTTCCTTGTAAAAGGAGGAAAGGTATCCGGCATAGAAATGATCAACGGCCTGGACGGAAAAATGTATTAAAAAGCAGATATCAGATCGCTTTGCCGCATGGGTGTACCGGCTCCATGCGGCATTTTTTGTGTTCAGGGCATACGGAAAGCGTATTGTATCTGCTCACGAAGCTTTACCTGCAGCCCTTTTTCCCAGCTTATTGGTCAGGAACAAAGCCGGAAGGATACCAATCACCATGAATATCAGGCTCGTGATAAAACCGGCGTGATAGGCGCCGGAAATAATGCCGGCGGTGGCCGCTTTCCCGGCTATGGAATTGCTTACAACGGTTGCAAGAATGGCGGAGCCGAATGCCGCGCCGATGTTTTGGATGATACGGGTGGATACGCTGGCCTGTGCAACCTGGTTTTTTTCAAGCCCGACATAGGAATCACTCATAACGGGAACGGTCACTCCTCCTACGCCTATGCCCCGTAGTAACAAGACAATCCATATGAGCCACTGGCTGCTCCCCATGTCAAAGAAAACAAATGGAAGCGTGCCGATGATTGTAATGGCGATTGAAGGCAGGACTACGAAGCGGGCGCCGATCCGGTCGGTCATCTTTCCGACCAGGGATCTGGTCAGCAGCATCCCCGCTCCCTGAGGAATCAGCCACAGAGCGGATGTGATAACATCCAACCCCCGCACATTCTGAAAAAACATCGGAAACAGAAGCATCGGGCCATTGGTGGCAAATCCGGCCAGGAAAAGGGAGATAAACGCGGCGCTGAAATTTTTTGACCGGAACATTTTCAGCGGAATTAACGCCTTTTCTTTTTTTCTCCCTGCGTAAAGGATGTACGCAGCCATGGAAGCAGCGCCTAGAACAACGGCAAGTATGCCGGCGGCACTGCCGGTTGAACCTTTAATTTTTGTCACTCCGTATATGAACAGCCCCGAGGTAAGTCCCAGCAGCAGGATGCCAGGCCAATCCATCTTTGCGTCAGTGCCGGTGGCTTCAAATTTAGGGAGCTTCCACTGCATCAGCAGCAGCGCGATAATCCCGATAGGAAGATTTACGAAAAACAACCAATGCCAGGTTAGGTGCCTCATAATCAGGCCTCCGATAATCGGACCGACGATTGGGCCAAAAACAATGGGGATTCCTATAATTGACATTAAGCGGCCGAGGTTTTCCGCTCCTGCCGACTGGACGACCATGGTGGTCAAGGTCGGAATCAAAAGGCCGGATGCAAACCCCTGTAAAATACGGAAAGCAATTAGACTTTGTATATCCCATGCAAAGCCGGAAAGTAACGAGGCGATCAAAAAGAGCCCCAGTGCGCTCATAAATATTTTCTTGCCGTCGAATTTCAGCATCAGCCATCCGGAAAACGGGACGGCGATGCCCAGAGCCAGGGTGTACCCGGTCACTACCCATTGTATGATGGAAAAAGAGACCGAGAACAATTTGGCCAAATCGTTGATCGCAATATTGACAATGGTAGCATCCAGCATGGGCGGCAGTACGCCTAACACCAAAATCAACGAGATGCCGATGACACCCTTTGGAAGTTTTTCTTTACTCAAAATTCACATCCCCTTACGGTACATTGTGTACCTAATATTTCTTCATTATACTACGGTAAAATATAAGAGTCAATATGTACCTTATCTGTTTTTGTGGTATAATAAGTAATAATAATCGGGCGGAGAGGAGATCGTTGAAAGTGAAAGAGTCTGATAATACTACGCGAAGACGGGGAGATGTACTGACCCAAAGCATTTATGCTGCCGCTATAAAGCTTATAAAAGAAGTCGGCTATTCAAATCTTACATTCCGGCAAATCGCACAGGCTGCGGAAACCAGCCGTACCGTGCTGTACCGCCGGTGGGCTACAACCTTTGACCTGATCCAGGAAATTAAGGAATATAAATCGCGGATGGCGTCAAATGGTCGGTTCATTGACAGAATAGAGGACACCGGGAGTCTGCGCAGCGACTTCTTACGTCTTCTCACGCTTTACCAGGGCGTTTATACGGAAGTTGGCCGGGAGGTTATGGATGCGTTTTTGTTTGAGATGGGCCAAAAAAACGAAAAGATAGAGGAGCTCATGATAAAGGCGACTGAGATGAATATACTTATCATGAGGAAGCTTCTGGGGTTTGCCAAATCGAGGGGCGATAAAATAAAAGAGGTCAGCGATATGACCCTGGCCATGCCTTTTGATTTGGTCCGTATTGCAAACTTATGGCACAAGGACGAGATTGGCGCAGATCAACTGGAATTATTGGTGGATGAAATATTGCTCCCGATCTTTAAAGCATGATGGAGGTTTGTATTTGCCGTTATTAAATTATAGCTTGGAAAGCTGGCAGACAGGAGGTTTTTAAGATGAGAGTGATCTCACAAGGGCTTCAGCGTTTTGATTGCCAGCTCCAGGAAAGCTTTCAATACGGGTGAAATCCACTTATCTTTATGATAAATCATTTGGGTTGCCAGGCCAAAAGGGGTTCCGGCCCACTCAAGCTCAACCAGCAGATTCCTGTTTAACTCGTCTTCAACGGCGATCCGGGGAAGCAATGTTATTCCCATGCCGCTTATAGTAAGCTGCTTGATTGCCTGGATACTGCTGGCTTCCATAATGTACTCCGGAGAAAGGCTGGCGTCATCCAGGCACTTTTCAAAAGCCCTGCGGAAACTGCATCCCTTTTGTGCAAGGATTACGGTGTATGGGACGATATCTCCGGGAGAAACAGCGTGCCCCAAAGAAAGCGGATGTCCCGGAATTGCCAGCAGAACTACGGGTTCCGGAAACTCGAGGCCTGAAATGAATTCCGGGGCATATATTTTCTGACCGATGACAAGGGCAGCATCTATTTCATTCCCCCTCAATGCGGTTTGTGCTTCTATATAATTTCTCATTTTCAGAACTATTTTTACAGCAGGATAACGCTCATGGAACTCCTTTAACAAGGAGGGCAATCTTAATGCACAGAGGGAATCGCTTGCTCCGATAACTATGGCTCCCTTTAATTCCTTTGATGGCGTCAAGGCGTCTTTCGCTTCGGTGTGAAGCTTCAGCATTTGTTTGGAATAAACCAGGAGCTTCTCTCCCTCACGAGTCAGGAATATGCTTTTTCCTATTCGATCGAATAGCTGAACGCCTAATTCCTTTTCCAGCAATTGTATCTGAGAGGTGACGGAGGCCTGTGCATAGCCCAGGCAGGCAGCGGCTTTTGTAAAATTGTTTAATTTCGCTACGGTAACAAATGTATTCAACTGGCGCAATTCCATTTTTTAACCTTCCCCATCCATCGATTTTATCGATCGTTATCATTAAAAACATCATTTTTACAAATTGTTACCTCTATGATAGCATAAAATATGAAAATTGAAAATTTATCTTTGAAGGAGTAAATCGCATGAATAAAGTCAATATCCGCAAAGAACTTGCATCGATTAATGAGCACTGGTCCCAGAAAATCATCGGTGAGGCCAATGGACAATTATTTAAGCTTGCAAAAGGAGCAGGAGAAACGAAATGGCATTTGCATGAGGAGCAGGATGAGCTGTTTATCCTTTACAAGGGCCAATTGACTATCCAGCTGAGAGATGAAAATATTGAACTGTTTGAAGATGAAATGTTTATTGTCCCCAAGGGAGTGGAGCATTGTCCAAAAGCGCATGGGGAAGCTGAATTCCTGATTGTCGGATTAACCGTTACATCAAATCAGGCGGGAGGAAAGCCGAATTAAGGCAGTTCCGGTAAGAGGACGGAAAATAGAGGGCTTGATTTTCTGATTTTATTGGTTTATAATATACTATACTTATAGAATTACTATACATTAGTTGACCGGAGAGCCGGAGGCTGTGTGAAATCATACCACGGTTCCGGTTTTTTTATCGAATCCGGTGAGATACAAAGGATGGGAAGGGGCATTCATAAAGGGGGAATATATATGTCTACGGAATATTATCCGGAATTTTTTAACGATGTCTTTGGACCTGTTATGCAGCCGGGTTCCTCCTCGCATACGGCAGGTCCCTGCAGGATCGCCTATATTGCCTACTGCCTTCTGGGAGAAAGCCCTGTTTTTGCGGATTTTATCATGGACCCGGGCAGCCCGCTGGTTTCAACCTTTGGACTGATGAATGAGGACGGCGGACTCCTTGGCGGCGCCATGGGCTTCCTTCCCGATGATGAGCGCCTGCTTAGGGCCCGGAGTATAGCCGCAGAACAAGGCCTTGAATATCATTTTACAGTTGCCGGCATGAAAGAGAGCTCTCATATCAATTCGGTAAAGATCGTACTAAGGGGAGCGGGAGGAAAGACAGCAACCGTAGTAGGCGATTCAACTGCAGGAGGTCTAATCGAAATCAAGTCAATCAATAATTATCCTCTCAGGCTGAAAGGGGACTCCCATACGATATTGTTATTTGATCCTGAGCATACTTTATCGGAGCGGGCTGTTAAAACGGCAGAAGATCTCTTGGCAGGTGTTACGGGTAAAGGAAGTGTATTTAAACACGGAGAGGGTGTAGTGTATTATTTTAATGTTTGTGTCTTACCTGACATCCGTGAAATAAGAAAAGCCTTGCCAGGGGTTCGGGCAGAGCTTTTAAAGGCAGTGCTTCCCGTTATCACAAGGCCGGATAAAAAGGGACAGCTTTTCGATACCCTGGTCAAGTGGAGAGCGCTGGCGGAAACCGGAAAAGCCGGGCTTTACGAGATTGCCCTGGAGTATGAAAGGAATGCCTCCGGCTGGGATAGAAATGAAATACTGGGATATATGGAATTTATTGAAAGGACCTTATACCGGCAGACCCATGCCCTTTATGAAGAAAACACGGAGGTTGACAGGAATCCCTTCGAACCTTTTTATGCCCGGCAGTGGGAGGAGTATACCAGGAATGGGAAGCTTCTCAGCGGATCCATGAATTCGGAAATTCTGAAACTGGTTTTTGCTGTAAATGCTAAGCTTCCCGGAATCAAAATCGTTCCCGGGCCGATGGGCACCGGAGGGGGCTATCTCTATTCCGCCCTTTACACCGTCTGCAGGTTCCGGAAGCTCAGCCGCAGCGACTTGCTGCGGGGTCTTTTTATAGCCGCAGGGGTAGGGAGTATTTCCTATACCCGGTCATCTCCTACAGGTGAAGTTATGGGCTGTGCCGGTGAATGCGGCGTCTGCTGTGCAATGGCTTCGGCAGCCATTGTTGAGATGTGCGGAGGAACCCCTGTCCAGGTGGAAAACGCAGCATCCTTTGCGCTGCAGTCCTTTATCGGCACTCCCTGCGACCCTATATCCGGAGGGTTTGAACACCCCTGCCTCAGCCGCATTGTTAAAGCCGCCCTTATGTCGGTAGTTTATGCCGATATGTCGCTGGCCGGTTTTGATGCGGTGCTGCCATACCATGAAGTGTTTGACGTCGCTGCAAAGGCCGGGGAGCGGTATGCTGCGGAAATGGTCTGTCATTCATACGGCGCCTGCTGTACAGCAGCTCCCACAGCAAAGAAGCAGGCTTTAAAATTCAACCAGTGGAACAGGGAACAGGGTCTGAAGCTGGAATATCGATAAGCCCGGACACAACTGATATCTGAAGATGATTAGATCGACACAGAAAAACTGATTGACAGCGGGGTCATAGGAGCCTAGTTGGAACAGTTTTCTAAAAGGGTCCGGTGATCAGCAGTATGATTTTTTTGCTAAGTGGGGTTAGCTATTGACAATAAGTGAATGTTCATTTATTATAGGAATTGAGGTGGCCTTATGAGAAGAAAAGATGATGAAAAAGAGAGATGCATTAAAGAAGCTGTTATTGAGCTCATCCTTCAAGAGGGATTTCATGGTGCCTCTATTTCGAAAATCGCTAAAATGGCCAATGTTTCACCGGCAACCGTCTATATATATTTTGACAGCAAAGAGAACATGCTGCAGGATATTTATAGCGAATACTCCGAGGGAATTTTTGATTATCTGCTGAACAGGGTAAACCGGAGCATGGAAGGGCACCAAATGGTGGAAATGCTCGTCAGAAGTTATTATGACTATATCCTGGAGCACAGAGAGGTTTTCAGTTTTGTCGAGCAGTTTTCAAACTGTCCGTCCTTGGCCAATAGCTGCTCAGGGAAAAAAGGCGTCTGCAATATTCATAGCCTGATAGCGGAGATGAAGAGGGATCAGATCATAAAAAACTATAATAATGATAATTTGCTGGCAATTATTTTTTATCCCGTAAAGGCAATCGCCACCGATAATCATAAAAGTGAGAGTGAGCGGGCGGATTTACTGCAAGAGATGATCAAAATAATACAGGATGCGGTGCTCCTATAAAAAAATTTCTACAAACGAAAAATTCCCTTTGAATTCGGCCGCTATAAGCGGGATAATTTTGTGGAAGCTTTTGCACAAAAAATCTCGCCATTTTAAAAAATTTATTAAATGAACATTCATTTATAATAAAGTACAAAGAAAGGATAAAAAGATGGAAAATTTAAACAACAACAAGATGGGAATCGTTATTCCCGTATCAAATACGGTTTTATTGCCTGGCGTCGTCACCATGATCAATTTGACGGCACCCGACAGTTTACTCATGCGATATCTGGAAGACGGAAATACCGAAAGCATTGCTTTGCCGCTGAAGCAGAATTTCGACCAGAAAGGACTGCAGGCGGATGACTTTTACAAGATCGGCGTATCTTTTTTGGTCAGCGGCATAGAGAAAACGGAAAAAGGCGTCAGCCTGACGGTCAAAATAACGGACCGGGTCGAAATCAAAGAACTCCGCTTTGAAAACAATGTAATACGCGCAGAATACGGGAGCAGCCCGGATAATATCGACTTGAACGGAAAGAGCCAGGAGGAAATCCTTGGCTACCTGAAAAAAATCGTCCGCGAAATCAGCGAAAATTTCCAGAGCGGAGAACGATATAGCAGAATTGTCGACGAGTTTAAGGACATCAACACGCTTATTGCGTATTTGAGCCAATTTATGCCCTTATCCAACGAAGAGAAATATGAACTGCTAAAGAAAGAATCCCTGAAGGAGAGGAGCCTGCACTTTATGGACTGCCTCCTCAAGCAAAAGGAATCCATTGAGCTGAACATGCAGATCTCCGAGAAATTTTCCGAAAAAGCCAACAGATTTTACAGGGAGTCCATGCTTAGAGAACAGCTGAAAGTCATTCAGGAGGAACTGAACGAAGGCAAGCGCCAGAGCACGAAAAAAGACAAGGATTACCTGGCAAGAATTGAAGAGGCAAATATGCCGGAAGATATCAAAAGCGCGGCTCTGGAGGAGTTGGAGAAACTAGAGGCACAAGGAGCCAACGGCTCCGAGCAGAATGTCATCCGCAATTATCTGGAGCTCCTGATTCAGCTGCCCTGGAAGAAAGCGGAGGCTAAGCCCGTCAATCTGGAAGAGGCAAGACGGATCCTGAATGCGCAGCATTATGGCCTGGAAAAGGTCAAGGACAGGATCATTCAACATTTGGCGGTTATGCAGCTGAAAAATGGTAAAAAAGGCTCCATCCTGCTGCTTGTAGGGCCTCCCGGCACGGGGAAGACGAGCCTTGGCAAAAGTATTGCGGAAGCGCTGGATCGGAAATACATCCGTCTGAGCTTGGGCGGAATAAGGGATGAAGCCGAGATCAGGGGTCACAGAAGGACATACATCGGTGCGATGCCGGGGAGAATCCTGCAGAGTATCAAGAAAGCGGGAGCAACCAATCCCGTCATGGTCCTGGACGAGGTTGACAAGCTGATGGCCGGCGGCTACAGCGGAGATCCCGCCAGCGCGCTGCTGGAGGTGCTGGACCCCGAGCAGAACAACAGCTTTACCGACCATTATCTCGATCTGCCCTATGATTTGTCGGATGTGTTCTTTATCGCCACCGCAAACTCGGTAGAAAGCATTCCGGGCCCGCTGCTGGACAGGATGGAAGTTATAACGATATCCAGCTATACGTCGGATGAAAAATTCCATATCGGAAAAGATCATCTCATTCCTTCCGTGCTGCAGGAGCATGGCCTGACAGCGGAGCAGCTCATTGTCGGAGACGCCGTATTGCACAAAATCATCAGTGATTACACTCTGGAGGCCGGCGTCAGGGGGCTTAAAAAGCAGCTATCCACTTTGGCAAGGGTGACCTCCGAGAAAATCGTATCCAACAAAGCCGAGCTGCCCTATGAGATTAAGCTGGAAGAACTGGAGGAAATGCTTGGAAGGCAGGTTTCACGCCATGACAGGGCCCAGCAGGACAATCCGCCGGGGGTCGTTACAGGCCTTGCCTGGACTCCTGTGGGAGGAGAAATACTTTTCATTGAAGCAACGGATATGCCGGGAAGCGGAGAAGTCATCCTTACCGGTAAACTGGGCGACGTCATGAAAGAATCGGCCAAGATTTCCCTGAGCCTGTTAAAGTCAAGGCTCCCATTGAATACGGTTAATTTCAAGGAGCGGGACCTGCACGTTCATGTCCCTTCGGGAGCTGTCCCCAAAGACGGCCCGTCCGCCGGTATTGCATTGTTTACTGCGCTGGCGTCCCTTGTTACAGGGACTAAAGTGAACCCGCAGATTGCCATGACGGGAGAGATAACGTTAAGGGGCGCAGTCTTGCCAATTGGCGGCCTGAAGGAAAAATTACTGGGAGCTCAGCGTGCGGGCATAAACAAAGTGCTGATCCCGAAGGATAACGTCGCCGACCTGAAAGATGTGCCGGCTGAAGTGAAAAATCAGCTGACGGTCATTCCCGTAGAAACCGTAGAAGATGTTTTACGGGAGACCATAGGGATTTCACTGCCGAGAATTGAGCATGTATTTCTGCGGAAAGGGACGAGAGAGCAATCTTTTGAGTCATAGAGGATAAAAAAACTGTGTAGAAGGGGGGTGTATTGCAATGAAGCTTTTAGTAACGAAAGATACTTTAATCGGCGAGATTTTAAGTGCCGACCCAACCACTGCCCCATATTTTCTCGGTATGGGTATGCATTGCCTGGGTTGTCCTTCTTCGACCGGTGAAAGTCTTGAAGAGGCTTGTATGGTGCACGGTGTTTCCGTACAGGAGCTTATTGACGAACTGAACGGCCATTTGTCAAAGTAGTGATCGATGGTCCGGAGGGCAAAAAAAAGACCCTGGCTGAAATTATGGCGGCATAGCAGGAACAATTTGGGGGCAAAATTCGGCAGAAAACCGTTTTTTGCCCCTGAAAATTGGTAAAGATATAAGGATAGGGTGGAATTTCAGAAGCATCGGAGAGGTGCCCCAGCGGTCCGCCTTATTTAACTGTTTATCAAACGGAAGGTTTTGCTGTGAAAAAGCAGCCGGCGGATGTACCGAAGGCATTTTTGCTTAATTGCGCAGGCTGAATTTATTCCGGAAGGGAGTAATATGGAGGTTTTTAAAGAATATTTAGCGCGTATTGAAAACCCGCTTCATCGAGCCCGGACAGAAGAGGTTTTGGGCTGGGTAGCCGGAGAATTTCCGGATTTAGCGCCCAAAATTGCATGGATCCAGCCTATGTTTACCCATCACGGCACGTTTATTATCGGCTTCAGCGTTGCCAGGCACCATTTGGCTGTTGCCCCCGAAAAGGCAGGGATCAGTCATTTTTCCGGTGAAATTGCGCAGTCCGGCTATGACCACAGCCAGGAGCTGGTCCGTATCCCGTGGGATGGTCCGGTTGATTTTTCATTACTAAAAAGAATTATCGAGTTTAACATTTCGGATAAGGCGGGATGTTCAACTTTCTGGAGGAAATAGGAAAAAAGGAGATGCAAATATGTGGGGCGATCAAAAAAATAAGATTGGTCAGCTAGTTTCAATCATGGCTTCAAGCTACAGGCAGCAGCAAAATATTATACCTCAGGATTCGGGGCCTTTGCCGAACCGGGAGACAATCATCCAGCTGGCCAAACAATTGAGAATTCTCCTGTTTCCCGGCTATTTCGGGAAAAAGAATTTTGAGGGAGAAACCGGCGAATATCATATCGGAGAGCTGATAACCACCATTTATGAATCGTTAAGCGAACAGATGTGTTTTGCTTTCAGGCATCAAACCAGCCGGCAGGACGATTTTAACGACAATACTTTAAAGGAAAAGGCCAACAGGATATGCTTCGAATTTTTGCAAAGAATCCCCACAATAAGAGAATATGTCGCCACCGATGTGCAGGCTGCATTTGACGGTGATCCTGCGGCCACAAGCATGGATGAAATAATTTTTTCCTATCCGGGTATTTTTGCCTTAAGCATTCATCGGCTGGCTCATGAGCTTTATAAACTCTCCGTTCCTTTGATTCCCCGGATTTTAAGTGAATATTCGCATAATATTACCGGAATTGACATCCACCCCGGCGCTGAAATCGGGAAGTACTTTTTTATTGACCACGGTACGGGTGTGGTTATCGGAGAGACGACGGCTATCAAGAACAATGTGAAATTATATCAGGGTGTAACGCTGGGTGCCTTGTCAACAAGAGGCGGGCAGTCGCTCAGGGGAGTTAAAAGACATCCCACCCTGGAAGATGGAGTTACAGTATATTCCGGCGCTTCGATCCTGGGAGGGGAAACCGTCATCGGGAGTAATGTAGTCATCGGAAGCAATGCATTTATTACAAAGTCAGTACCCGGCGGAACAAAGGTGAGCATTAAGAATCCCGAACTGCTTTTTAAAGACAGCATGCATCAGGAACAGAAACAGGAAGACATATTTGATTGGGTAATATAAACCCGGATGGTTAGGACAGTGTCCTAAAGGAAGCAAACAAACTCAGGGCGGGCGGCGGCTCCTCACAGACAAGAGAAAGCGGCTTCGGGTATATGGAAACCTCCTATCCCAAAGCCGCAGTACTGTTTTATAAAAAGGCGTAGTTATTAAGCCCTCCACGATTTTTTTTTAAAAAGGCGCGGCGGCTTTGAATTTAGATTCAAAACCGCACGTGGCTGTTTGTGTTTATCCAAATTGAATCAGCTTACACAGCAGTTTTCAATCGGGTTTTATTTTATATAAATAAACAAGATTACTTAAAAACAGGACGCATGAAACTCCGTTCATAGCTAATAATACATTTTGTCTTTTTGGCATATTCTAATGCCTTTTTACAATCCTGATCTGTATTGATTTGCTGACGATATTCTTCATATTTAGTTAGACTGGGGAAGCTAAATAAAGCGTAGGCAATATTATTGGCCCCCTCATATGGCATAAAATATCCATGATGTGTTCCACCCATATGATTTACAAGTCTTATCCATGTTTTCCCATATTCCTCAAATTCTTCTGTTTTGTACGGATCAATTACGTATTTTAGATAACAAGTAATCATTATTGCACCTCAAACTTTTTATAGCTTTCTGTTACATATTACTGTTCTTAATAATCTCTACCTTCTGTTTTGGTATAGCTATCGTGGATAAAATGAAAGTTGTTGAAGTTCCTAATATGCCGTTTACCTTTAATAACTGGTCAATATAACTGGTTAGGTTTTCAGGCGAGATGGTTCTAATTTTGAGCATTATACACCATTCGCCAGCGAGTCTATGGCATTCTTCCAAATATGTGTCGTCCACAGTGATTTTAATTATATCATTTATGATGTCTTGAAAAATTACTGCATTAATTTTAAGATAAATTAGAACATTTATAGTCTGACCTAATTTACCCCAATCAACTGATGCGTGATAGTCTTTGATTAATCCCGTTTCTTCAAGTTTTTTGACCCTTTGATGAACAGCAGGTCTGGACAAATTTAGCGTTTTTCCAATGTTCTCATGAGTTTCGCGTCCATTTGCAGCGAGAATCCTTAGAATTCTCAAATCTATATCGTCCACAAATCCCCCCCTCCTTTGTACTAATAGTAACATAATCAAAATAAAAATCAACTATACGTAAGAAAATCAAACAAATAGTAACATTGTGAAATAAAAGTATGGCATATTAATTAAAAATATTGAGTTAAATACTGCTTGCTGTCTATAAATATTTACGTTTAGTAAGTTGGCACTATTATTTCTTGTTCACTCTATGTTTCCCTTTGAATACATCTTACCATCTGTTGACTATCTATCTCATTTTTGCTATACGGTAGTTGCTTCCCTATGCACCCTGCCCATTTCGTACAGGTATGTTATAGTTCATAATTAAAACCATTGTGAGTGATTTCCTGGTGCATCTATACATTTTGGCAAAGGAGAGGGCTATACACAATCATAATATCATTATAAATTTGTATCTGGTGCCCGGTCCATGACTCCCGCAGGGTTTTTCGTCCCGGCAGGAGTCTTGGCGGCACCGATCAGAAGCATACCTGATAATACCAGCATGCCGCCTAGCCATTGCTGCCAACTGGCATGTTCGCCCAAGACGATTACAGATAGGACCATTGCCGTAAATGGCATCATGCCAGAAAAAGCCGCGGCAGTTAAAGCGCCGCATTCTTTGATACCGGAATACCAGAACAAAAACGCCAGTGCTGTGACAAAGAAGCCATACCATAGCAGTGCTATCCATCCTTTCAGGCCGATTTCTCCCAGCTTCTGAACCGGAGCTTCAAAAAGCGCCGGAATAAGGCATAAAAAGAATGCAATTGCCGACACCAGTGCAGTCTGTACCAGCGGAGGGATTGCCTGCTTTTTATTTGTCCCGGCTTTAGCGGCGAAGGCTCGAGAAATAACATTGAAGGCGGATTCGCTCGCTGCCGCACAGAGTACCAGCAAATTTCCGTAAAGATGCTTTAAAGAAAAAATGCCGCCTATGGAAGTAAGCAGTCCTTGCAGCACCATGATGCCAGTCACCGTGGCAATGATCCCAGCAAGGGCTTTGGCACTGACTGGCTCTCTTAATAGTGCCAGCGCCAAGACCGCTGTGATTGCCGGCGTTGCACCCGTCAAGATGCCTGCTTCCACAGCGCTGGTCAAGAGCAGTCCGTTTAGCAGAAATATGCGGAACAGAAAAATACCGAACACCGCTTGAAAACCAAGATAGAGAATGTCCCTGGCAGACAGTAACCGCAGGGTTTCAAGCAGCCTTTTGCCGCAGACGGGAAACAAAAAGAGGCAGGCAAGCAGCAGACTCGTGGCTGCAATGGTAAATAAACCGAGTCTTCCCGAAACAAGCCTTGCTGAGATGACGCTTGTTCCCGCCAGCGAAAACGCTAAAAATAAAAAAACGGGTCCTTTCCATTTGTTCATGTTCAGATACCTCAATCCATACCTTCGCTTTTCCATAGAGACCTTGCTTTATTCCTCTTGGCAAGATAATATTAACAGGAGGACTGGTATTATTAAAGTGCCAGTATGACAAAGGCTATACTGGACCAGTTGGAGACAGTATGTGGGGGATTATACTAGAACGGAAAAGCGAACAACCGCTTAAACGGCAAATTTATGCACAATTAAAAGAACAAATTATGGCCGGACAGCTGAAAGCAAGGGATGAATTGCCTTCCACCCGGGAGCTGGCAAAGGCCCTGGGCGTTTCCCGCAATACCGCCGGAGAAGCCTATGAAATGCTGATTGCTGAAGGCTTCGTCATAAACCGCCAGGGGGCCGCAACACGAGTGGCGGAAGGTGTGTCCGTGAATAAGAGCGGACAGGTTATGCCTCGTGAGAAGCCTTCGCCGGAATATGCGATAAAGGCGGATTTCCGGACGGGTCGGCCGGATTTACGGCAGTTCCCTCAATTTTTATGGCGGCAGATGATGAGTAAGGTTTCTGCAGAGATACCCATTGAGCTCTATGGGTATACCGGACCGCAAGGATTCCCCCTGCTGAGAAGGGAAATAGCCGCATGGCTTTTCAGAAGCCGTGGTCTTAAGGTGGAGGCGGAGGATATATATATAACCTCAGGTGCCACCCAAGCACTGCATATACTGGCTGCGCTGCTGTGCGGAAACGGCAAGAAGATTTTGGTGGAAGACCCGTGCCACAGCGGCATGCTTCAGGCCTTCCTGAACATGGGCTGCCTCATCGAGCCCGTACCGGTCGATGAGCAGGGGATGATGACGCAGTACTTGCAAGGTAAAGATGCCTGTGCTCTCTATGTAACACCCTCGCATCAATTTCCTATGGGCGGGGTCCTTCCAGCAGCGAGGAGGGTTGAACTTGTCCGTTTCGCAAAAGAAAACGGGGCGTACATTATTGAGGACGACTATGACAGTGAATTCAGGTATGGCGGAGAGCCTATTGCACCCTTGTATGCAATGGATAAGCAAAATGTAGTTTACGTCGGAACTTTCAGTAAATCCCTTTTCCCTGCCCTTAGAATCGGCTATGTCGTTTTGCCGGAACCATTGCACAGGAAATGGAGCGCTCTGCGGACCTATACGGATGTCCAGAATCCGATCTTCGAGCAGGCCGCATTGGCCGAATTTATGAGGACACGAAAAATAGACAGGCATATACAGAAAATGCGCAGGATATACGGACAACGGCGGCATGCATTGCTGGAATCCCTCAAAGAGGCCTTCGGCAGTGAATGGGCTCCCTATGGCGACGCTGCCGGACTGCATGTCGCCATAGACTTTACGGGGAAGAGGTTTGACGAGGCCTTTGCAAAAATGTGCCTCCAAAACGGCATTTATATAACTCCTGCCGAACGTCACTGCATCATTAAGGAGAGACATCAAAGCAAGCTTCTAATCGGATACGGACATCTGGAACCTGAGGAAATTCGACAAAACCTTGGGATATTGCGTGATTTTATGGAGAGACACCGCTATTTTTAAGCGTTATTTCGTAATGGACTGAAATAGCAGTAAATTTTGTGTAGCTTTATGCAAAAATATGTTCTCCCCATAGGTGATCAGAAGTATTTATGCTATAATAAATGTAGTCTGGAAAGACGGGGGTTGCCTTCCGCATGGGACGCGTGGATTGGAATGTGATATAATAAAGCATTGGCAATCCGGACATAGCAAAATCGGAGGAAAATATTGGTGGAGAAAAACTTTGATACAACGGAAATCAATGAAACAATCATGGATATGATCGACGACCATATTCTGGTTTGTAATGCGGGCGGGCAAATAGTTTTCTCCAATAAGGCCATACAGTCGTACTTAGGTTACACGGATTCCGAGCTGAAGCAAAAAGGTTTTTTAGATATCATTGCGGACATTCACATGGAGAAGGCAAGAGCCTTTATCAGCAGTGTATCCGAAAAGTCTTCCCATTGGACGGAGTTTTTGTTCAATGGCAGGCACGGTGTTCTGAGACTTCATCTCAAGCTCTCTCAGAAGAATGATTTTATATACATTTATGGCAATGAGAAATATGTAGAATATGAAAGAATACGAAACAAGCTGGATGTTGAAATAGCCAATGCCGTTAAAATCCATAAACGCTCTTTGCCGGTGAGCCTTCCGGATACGGAAAGTATCTCCTTTGCATCCTTATATATTCCTGCGGAAGAAATCGGCGGGGATTTATTCGATGCGTTTAAAGTAGACAATGGGCTGCTGGAGGATTATTTTGAACAGTATGTGTGCTTTATCGCCGATGTTTCGGGGCACGGATTGGACAGCGCCATGCTGGCTATTTATGTAAAGGATACCATAAGAAGCTTTTTCAGGCTCAAGCATGTGCCGGGACAGTTATTATCCCCGAAGGAAATCATGCATTTTTTTATCGAGCAATATATCAAGGAAGGGTACCCGGACGAATATCTGGTCTGCCTTTTCATCGTCGTTTTTGATTTAAAGACAAAGGAATTGACTTATTGTAATGCGGGGCTGCATATTTGTCCTTTATTGGTCAAGGATGAAGAGGATATAATAGAGCTGAATAATGCAGGCCTTCCGATTACAACAGCGATAGACGCCGACTTGTTAAAGTATGAGGACTCGTCCCTGGCATTGTCCCCAACAATGACCATGCTGATTATGTCGGACGGACTGCCGGAACAAAGGGTTGAGTACGAGTTTTATGAAGACCGGCTAAAGAAGCTGTTTACTGAAATTTATGTCCTGAAACCTCCGCATATTATCCGAAAAATACGCGAGGACTTTACTGATTTCTTGAGATATGAGAAAATCAAAGATGACATAACTCTGGTAGTAGTGAAACTATTACCGCATTGAGCCGGCAGGTACAATTTTAACTTATTTATTTTTATTTCAGGAGGAGAAATGTGATGCAGCAAATACTGGAGGGCATTTTAGAAGCGATTGAAGACGAGATTAAAGCCCAGAAACATTATCAGTCTTTAGCAGATAAGGCAGAGGATCCAAAGGTTAAGAAATTTTTTGAGCAATTGAGGATCGATGAAGAAAATCATGAGAGAATACTGCGCAACCGTTATGAGGCTTTTGTAAAAATGGCAAATGCAGAAAAGGGAGAAGACGGATGACCCTTAAAGGGAGGGGACGGAATCTATATTGAAGTTCTTTCCGCAAAAAAAGGTTTACAGAAACAGGAAAATTTGCGCAGGATCCTTGACGAATTGTGTATAATAAATTATTATAGGATAAACGAACATAAGCAAAATGGCGTTGACGAGGAGGAGTACATACTCACCCGAAGCATAGAGAGAAGATGGTTGGTGAAAATCTTCGTGACGGAAGTATGGAAGTAGCCTTTGAGCTGTGAACTGAAAAGAGATAATCTTAGTAGGCTTCAACGGAAATTTCCACCGTTAAAAGGAAAGCGATATCGGATGATTTTGAAAGATGAAGCTATCCCGTATTGACAAAGTGCAGATCGTCATATCTGAATCTAGGTGGTACCACGGACGCATACAGTTCGCCCTAAGCTAAACAGTAGCTTTAGGCGAATTTTTTGTTTTGTGTTCGTAAAATTTTAGGAGGTATTTACCATGCAGAAAAACTATGACTTTAAGCAAGTGGAAAAAGAGATGCAAAACTTTTGGAAAGAGAATCGTATTTATGCTTTTGATGCGGATTGTCAAAATGAGATCTATTCAATTGATACGCCGCCGCCGACTGTGAGCGGCAGTTTGCACATCGGACACATATTTTCTTATACACAAGCGGAAATGATTGCACGTTTTAAGCGTATGCAAGGCTACAATGTCTTTTATCCGTTTGGATTTGACGATAATGGCCTCCCTACGGAGAGGCTTGTTGAAAAAGATGAGGGTATTGCTGCTAAGAACATGCCTAGAAGTGAATTTATCACGAAATGCATTACTACTACTGCAAGATATGAAAAGGAGTTTAAAGACTTATGGCAGAGCTTGGGTTTTTCCGTCGACTGGTCGCTGCAGTATGAAACAATAAATCCCAGAGTTCAACGAATATCCCAAAAATCCTTTATTAGGCTATTGGAAGCTGGAAAGGCCTATATGAAAGAGTCACCGGTTTTATGGTGTACAGAATGCCAGACGTCAATAGCTCAGGCGGAATTAGAAACGATCGATAAAGACACAACGTTTAATTATATTGAATTTAAGGTGGAGGATGAAAAGCTAATTGTTGCCACAACAAGACCGGAATTGCTTTATGGGTGTGTTTGTTTATTTGTAAATCCGGAGGATGACAGGTATAAGGAGTATGTTGGTAAAAGCGCGATTGTGCCCTTATACAATTATCCCATTCCTATACGGTCCGATGCAAAGGTTAGCCTTGACAAAGGTACAGGTGTCGTTATGTGCGCCACTTTCGGTGACAGTACGGATGTTGAGTGGTATCAAACACATAATCTGCCGTATAGAAAAGTAATTCTGCCGGATGGGACTATTGATGAAAGTGTTCCGTTTATTGGCGGTCTGAAGGGCAACGCGGCAAGAAAGCAAATCATCAGGCTCCTTTCAGATAGTGGGATGCTTACAGACTCGAAAAACATGACGCATGCTGTTGCAGCCCACGAACGGTGCGGAAAAGAAATAGAAATTATACCATCAAAACAATGGTATATTGATATACTTTCAAATAAAGAATGGTTTTTGAATGCCGCGGATAAAATTAATTGGTATCCTGCATCCATGAAAAACAGATATACCTTATGGGTTCAAAATCTCAAGTGGGACTGGTGCATATCCCGGCAGCGTTATTTTGGTGTTCCCATTCCCATATGGTATTGTAAACAGTGTGGTAAGGTTATACCTGCAACGGAAGAGACGCTGCCGGTAAATCCTCTTGAAACGTCCCCCAATAAGCCTTGTTTTTGCGGATGCAACGAATTCATACCCGAGAGTTCTGTATTGGATACATGGGCGACTTCATCCGTTACACCGCAAATAAACGCAAAATGGTCTGAGGAGAATGACATGTCCGGCAAGCTCCTGCCAATGAGTATGAGAACACAGGCTCATGAAATTATCCGTACATGGGCATTTTATACCATCGTTAAAAGTCTCTACCATACTGGTGAAATACCCTGGAAGGATGTAATGATTTGCGGATTTGTTCTTGCAAAAAAAGGAGAGAAAATCAGTAAATCAAAGAATAATTCGGAACTGTCACCGTCTGCGCTGATTGAAAATCACTCTGCAGATGTAATAAGATATTGGGCAGCCAATTCCAAGCTTGGTACGGATACATTTTTCTCTGTAGAAGAATTGGGGATTGCCAAGAGATTTGTTACGAAGCTATGGAATGCATCAAAATTTGCAATATCTCATTTGTCTGATATTGACCTTGGTGTTGAGATAGATTTAATGCCTGTTGACAGGTGGATCATCGAACGCTGCAGGCAGGCTACATTTGAGGCGGCAAAGCTGCTGAACCAGTATGAAATTGGGGCGGCAAGACATGAAGTCGACGACTTCTTCTGGAAAGACTTGTGTGATTATTACCTTGAAATTGTTAAAGAACGTTTATATCAGCCTGAGGTGCATGGATATAGGGAGCGCCAGTCCGCACAACATGCACTGTATTATTGCATCATTAATGTACTAAAGCTATATGCCGTTTATGTCCCGCATATTACCGAATATATTTACCGGGAATTTCTAAAACCATATGAGGGCAGCATTTCAGTGCATAAACTCTATTGGGAAAATGTAACTTCAATTGATTATGAAATGGTTATGTTTGGAGAAGAATTAAAAGGCATTATTGCGGACACAAGAAAGTATAAGTCGGAAAATGCTTTATCAATGAGGGCAGAAATAGAGGAGGTTGTTATTAAACCCGATACCAACTATGCTGAGCTGTTTAAACAAACCATAGGGGATATTAAGGCTTGCTGCAGAGCTAAGGAAATTAAACTAATTCAAAAGGAATGAAATTTATCCGGATCGAGAGTGTCAGTCACCGAACGCATTTACTTATTCAGACAAGCGTCAATGACTTTGATCAAAAAGATTGACAAGGGAATAAAAAAATTATCCGGTGAGTAAGTTTTGGTGTTGACATCAGTATAGAAAGAGTATATAATACTCACTAAAGAATACTAATCTGATATGTATAGTAAGTAAATATTTGACCGGAAGGGATATTGTTATATTTCATAAGGAAAACGGCAACAGGGAATCAGTAAAAAATTGAATCATCCTAACTAATATATTTATAACTGACTAGATTAACTGGAGGTTTTAAAAACATATTTATGTTTTTTAAAATCTCCGGTTTTTTTTGCTGTTACATTTCGGGAAGGGAACACAGCCGCGATATTTTTTTAGGTGAAAGCCTATTAAACATATATAAATTAACGGTCACTGCGAAAAAGAGGGACAAAACAAAATTATAGGAGGCGTAAGGAACAATGAAAAAATTGAGAAAACTTGCAAGTCTGTCATCACTGCTGCTGATTCTGAGCATTTTGCTCGCCGCATGCAACGGCAAACCGGTTGCACAGAGCAACGCTACCACAAATGCTGCCAACAGCAGCACAACTGCTCCAAGCACGGCAACAGCTGCCAAGGTCGACTTCAAATATGGTAAGATCGATATCTCCGGCAAAGACGGCGCGCTCTGCGGCGCTCCGATCTATATTGCATTCGATAGAGGCTTCTTTGCGGAGGAAGGCTTTGACGTAACGCTCATCTCAGCCAATGCCGAAACACGCAAAATCGGTCTGAACAACGGCACGATTCCCATTGTAAACGGCGACTTCCAGTTCTTCCCCTCCATCGAAAACGATGTTAAGGTGAAGGTTGTAGACGGTCTGCACAATGGCTGCATTAAGTTTCTTGTAAAGAAGGATTCCCCCATTAACGGCGTTAAAGATCTCAAGGGCCTGAAAATCGGCGTGGATGAAATCGGCGGCACACCGCACCAGGTTGCATCCGTTTGGCTTGAGAAGAACGGTATTTCAGCAAAGCCGGAAGATAATGAAGTGAAGTTCCTCCCCTTTGACGACGGTAACCTTGAAGTGGAAGCTCTTAACAAGGGTGATATTGATGTGGCGGCTCTTTGGGACCCATTCGGTTCGGTTCAGGAAAAGACCGGCAATTACAAGGTAATCTTTGATCTTTCCACCGACCCCACATTCGCCGGCAAATACTGCTGCTTCCTTTACGCTTCTGAAAAGCTCCTTAACGAACAGCCTGAAAAAATAGCCGCATTGCTCAGGGCTTACAATAAGGCGCAGGATTGGATAGCCGCAAATCCCGAAGAAGCAGTCCAGATTATCATTGACAAAAAGTATTCTGCCATTGAGGACAAAGAACTGGCGGTTGAACTTGTGAAACACTATCAGTATCCTTCAGCCCATGACCACGACACCAACAAGCAGGATGTAGGGAAAGATGTTCTCTATTTCGCCACAGAGCTTTATAACATCGGGTACCTGAAAACCAATCCCGAGGAGTTTGTGAAAAAAGCATACCAGAAAGTAGACCTTACATTGGGTAAATAGGAGGCGCATGCCTTGGATATCATAATAAAATCAAACGTTCAATCAAACGTTCAATCAAACGTTCAATCAAACGTCCCTCCCTTGTTAAAGCAAGGGAGGAACGTTAAAAAACATATATCGGATAAAAAATATCTTCTGCTGGCCGTATTTACTGTCACCGGATTGGTTATAGCAGTACTGGCCAACGTATTTTTCCGTCAGGTTGCCGATGTTAAGATAACGGCATATTCCTACGGGGCGCTGATCGTGAATGTCAATGAGGCATACCGCATTGTACTTGGTCTGCTGATACTTTTGTATCTGGGGATCTCCGCCTGGTCTTTCTTTGATCCCGACAGGCGGATAAAGTTTGCCAAACGCGCACCGTTCCGGTTTGCCATCGGGATTGCCCTTGCCGTGTGGGATATCCTGGGGACGAAACTGTTATTTCTTCCGCAGCCCTTTTTTCCGGGTCCGGCGCGCATCATTGAAGCGTTTATGCTGGAAGGCGGCTATATATTGCAAAACACCCTGTATTCACTGCGCCTGTTTGTCATAGGCTTCGTGCTGGGCGTGGTGTTCGGAGTAGGGACAGGTATACTGATCGGCTGGTTTCCGAAAGTATACTACTGGGTTTATCCGGTCCTGAAAATAACCGGTGTTATTCCGGCTGTGGCGTGGATGCCCTTCGCCCTGACATTATTTCCGACGCCTTTTTCGGCGGCGGCATTTTTGATTGTGATCTGCGCCTGGTTTTCCATTGCATCCCTTACGGCGCAAGGCATTCAAAGTACGCAGAAATCACAGTTTGAGGTTGCGCGTACCTTGGGCGCCAGAACGCCTTTTCTCGTATTCCATGTGGCCATACCTCACGCCATACCGCAGATTTTTACAGGGATAGCCAATGCAAACGGTTTTGCATTTACAACGCTTGTAATGGCGGAAATGATGGGACAGCCGGGCGGGCTTGGCTACTACATCAACGCGTCAAAAGTATGGAGCGCATATTATAAGGTTTTTGCTGCGATTATCGTAATGGCTGTATTGTTCAGCTTAATTATGGAAGGCATCAGCCTGATTCAGCGCCGTGTCCTCAGGTGGCAGAAAGGCTTGGTGAAGAGCAATGGGCAATAATGCAATCAATCATACAATCATTGAGGTAAAAAATGTTAACCGCACATATATCGATGATGAAGACAATACCGTAGAGGCGTTGAGGGATATTAACCTCACCGTTAGACGCGGTGAATTTGTGTCCATCATCGGCTCGTCCGGCTGCGGCAAGACGACACTGCTGCGGCTTATCGCAGGTCTGGACGAACCCGAAACGGGCATACTCACCCTGGACGGACAGGAAATCACCGGTCCCGACCCGCAGCGGGGTTACGTAATTCAGCAGGGCGGGCTGTTTCCATGGCTGACAGTGGAACAAAATATCGCTACAGGCTTGAAAGCGCGGCATGTCTATCGCCAGGATAAAGGGCAGGTAGCACACTATATCGGCCTCATCGGGTTAAAAGGCTTTGAAAAGGCTTTTCCGCACCAGATAAGCGGCGGTATGGCCCAACGCGTAGCAATCGCCCGCGCGCTCATCAACAAGCCGAAGGCGCTTCTTCTTGATGAGCCCATGGGCGCCCTCGATTCCTTCACCCGTGCGGATATCCAGGATAAGCTGCTTGAGCTTCGCAAAGAAAATGATGCAACAATGATCCTTGTGACCCACGATGTGGATGAAGCGATTTATCTTAGCGACCGTATTGTTATTATGACACCACGGCCGGGCAAAATCAACGAAATTCTGACCATCAAACTGTCACACCCGCGTCACCGCGGAGGAGCAGAGTTCTTGACCATACGGGGCGAAATTCTCGAAAAATTGCATTTGGCCAGTTCCCAACCCAGTTTGGAATATACGATCTAGGAGAAAGCTTTAGTCCGCGGGGATGGGAGCAGCCGACCATCCCTTTCCGTATTTGTACTCCAGGAACATTTCTTTGCTTTGCTGCCGGGAGAACCATTCGGAAATCCGGGATATCCCCAGCTTTTCTATCTCCTGAAAAAAATTCTCTATCGCCTTGTTTCTTGTTTTATCTTCCCTTGGCATAAGAAATAATTCCACATACCGGATTTGCATTTCCACAAGCTTTACACGATTCCGCACTTCGTCACATGCTGCTGAAGCCAATGCATTTTTCAACGTTTCATTGCATTTGTGCAAAAATTCCGGCGTGAAAAATCTGCGGTCGGGGACGTCAAATATACCAAGATGAAAGTCTTCGATGTCATTTGCTCTGCTGTTTATCAAAGTAAAATATTGTTTTACGTAAAAATGGCTTTCCTTGTAATAGGCCTCTATGAATTCATCAATGACCTTTTCCACATCACAGTCCGGATCCCACAGCAGCTTTGCCAGCACATAGGCCTTCAGCTCCGAGAACTCTCCCTTGCCGGATTCGCAATAATTTCCCTGCTCAAAGAGGCTGACAACATGATTTTCAATAAAGAATCGGGTATTCTTTTGCAGGACGTTGAAATTCGGGAAAGGGGAGAGATAGTGATTGAAGTTGACGGTATAGTCCCAGACAAAGAGCTTGCCGGTGAGCTTTGACCAGGCCTTCAGGTCTGCTGCGAATGCATTGTTTCCTGAACAAGCGGGGTCATTCAAGGGATGCAGAAAACAGCATTCGATATCGCATAAACGGATGATCACATTTTTGCGGGGCCTGGTTTTTGCAGGGGCTTTCCTGGTATGCAGATATGCCAGTGTGTCTATATATTTATCAGGGTACGCTTCTTCGATTTTTTCTGCCAGCCTGTTTACAAAGCGGAGCAAGGTCCCGCTGTGACTTTCTTCTTCATCGTCAATTTTTCTGCAGCTTTCACATTGGCAGGGATTTTTATAATCATTTTGCGATACCGAAAAAATCGTTGCTTCAGGCTCCTCTTCAATCCACTGCTTGAGCCTGGCCAGGGCAATTTCATATACTTCGGGATTCGTCAGGCATAATTGAGCTTCCTTTAGCATCCGGTTGCCGTCGATCAGGGAGAAATACTCCGGATGCTTCTCCCCATATTCTTCCGGCGGGACCAGTTGTTCAAACGTATGGACAAACCTTTTTGAATACATGATCTTGCCGCCGTGCTTTTCCGCAACTCTGTGATGCTGGCCGTTCAGCTTATGCTTTGCGGCCCAGTCCCCGTCAAAGGCCTCCGTATAAAAAACTTCCCTGTAAAAGAGTTTTGGCGCTGTTTTTACATCCAGCGCAGGAAACGTTATGCGATTGCCTTTCGGTATGTGGGAGGCGGTTGTGCCAAACCACCGGCAGCCCAGATAATCCTCCAGGAATGTGTATACTCCGTATAAAGTACCTCTGGGCCTGCTGCCGGCGATTGCCAGATTATTCTCAAAGGTCTTTATAAAAAAACCTTCCGGTTCCAATTCATTAAAATCAACTATCCCGGACACTTTCTTGCAGTTGCCGATGTAGATGGCATTTTCCAAAGGCAAAGCGGATTCAACAATAACAGGCAGCAAGATATCGGACACCTCATTAAGATACCGCTGCAATTCTTCCGCCGCATAATCTTCCGAAGGTATTGCGTCCTGTGGTTTTACAATGCTCCAGTTTTTATCAATCGTATACATTTATCTATCCTCCCAAATTCTACTCTTTTACCGCACCGCTGGTCATGCCGGATATGATATATTTCTGCAGGAATAAATACACAATCAGGGTAGGAATCATAAGTGCAATAATGCCGGCAGCCATTACGTTCCATTGTGAGTTCCTGTCATAGGAAAACAGCATTAAGCTGGTAGTTACCGTACGCAAAGAAGATTTTGGCATGTACAGGTAAGGTGTGAACATATCGTTATAGACGTTGATCAGCTTCAATATGCAAGCAGTTGCTATTGCAGGCTTCAACTGGGGAAGGATAATCGACCTGTAAATCCTGAAAAACGAAGCTCCGTCTACCAACGCACTCTCGTCCAATTCATAGGGGATCTTTCCGACAAATTGCAGGAAAATATAAATTTGGACAATGTCGGTGGCAATATATAAAATCATTCCGGCGTACAGCGTATTGTACAGCCCAAGATTTTTTATCACAGTGAAGGTGGCTACCTGAGTGGTTATGCTTGGGATAATGGTCGATACCAAAAATGCGTTCATGATGACCTTTTTCAGCTTGAATTTAAACCTGCCAAGGGCAAAAGCCACCATGGTCCCCATGGAGATGCTGCCTATAATTGCCACAACGGATAAGAGGACAGTATTTTTGAAGCCAAGCAGGATCTTTCCCTTTTCAATCACCAATTGATAGTTGGCCAGATTCAGAAAGCTTTCAGGCAGGGCGTAAAATGCCGAATACAGGTATTCCTGATTGGTTTTAAAGGAGATATTGAACACAATGAACATAGGTAAAAATATGACCAGAACGACGACGGCCAGCAAGATATAGTTAAGGGCAACGACATATGAACGGCCCGGTCCCATTGTATCCTTCATTTTATTTTTCACCATCCTCTCGCAAAAATCTTCGCTGCATGCTTACGACAAAAATTATGATGATCATCAAAATAACGCCCATAGCGGACGCCATGCCGAAATTGTGGTATTCAAAGGCAGTATTTACCGTCTTGGTTACAAAGGTGTCGGTTCTTCCGGCAGGGCCCCCATGGGTGATGATAAAGGCTTCAAAGAATGCCTGAAGGGAGCCGTTGATGGAGAGAAACAAATTAAGCTCCACTACCGTCCTTACGGAAGGCAAAATGATGTAGCGGATTTTTGTAAGAAAGTTGGCTCCGTCGATTTCGGCAGCTTCATAATATTCTTTTGGTATGGATTGCAGGGCTCCCAGGAAAACAACCATTGCAAAGCCCGTGTTTTTCCACAAACCGATGAAAGCCAGTGAAAAGTTGGAGAAGTATCCCGCGCCAAGCCATTTCACCGCATATTGCTCCAAACCGATGTTTCTGAGGATGGTATTTATGGGGCTGCTTTCGAAGTTATACATAAAATTGAACATGAATGCGGTGGCCACGCCGTTTAAAATTGTCGGCATGAAAATAGAGGACTTGAAAAAGTTCCGGAATACAACCTTGGAGTTCAGGACTACCGCCAGATATAATCCGAATACCGTCTGAAACAATGCGATAATGATATATGCAGCGTTATTCTGGAAAGTCATAAGCATGCTTGGGTCCTTGAACACCGCAAGATAGTTTGAGAATCCTACGTGGGGATAAGTCTTTGCTATGCCGTTCCACTCCGAAAAGCTCAACTCGACCAGTTTTATGGCCGGGAAGTAGGAAAAAGTAGCCAGCAGAAGCAGCGGTACAAATAAAAACAGGACGAGGATTACGCGTTTTTGCATTTTGTAGCTCATATTAAACATAGTTACCATCTCCAATATAGTATAAAGCAAGTTACCGGTGACCAGTAACTTGCTTTGTATTTAACACCCGTTACTAAAAGCCCAGCTTCTTTCTGCTGTCCGCCCATTTCTTGTTATACTTTTCAACAACGGCGTTGGGGTCTTTGGCTAAAACATATTCCTGGCACAGTGTTCCCCAATTCAACTGGGTATCGTTATTAATTGCCGTAAAGTCGTCCGTGCTGTCTGCAAGAGGTATGATCGGCAAATTAAAGGATAAAAGCTCATTTACATACGGAATGTCCTGTTTTACATTCTTCAGAGGCGATATGGCGCCAATGGCTTTGGCATACCGGGACTCATCCCACATGAACTTGAGAAATGCCTTGGAAGTGTCCAGGTATTTGGAATCGGCATTGACAACAAATGACATGTCGGGACCGTAGAACAAAGCTTTGGATTCAGGGAAGGGGAACATTCCTATATCTTCTTCCTTTGCGCCGTTATCGACAACTTGTGCCGGCAGCCAGGTTCCCATATAGGCCATGGCGGTTTTTCCGACAGCCATATCTTTCTTGAAGCCGTCCCAGTTGGTGGAAGTCAGATCCTTCTCCAGATAACCCTTTTCATTCAGCGTCCTCAGAATATTCATACTCTCGAGGATTTCACTGCCTTCAGGAAGCAGGTCCTTGCCGGTGAGTTCATTCTGGAAGTTGCTGTTGCCTGTCTTGTTGACGGCATAAATATAGGTATACCATGTGAGTGTCCATGCATCCTTGAAGTTGGAGGCAACAGGGACAATACCCTTTGCCTTGATTTTTTCACAAGCCGCATATAAGTCTGCAAGTGTTGCAGGTGTCTGGGTTATGCCGCAATCCTTGAAAACATTCTTATTATAGATTATACCGTCATAGCTGATGGTGGATATCAGTGAATAAATCTTGCCATCCGCGCCCTTTTTAACGAATGCATTGTCCTCGTTATAGCCCAAATCATCCAGAGGAGCGAAATATTGAGGGTAATCGGTGGTTTTTATTCCGCCGACCAGCAGATAGACGTCGGGAGCCTCGCCTGCAGCCATTCTTGTGCTCAAGGTGCCTGCCGCATCCTTAACGGGTTCGACTTCCACTTCGGTTCCGGGATTTTGCGCCATAAATTCCTTAGCGATATCTGTCAAGGTATTATCGGCTTTATCCGTCCGGTGTGTTGCAAAAACAATTTTACCGGTGAGCTTAGGTGCAGTGGGTTCGGTACTGGCGGCAGTGGTGTTTCCAGCTGAGGTTTGCGCCGTGGTGCCCTTATCTCCGGTGCTGCCTGCACCGCATCCGAACAATGAAACGAGCATTGTAAGTGCGGTAAGAAGTAACACAGCACTTTTCAACTTTTTCTTCATAAAAGATACCTCCTGATATTGTTTGATTTGCATTAATAGGTGCACCATTAATAATTTAAGTGTAGGTTACTTCCTGTTCAATAGCAATGACTTATCTTTGTATTTGCTTGCATAATTTCAGATTGGAAATTTATTTGCGGCGCCTACTTGATGATTTTCCTGTATTCAACGGGAGAAACCCCGACACATTTCTTGAAAGCCCTGTTGAATGAGGTGGGGTCGCTATAGCCCACGGCTTCGGCGATTTCATAGATCTTGCTCTCGTGGTTTGAAAGTATCTTTTTTGCAGCATTGATCCGGGTTTCAATCAAAAAGTCGATAAAGTTTTTCCCGGTTTCCAATTTGAAAAGATCGCTGAAATAGGTTGCGTTCAGGCATACATGCTCGGCGATGAGCTTTAGGCTGATATCTTCCTTATAATGCTTCCGGATGTAATCTTTGGCTATTTCAATGCTTTTCTTGCTTTTTTCCGACCGTTCAAGGTTAATGCCCTCGACGATTTCCAGAAAGGTATCTGCCAGATACTCCTTTAGTTCCTTTAAGGTATCGATTTCGTAAATATACGTATTCATGTCCTTATTTCCAAAGCTTTCGGAGATATCCTTAAAATCCTGCACAAGTTTTCCTACCCTGTTTACAATGCGGGTCCAGACCTGGCGGAAATTTTCAGGGTCCACATTGCTTAAGCAGGTGAGATGCAGAAGGCTTTCCATTACTTTCTTGACCTTTGAAAGCTGTCCCAGCTCAATCCCTTTGATCAGCTCGTTTATATCCGTTTCAAGCAGCGTTTCGTCAATGAGGCAATAGGGCTTGCTCTCCGGGTTATAAGCAATAAGACGGTTGCCTCCGCAAAAAAAGCGTCTTTCCAGGGCAAACAGGGCTTGAGTGAAAGCAGGCTGTGTTTTTCTTATATCCGTGTAAACGGCACTGATGCCACAAGTAAGCAGTATATTAAGCTCTTCCTTGCAAAAACGCTGAAACGCTTCAAGCATGGCGTGTATGTCCGTTGTAAAATTCTGTGCGCCTGCTTGTGCCGATGACACCAGCAGCACCATTTTGCTGTCCTGTGGCGTTATAAAAAGCTTTGACAGGGTATTCCCTTTCAAATCCGTAAGCGCAAAGAATTTCCGGACAGGTCCGTTTTTTGACAATTCAGATTTCCGGTCCCCTGTTTTAAAAAAGGCGGAAGTATAATCCGTGTCGATGCAAATAATGCCGAATAATTTTTCCTGCAGCAAGTCGAGTTCTCTGGACTTCTCCGCATAGCCTTCAATTTCGTCATAATTCCCTTTGATAATTTCTTCAAGCAGTTGTCCCTTCATGATTTCCAGAGCCTGATTCACAGCCTCGCTTGCGAATTTGGAATCCGTTGCCGATTTTTTATCGTTTTCGATGTCCAGTTCCAGTTTCTTAATCAGGTCGATGAGTACCTTTGTGTCAACAGGCTTCAGCAGATAATCCTCCGCCCCGTTTTTCAGGGATTCCCTGACCATGGAATATTCTTCAAAGCCGCTCAAGACGATGATTTTTATGCCAATGCCTTTATTTTTAAGTGTCCGTATCAACTCAACGCCATCCAGGACAGGCATTTTTATATCTGTTATCAAAATATCCGGCCTTTTATCCGTGATGGCATCCAGGGCTTCCTGGCCGTCGGCAGCTTCACCCACGACAATGTTTTCCGGTAGATACCGGTTGATAACTTTTTTAATCCCTGCCCGTATGACAGTGTCGTCGTCAACAATAAAAATTTTCACCATCGGCCTTCTCCTTTTTACCGTCAAAAAATAGGACAACTTAATTCTAACACATAACTGGCTCTGAATACATTATACCCAATCGGCTCTTTTTGACAAAGTAAATCTGAAATTATACAATATAAAGAAGAATGGGAGGAGATATTTTATGTCCCGCAGGCGCAGGTTCATCAAAATAAAAAAAATATGCCGGCAGCTAAAGCTTCAGAACATGCCCATCATTATGGAATTGTTTGTTGCATTCGGATTTGTATTTCTGATCACTATACTCCTTTCATTTATAAGCTTCTCAAAATTCAAAGCGGATAAAGAGCTGGCGACCTTCACGACCATCAGCCAGATGAACGGCAACGCGGTGAGTAAAATTGACGAATTCATCCAGGATACCATCAATGTTACAAAATACCCTTTGATCGAAGGTCCCGATAACAATATCTACAATTCCTTTATCAATAATCTGCAAATATTTAGCAAAACCAATACCAATACCCTGGAATTCAAAAAGCAATTTGATCAAATGGCTTTCAAGATTTTAAATTATAAAACCTATACGAATTCCGTATTTGTCTTTAACCTGCAAGGGAAAAGCGAATATAAAATATCCGGCGCCGAGCTTTTGTCCTCAGGCTTTCAACCGGTAGACGAGGAGTGGTTCAAACAAAGCATCCGGGCTTTCGGGAAGCCTGTGATCGTGAGTACCTTTGCCCTCCCCAATATTGCGGAAAAGCAAGGCCCGGTCTATGTTTTCTCCGTTGCCAGAGGCATTTTGAAGCTTGCGGACAGCGAAATCGTCGGGGTAATTATGGTGAATTGCGACAGTTCTTTTCTGAAGAATGTCTATGAAAAAATGGTGATCGTCCCCGGACAAAGAATCCTGATCGTTGACAAAAAGGGAAACACTGTCTATGACAACAATGAAGCCAATATTGCCAAAAAGGCCGACAAGGAGCTCCTTAACCTTGTTGACAAAGGAGGTACGGAAAACCAGAATCTCAGCATTGAAGGGATGGATTACCTTGTCAGCCAAAAAACAAGCGAGTTGACCGGCTGGAAGGTCATTAATATTATTCCCATCAGCGAGTTGAACAAAAATATAAACCAACTGCGCAAAACCACCGTTATCATCACGGCCACCCTGATTTTTATCGCAATGCTGCTGGTGGTGATCATTGCAAGAAGAATGGTCGTGCCGATGAAAAAGCTTGTGATTTTGATGAAATTATTTGAAAAAGGAGATTTTGACGTAAATATAAAATTCTCCAACCGGAATGAAATAGGCCAGCTTGCCAAAGGCTTCAACAGCATGGCAAAAAAGATCAAGAAATTAATCCGGGAGGTATATACGGATCGGATTAAACAAAAGGACCTGGAAATTCAAATGCTCCAGAACCAGATCAATCCCCATTTCCTGTATAACACCCTTGAGTCCATCCACATGATGGCGGAAATAAACGAAGACGATCAGACGGCTGAAATGACGCTGTCTCTGGGGAAGATCCTCCGGTACAGCATAGACAGCAAGACAGAGGTGGTCAGGATTCAGGATGAAATCAATAATCTGATGGATTATATCCTGCTCCAGAAAATCCGTTTTTCCGGCATGTTTGATATCATTGTCGATATCAATAAGGAAATTTGCGAATACAATACCATTAAACTGATTTTGCAGCCCCTGGTTGAAAACGCTATAAACCATGGCCTGTCAAGCCGTTCAAAGGAAGGCGTCATCCGTGTTACGGGCGCAAAGAAAAATAGCGATATCCTCATCGAGGTGAGCGATAACGGCAAAGGGATGGACCCGCAGCAGGTCAGGAAAATAAATGACTATATCAACGGCGTCGGCAACACGATGAAAAGCATTGGTTTGAAAAATGTCAATAAGCGCATCAAGCTCCACTATGGCGCGGATTACGGCATTACCATCTCCAGTGTTCCGGGACAGGGCACCATTGTAAGTATCCTGTTTCCGGCAAATAAAATCTGACAGAATCTAAAATTCTGCAAGCAAAAACAAAGATATGCCATTCAAATTAAGTATAAAGTGATCTATACTCAGAGTAAATAAGGCGATATAATAAGGCGTCATATATTGAAGATTTGTACGAGGAGATACTGCCATGGGGGTGAATAACATAAACTATTCGATTAAAGCAGACCTGAGTGACCCGGTTTTAAAATTTGGTTCAACGGAACTGATTTATTTTCTCAATGGGTATGGAAATCACTGCCTGGAGGAGGAGGAGAGCTCCGAATCCGCGCAGTGGTTTTTTGAGTTTATCGTAAATAAGGGTTTAAAGGATCAGTCCTTTTCCATCTCCTGCCGGAATGAGGCGCCGGATAAAATTAAAGTCAGCTTGCAGGGAGAGGACAGCTCCTGTGTTCTAAGCGCAATGTACACGTTTCTTGAAAAAGCAGGCCTCCTGTTTGAAATTACGGGACCTGTTCTGCCCTCCGAATTGCTGCTGGAGGATACTTTGAACTGGGACGAGAAAATCTGCCCGGCTGTGAAGTCTAGAGGAATACGGCAGCACATCAACTTCCCGATGGATATTTCCTCCTATACCCTGGAAGATGCGCGGGAGTACATAAGAAATGTTGCGCGGATGCGCTTCAACCACATTTCCTTCCACAGCTATTACGGGCAATGGTATAGAGCTGAGTTCCCGGACAGAAAAATACGTGCCGGCTGGTTTTTCTACGGGCAGGTGCATAGGATTCCTGATCATCCTTTACTGCGGGCCAAAATAAAAAATGAGGAGACCTTTTGCATACCGGAAATCGAGCCGGCCTTCGACGACCTTGAGACACGCAGCGATCTGGCTGTCCACTGGCTGCAGGAGGTTTTTGCCGAGGCAAAAAACTGCGGACTGAAGCTGCAATTGTCCCTTGAGGGCTGGGACATCGAAAATAATGTCCGTGAAACCCATGATGACTTGATAGAGATATGCAACTCCATTATTGCAGATTATCCGTGTATTGACAGGCTGGAACTAATGACCCGCGAATGCGGAGGATATGAGGGCAGCACACCTCGGGAAAAAGTGCTGGAGCTGCTTTCAAACCTTTATGGCAGCGAATTCGTAGAGAAATCCAATTTTAAAAGCATGCTCAGTGAGTCAACCATTGAGATCGCCGGGATAGCCTTTGATATTGCGGAAAACCTGAAGGTATTAACCACGCTGGAAGAAAGGTGGAGAGGCAGGGGAAAACCTGCTTTGACACTGGGAGTATACGCAACGGACATTGAGGCTTTGAAAATATCTCTGATGATCCTGCGGAGCTTTGTACCTGAAAATATCGCTTACTCCTTCCTTCCGTCCCATGGCGCCCGGAATGCTTATGAGTCCATCGCTGACATGGGCTTTACAAGGGAGGATATCTTAAAATCGATGTTTTATAGCTGGAGCGAATTTGACGGAGACATGTATCTCTTCCAAAACAGCATTGAAGGGAATCATGATCTGCTGTCCTATCTCCTGCGTAAAAGCCCGGGGCAGATTGCGGGATATGCGGTAAATCACTGGAGGACGTCGGAGAACAAAACGACCTTGCGCTATGTGGCGGAAGCAGCACTGCTGGCGCCTGCCGGCTCTGAAGAGTTTTACCGGATTTATGGCCGTTACCTCGGTATCAAGCCTTTAAAAGATTTTGCCAAGGCAATGAAGCTCATCGACCTTTCGGAAATTGACGTAAGGAAGCTCAGCAATCTGGCTTTTTCTTTTGTAGGCTGCTGGGTTGCAAACGGGAAGCTTGGATATATCTCCGAATGGGAGAAGAGCGACATCCCTCAAATTGAAAGAGACTATGCTGTTATTATCCCTCAGTTGGAAATATGTCTCCGTGCGACGGAAAATCCAAGGGGCAGAGAGCATATTGAATTTCTGCTGAACCGTGTCGAATGCTCCGCAATCTATATACGTTCAATTGATAAGATAATGGAAGTTAAAGATATCGTCGGAATGAATACAAAGGATGAAGTGAAGGAAGCTGAAAGGCGTGAAATACGCCGGATATGTGATGAAGCCCTGTCCTTTGCCGAAGAGTACATGGTGAAGCATGCGGAGCTTATGCCGGATAGAGGCTGTCAGGGTACGCTTATAAGCTTTTATTACACTTTGCTTGCATATATAAAGCGTCTCAGGGTGATGTATGGAGAAGGGAAGGATACGGATCTTTGCAGGTTTATATCCCCTGATGCGCCCCCTTCCCCGGAATAGTTTACAGTTAGGAGTTGTAAGAATGGGTATTGACAAATTACATATGGATTTTATCAATCCTTCGCCGGAATACCGCGGAAAACCCTTCTGGGCATGGAACGGAAAGCTGGAAAAGGAGGAATTGTTACGGCAGGTGCATGTGATGAAGGAGATGGGCTTTGGCGGTTTCTTCATGCACTCGAGAACCGGGCTTGAGACCGAATACCTTGGGGATGAATGGTTCGAGCTTGTCAATGCCTGCGCGGACGAAGCGGAAAAGCTCGGCATGGAAGCCTGGCTGTATGACGAGGACCGGTGGCCAAGCGGGACCGCCGGGGGGATGGTTACCGAGAATCCCGAATACGGGATGAAGTCCATTAGGCTCAGCATTTTGGAAGACTCCGAAGATTTCAAATGGAGTGCAGACATCACGGCAGCGTTTGCCTGCAGACTTGAAGGTCTGGATATATACGGGTATGAAAGACTAACTCAAAGCACGGTGCCTGAAAGCTATAGAGGGAAACAGGTGCTTGTATTTAAAGTCATTCAGCATTCGCAGCAGAGTTTCTATAACGGGTATACCTATGTGGATACATTGAACAAAAAGGCTACGGAAAGGTTTATCGAGCTGACCCACGAAAAATACAGGCAGAAATGCGGAAACAGGCTGGGTAAATCGATTAAGGGCATATTTACCGACGAACCTCACAGAGGAACACTGATGGACGAATTTGGTTCAGGCAATGACGGCGATATATGGCGCGCGCCATGGACGTCCCTGCTGCCGGAGGAATTCCAAAAGAGGTATGGCTATGACCTGACCGATAAGCTGCCTGAATTATTTCTTAAAAAAGACGGTAAAGATATATCCCAGGTCAAATGGCATTATGTCGAGCTGCTGCAGCAAATGTTTATTGACAATTTTGCAAAGCCTATCAATCAATGGTGTGAGAATAACAACATCCTGCTGACGGGGCATATTCTTCATGAGGACAGCCTTACGGCGCAAACAGCCATGTGTGGCTCGGTGATGTGCTATTATGAGCATATGGGCTACCCCGGCGTTGACGTGCTGACGGAAAACAACAGGGCTTATTGGATTGCCAAGCAGCTTTCATCAGCGGCAAGACAGCTAGGCAAAAAATGGCTTCTGTCGGAGCTGTATGGCTGTACGGGCTGGCAAATGAATTTTGAGGCCCATAAGGCCGTCGGCGACTGGCAGGCGCTCTTTGGCATCAATTTGCGATGCCCTCATTTAGCATGGTATACAATGGAAGGTGAAGGAAAACGTGATTATCCTGCAAGTATTCTTCATCAGTCTGCCTGGTGGAAAGAGTATGGGTATGTAGAAGATTATTTCTCCAGGATCGGTCTTTTAATGAGCCAGGGAAAGCCGTGCTGTGACGTGCTTGTGCTCAATCCGGTTGAAAGCGTTTGGAGCCGGGTGCATCCGGGATGGGCAAAAATGCTTTCGGCAGAAGCTCCGGAGATAAAAGCCCTGGAAGAGAAATATGCAAACCTGTTTCAATGGCTTTCAGGCGCGCATATTGATTTTGATTATGGGGATGAAGATATCCTCTCCAGGCATTCCGTCATTGAAAGGGAGGCTGACGGCAAGGTCCTTTTAAAGGTCGGAGAAGCAGGCTATAAGGTGGTTATAATTGCCGGCATGGGTACTATCCGTTCTTCAACCGTCAGGCTTTTAGAGGAATTCTCCCGGGCGGGAGGGAATATCGTCATTATCGGTGAGGCGCCTACACACCTTGATGCTTTGGAAGCCCGTGAGGTACTTAATTTCTCACCGGATGCCGAAAAGATTGCCTTTCAGCAGGAAAGTGTTGTCTCTGCCGTTTCAGGATATTTGACAACAAAGATCGGTGTTTATGATTGCGAAGGGAAAGAGATAGAAGATGTATTCTGCCAGATGAGGGATGACGGCAGGAATAAATATCTTATGTGCTTGAATGTAAACCGTGAAGTGCCCTATAAAAATGCGAAAATCAAAATAGGGCTCAGCGGGTATGCTGAGGAATGGCTGTGCTCCACAGGCGAACGGGTATCCGTTATGAACTCCGGAGAGGAGGGCGTAATGGAAATAACAACTGATTTTGAGCCTTGCAGGGAGCATCTTTATGTTATTACCCAGGAACCGGCTGCGGGACTGCAAAACAAGGAGAAGTGGGTTGAAAATCGCGGATGCCCGGTGAACGGTCCCTATGAATTTGAACTGGATGAACCCAATGTATGTGTGCTGGATATGGCAAGGTATAAATATGATGAAGGAGAATGGCAGGACGAATTGGAAATTTTAAAGGTGGATCAGGCTGTAAGACGGCACTATGGCCTGCCTTTAAGAGGAGGAGAAATGCTCCAGCCATGGTTCGCCAAAAAGCAGAGTTACGAAGCAAAAGGCAGGCTGACCCTTCAATTCGCTTTCAATGTGGATAAGATTCCGGAAAGCCAGACAGAGCTGATTCTTGAAAGAGCAGAATGCTTTGAAATCTTTGTCAATGGGATGAATGTAGACCACAAAAAGGTAAATGGCTGGTGGATTGACAAGTGTTACGGTAAAATTCCCCTGTCCGGAGAGCTTCTAAAGACAGGCTGTAATACCGTTGAACTGGTTGTTGATTTCCATGGGGGAATAAACCTGGAAACGCTCTACATCATTGGTTCCTTTGGAGTTGTAGCCGAGAAAAATAAGAACACCCTAACAGGTCTCAGGGATAAACTATCCATCGGGGATTTGACAAAACAAGGCCTGCCATTTTATTCAGGGAAAATACGCTACCGGATGAATATTGATGAAAAGCCAGGCAAGGGTGAAAGGGCTTTTTTATCCTTTGAACACTTTGAAGCGGCCTGCATCAAGGTGCTTTCAAAAAACGGCAAGGAAAAAATGGTGGCATGGCAGCCGTATAAAGCGGATATTACGGAGGAACTGGATGCGGAAGGACCGGTAATTGTCGAGGCCGTTCTTACCCGCAGAAACACCTTCGGACCGCTTCATCAGCTTCCTTTATTGGCCGGAGCTTACGGACCGTATAGCTTTGTGACGGAAGGAGAGGCGTTTGCGCAAGAGTATATGCTGATTCCTTCCGGTCTGCTTAAGGAACCCTTTGTCAGTATCTGCAGCTGCGGTAAAGCATGACTGCCGGTTAACTTTTTTATATGCGCTCCAGTGTTCCGTGAGAAGCAGCAGGGGGTCATTAAATCCGGGCTGGAGCGCCATTCCCTTAAGGTTGATTCCACCGTTCTCAAATCTATACTCAACCAATTGCTTAGCCTGTATAATGTCGTTTTAATCCATCATGTTATCTTTGCAGTCCATTGCAATACCGGCCTCAAAACGCTACTATAATCATAAAATCGGCTGATTCGCCGTAAAAAATCAATCATAATGTCCGCGTGGAGGAATGCAGCATGAAATTTGACAATCGTGATTTTAACAGGACTCAAGGAATCCATTGTACGGGAAATGGAAGAATAATCGCTTATGGGAAGGGCGCGGACATTACGCAATTATTTGGCCCTCCGTACAGCTCTCCATCGTTTATCAAACTTTTATCTTCCTTTTCACCGGAGGTTGAAATAAGGTCAGAAAGAGAGGCAGGTACTGCGGTATGGAAGCATCAGATCATCAAAGACGGAGGACTTGCCGGCGAAATAACTGATTTTGCAGACAGTGAGAGCCCATGCGTCGTAAGAAACATAAAGCTTACCCAAGCCTGCAGCTTCACGCTTTGCTGTGATGAAGCCATCAGTTCCGTAAACAACACCGGGAGCTTTAAAGAATTTGGCCTTCAATACGGACTGCTGGCCTATGGTGAATCAGGCATAAAGTTCTATAATCAATATCCAAGTCCTTTCAGAGTCAATTTTCAGATTTTGTTTAAAGGCGATGTGTGCGTAAATGAGGGCGCGGGCCAGAATACCTGGGAGATCCGCTGTACTCCGGGCGAAAGTACTATCTATTTTATTGGGGGGCCATCTTATCCCGAGTGCATCTTGAATGCGGAAAACGTTCTCGGCATCCCGTATGAATTGCTGTTAAACCGTACAAAGGTCTGGTGGAGCAGATATACGGACAGAAGATATGACTTCACGAAAATAATTCCTGAAGAGACGCCAAACAGGGATTTGCTATTGGATACAATTGATACTGCCGCCGTAGCCATAAAAGTACAACAAGGCGTTGAGGGCGGAGTGGTTGCGGGATATCCGTTCCATCTCGGATATGTCAGGGATCAATATGGAGTATCTAGATGTCTGCTGAAATTGGGCTATATTGACGAAGCCAAACAAATACTGGATTTTTACTGGAGGATATGGCAAAGGCATGGCCGTATCTGTACGGCTCAGGCAATCGGCGTGGACGGATTTTTTCACATTCATGAAAACGACGGCGTAGAAATAACAGGGTATCTTATTATTCAAGCATTCGACTATTTTGAAAAGACGGGGGATGAAAAATATCTGACGGATATTTTTCCCATGCTGGAATGGGCGTGGAATACGCAGACGAAATATCTTGTTGACCACATGCTGCCGTTTAATGGGGATGAAACTTACATCGCGGGAGGAATACTGCCGAGAAGCGCAATTTTTGACGGTTCCATGGAAGCTACGCTGCTTTTCATAACCGGCGGCGGGAAGCTTCTGGACTGGGCATGCAGGAAAAGTTTATGGACCGGAGGCCTATTGAAGGAAAACACGGAAATTTTGAAGGAAACCAGGGCGCATTTTCATGAAAACTTCTGGAACGACGGCCTCCTTGCCACAAACCAACCACAGCGAGCGTCGACGGGGGAGCTGCCAAGATTCAGGCATGGAGCCTGTGAAATCTGCAGCTTCAACATGACCTGGATGGAAAGGGATGAGAACGGAAGCTATGTCTGTCCTGACTGTCTCAACGGCAATAAAACCCTGAAGCCCGAAAGGAAACGGTATTACCTGAACTCAGCCGGCTTGATGCCTCTTTATATTGGAAGCGATATATTAAGCAAAAGGGAGCTGGAAGGCTTTGTGACCAAGGTTATTCAGGTCTATAAAGAGACAGGGAAGATTTCTTCCGGCAATGATCGGAATCGGTGTACCGGATATGATTACGGGCTGTTTTTGAATACGCTGGCAGCACTCAAAAATCCGCTGATGCATGAACTATATGAGAGGACGCTTTCCATTCTTGATTCGACCGGATTATGGAATGAATATTATGACAGTGATATCCCCAGCGGGACATTTTGCCGTCCGTGGGAAAGTGGAATTAATCTTGAAGCGTTAATTAATTATGCCTTATCAATCCAGGCGTGAGGGATAATTTGAACAGGTAAAAATTGACTATACAATACTGAAACTGATATAATTGAGTTCAGCAATGAACTCTTTTTCTTTTGGATTTTTGTTGTTTGGTGACTCAAGGATACCAAAAAGAAAGGGGACATTTTTTTTATTTAAGAGGAGCATGAATAGAATGAAAACACTGGGCAGAGAATTTTATAATAGAGATTCCTTGATCGTTGCCAAAGAACTCCTGGGAAAGGTGCTTGTACACGAAACAGGCGGACAAAAAATTTCCGCAAAAATCGTTGAAGCCGAAGCGTATATGGGGATTGAAGATAAGGCTGCCCATTCCTACGGAGGGAAAAGGACCTCAAGAGTTGAAGTCATGTATGGAGGGCCGGGATTTTCATATGTATTTCTTGTTTACGGCATGTATTATTGTTTCAATATAGTTACCAGAGAAGAGGGAATTCCTCAAGCTGTTTTGATTAGGGCTGCCGAACCTGTCGAAGGACTGGATTCCATGGCCCAAAACCGGTTTGTAAAGACATATGGTCAGCTAACTAAAAGCCAGATAAAAGGGTTGAGCAATGGACCGGGGAAATTATGCAAGGCCCTTTTAATTGATAAAAGCTTAAACGGGGAAGATTTGTGCGGCAGTAAGCTGTATGTGACAGAAGGAGAAAATGAAAAATTCGGTATGGTATCCTCCAAACGGATAGGGGTTGATTATGCCGGGGAAGCCAAGGATTATCTTTGGAGATTTTATATAGAAAATAACGAATATGTGTCAGTAAAATAGTTATACTGGGATTGCATGGATAAATAGCCGGTGCTCCGAGTATGCTGATAAAAGAACAGAGATGATAACGTGGGTAAATGCAACAGGAGGCTGCTCGAAGGGTGAGCAGCCTCTTGCTTGATTTTTTACTTGCTCTGCTTCTGCCATCCCGCCCCATTCAACGACGGTGTAACCTTGCCGTTCAATCCTTTGCGGATTTGTCGGTGCAGGCGGCGCCTTGCCGCCGGCAGGCACGAAGTAGAACCAAAGCCGGAAAACCGAATCGGCAGGGCAATATCATACAAGAATACGATTGCCACTTGTGCTACACTAAGTAACAGATAATTAGGAAAGGAGGACAAATTTTATGAAGCAAGAGATAAGAACGGTAAAATATGATGCTGAATTAAAGGTAGAAGCCTATCATTTTCAAGGGATTATGCAGAAATTTCCCAATCATTTTCATGAATACTATGTGATTGGTTTTATTGAAAAAGGCCAGCGGTTTTTATCTTGCAAGAACAAGGAGTACACCATAGAGCCGGGGGATTTATTACTGTTTAATCCCCGCGACAATCATGTGTGCGAGCAAATCGATGGCAAAACGCTGGATTATCGCTGTATCAATATCCAGCCGGAAATTATGAACAAGGCGGTTTTTGAGATAACAGGGAAAGAATATTTGCCTTATTTTACGCCGCAAGTCGTTTTTCATAGCGAATTAGTTGCTGTGCTTCGGGATTTACATCAAATAATCATGGCGGAAGAAAGAGATTTTAGAAAAGAGGAAATCTTCTTTTTCCTTTTAGAACAGCTCATTGAAGAATATACCGAACAGGCCATGCCAGCAGAAAACGCAGCGCAAAGCACGGAAGCAAGGGCAATATGTGAATTCTTAGAAAAGCACTACATGGAGAATATTACACTTGATGACCTTTGCAAGCTGACGGGACTAAACAAATACTATCTTCTTCGCTCGTTCACGAAACAAAGAGGTATTTCCCCTTATAGCTATTTGGAAACGATACGAATTGACCATGCAAAGAAAATGCTGGAGCAAGGCATTTTACCAATAGATGTGGCATTGCAGACAGGTTTTACTGACCAGAGCCACTTTTCCAACTTCTTTAAGAAGTTTATAGGGCTGACGCCAAAGCAGTATATGAACATTTTCAAGGATAATTATCGTTGATGTTTTATATAGAGAGGACTTTCATGGACAGAAAAAAAGAGATTACGGGACATTTATTTGCAATAATTACAATCTTTATTTGGGGTACTACTTTCATATCGACCAAAATACTGATAGAAGCCTTTTCTCCAATCGAAATCCTGTTTTTGAGATTTACAATCGGTTTCATTGTGTTGCTTGTAGTTTACCCTCATAGGCTGAAAGTCAAGGAGAAAAAACAAGAAATCTATTTTGCCGCCGCCGGTTTTTGCGGTGTCACCCTCTATTACCTGCTCGAAAACTTTGCCTTGACGTATACCTTTGCTTCCAATGTGGGAGTCATTATTTCCGTAGCACCGTTTTTTACTGCTATTTTTGCGCACTTGTTTTTAGATGGTGAAAAATTGAGAGCGCAGTTCTTGATAGGCTTAGCGGTTGCTGTTGTCGGAATTTTTCTTATTAGTTTTACTGGAAGCAGCACCTTGCAATTAAACCCATTGGGAGATATTCTGGCTGTTTTAGCCGCTGTGGTATGGGCGGCCTATTCTATCCTCACAAAGAAAATCAGCGGCTTTCATTACAATACCATTCAATCAACCCGAAGAATTTTCTTTTATGGGCTGGTGTTTATGATACCTGCCTTGTTTCTATTCGGATTCAAGCCAAACATAAATCAGATGACGCAGCCAGTCAATCTGTTTAATATCCTGTTCTTGGGATTGGGCGCATCTGCCCTGTGCTTTGTAACCTGGAATTCGGCAGTTAAAATATTGGGCGCAGTAAAAACCAGCGTTTATATTTACATGGTTCCAGTCATAACGGTGGTTACCTCTGTTATTGTACTTAGTGAAACGATTACCGAAACCTCTGTGTTTGGAATTTTACTTACATTAGCGGGACTATTTCTATCGGAGTTTAAAACCTCTGTAAAACAAAAGGAGCTTAAAGCATGAGCGACTCTACGATGAAATGTGTAATGATTATAGATTCTGAACTGCCGGTCGGCATTGTAGCAAACACTTCTGCCATTTTAGGTATCACGTTGGGAAAGTATATCCCTGAACAGATAGGAGAAGATGTAACAGACGCTTCGGAGCAATCTCACTTGGGTATTATTACAATTCCGGTTACAATGCTTCGCGGAGATCAAGCGATTTTGAAAGATTTGAGGGCGCGTTTGTATACCCCGGAATTTGCAGACTTAATCGTTGTTGATTTTTCTGATGTTGCACAAAGCTGTAATATATACAGTGAATATATTTCAAAGGCGTCAATCACAACAGAGCAAGACCATAATTATTTTGGGATTGCCATTTATGGGAATAAGAAAAAAGTGAACAAGCTAACAGGTTTTATGCCGCTTTTAAGATAATATGCAGCGGCTAAGAATGATAAAATATTTGTCGGACGACAATACATAACTGCCTATTATAGACCGCATTATTGTCCATGAGCCGGAACAGGCGCGGGGTGACCGCCGCCAACGGCATGCTGCTCATTGGAGGCAGTTTTTACAGCGAGGGCATTCAGTTGGTGGCTTTCGATGACGGGATAGGTATGGAGGATCGTCTGACAGAGGGGAGGAAAAATTTAAGCATTCTTCCATTGGCTTGTTTACACTCTGTTTAAAAACATATAGTATCGTAAATAGTAATTTTGTGTTTTCAAATGGAAAGGAGGCATTGCCATGAACAGGATATTAGTGGTGGATGACGATGCCAATATCCGCAGGCTGGTTTGCACCTTGTTAACCGGCTTCGGGTTCGGGGTATGTGAAGCTGCAGACGGGCGCGACGCACTTTTGAAGCTCGAAGAAAATAAAATCGACCTATGCGTGGTGGATATTATGATGCCTCATATGGACGGCCTGGATTTTTGCCGCAATGCCCGCGGATATTATGAGGATATGCCCATCCTCATGCTGACGGCAAAAAGCGAAATAAGCTCAAAAATCGAGAGCTACGGCTCGGGCGCGGACGACTACCTGACAAAACCTTTTGAAGCGGAAGAATTGCTGCTCCGGGTAAGGGCGCTTTTGAAACGCTACAAAATAGCCTCGCAGCAAGCCATTACCATAGGCGCTCTTACGGTAGACAGCACCAGTCATACGATTTCCGTAAACGGTGAACGCACTGGCATTCCCTTGCGGGAATTTGAACTTCTTTTTAAGCTTGGCAGCCTTCCCGGGAAAACCCTGTCCCGCAGTCAGTTGATTGAGGAGCTATGGGGGGTGGATTTCGACGGGAACGAACGCACTCTGGATGTTCATGTGGGACGGCTGCGGGACCGGTTTCCGCCAGACCGGTTCGGATTTCAAATCCTCACCATCCGCAGCCTGGGCTATCGTCTGGAGGTGATTTCCTGAAAAAGCATCGCTGGTATCAGAATTTGCTCTGGCTGTGTTTTTGCACCTTCATGCTTGCAATATCCTTTGCCGTAAGCTATATGCTTATGCTGCTGCTTTACAGGTTTGTGGGAAGGCCGCCCGAACCGTGGGGGTATATCATTTACAGCGCTGTAAATCTGCTTCTGATTTTAGGAATTATTAATGCGGGAGCTAAAATTCCCAGGGGCAGCACCCGGAGGAATCTTCTGGGGGCAACCCTTGAAGCCCTGGAAAAAATAGCCCGGGGAAATTTTGACGTGTTTATCGAGCAGGATAGGCACGGGCGTTTGAACGAGCTTACCGACAGCATTAACAACATGGCGAAAGAACTCGGGTCCATGGAGCAACTGCGGCAGGATTTTATCTCTAACATATCCCATGAATTTCAATCGCCGCTGACATCCATCAGCGGGTACGCCGCGCTGCTGCGCAAAGAGGGCGCAACGCTCCGGCAACTGGAATACGCCACCATCATTGAGGAAGAAAGCAAGAGGCTGTCCAAGCTGTCGGAGAATCTTTTGCAGTTATCGGCCCTGGAAGCGGAGGGCAGCTCCATTGCGAAAGCCCCGTACCGGTTGGACAGGCAGCTTGAAAATGTCGTACTGCTCCTGGAACCGCAATGGAAAGCAAAGAACATTATCCCCGAAACCTCGCTGCCCAAAATAACCGTCCATGGCAGCGAAGACCTGTTAAAGCAGGTCTGGATCAACCTTTTGGTAAACGCCATAAAATTCACGCCGGAAAATGGGGAGATTAGCGTTAGCCTGCTGCCGGAAGGGGAAACCGTAGTTTGTGTGATTTCCGACAACGGTATCGGGATAGCTCCTTCAGATCAAATGCATATTTTCGAGCGGTTTTACAAGGTGGATAAATCGCGGGACCGCTCATTGGGCGGAAACGGGCTGGGCCTTGCTCTGGTAAAAAAGATTGTAAATATGCATGAGGGCGACGTCACAGTCGAAAGCGCTTTGGGAAAAGGGACGGCGTTCAAGGTTACATTGCCACGGCAATAAAGTAATGAGATGAGACCAACTCAATTGTTGTGCCAGTGGAACAACAATTTGCTTTTCGTAACCATTTCTTCCCTTCTTCATACCTCCGGTGGATCAGCAACCTCCATAGCTTTTTGCAGATGACAGCCATGTTTAGCTCATATCTATACGGTTGTTTTATTGCCAAAATTATACTATATTTTTGCATCAGATTCATTCGTTTTTTTTCAAAATTTCTCCGAAATACTCTTTCTGTTTAAGCTCCGTTTAATTTTCCCCTCTAAGATGGGTTCATGAAAATAAACGGGGGTGATTCTGTGAAGGACCTGATGTATGTACATCTGGTGACAAAACAATGCCAAAAAGGAAATCGGTATGGAGGGGAGGATATTCATGTTTAAAATTGTTAAAAGGCTGCCGGTAGCGCAGTCAATCATAGCCATTGGCTTCTTAATCGTACAAATCGTTTGTGCGCTGTATCTGCCAAGAGTTACGGCGGATATCGTCGATATCGGGGTGCGGACTTCAAATATTTCATATATCTGGTCCAAAGGGCATCTGATGATCGGACTGTCCGTATTCAGTCTGATAGGCGCGCTGTGCAACACGTTTTTGTTCTCGCAAATATCTTATAAGTTGGGCGGCGAACTGCGGGCCGATATTTATCGCAAGGTACTCAGCTTCTCAAAAAATGAATTCGATAAGGTGGGCACTTCGTCACTGATCACCCGTAACACCAATGATGTGACGCAAGTACAAACCCTGGTGGAAGGCGGGCTAAAATTCCTGATACTGGCGCCTGCAATGCTTATCGGGGGAATTGTCATGACCTGGGCCCTCAGTCCCGCGTTAGCGCTTATTTTCCTGTATACTGTTCCGATTCTGGGGGTCTCGTATTTTGTGATTTATCGCTATGCAAGCCCATTATATGCAAAAATGCAAAGGCTTTTGGACAATCTGAACCTTTTTTTCAGGGAAGGGCTTATGGGCGTAAAAGTGATCCGCGCATTCGGAAAAGAAAATCAGGAGTATGAGAAGTATAAGGACACAAACCGCGAATATACCCGTACCTATGTAACGGCCGGGACAATCATGAGTGTCGCCATACCGCTTGTAACGATGCTTGTCAGTTTAGCCACGGTGCTCATCACCTGGGTCGGCGGAAAAGGCGTCGGGAACGGGACCATTGAAACCGGCGCCATTATGGCGGCAATCAGTTATTCCGTGCAAATCCTGATGGGCTTCGGAATGCTGACCAACGTCATTTTAGCTGTTCCCCGCGGGCAGATTTCGGCAAAGAGAATCTATGAAGTGCTTGATATGCCCTTAAGCGTCAAAGAACCGGAGAAAGCGGCGGATGTGGATAAAACATCGCTTACCTTTGCAAATGTTGATTTCAGGTATCAGGGTGCGGAGAAAAAGACGTTGGAAGATATCAGCTTTACGGTACGCAGAGGACAAACACTGGCCATTATCGGCAGCACCGGCGACGGCAAATCCTCGCTTGTAAACCTGATCTCACGGCTGTATGACGTGGAAAAAGGCGGCATCCGCATCGGCGGAACAGATATACGCCATATGGAGCAAAGGAAGCTCCGGGACCTCGTCAGCTTTGCGCCGCAAAAATCTACCCTGTTCTTTGGCACCATTCGCTCCAATCTGCTGGAAGGCAAATCAGACGCCACGGACGATGAAATGTGGGCGGCGCTGGAGATGGCACAGGCCACGGAGTTTGTCCGCGCATTGCCGGAAGGTCTGGACAGCGCAGTTGAAAAAGGCGGCGGCAATTTCTCCGGAGTGCAAAAGCAGAGGCTATGTATAGCGAGGGCGCTTCTCAAAAACGCCTTTATCTATGTATTCGACGACTCTTTTTCGGCGCTGGACTTCAAAACGGAGGGGGCGGTCCGGTCTGCAATGCATGCCAGGCTTAAAAATGCCGTCACCATCATTGTGGCGCAGCGCATCAGCACCGTTATGGATGCCGATGTGATTGCCGTCCTTGACAACGGTAAGCTTGCGGGCCTTGGCAATCACGAAACACTCAAAAACACAAATCCTGTCTATCAGGAAATTATTGATTCTCAATTTCACAGGGAGGCGAAAGCGATATGAGCAAGCAGGATAAAGCACCGGCACAGAAGCCCAAAAACATGTGGGCAACGATTAAGCGGCTTACAGCTTATGTTAAAAAAAGCAGTTTCATGATTGTTTTGGCGCTGGCAGCGACAATTGCAGGAACCGTGATGCAGGTGTATAGCCCGAAAAGGCTGGGCACCGCCATTACTCTGGTTTTTGACGGGCTTCGCCACGGAACGGGCATCGACTTCAGCCAGGTCGGCATAATCCTGCTTGGCGTTGCCGCCATGTATGTAGGCATATTCATCACCACCTTTTTACAGCAGCGGATCATGGTCCTTGTTGCTCAAAAATCAACCTATACGCTTAGAAATGAGCTGAAAGCAAAAATGAACAGGGTTCCGGTTTCATATTTTGATAAAAACTCAAACGGAAATCTCATGTCGGTTGCAGCCAACGACATTGACAATATCGTCACGAATTTGCAGCAGAGCCTGACGGATTTGATTTCCAGCGCCGTTCTTCTGGTGGGCTTTTTCTGGATGATGATTTCCATCAGCCCGCTGCTGACGGGCCTGGCTTGCCTGATCATCCCCGGCACCGTCATCATCATGGCCATTATAACGCCAAGCACCAATAAATACACCAAGGCATATTACAAATCGCTGGGGGAACTGAATACGCAAATCGAAGAAACCTATCAGGGATTTTCGGTGGTAAAGAGTTTTAACGGTGAGGATACGGCGGCACAAAAATTCGACGCCATCAACGGCGCTATGGTAAAAACGGGATGGAAGGCGCGGTTCTTCGGCGGCCTGATGATGCCAAGCATGTCTCTTGTACAAAATATCATTTATGTCCTGATTGCTGTGATGGGCTCGGTCCGTGTGGTGGCAGGGACCATTCTCATCGGTGATATGACGGCCTTCCTTCAGTATTCAAATCAGTTTGCCAGCCCTATTATGAAGATATTGCAGAGCTGGGGCAATTTCGTAGCCATGGTTGCGTCTGCGGAGCGGGTATTTGAAATGCTGGATGCGGAGGAAATGGTTGAATACGCCAAAGAATTTCCCCATCACCGTGACGATACGGCAAAGGTAGTCTTTGACCATGTAAAATTTGGGTATACGGATGAGCCGTTGCTGAAGGATTTTAACGCAGATGTTCAGGAGGGACAGATGGTGGCCATCGTCGGGCATACGGGTGCAGGAAAGACAACGCTTATCAATCTGCTGGAGCGTTTTTATGAGATACGGGCCGGAAGTATCCGCATCAATGGGACAGACATCCGCAATGCGGGCCGCCAGGCTGTGCGGCAGCGGATTGGCATGGTGCTGCAGGATACATGGCTGTTTTCCGGTACAATTTACGATAACATCCGCTACGGGAATGAAAATGCGTCCAAAGAGCAGATATATGCCGCCGCTAAAGCCGCCTACGCCGATGATTTCATCCAGAAGCTCCCCGAAGGATACAACACCGTCTTAAACGAGGACGCGGACAATATCTCCCAGGGGCAGCGGCAGTTGATTACAATTGCCAGGGCCTTTGTTTCCGACCCGGAGATCCTCATCCTTGATGAAGCCACCTCCAATGTGGACAGCCGCACGGAGCTCATCATTCAAAGCGCCATGAAGCGGCTGCTTAAAGGACGGACGAGTTTCGTGGTTGCCCACCGGCTGTCGACGATTTACGATGCCGACCGCATTTTGGTGATGGATAAGGGCGATATTGCCGAAACCGGAAGCCACAAGGAGTTAATCGCAAAGGGCGGTGTCTATGCGGACATTTATAACAGCCAGTTTGCGCAGAAAAGCATAGCTTGAGGAAAGCATTATCAATTATTCGGTGAATTGCTGTGCTAAAATATGATTGACAACTGGATTAGTATAGAATACAATTGAATCATACTAAGCCGGTAGGAATAATATAAATTAAATAAAAAAACAGAAAAATTTTTATTGGCTAAAATCAGACTAAGTGAACCTTATGGCTTTAAGCATAGGGGCTTAGTCTTTTTCATAAACGCAGGAATCTGATTTTGAAGAGGTGTAAAGGCGATGGTTGAAAGTGTTTCACTGAAAATATCCGGCATGACTTGCGCTCTGTGCTCGGCGACGATTGAGGCAGGCCTTGGAAGGGTTGATGGGGTTACCAGGGCAAAAGTGAATTATGCGTCGGAAAAAGCGCTCCTGGAGTATGAAAATACCAAAGTGCAGTTACCGGAGATTAAAAAAGTGATCGAGCATCTTGGATTTGTAGCTGAAGAAACCGGGGATAAAAATGCAAATCCGCAGCAGGATCCTGGTGAAATCGAAAGAAGGAGGATGCTCAGACAGTTTATTATTTCAGCAGCCTTAAGTTCTCCGTTGATTCTGGCAATGATCCTGGGAGGCCTGGGCTTCTGCCATGATTATTTTGATCCTACTTCAAAAACAGCCTGGGGAGTGTTTGTAGATTACATAAGGTATAAAGCATCAATGCTTCATGACTGGCGCTTTCAGCTTGCAGTAGCCACACCCGTCCAATTGATCATAGGCGCCAGGTTCTATAAAAATTCTTTTTATGCTTTACGCGCCAAAAAGGCAACCATGGATTTGCTCATTGCAATCGGCACAACGGTTGCATACTTATACAGCATTTACGTATCCCTTTTTGAAAATTACGAAATTTCTTCAGGTATGAAAAACATCTACTTTGAAGCCTCTTCGGTCATTATCACCCTTGTATTGCTGGGAAAGTACCTGGAGACGGTGGCAAAGGGCAGAACCTCCAGAGCGATACAAGCGCTGATCCGGCTCAGGCCGCAAACTGCCAGGGTTGTAAGGGAAGGTATTGAAAGCGATGTGCCTGTTGAAGAGGTGCTGGCGGGGGATATCCTTGTTGTGAAGCCGGGTGAAAAAATACCGGTGGACGGCTTTCTGCTGGAGGGGTATTCGGCGGTGGACGAATCCATGCTTACAGGAGAGAGCATCCCTGTGGATAAAAAAGAAGGAGACTATGTAACCGGAGCTTCCTTGAATAAATTAGGCACTTTTAAGTACAGGGCTACAAAGGTCGGGAATGAAACAGTCCTTTCCCATATTATAAAATTGGTTGAAGAGGCGCAGAACAGCAAGGCGCCTATACAAAAGCTTGCGGACAGGGTGTGCGGCTTTTTTGTCCCCCTGGTATTGCTGACGGCTGTGGGAACATTTCTATATTGGTACTTTATCATATACGGCCATCTGTTCTTTCTTATTGATAAACCGCTGATTTACGCCGTTTCCGTCCTTGTGGTTTCCTGCCCCTGCGCACTGGGGCTTGCAACACCTGCCGCCATTATGGTCGGTATGGGCAAAGGTGCACAAAAGGGTATTTTGATTAAAAACGGAGAGGTATTGGAAACCGCATGCAAAATCGGCATCGTGGTATTGGATAAGACCGGCACCGTCACCACAGGAAAACCGGAAGTGACGGACATTGTTTTATTGGACGGCGCGGACGGAAGGTACGATGACGGGGAAGTTTTAAAGCTTGCCGCCATCGCTGAAAAAAAATCCGAACATCCGTTGGGGGCTGCGATATATCAAAAAGGCAGGGAAAAAACAGCCTCGGAATTGGAGGACCCTGAAAGCTTCGAGGCCATTCCGGGAAAAGGAATTTTCGCCGTAGTGGGCGGGAAATCAGTGCTGGCCGGGACTCAAAAGCTGATGGAGGAAAATCATATCGACGTGAAGGAGGCGGAGAAAGCCTTACATTCCCTTTATGACGAAGGCAAATCAACCGTATTGGTGGCGGTAAACGGTGTTTTGACTGCGGTCATAGCTCTTTCGGACAAAATAAAGGAAAATGCATCAAAGGTCGTTACCCTTTTGGAAAATATGGGCATCCGGGTACACATGCTTACAGGAGACAACGGGAAAGCCGCCCGGTATATTGCCGGCAAGGCGGGGATCAAAAATGTGATGGCGGAGGTGCTGCCTGAAAACAAAACAGAAGCAATACAGAGGCTCAAGCTACTGGGAAAGGTTGTAGCCATGGTGGGAGACGGCATTAATGACGCTCCGGCTCTGGCTGCGGCGGATATTGGGTTTGCAATGGGGACAGGTACGGATGTTGCAGTGGAGACAGGGGATGTCGTACTTTTAAAGGGCGATCTGATGACTATTCCGACGGCAATAAAACTGTCGAGGAGAACCATGCGGAAAATTAAGCAAAATCTCTTCTGGGCGTTTTTTTATAATGTGATCGGCATACCCTTTGCCGCAACAGGACATTTAAGTCCGGTTATAGCTGCTGCGGCAATGGCCTTCAGCTCCTTGTCCGTTTTGCTCAATTCTCTGAGTCTTAAAAAGTTTAAGCAGTTTGGCGACGGATAAGGCGTGGCTTTCTTTATGGCTAAAAATCCATAGTTTATCCATAAAATCTGCAGATTATTTTGATTCATTATTGACAGACGGTTAAGTCTATACTATAATCATATAAAACATATAATTTTGGTAGGTTTACTAAGGAATAAAAACGATCAATGATTCAACTGCATTCGATTCTGGTGTAGCGTAGGGGGAATTCATTTCACCTCAGCGAGGGGTATGGGGCATGCCCCTATTGGCAATCGAATATAGCTGACTGGAAAGACCAGAGGCAAAGCGTTATCTTCCCAAGCAGGATAATCGCTTTGCTTTTTTATACCCGTTAAATACCTAAGCCCTTTAGGTCATTTATAAATAAAACTGGAGGTCATATCATGAAAATAAGAAAGAAGCTTTTGATTTGTATGCTTGCTGCAGTGTGCTTACTAACATCGGCCGGCTTACCGGCTTCAGCGCGCACGACGGATATTACGGGACATTGGGCTGAAAGGCAGGTCGCTGAATGGTTTGGCAATGGTCTGGTCCGAGGGTATAGCGATGGAACTTTCAGGCCGGATAGCAATATTGCAAGGGCTGAGTTCATAGCTCTTGTCAATAGGGCCTTTGGCTTCACGGAAAAGGCTGATGTCCAGTTTTCCGACGTACCACTGAATGCATGGTATAGGGGAGAGATACAGAAGGCTGTAGCTGCAGGCTATATAACAGTTGCCAAGGGCGGTGCGGTGAGACCCAATGAACCGCTGGCACGGGTGGAGGCAGCAAAGATATTGGCTGCAGTGTTGAAGTGGGATACAGCCGGCAATACAGAAGCCGTTCAACAGTTCAAGGATGCCGGTGAAATACCGGAAGATGGAACAAGCGCTTTAAATGCAGCTGTAGTTAATTCATATATACAGGGTTCTTCCGACGGCTATATCCAACCGCTTAATTCCCTTAGCCGAGCAGAGGCGGTTACTGTATTGTATAAAGCAAGGGGGGGCGGGGTCGATGAAAAATCCATACCTGTAACGGCAGCAGAACAGGAATATAAAGGAGTTATCATAGATAAACATTGTTTTGCCTTTGGCGAACCGGATAAGGATACCATAGGCTGTCTGCTCATGCCGTCCTGCGAAGCAAGCGGATATGGCATTGCCTTTAAAAAGGACAATGTATGGAAGTTTTGTCAATTTGATAAAGAAGGCCACAAACTGGCGAAGGAGATACTGACAAAAACGAAAAAGGAAAGTAATATAACGATTCTTGTTAAAGGCGTGGCAGAAGGGGATACACTTAAGGTCTTGACAATTTCGGAAGATACTGCGGAGAATGCAGGTGCGGCTCCTGAAGAGGCCAAAGTGCAAACCTTCACAGGATATATTACTGCGGAAGATGATTTTGCCGGCGGCCTCGGCGCTGATACGGCCGGAATGGTATATATGCGGATGATGGCACAGTCCGGTCTGGGGATTACGTTTCAGCAAAACGGCAAATGGGTTTTCTACTACTTTGACGGCAAGATTGCATCTTATCCTAAAGGCGGTACGTTTAACGGAACGGGCTCGCAGTTGGAGGCATGGAACATAGTAGGAGAAGCAGTAAGAAGCGGTGATGCTTCAAAGAGTGTTCCCGTAACGGTGACAGGTGTATTTAATGGAGATACACAGACCAATCCTGGTGAGGATGCAGACGGTCTTTGTATTGCGGTGATAACAGTCAAGTCCATAACAAAAAATTAAATATACGGTGAAAATAATAGAGTATGCCAATGGCTTTTATGTTTTTTCAGTAAGGAGAATTTTATGCCACAGAATACAACCGGCTCCGTAGAAACAGAGAACAGCAGCTTTGGCCGGGCAAATAGCAAAAAGATATTAGCCGGCGTTGTCGTCATCCTGGCGGTATATCTGGTCTTGAAAAATTTCTTTCACATGGATGTGCTGCAATTTCTGAAAGATCTTTTTATGCTGAAATACTTCCCCCAGCTTGGTAAGGATGCCGGCTATGGCATATTGTTCATCGTGGGCTTTCTCACGTCCTTTCACTGTATTGGAATGTGCGGCGGCATCGCAATTTCCCAGACCATCCCCGACAGAACTTCAAACGGGAAAAGCAGACCGCATGGATGGATTATTCCTTCCATCCTCTATAATTCAGGCAGGATTATTGCCTACACCGTTGCAGGCGGGATTGTAGGCGGGCTGGGCCAGGTAATCAGCCTTACCGGTATCTGGAGAGGCGTTGTCCCCATATTCGGAGGAGTTTTCATGATCGTTATGGGGATTAATCTGCTGGGAATTTTCCCCGCACTGCGGAGGTTGAACCTTCGGATGCCTTATTTTGCTGCGAAAAAGATTCAAGGCAAAAACAATTATGGCCCCTTCTATATAGGACTGCTAAGCGGACTGATGCCCTGCGGACCTTTGCAGATTGTCCAGCTATATGCGTTAGGTACGGGAAGCGTGGTCTTTGGCGCCCTTTCCATGTTTGTGTTTTCTCTTGGTACGGTGCCCCTATTGTTCTCCTTTGGCATGCTCAACTCCATGATCAATAAAAAACAGGCAGGCAGGATTTTAAAGATAAGTGCTGCCTTTGTCATCATCCTTGGATTTGTTATGATAGGAAGGGGATTGTCGCTTTCGGGAGTTATGATCCACATGCCATTCATTCAAGCATCCGGTGAGACCGGTATAGCCCATATGGAAGGAAATGCTCAAGTCGTGGTCACTTCGATTAAATCCGGCAGCTTTCCGCCCATTGTGGTTCAGAAGGGGATCCCGGTAAAGTGGATTATCAAGGCTGCTGCTGAAAATCTCAACGAGTGCAACAACGAGATAAATATTCCGAAATTTAAAATCGATAAAAAACTGTTGGAAGGTGACAATGAAGTTGAATTTACACCTTTGCAGACAGGCGATATTGTTTATACGTGCTGGATGGGAATGATCAAAAGCAAGATTACTGTCGTGGAGGATCTGGACGATAGGCAGAATCAGCCGGAGAATTCACCGGACGGGACCAAAACAGTTGAGCAGACGCAGCAAAATACCATTGGAACGGCGGCTTCGCAAACAGCTTCCCGGCAAGAACAAGAGGAGAATGCAGCCGCATCCTTGGTAATGCAGTGTACCCCTCAGACACCAGAAGCCAGTGTTAAAAAAGAGAACATTGCAACCCCTGAACCTGAACAAACTACCCAAGCAGCACAGTCTGTGGCTCCTGCATCAACTGCTCCGGCGAAGCAGAAAAGTGCGGCAGGTGAAAAGCCAGCCCAGAATCCTCAAACAACGGAAGCAGAATCGACAGCATTTGAGGGCTATTTACTTGATAAACACTGTGTTGGGCTTGTAAGCCCCGAAAAAGAAACCAGGGCATGCTTAACCATGGAGGAATGCGAGGCCAGCGGATACGGCATTGCAATTAAACAGGAGGAAGAGTATAAATTTTATATTTTTGATCCAGCCGGGCATAAATTAGCAAAAGAGCTTCTTGCTAAAGCAACACGGAATACGGATTTTGCCATTACTGTGACGGGGACGCTGGAAGGGGATTCCATCAAAGTTTCCTCGCTTACGGATAAATCTTAGGACCGGACGATCTTGTGGCTGATCCTGATAGCTTTGCACTGAAACAGATGCGTTAACCGTATAAATTTTAAAAAATGGGATATACTTTTTGTGGCAATTATTACAGCTTGGTGCTATAATGACAATAAGTATTGCAGGTGATGGAGTTCGCCTTAAACTGCAGAAATGCTGATGACTCCTACAAGTAACAGAAATGTGTTATTTGTAGGAGTTTTTTATTTGACTGGGAGGGATACAAAAGCGGAATTATCAATAAAGGAGATAAAATTTGTATGAGAAAGTACATCATGATTGGCATCGGAGGAATCCTGGGCTCCATTTTAAGGTATTGGTTCAGAGGCGTCCAGATTTACCATTACCATGGAAATATTCCGCTGAATACATTCATCATCAATGTTACAGGAAGTTTTATATTGGCTTTGATTTTAACCATTGCCTTCGATGTTTGGAAGTTTGACACGGATATCCGGCTTGGAATTGCAACAGGGTTTGTAGGGGCATATACGACCTTCTCCACACTATGCAAGGAAACAGTGGTCTTGCTTAATCAGGGAAACTACTTTTCAGCAATCACCTATGTCGCTGTTTCCACCATGGTAGGTATTGCTGCGGTATACTTCGGCGTGGTCGTTGCCAGAGAGGTTGTTTCAAAGCTTGCCAAAAAACACAATGCGGTATTGGAAGAGGGAAGGATAAAAACCGGCGGAGGAGAGGAGAAATAAAATGGAGCTGTTATTTGTTGGCGCCGGGGGACTTTTGGGAAGCCTGGCGAGATATCAATTGGGCAAAGTGGTCACAGAAAGGGCCAAAACCGCTTTTCCTATCGGGACCTTTGTCATAAATATCACGGGCGCCATACTTTTAGGGCTGGTCAGCAGCCTGGATATCGGTAAAAATATGTATCTGCTTCTGGGTGACGGATTTCTGGGAGCCTATACCACCTTTTCAACATTTATGTATGAAGGGTTTACTCTATTCCGGGAAAACGAAAAGCTCAACGCATTTACCTATATTTTAGGGTCCCTGTTTTTAGGTATAATCGGCTATATTGTGGGGTTCGAGTTAGGCAAGGGAATACTGTAAGTGTAAAAAATCAGAAGTGACGGATTCTTCACTGGGCCATGCAGTGAAGGAGGATTCAATACGGCGCTGCCGAAAAAAGGAGAGCGGCTGATTGCGGGTTGTTGAAATCATAGGTCAAATATAGTAACATAAAAGCAAGTATCCTTATTTTCCGGAAGGAGCTGCCATGATCAGTCCAAGAAAATTGCTGGGAAGAACCCTGTTTAGCCGGTTGATTGTTATTTTTCTTCTGATGATCATTCCTGTATACTTTATCGGGATGAGTATCTATAATTTGGGAATGAGCACGGTGGAGGCGGAAATCCTGAAATCCAGACAGTCACAGATTTCCTCTTTTATGAGGACGCTTGAGAGCGATATTCAAAGGATTAAGCTGCTGCAGTCCGATATCCTTTACAGCGACGATATAAACAGGCTCTCCAACAGTTACCGGTACATGAATGACTACGAAAAGGGCAGTTTTATGCTCAAAGTCCAGCAGCGCCTAAGCGCGCTGAAAAACAGCAATATGTATATCAGCAACGCAGTCGCCATTATTCCTTCCATCAAAAGAACCATACCCGGAACAGGGAGTATCAGCGATTTGCAGGAAAAAGACATGACCATGCTGAAGCTTTATGACGGTTCCTCTCCTTCCCAGTTGATTCAAATGGAGGGTGAATTATACCTGAATGCGGCCTTTCCCTCAAACTATCTTTTCAAAGCCAATAATCCGCTGTATACGATTTATATCCGGTTCTCCGCCGGAGAACTGCAAAAAGCTTTAAAACAATTTAATTTCACCCAGGGAAGCGGGTCGATACTGATGAGCCCCGGCCTGGACTTTATGACTGCTTTAAGCGAAGCCAACGATTCCGTAGCGAAGGTGGAAAGCTATGTCCGGAATCAGCTTGCCCATTCCCAGGAAGGGAAGGATTCGGTACTCATCGGAAACAAAAAGTATCTTGTCATCTATGCCACATCAAAATACCTGGGCTTGACTCTTTGCAACTTTATCCCGGAGGACCAGATGTTCAACTCGCTGAAGCAGTTCCAGAGCTGGTTCTGGGTATTTTCCCTGGCCGCTGCGGTGATTGTCGGCCTTTTTACCTTCTCCATCTACCGGCTTATCCGGCAGCCCATGAAAAAAATGATGAAAGCCTTTACGCGGATGGAGGGCGGAGATCTGAGCTTTTCCATCAAACACGGCTATAATGATGAGTTTGACGTTTTGTATGCCCATTTCAACAATATGCTCTCCAAGCTGAATACCGTCATTGACCAGACCTACCGGCAAAAGATCATGATTCAGCATGCCGAGCTCAAGCAGCTTCAGGCCCAGATCAACCCCCATTTTCTGTACAACAGCTTTTTCATCCTTTATTCCATGTCGCGGCGGGGGGAATACGAGGCGCTGGAACGGTTCGGGCTCCAATTGGGGGAATATTTTCAGTTTATCACCCGCAGCGCCGCCGATGAAGTGCCCCTTTCCAGAGAGGCGGACCATGCCCGCACCTACTGTGAGATCCAGCAGACACGTTTTTCCGACAGGATCCGGATTGTCTTCGGAGATCCCGGCGAATATGCCGGCCTCATTGTTCCGCGGCTCATTATTCAGCCCATTGTTGAAAATGCATTTGAGCACGGACTTGAAATGAAGGAAGAAAACGGGCTGCTGCAGGTAGCGTTCAAGGACAGCGAAAGGGGTCTGCAAATAGTGATAGAAGATAACGGAGAAACCTTGACGGATGAAGAAATCGATAAATTGCAAAGCAAGCTCAACAGCGATACGGAAGGGGCCGAAATTACCGGAATTGTGAATATTCACAGGAGAATCCGCTTAAAGTTCGGCCAGGACAGCGGTATCCGGATTTCACGGGGGGATTTGGGCGGGCTCCGGGTTTTGATTGAGATCGTGTTGAACAACGTCACAGACTCTCTTCTCTAAGGCCCACCAGACGTTGTTCAAACGCCACGTATAGGCGTGGCGCACGAAGTGTAGCGTAGGGTGAATTCATTTCACCGCAGCGAGGGGTATGGGGGCATGCCCCATTGGAAATTGAAATAACTAGGGGGAAATACCATGTACAGGCTATTGATCGTAGATGATGAACCATGGATCGCGGACGGGCTTTTTGACGAATTCCGGAATCTTTCCGCATTGGAATTGGACGTTTATAAGGCCTATTCCGGCAGGACGGCTTTGGAGCTCCTGGCAAAAACCAGGATGGATATCGTGGTTACGGATATCCGTATGCCGGGGATTGACGGCATGCAGCTTCTGGAGAAAATACACTATAACTGGCCGGAATGTAAAGTGATTTTTTTGACCGGATACCGGGAATTCGATTATGCCTACACCGCGCTTCAGCATAAGGACGTCAGTTATATTTTGAAGACGGAAGGCTTTGACCGGGTCATAGGGGCAGTAGAAAACGCTGCGCGGGAGATTGAGGAAAGCTTGAAAACCAGGGAGCTCATCGAGCAGGCCAGCCGGCAGCTCAACGAGGCATCCCTGCTGCTTCAGAAGGATTACCTGGCTTCGCTTATCCATGGAGAGGAGATCTTAGGCAGTTGTGACCAATCCGTGCTGGAGCAGATGGGGATCGGTTTAAAGGCGGATTCGCAGATACTGATGCTGATGGGACGCATCGATCATCTTCCGAAAAAGATATCCTATTCCGAAAGAACAAAGCTTTTATACATGCTGCAGATGATCGCCGGCCAATACCTGTCGCCAAGGACCCGCTATGTCCATTGGACGGATGAGTATCAAAACCTTCTGTGGATGATACAGCCTTCGGAGCTTTTCCAGCCTGTAAAAGCAGGGGAAGGGCCCTCTGAGGGATGCTGGAGTTCCGCTGTAGTGTTTGTCAAAGGAACACTGGAAATGATACAAAACGTGTACAGGGAAACCCTGCAATTGACGGTTTCTTTTGCGCTGGATACGGAAACCGTCCCGTGGAAGGGCCTCGCGGATAAATATCATTCCTTGAGATTGCTGATGAACTACCGGATCGGGTCAGGAAACGAAATGCTCATCACGGAGAAAAATCTGGAAGGGGATGAATCTGCAGCCGTAATCCGGAATAAAGACCTGCTGGAGTCCCTGAAGCCCAATAAGCTTGAGGCGCTTGAAACGGCGCTGGAAAGAGGGGAAAGGGAAGAGTTCGGGAAACTGATGGACAATATGGCCGGCGGCATGGAGAAAATCACAAGCATGCATTACAACCCGGCCCTTGAAATCTATTACGCCCTGTCCCTGCTGCTGATGTCCTATATCAACCGCTGGAAGCTGGATGAAAAAATTGCTTTTAAAAGCGGATTGTACAAGCTTTTGAGAATCGATGAGCATGGGTCCTGGGAAGAGGCCATGGGATATCTGAAGCAGTTGGCCGGCATAATTTTCGATATTCAGCTGGGTGAACAGGAGAAACGTGCGGTTAACATTATCGCCCAGATTAAGGGATACATCAACAATCACTTGCAGGAAGACCTTTCGTTGGTTAAATTATCCGACATGGTCTACTTCAATCCCAATTATCTGTCGCATTTGTTCAAGCAGCAGGCCGGAATCAACCTTTCCGAATATATACAGGATTGCAGGATCAGAAAAGCAAAGCTTTTATTGGAAAATCCCGAAACAAGGGTCAACGATGTGGCAGCCGCCGTCGGATATGGCTCTGCCACCAACTTCATCCGGTTTTTTAAAAAAATTACCGCCGTGACGCCGCAGAAATACCGTGAATCCATCAACATCTACAAAGCTGAATAGAAAATGAAGAAATGAATATTTCAAAGCGGCAGGCAGTTCCTTTATAATTATCATCAGAGGCCTCTGAAATTTTCTAAATTTGAACAGCGTTATCAGTCCCACCTTTTATCTGGCGGGTTTCCGATTGGAAAGGCTGTCAGAGGTGAGTCTCAATCTCCCATAGGACGTTGTTCAAACGCCACGCACAAAGCGGGGCGCGCAGGCATCGCCTGCGTGAGCATATGCCGGATTCATTTCGGTATATGCATTACACTAAATTTGAATGGAGGAACAAGGTATGAAGTTTTCCCAATGGAAAAGGGCGTTGATACTTTTATTGGCTTTAAGCATGATTGCTTCTTTTGCAGCTTGCGGCGGAGCCGCATCCCCATCGGACGGGAGCGGAGCCGGTACCACGGCCGCAGCATCGACACAGGCGGGCGCCACGGAGCCGGTAACGGCACAGGCGCAGGACCCCTTAGGCAAATATTCGCCGGAAATCACGGTTACATCCGTCAAGTCTCTGGATGATACAATGCAAAAATTGATGGGCACAAAATCCGATGTAGTGACAAACAACATATGGTTTGACGCATATAAAAATAATTTGGGAATTAATGTGAGCTACAACTGGACTGTCCCGAGCGCGCAATTTGAGCAGAAGATGAATGTAGCCATCTCGGCCAATGATTTACCCGATATCATCCCCGCAAATCAGCGGCAGCTGAAGCTGCTGGTGGATTCAGGGGTAGCCCTTGACTTAACGCAGATTTTTAAGGAGTACGCCTCCCCCTTTACCATGGAAATGATGGAGGCCGACAACAATGTGTCCATAGAACAGGCTACCTTTGAGGGCAAGCTCATGGCCATTCCCCAGGTTTCCGGAAACCGCGACAATTCCAATATGCTCTGGATACGCAACGACTGGCTGAAAAATTTAAACCTTCAAGCGCCCAAAACCATGGACGAGGTATTTAAGATTGCCGAAGCGTTTACGAAGAATGATCCCGACCAAAACGGCAAAAACGATACCTACGGCCTTGCGCTGCAAAAAGGCCTTATCGAGCAGGGCTGGGCCGATATCAGCGGTTTCATGGAAAGCTACCACGCCTATATCGGCGCCAACGCCTGGATCAAGGATTCCTCAGGCAAGCTGGTATACGGCGGAATCCAGCCGGAAGTCAAAACGGCACTGATAAAGCTGGCTGAGATGTACAAGGCAGGGCAGATCGACAAAGAGTTTTCAATCAAAGACGGCTCAAAGGTGGCCGAATCGGTGGTCGGCGGGCGTGTCGGAATGATGTATGGGCAGCACTGGCTGGCCTTCTATCCCATCCAGGACTGCAAGAACAAAGATCCGAAATCCGAGTGGATGCCCTATCCTCTGCCATCCATTGATGAAAAGGCTGCCATGACCATGGTGAATGGAAGCGCCGGCTTGTTCTATGTTGTAAACAAGGATATGAAGAATCCCGAAGCGGCAGTGAAGCTTTACAATTACTACTATGCAAAGGACCCGGCATTAAGCAGTGATTTTGAGCCGAAATTCCATGGAACCGGCATAGGACAGGGAAGTGAACCCGGAGAGAACTATTTCTGGGCTGTCGAGCAGTCCTGGTATCCCATGCAGAACCTGTTTATCCACCAACAGGTGAAAAAGTACCTGGAAACCAAGGATGAGAAGATCCTTGAAAACTACTGGATCAAGGACAATGTCGAACAGAATCAAAAATATCTGGCCGGAGATAACAAGTTTTATTCTACCTCCGCGTGGAGCGGCACCAATGGGTCGGAGAGCATTATCGACTATTATGACCAGAACAGTCTTATGCTGCAGAACGCATTTATCAAAGCGGATACGGATTCCATGACGCAAAAGGGAGCTACCTTGAAACAGACAAGGGACGAAATCTTTACAAAGATCATCATGGGCGTTGCGCCGGTCTCGGATTTTGAAAAGTATGTGGAACAGTGGCATAAACTCGGAGGAGACGATATCACCGATGAAGTAAATGCCGTGAAATAGGCCGCATCAACAAATACTCACGGATGTTCCCGGGAAGGCCTGCCTTTCCGGGAGCATGCCATAAGGCAAAGGATGTATAGAGATGAAACCAAGACTTCATGCAGGAAGAAAAGATAGAATAAAACAACAGCTGCCCATGCATTTGATGCTGCTGCCATGCGTCATACTTGTGCTGATGTTCAGCTATTACCCAATGGTGGGGATTATCATCGCCTTCGAGAACTTCAATCCGGTAAAGGGCTTCTTTCATTCGAAATTTGTGGGGTGGAAAAATTTTGAATATGTCCTGAATATGCCGGATACGTACCAGGTCCTATGGAATACGGTATTTATTTCCTTTATGAAAATTGCTGCCGGGCTGATCGTGCCCATCCTTTTTGCGATACTGCTGGACCTGATACGGAAGAATTTCATCAAGAGAACCGTGCAGACCGTTATTTATGTGCCATATTTTCTTTCCTGGGTCATCCTTTCGGGAATACTGATCGACATTCTCTCACCCAGTGAAGGAATCGTCAACAATTTAATAAAGGCCCTGGGAGGGGAGTCTATCTTTTTTCTGGCCGACCCTAAAAGCTTCCCCCTTGTCCTGGTCATCACCGATGTCTGGAAAAACTTCGGATACGGAACTATTATCTATTTGGCTGCTATTACATCGATAGACCCGATGTTATATGAAGCGTCCTATATGGATGGTGCCAACCGTTTCAAACAGATATTGCATGTTACACTTCCGGGAATTACCCCCATCATCATTCTCATGGCGACATTAAGTCTCGGAAATGTATTGAATGCAGGGTTTGAGCAGGTTTTTAACCTATACAGCCCTGTGGTGTACAGCACGGGGGATATCCTTGACACCTTTGTATACAGGATCGGACTTATCAACAACCAGTATGGAGTAGCAACGGCCGTAGGGCTTTTCAAATCTGTCATCTCCTTCATATTTATCGCAGCGGGATACAGGATGGCTTATAAATTTGCGGATTACCGGGTATTCTGAGGAGGAAGGAAACTATCGTGAAAAACAGGGTTACTTTAGGCGGGACACTTTTTGACATAGCGAACTATGTATTTCTGATTACAGCCGCACTTATTTGTATTTTGCCCATTATCAACGTGCTTGCCGTATCCTTCAGTTCAAGTACGGCTGCGGCGGCAGGAGAAGTCAAACTGTGGCCTGTGGAGTTCAATATCTCTTCGTATAAATATGCGCTGGCAAAGCCGCAGTTCATTACATCCTTTCTGGTTTCCGTCGAAAGGGTGGGATTGGGGCTTGTCATCAACATGCTGTGCACCATCCTGGCGGCCTATCCTCTTTCAAAGGAGCGCAGCGACCTTTTCGGAAGGGATGCTTACGCCTGGTTCTTTTTCATTACCATGATTTTCAGCGGCGGGTTGATTCCATGGTATATGACCGTCAAGCAGTTTGGGCTTATGAATAATATATTGGCGCTGATTCTGCCCGGTGCGGTGCCTGTGTTCAATGTAATCATCCTTTTGAATTTTTTCAGGCAGCTTCCGAAGGAGATCAGCGAATCTGCTATTGTGGACGGCGCGGGCCACTGGACGATTTTGTGGAAAATTTTCATCCCGCTTTCCATTCCCTCGCTTGCAACACTGGTCCTGTTCACGGCCGTGGGTCATTGGAATTACTGGTTTGACGGAATGATTCTGATGAGCTCTCCCCAAAAATATCCGCTGCAGACCTACCTGCAGTCCATTATTGTGGTCAGGGACATGACGACCATGGCAAATGCCACACAGGAGCAGTTAAAGGAGCTGTCCCAAATCTCCGACAGGACGCTGAAGTCTTCGCAGATCTTCATTGCAGCCGCGCCCGTCCTGGCATTGTATCCATTCCTGCAGAAATATTTTATGAAGGGTCTTGTCTTAGGCAGCGTTAAGGGCTAGCATATAGAAATATCAGAGAGGTATACAAAAGAGAGGTATACAAAAATGGGAAAAAAATATGATGTTGCGGCTTATGTATGGCCTGCATACACCGGGGATGAAATCAGGACCAGGATGTTTTGGCCGGAGGGAATCGGCGAGTGGCAGTCTGTGAAAAATGCCGTGAAAAAATTCCCGGAACATAATTGGCCAAGAAAGCCGGTTTGGGGCTATGTGAACGAAGCGGACCCTTATGTCATGGAAATGCAGATAGACGCAGCCGCAGACCATGGAGTCAATGTGTTTATCTATGACTGGTACTGGTATGACAGGCGGCCTTTTCTGGAAAACTGCCTGAACGACGGGTATCTTAAGGCTAAAAACAATGACAGGGTAAAGTTTTATCTCATGTGGGCAAACCACAATGTTAACTATACCTGGGATATCAGGCTTTCCCACTTGCAGGACAGCCTGATCTGGGATGCGGCCGTTGACCGCAGGGAATTCGAGGTCATTGCAAACAGATTGATCGAAAGATACTTCAAGCATCCGTCTTATTACACCATCGAGGGTAAACCGGTATTCATGATCTACGACCTGCCCAACCTCATGAAAGGATTGGGCGGAGCGGAAGCCACAAAGGCTGCTTTCGAATGGTTCCGGAATCAGGCGGTCAATGCGGGATTGCCCGGACTTCATCTGCAGATGACGCTCTGGGGCGAGATGAATTTTAATCTCAGCGGGGTAGACGACGGTATAACGGCTACCACAAGCGAGATTATAAAGCTTGTAGGGTTTGACAGCATGTCCCATTATCAGTTTTGTCACTTTGCGGATATCGACCGGGATTATAAGGAAATTATGACGGATGTTTTAAAGGAATGGTCCCGTATTGAAAAGACTTATGCCCTTCCCTATTTTCCGCACATATCCGTCGGGTGGGACAACAATCCCCGATTCAAGGAATTCCGTCCGGGAATCGTCAGGAACAACACGCCGGAGAATCTGCAAAAGGCGCTGGAAAAAGCCAGGGAGTATACTGACACACATCCTGAACAGCCTCCGCTGATTACAATCAACAGTTGGAATGAATGGACGGAAACCAGCTATATTCAGCCGGATGATCTATATGGGTACGGTTATCTTGAGGCCGTGAAGCAGGTTTTCAAAAAAGAATAAGTTAATATGGGAATGCCTTCAACAATTAAGGACATCCGTCTGCGGTTCTGCTGAGACGGATGTCTTTTTTTCTGGTTATTCTATAACATTTCCAACTTTCTCACGATTTTATTGATGACCTTTTTTTGACCGATCATGGCGATGCCGGTATATTTCATATCTTCCGGTCGTATTTGAGCCGTCATTTCCACAAATTCTTCATAATTTTTTGTTTGCTGCCCTTCTACAGGGAAGTCCACAACATCGCAGCCGTTATCGATTGCTGTTTGACGGATTTCTACTAAATCTGACTGCTGTGTGCAGAGCATTGGTATGCCGATAGGAATTAAACCGGGATGCGCAAATGAAGATGCGTCTACTAATGGTTCTCCAACTAATATAGGATGACGTTGACCCACTGTTAATGCAATGACTGCAATTGCATTAGCTAAATGCCCCCCTGACAATGCCTTGTCCGTAACAATAACGCAGCGGTCAGGAATTTCAGGTAATACGCTTTGGAATATTTGTTGTGTGTCTGCTTCAATCTGTTTCATGATAAACCTCCTGTGAAATTGAAATACTTTTTGGCTGCTTTACACTGAAAATGACTCCGATGATAACAATAGCCCCACCGATAAATTGCCGTAATGAAACTGATTCATGTAAAATGAGAATGGAAAAAATGACCCCGAAGATCGGTACAAGATTCATAAGTGACACGGCGGTATAGGCTGACAGTTTTCTAAGTCCAAAATTATAAAACAAAAATGCCGCTACCGAGCACAGGACACCTAAATAAATGAGCGCCGATAAAGACATTGTAGTAGGCGGCCTCCACAGGTCCATTTCGATAAAAGCCAGCGGAATAAAACATATCGTCCCTGCCAGGGTCTGATAAAGCGAAAGGGTAATCGCAGGGTATTTATTGACTACTTTCCGTGTTGCAAAATTATAAAATGCCCATACGATACCGGTTGCAACCAATATAAGATTTCCGGCTAATTGATTTTTTTCGTATGTACCATGCTCCACATATGACAGTAGATAAACACCACCGATAGCTAACAGGATGCCGGCTATTTTATAGTTTGTCAGCCTTTCTTTATAGATAAGCCATTCCAGCAGGACGGTAATAACAGGATAGGAAGCGACAATCAGCGCGGCGTTGGAAGCGGTGGTTAATTTTACGCCCACGTTTTCCATAGTAAAATATAAAGTGATCCCCAAAATTCCGCTTATCGCTATGAGCCCCAAATCTTTCGGTCTGGGTTTTATAAACTCTTTCTTTATCACAACAAGAATACCTAAAACGACGGATGCGATGATAAATCTCGCTGCCCCTAGAGTGATCGGTGGAAACGTTGCATACGCTATTTTTGTTCCGATAAATGATGTACTCCATATCAGTAAAGCTCCGATAATAGAAATAAGATACTTTTTACTGTTAGTTTCCAAATGACCTCTCCTTGCCAAGCTGTCTTTTCTGCTATATACTGTTAGTGGTTACTGATGTAGTCACTACACACAGTGTAATCTATTTCCCTTTTGCTGTCAAGTAAAGAATGCTATAATGGGCTGTGGAGGGTGCGCCAGTTCGGTGCGTGTAATATAGTCAGGTGGAAGTCCTGACCTGATAAAAGCATAGCAAGCAGTCAGTACCAAGCCTTGGAGCCAGAGCCGCGAGGTGAGGTTTAAGCGTAGGCATGG
>JAEZCO010000025.1 GCA_023433505.1 Bacillota bacterium | reverse complement strand
TTATCTTGAAAGGACTGTTGATATCAAATCTTAAGGTGGTTTCTAGGAATATGGATGCTGAAATGGCATTTTTTTTAAAGCTCTAGAGCTAGGGTTAGGAAAAATATGGGTTCGTGAATTTGCCGTGCTTTTTTATTAAAACTGTTGATTTCTGTAGGTTTATCTGTTATTATTATGTCATATTTGGTGTAAATACATCGTTAAACAGCTTTTCAACGATAAACGGCAAACCTGTTGAAAAACAGGGACGCAAAGCTAGAGGGCCTGTAAAATGGCAGCCAGTTACCGAAAGGGAAGTTTTTTTATTTGGATTTTTTTTGTTGAAAGCCTGACTTTTCAACGATAAAGGCAAACCCGCCGAAAGACGGGGACGCAAAGCTAAAGGGCCTGTAAAATGGCAGCCAGATGCCGAAGGGAGAGTTTTTTAGTGCGCAGGTTTTTACTGTCACTGGTTATTGGAATAATATTTCTATTTAACACTTTAAGTGTAACTGCAGAAGGCTCCGGCAATACGGCAGCATTTAATACTTCCATGCTGAATTCGGGTATAGTCAAGGTAAGCTATGCTTCCAACGTAGAAAAACTTAAGGTAGTCATAGAAAAGAATAGCAAGAAGTATACATATAATCTAAATAATGACGGTATAGAAGAAAGCTTTTCTCTTCAAATGGGAAATGGCGATTACAAAGTCAGTTTATATGAAAATACCAGCGGCGACAAATACAAGCGCATTTCCTCAGAGAATGTCACATTGAATTTATCGGATGAAAAAGAAGTCTATCTTTCCTCCGTTCAGAATATAAACTGGGATGCACAGAATGCAGCGATTAAAAAAGCCAGGGACTTGACAAAAGATCTCACGAGTGACCAGGAAAAGCTTGATGCCATTTACAATTATATAATCAGCAATGTTAAATATGACTATGCAAAATTGAATGGATTGAAAAGCGATTATCTGCCGGATATCGACTCCACGTTGAACTCCCGTTCGGGCATCTGCTACGACTACGCATCAACATTTGCTGCAATGCTCAGAAGCATCGGTATACCAACGAAATTGGTAAAAGGCTATTCGACAAATGTAGATGGGTATCATGCATGGAATGAGGTATACAATAGCAAGACTAAGAAATGGATAGTAATTGACACCACATATGATTCACAGATGAAAAACGCAAAAGTAAAATGCAGCATGGAGAAAAAGGCCGGTCAATATACAAAAGCAAACGAATACTGAAATAGATTCCCCCAAGGAAATAACTGCTTGCGCTAACAAGTAGTTATTTTTTTGTTTAAAAGAAATATTTGACAATCCCGGGTAAAAAATATGCTATAGTCAGCAATTTTTACGCTAATAACTTGGTTATTTTTATCTGAGTTAAAAATTTACTGGAGGACATCTGAGTGCTTACCTGTATAAGAAAGAAGAACCGCTTTTGTACCATAGAGTAATTAGTCATGTATGGAAAATACCATAGGAGACAAAAACCTGCAAAGGCAAGAAAAAAATTGACAAATACCTACCAATATATGCTATAATGGTGCTTGTGAGCATTCTGTCAAATATTCGGATATTATAGTATTTATTTCCCGTTGAATCGAGTGGTTCATAGAATCGGATTGTTAAACATAAAGAAATTACTGGTTTTTTATGGTATTTACAGAGGATGAGTATGTATAATCAAAACAGAAAAAGACTTGGAGAGTTATTAATAGAAGCGGGAGTTATTACGAAGGAACAACTAGAGAATTTGCTGTTGCTTCAGAAAAACTCAGGCAAAAAGTTGGGCGAGCTAATAGTGGCAGAAAAAATAGTGGATGAACAGCAAATTGTTGAAGTGCTGGAATTCCAGCTCAGAATTCCTCGGATTGATTTCGATAAAATAACAATAAATTCCGATACTTCCAAACTTATTAGTGAAAACTTAGCGAGAAAGCACATACTTATACCTGTACACAGGGAAGGCGATACGCTCACGGTAGCCATGGCGGATCCTTTGGATTTATTTGCTATTGATGATGTGAAGGTATCAACCGCTCTTGATGTCAAGCCTGCAATCGCACGTAAAAGCAGTATTCTGACAGCCATTGAGAGATATTATGGAAAAGAAAGTGCAGAAAAGGCTGTCGAAGATTTTAAAAAACAATATAATTTTGATCAGATTGTAGAGTCAGAAACTGAGTTGAGCGATATAAACAGCGCACCAGTTGTCAGACTTATCAACTCGGTGATACAACATGCTATGAAGGTCAAAGCAAGCGATATACATATCGAGCCCATGGAGAACAATCTAAGGGTGCGTTTCCGAATAGACGGAGATCTGCAGGAGATTATGAAATCCTCCAAAACCGCCCATTCCGCAGTAGTCACAAGAATAAAGATAATGGGCAGGATGGATATCGCAGAAAAGAGATTACCCCAGGACGGTAGGGTGGAAATGACAGTGGATGGCAAGGATATAGACCTTCGGCTTTCTGTTCTGCCTACGGTATATGGCGAAAAAGTGGTAATAAGACTGTTGGGGCGCAGTGACACGATGCTCTCAAAATCCCAGCTTGGATTTAATGACGATAATATAAATCTATTTGACAAAATAATAAAAAGTCCCAATGGGATTATACTGGTGACAGGCCCCACGGGAAGCGGAAAAACAACAACCTTGTATGCTGTTCTAAGGGAATTGAATAAAGTACACACCAATATAATAACCGTGGAGGATCCGGTAGAGTATAGGCTGGAAGGAATAAACCAGGTGCAGGTCAATACAAAAGCAGGTCTCACTTTTGCTAATGGACTGAGGTCGATACTCAGGCAGGACCCTGATGTAATAATGATCGGTGAAATAAGAGATGTCGAGACAGCACAAATAGCTGTGAGAGCCGCCATAACAGGACATCTTGTGCTTAGCACCATACACACCAACGACTGTGCTTCTACTGTTTCAAGGCTCAGAGATATGGGTGTGGAATCTTATCTTGTATCATCTTCCGTTGTCGGAATCATATCGCAAAGACTCGTAAGGAAAATATGCAGCAACTGTAAAAAACCATACAAGCCTGATTTTACCGAACTTTCATTGCTTAAGCTAAGAGATAGCCAGCCTCTCTACAAGGGGGGCGGCTGTAGTGCCTGCAACGGTACCGGGTATAAAGGCAGGACGGCAATTCATGAAGTAATGTTAGTTGGTAAGGACATAAGGGAATTAATAGATAGACGCGCAAACATAGACCAGCTAAGGCATATGGCAACAAAGAATGGTACCATAACATTGAGAGAGAGTTGTACACGGCTTGTACTTGATGGTGTAACTACGGTGGATGAGCTTGCAAGGATGACTTACAGTCTGGATTAAGGAGGTATGCATGAACATAATTCAAATACTCCAGAACGCTGTTGAAATGAAGGCTTCAGATCTTCACATAACGGTAGCTCTTCCGCCCATGATAAGGGTAAATGGAGAACTTAAGCCATATGGAGACATACAGTTAACTCAATCCGACACTGCAGCGGCAGCAAAGCAAATATTGAGCGATTCGCAGATGAGTATGCTAGATAATGTGGGAGAGGTGGATTTGTCGTATGTACTTCCTGGTATAAGCAGGTTCAGAGTGAATGTCTATAAACAACGCGGAAGTTTTTGCATGGCGTTTCGGGTTATATGGGTAAGGATACCTACCATTGATGAACTTGGCTTTCCTAATGTAATAAAAGATTTATCTCTCAAGCCGAGAGGACTGATACTTGTAACAGGGCCAACAGGAAGTGGAAAGTCAACTACACTGGCTGCAATGGTCAATCATATAAACCAGAACCGCAATTGTCACATTTTAACACTTGAGGAGCCTATTGAATACCTGCACAAGCATGGTAAGAGTATGATAAACCAAAGAGAAATCGGCGGAGATTCAATGAGCTTTGCCAGCGGCCTCAGAGCAGCTCTTCGAGAAGATCCGGATGTGATACTTGTGGGTGAGATGCGTGATCTTGAAACCATTTCCATAGCTATTACAGCTGCAGAAACCGGCCATCTTGTGCTGTCTACACTACATACTATAGGAGCTGCGCAGACCATAGACAGAATCATCGACGTATTCCCGTCCCACCAACAGCAGCAAATACGTATTCAATTGGCAGGAGTAATTGAAGGCGTCATTTCTCAGCAGCTTTTACCGACCTCCGATGGCAGTGGAAGGGTGGCAGCACTTGAAATAATGGTAGCAAACAATGCTATTAGCAATCTTGTCCGTGAAGGCAAGACGCATCAGATACCGACAGTAATTCAAACCAACGGTAAGCTGGGTATGAAGACTATGGATCATGCTTTGAGCGAGCTTGTACACAATGGTATGATAACCAGGGATAAAGCCAATTTAAGTTGTATTGATCCGGAAATGTTGGGTAGATATTTACTGATGACTGGCAATCGTTAGTTTAAAGTTATGATAGAGAGGAAATGAATTTATGCCGGTATTCAAATATAGTGCTGTAGACAAAAATGGAATAATAACTGAGGGCACTTACCTGGCCAATGAAAAGTCGGTGCTTCTGCAGATGATAAGAGAAAAGCAGCAGATGCCAGTTAAAATATCAGAGGTAGTTGATAAAAAGGATGTTATGGAATTTAATCTCTTTCAGTCGATAAAGCTGAAAGATCTGGCTGTTTTCTGCAGACAATTTTATACCATGATCAATGCCGGAGTTACTATCATCAAATGTTTGGATATATTGCAGCAGCAGACTGAAAACAAAAAACTCCGAAGCGTAATCAAAGTGGTCTATGAATCAGTTCAAAAGGGAGCAACGCTTTCTGAAGCGCTTAAACAGCACAGGGAAGCCTTTCCTGAGTTACTGATCCATATGGTGGAGGCTGGTGAGGCAAGCGGTTCACTTGATAATATTTTAGAGAGAATGGCGATTCATTTTGAAAAGGAAAATAAAGTCCGGAACAAAATTAAATCTGCTATGATATATCCCATAGTATTGAGCATAATGGCGACGGTGGTTGTGATATTTCTGCTTGCTTTTGTTATGCCTATTTTTGTAGGAATGTTTGCTAGTAGCGGAACCGGGCTTCCTCTACCTACCAGAATTATTCTTGCTTTAAGCAATATTATCAGAGATTACTGGTATGTCATACTGGCTGTGTCAATCTGTATGTTTTATTTTATTAAAAGATATATTAAGTCAGAGACCGGAAGACTTGTCTGGGATAGGATGAAATTAAGAAATCCGGTAGTTGGTGGTAGTGTCAGGAAAATAGTTACATCAAGGTTCACAAGAACACTCTCCACTTTGCTTTCCAGCGGAATGCCTCTACTGCAGGCACTGGAAGTAGTATCAAGAGTTGTTGGAAATAAAGTGGCGACTAAAGGGATACTCACTGCCAGGGAAGAAATGCGGCGAGGTATGGATTTGGCTGGGCCTATCAAAAAAATTGGTCTCTTCCCTCCAATGGTAGACTCAATGATACGAATTGGAGAAGAATCGGGAACATTGGATGAGATATTGGATAAAACGGCAAATTTCTATGATGATGAGGTGGAGGTGGCTCTTCAGAGATTGGTAGCACTTATAGAACCTTTAATGATCGTAATTATGGCGGGGATTATCGGATTTATCGTTATTTCCATGGCAATGCCAATGTTCGATATGATGAAAACTGTACAATAGGATAATCATATTTATGAGGTGCTGGAATGCTTGTAGAAAAAGTCCGGGAAACGGATGAAAAAGAATATACTAATTTAGATGAAGCAGCAAGATTTTATTTTGCCGATAGAAGCTATGAAAATCTGGAATTGCTTGTTAGTACCAGCAGCAGATTAATTTCTCATTTTGTAAGATTATATGGACTTCATCAGTTTTATGAGGATTTGTACCAGGCCGGTTACGAAGGATTACTAAAAGCCTTGAAACGATTTGATCCGCAAAATGGTGCATCGTTTACTACATATGCCGGAAGTCAGATTATAGGCGAAATACGGCATTATATCAGGAAAGAAGCCGCCTATTATCGGCCTAGAGCAGTAATTAAGCTTCAGGAAAGTGTATGTGAACTATTAGAAGACCAAATGTACTCTAAAGGAGAGTTGCCATCCTTCGGCAAGATAGCGGAAACGCTAAATCTTAAAGAAGAGGGTATCCTTGAGGTTATGAAGACAGGGCTGATCCCTTTAGAGCAAGTGGACATGTCAAAAATTTCTAGTTGCCGGCTGGAATCCTTCAAGCTTCCTGTTGAGGATAGAATTATGCTGGAGCAGGCATTGGAAAAACTCAATGATTTACAGTGGAAAGTGATACATATGCTTTTTTATAGAGATCTGACCCAGGATCAGACTGCACAAAAGCTGGATATCAATCAGAGAAAGGTTTCAAGGATAATGCACAAAGGGCTGGATTCCTTGAAAAGGATGATGGCGTAAATTATTAAAATAAAGTTGTCTAAAAAGATATTTTTATGGTATAACTTATTAACTAGGAAATTTTTCTTAGAAAAATTACATATAAGGGGAGATAAAAAATGTTCAAAAAACTTAGAAAAAACAAAAAAGGTTTTACACTTATTGAATTAATTGTAGTTATTGCAATTTTGGCTATACTTGCTGCGATTGCAATTCCGAGGTTTGTTGGCACAACGGATCTAGCAAAAGACAGGGCTAACACGGCTAATAAAGCTACGTTAACAAGTGCTGCACAAGTTTATATAGCAGAAAAAGGAGCACCTACGTCGGCAGTCACATGGAATGGTGCTATAACTGGTACTGGTAGTGGGTGGCAAGCATATATTACAACTTGGCCAGCTAACCCATTAGGAACTGGAAACTACGTTGTTACAATAGCGGCGACGACAGGTGACGTTACAGTTACTCCATAAAAAACAAATAATCGCGGAGACGATACTCTTGCCTATACATAAACGCGCAATGCACGTTTATGTTTCTCCGGATACCTACACGAATTTATGTGTCGGGTATTACTACTAGGTATTGAAGTCCAAATAGTGAGAGCCAGCGATTGAAGCCCGCTGGCTCTACATTTTTTCAGCACTATTTTTGATAAAGATGAATGTTTTTGAAGAAAAGTAACATATAATACATAAAAACATTATTTTTATTACTTTTTTGGAAATAAAAACAAATAAACTCCCAAGTAACTATTGACATTCATGCAATGACTGATATATATTGAATTATAGGCTGTTTTTGATCTTTTTTAACTAAATATACTAAAGGAATTAAAAGCATGTAATATTTTGGGGGTGCTTATAATTGTCTTACAAAAGAAAAAGTATTTCCATAGATTTTGGAAATAGAATGCTTCATTTTGTTGTAGGTTTATACAAAAATTCGGTTGTTAACGTTCAAAAGGCTTTTACTATTGACATTCCTGCAGGTTCTATCGCAGATGGCAGGATTGAGGATCCGAAAGCCTTGCAAAATGCTATAAGAAATGGTTTGCAGCAGCATAAAATAAAAGTTAAAGAAGTCATTATTACAGTACAGAGTTCTTCAGTGATTACAAGGGATATTATTGTCCCGATTTTACGAGCAGATGACTTATCAGAGGCTGTAAAATATGAAATGGAACAGTATATATCTACTTCCATATATGGATATATTGTTGAATACAGGATTATTGAGGAATTAACTGAGGATAATACAAAAAAATACAGGATTCGTTCTGCTGCCATGCCAAAAGAAATGGCAGAGAGTTATTTCGAATTAGTCAGGCAACTTAAGCTAAAGCCTGTTGCCCTTGACATTCATCCCAATGCTGTTTCCAAATTACTAAGTAGTGTACCGACCATAAATTTAGAAAGACCTTGTTCAAATCTTTATGCCTTCATAGACCTGGGGCATAAAACAAGCAATATACACATTTTTTCCAAAGGAAAACTTGAATTTACAAGAACAATTGCATTCGGAGGCAGGGATATAGACGTTGCCATTTCCGAATCAGTAACTGTGCCTATTGATAAGGCAGAGTATATAAAAATAAATGAACTGCAATTGGATGAAGAGGATGATAACTCTCAACCTGCCAAAACATTTAATGATTCTATACAAAATAGCTTAAACCAATTATTAAATGAAACCCAAAAGGTGTTCCAGTATTATACAAATAGAGTGCAAGGTGGCAAGATTGATTGTATTTATATATATGGTGGCATTTCAAAGATGAAAAAATTTTCAAAATATCTGGAAGAATATTTTAATATATGTGTCAGGAAATTACACAGTTTGAGCAATGTCGATACTTATGATAAAACCGGCAGCCTGGATTTAGTGTTTTATGTTAATGCTCTTGGAGCAATTATCAGGCTTTAGCAAGGGGGAAATAATGAGGGATTTTGACTTTTTTTCTTTAATAAAAAATAAAAAAAAGGCGTCACATAAAAAGATAGCAATTACCTTGATATCTATGTTGGTTATAGTATTCATAATTGTTGTAGCCTATTTTTCATCTGAAATTTTAATTATAGGTTTAAAAGTAAATCTTAATTCAATGCAAAAGTATCTGGTTTCGGATAATATTGTGAAAAAGCAGAATATGCTGGCAGAAAAGAAAAGAAAACTGGATATCATGAAAAAATACTCCGCCCTTGTTGATGAAATAAATAATAATATTGAATCAGCCAACCAATTTAATTCCTTGCTATTTAAAAATTTGGAAAAGACCTTGCCTCAGGAGGCGTTTTTTAAAAAAATATCTATGAAGGATAGAGAAATAAATCTTGACGGAATTACCACCAACAGACAGAAAGTGGCGGAAATCATGCATAATCTGGATAAACTTGAGATTTTTGAAAAAATAAACATGATTGACATTGCAAAAGAGACCGAAGACTCAATAACATTTAAATTCAGCATAAAATGCATTTTAAAGGATGTGACGGAGAAGTGAAATTAACCAAAAGAGAAAAAATAATGCTAAGCATTCTTGGTATTTTAGCTATATTCGCCGTAAGTTATTTCTTTCTTTTCAAGCCCAAAATTGATGAGATTACTTTATTGATCAATGAAGCAGCAACCTATAGTGCAAAAATACAACAGATAAAAAATGAACTGACAGATGCAAATGGAATAGATAATGAATATGCAAAGCTTGACAAATCCACTGCAGAAAAAACAGTTGCCTTTTACCCTGTAATTTTACAAGATAAATTAATTGTTGTGGTAAATGATATCATAAATAGAACATCCATTAAGTCAAATTCCATAAGCTTTTCAGATATTACAATAAGAACTGTGAGATCTGGAACAGATGAGGAAGAAGTGGTTTTTCCGGCAAAACAGCTCGTTGATCAATATTTTGGAATAAGTTCTCCGGTTAAAGGAAAAAACCTGACAGATAAAGCGAAAACAGCAGAAATAAATGAAAAGTCTCAGGATGGCAGTCAGGAACCTGTGGATTTGGTGGGGTGTATTTCCGTTAAAATAGAGTATGGGGGTAATTATAAGCAAATAACCGATTTCATAAACGCTGTTGAAAATTTGAAAAGAAATGTATTATTAAGTGATATGGAAATGGAAATGGATCAGAACGGTTTACTAAAAGGTACGCTAATACTTGACTTTTATTCCTTGCCGAAAATACATGAACAGGATCAGGAGTATTTTAAATGGACATTCAATGGTAGTTATGGGACAGATAATCCGTTCAGACCTTTTCCAGGATATACGGATCCGTCAAATAAGGTAGATTCGCAACCAGATGCTGGTATTATTAAGTGACAGATTTATGATATAATATTGAAAAGAAGTCATAGAAGACAAAGTTTTGGGGAGAAGGAGGTGATAATTAAATGGAGGAAGCAGGTAATATTTTCAATAATAAAAAAGGCTCTGCTTTAGCTGCTACTATAATAATTTTACTTGTACTCTCCATTTTAGTAAGTGGCTTTCTGACTATTAGTCTTGCGGAATCGAAGACAGCCATGCGGAGTGAAAAGAAAAAACAAGCTTACTATATTGCAAAAGCAGGCGCAGAAGCTGTCTCAAAGTATATTATTGACAATCCAGGTAGAGCTGAGGGCTTGATTAATGATCCTATATCAAACTCACAAGCCTTGGGAAATGGCACCTTCAAGGTTGATGTAACCGGTTCGATTAATAATGTGGTTAATGTTGAATCTATCGGTACTGTAGACAATATAAGTCAAAAGGTTCTGCTCACACTGATACCCAGCCTCGCAGCATGGACTCCGCCGAATTTTGCAGAATACGGAGGGGGCGTTTTTTCAGAAATGGGTATTGAGCTTAACGAAAGTTCATATATAGATGGTGCAGCTGTTACGAATTCTATTTCTGCTAAAAGTATTTTTTTGGATTGGTCTACAAAAGTCAAAGGAAATCTATATATCGGGCATGGTGGTGATCCATCGGCGGTAATAGATTATAAAAATTCGAATATTAAAGAGGTTATTACTGGAAAAATACAGGAGCTTGACTCAATTAAGACATATGACATGCCCAAATTTCCGGAATTTCCAGATGATCTGGTGGATAAAGGGGAGTTTACAGCTGGCTGGTGGCCTGCACCTCCGTATCATATTAATGGAAATGGTTATTATAGCAAAATTGATGTTCAAAGTGAATTGGTTATCAATACTGGCGCAATAGGTGAAAACCGGACAATTAGCGTAAAAAATCTGAGTGTAACCGGATCTGGTAAAATTACTTTAGAAGGTAATGGTAATCTCATACTATATGTTGAAGATGGCTTAACTGTTAGTAATGGTGCAACAATAAATGATTCAGGTAATCCACTGTCGCTTCTTATTTATTACAGTGGAAGCAGCGAATTTTTCTTGGGTGACAACACAAGAGTCTATGGCACAATATTTGCAGAAACAGCTAATCTAAAAATCGACAACAGTGGGAAAGTTTTAGGTAATATCATAACAAACGGTGATAGTATAATTATCAAAGGAGGCTCTCAGAACTCGGCACTTAGCATATTTGCCCCTAATGCGCTAGTTCAGTTGGCTGGAAGCGCTAGCGTTGTGGGTTCCATTATTGCAGACAAGTGTATAATGTCAGGTGCCAGTCATGTGACTTTTGATGATGATATATTCTTCCCTGATCCGTTGATTCATGGGACAGGCAGCTCAGAACTCAGCTTCAGTCGGGGAATTTGGAAATAAAGGGAGGAAAAGTAGTGAAGAAAGCATGCACAGGCATCAAGGGCCTTACGCTTATTGAAATTATTGTCTCCATATTTATTCTTGGTATTATTGCCGTTACTTTTTTGCCTATTTTTACAAATAGCTTCGTATATGTCAAAACAGCTGGTAATAGGAGCATCGTTGATTTTGATGCACAGAAAGCAATGGAAAACAAACTGGCCGGATCCAGTGCGGTATTTGACCATGTTGCCACTACAGAAAGTAATACAACACTGACTATTGGCTTTAATTCCGGTACTATTAGTGTACAGGGTAGAATAGTAAATATATCATATAATGATGGAAAGCATAATGTAACTCTGACTACTTTCATACCTAATTAAACGGAGGTTACTATGCTATTTGCAGAAGGAAAAAGAAAAGGTATTACGCTAATTGAGATCATAATTTCACTTGCATTAATTTCTATTGTAATAGCTATGATACTATCCCTTTTTTCCTTAGGTACGAAAACATTTGATAAAGGAGTAGGTCAAACCGATATCCAGCAAAACCTGCGTATGGCAGCAGATATTATTACACAAGAGGTACGGCATGCTACAATACTGAAAATAAAGGATAAAATTCCTGAAACCATAAACGATGACTATACATATGTTTTTATTAACAGTAGTAATTCTATTGAGTTTAAGAGCAAGAAAGGTTCAAGGAAATATCCGGATAGTGGCATTATTGGTACAGTTACTTTGCATTTTGACAGTAAAGACGGGGGCAAAATACTTGGTTTTACATTAAGTGCGGTTGGTAAAAACAATTTCAGTATTAATTCTGACATATGTCCATTAAACTTGACATCAGCTATTGACGGAGATAATGATGCTGTATTAGCATATATAATTGACGAAACTTCCATACCTTTGTCGCCCCCAACCTCAACACAAATACCGACACCGACGCCAACACCGACGCCAACACCGACGCCAACCCCAATTGCTTTAGGGGGAGTAGGCTATAACGTTGCTGAAAGCCAGATCACTGGAACATCTAGTTTAATGGAGTATAATATGAACGGAGGTAGTGATAGTAGTTCGGGAGAATGGCGTGGGGCTAGCAGCAGCAATACTTCAGTTACTTTTGAATCGGGGTATGTTTGGGTACGTCAGAAGGATTTACCATCGAATAAAAGACAAGTGGCCAATATTGCTTCTCGTGAAGCTAAACCGGTTGTGTCAGTATCTAATAAAAACTCAGGTTCAGCAACTTTTATGAAGTCCAGTAATGGCTCAACTCCCCGGGTTGCTGCATCAGATGGCTATGAATACAATAAAAATAATACAGGGTGGCTTAGTATAACGGATTCTACGACTATTAATACTACAGGGAATAATACCATATATGTTCGTAAAAAAGCGACTGCGACAAAATTGGACTCACTGCAAACCGATAATCTGGATTAAATAAAAGAAATGAGTTCAGGAGAACCTCCTTGACTCATTTCTTCTATTCCTCCAAAAAGCTTTATTTGCATTTATATGTCGAGATATGCAGGAGTTTTCCATCAGGTGTAGAATTATATCAACAAAATGCCAGTGAGGAGTGAATCATTTGTTCAATAAACTCATCAATGATTTTTTGAACCTGTTTCAATACTACTATAATGAAGTCATTATTATTTTCTTACTGATCCTTACTGCTTATTGGATTATTAGATATGATATTGTAAAGCTTTTACGTATCAGGAATTCATTTTCTCGTTTAATTGGAGAAATTGAAACGATAAAAGGTATTGGTATAGAAAACATGAAAAGGTTGGATGAATTATTTGGAGCAACTGTTTTCATTTCAATCAGAGATATCTGGTTTGATTATTATAATGATTTCCGCATAATGTACAATAAGGAAAAAGCCCCTGATATTAATAGGTATTTTAATTTAAATTCTGTGATTACGATTACTGCATGCAGGAAAAAGGCGGACGTGATTCACAAAATACTTATTATGTTGGGAATTTTGGGCGTGCTCCTGGTATTTGCAACAGGATTACCTGGTGTTGAGCTTACGGCTTCAGGTACTATTGACAAGGTAAGCATGAACCTGCTTTTTAATATTGTTGCTTCTGCCTTGAGAATCGCTATTGCAGCCGTCATGCTGTCTGTTATTTTTCAAGTGGTGGACAAGCATTTTTATCAATCTGCAATTGTAAAAATGAACAGGTTCATAATACTAGCAGCACGTAAACTACCGATGACTAACGAAGCTGCAAACCTGGAGCTGCTATTAAAGGAACAGCGGAACCAGAATGAAGAAATTCAAAACCTTGGTTCAAATATCTCGTCGCAACTTTCAGCCTTAATCAGAGAAAATCTCGTACCTACCTTAACCAGTGCTTTAGAAGATGCTGTGAAAACTCAGATTGCTCCGTCCATCAATATAATGAGTGATATGCTGAACCACCTTTCGCAGAAAGCTATAGAAATACAGAATAAAGGTGTACATGTCATGGTAGAATCTTTCATTGATAAATTGAATAATTCAATGGGGACACAGTTTCAAGCACTCGGCAGGAACCTGCAGGGAATGCTGGACCGTCAGGAGAAAGCTGAACAAAGCATCAACAAAATGCTGGAAGAGCTTTTGAAAAGTATGAATGTGCAAAAAGTGGCAAATGTGGAGATAAGTGCTGTGCTGAATGTGATAAGCGAATATCACAAACAGGTAAAGGACATAAATGCTACTTCGGTTAAAAGTATGGAACAAATGCTTTTGTTTAATGATGGTTTGCGTGAAGTGATGAAATTCAATAAAAAAGCACTTGAAGAATTGAATAACCAGCGCCTGACATTAGAAATGGAGAAGCGGGAATACTATGATACTATGGGCAGCCAGGTACCCAGGCTTATGGAGGACTTAAGTGTACAGTTGGATTCGGCCTTTTCAAGGTTTAATGACATCACCTCCCTGACTTTAGAAAGGATGGAAAAGTCTATAGATAGTATGGTGGAAGGTATGAATGTCAATATGAAATCGCTTTTCAACAGCATGGATGACCAAGTAAGGGATATCAGCTTATATGCCAAAGGTTTGTCCGAAGAAGTGAATGAGCTTAACGGCAAGCTGGAAAGCTCAGTGAAGGAATTCAGCCAGCAGATGAGTACAGGTGTTATCAGTACTTTAAATTCATTTGATAGCGGTTTGAGCGAAATATGCAGCAGATTTGGCAATGTTATAACTGATATAAGGGATGCAATAGAAGATCTGCCGGCAATAGTCGGTACAATGCGAAATTATGGTAAAAGCTATCCAGTAAAGGATAGGCAAGATGCTTGATCAATTAGCTGATCGGTCATGGCAATGGATCCGTTGACGGGCATCGAGCATGGAGGTTATTATGGAATTCAAGTATACATACGAGCCTGTCAGATTTGAAGGAATGATTTCAGAAATCAGAGTTGCATTCCCTTCTCTTGAAGAGTTTGTGAGGGATAGTCCCAAGGAAAGTGTTGACGCTTTGTCAGCAAGTCTGGAAGCAATAGACGAAAATAACCTGCAAGCTTTCGCTAAAACGTTAAAGACTAGTGAGCTTGAACTAATTATTAAAATAGTACTTATCACTGTAGATTCAGAAATTGTAAACAAGGCAGAAAGTATACTTAAACAGCGTTTTAAAAAAAAGTTATTTGATCTTTGCTGGGTTATGCTTCAGTACAACTATCAAAACTCCGGTCTTTTACATACAGCGCTGGTATTATCGGAATGCATGAAGGTTGAGTATCCTGAGGAATTTGCAGCTTCTTTTTTATTTCAGGTCGAAAATATGGAAGGCTCTTTACCTGAAAAAGCCATAATGATGTTAACTACACAAAACTCTGATTTAACAAGCTTTTGCGACAGGTATGCAATTCTGGAGAACAGTGATTTTGCACAAAGGCTCAGGGAGCTTTTTTTCAAAAAATGTAAAGTTGAGGATTTTGTCATTAACCAGGAGTTGCTTTTAAAGCATATTACCGGTCATGATATTAATAGTGCGGCATTAGTGCTTTCATTTTATCTTGAGAAGCTCAGCGTGAGAGAATACTTTAATAATATAAACCGTATAGTTGTCAATAGATGGGATCTCCCTGAAAATGATGGAGAAATCTGGCGGAAGCTGGCTGACGAGACAGTTGAGAAATTCAAGGCGTGGCTTGATTTAAAGGTTATTGAACAGCATTATGGACAGGAAAGTACAAGATATAAGCTGTGGACAGTATATTTTGACCAAATATTGCAAGTTAAATATGATGAGGCACCAGGGCTATTAATAATGGAGTTTGAAAATTTTGTTGTACTTGATGAAAAAAATAAGAACGAATGTTCTTATTTATATATGAAAGATTACTTTGCCGCGGAATATACGTGGTATGAAGAAATGAAACAGCAAGGTATTTCGACATGGCGGATAAACTCGGAACATGTTGCAGATGCCAGAGACCTTGTGATTCATAATATAAAGTCAAATATTTACAGAGTTGGGTATGATAATACAGACATACTCTATCTGAAAGAAATACTTGCAATTAAACTTAAATCTGCTACAAGTAAGAAGAAAAAGGAAAATTATGTAAATCAATCTGTCTCGTGATTTTGCAAGTTCTTTTCATTTACAGTGACTAATCCATAAATGGCTTTCCTCTGATAAATGTAAATTTCTTACTTTAACCGGAGTCTAACGAGTGTAAATATTACCCTTTACTTTGCATATAGGGTCAGATTGTGGAGTAAATGGCTTGAGGGACTTGTAAAGGCGGCGCCGCAAATAAGGCTGTCAATTGATTTTCTACATATCCGTTTTAATGTAAATATATTCTTTAATTCTATAAACCACCATAGGTTATTGTGGTTTATTCGCATTCCTGATTTCAGTAAGCAAAATGATTCTATCAAACAAAATAGTTACGCGGTTTTCTTGCATAAAACATTTCTTTCAATGGCAGATTATAGTATCAGTTGAACTAACTTTTCCGTCATTCTGAACAAAGTGAAGAATCATTTACAAAGAGATGTAAAAGACCCTTCGCTAATGCTCATAGTGATATATATAGGATGAGAGGATAAGGCCATTTTATGACAAAACCGCAAGCCATCAGTGTAACAGCGCCAATAAAGGAAGATTTGCCTAAAGAAAAATATGACGAACTGGAAGTGTACATCAATAGCCTGGAGACGACAAAAGGAGCCTTGATCCAAATACTCCACAGGGCGCAGAATATATTCGGATACCTGCCGAGGGATGTGCAGCTGTATATTGCCAGAAGACTGGGTATTCCGGGTGCTGAGGTTTTTGGCGTTGTAAGCTTTTATTCCTATTTTACGACAAAGCCAAGGGGAAAGCACACCATCAGTGTATGCATGGGTACAGCTTGCTTTGTCCGGGGCTCGGATAAAATTATAGAGCGTTTAAAGGAAATGCTTGATATTGAATCAAATGAGATAACACAGGATGGGCTGTTTACACTGAAGGACGTCCGTTGCATTGGTGCGTGCGGGCTGGCGCCAGTGATGATGATCGACGATAAGGTATATGGACGGGTGAAGGTGGAAGAACTGGAGGATATCTTGAATTCATACCGCAGTAAGGAGGCGATGCCATTATGATAAAGTCCCTGGATGATCTCAAAAAGATAAGAGAGGAATATAAGGATAAGGTAAATCTCCGGCAGAGTTATTCAAATATAGAAGATAAAATTGAAATCCTTGTGGGAATGGCTACCTGCGGAATATCTTCCGGAGCCCGTGAGACGTTGACTGCTTTTGTTGAAGAATTGAAAAAGCAGGAAATAAGCAATGCAAAGGTTGTAAGTGTAGGATGCATAGGATACTGTCACTCGGAGCCGACGGTACAGGTAAATATGCCGGGACAGGAGCCTGTTTTATATGGAAATGTCAAGAAGGACAAGGTTCATGATATCGTAGAAAAGCATATCAAAGGCGGAAATCCGGTGAAGGACCTTGTACTGGCCGTCAACTTTATAAGGGCGTAAGTCAGGAAGGGGATATTTCATGGCAGCGGAGCACACGAATATATTGGTTTGCACAGGTTCAAGCTGTATAGCCGGAGAAAGTGAAAAGCTGGTTAGAAACCTGGGACTCATTCTGAAAGCCCGGGGTTACGAAAAGGGTGTAAATATTGTCAGGACAGGCTGTTTTGGCTTCTGTCAGCAAGGGCCTGTTGTCAAAATAGAGCCGGACAATATTTTTTATGTTCGCGTCAGTCCCAAGGATGCAAAGGATATTATCGATGAGCATATTATCAAGGGCAGAAGAGTAGAAAGGCTTTTATACAAAGATCCGGCAGAAGATAAGGTGTTGAACAGCCAGGAAGAAATGCCGTTTTATAAGAAACAGCTGCGTATCGCCCTTCGGAATTGCGGGCTGATTGATCCGGAGGATATTCACGAATATATAGCCTTCGGCGGGTACGAAGCCCTGGGAAAGGCCGTTACCTCCATGACGGGGGAGGAAGTCATTGAGGTTGTCAAAAAGTCCGGCCTCCGGGGGCGCGGCGGCGGGGGATTTCCTACCGGCCTTAAATGGGAGATTACCAGGAAACAGGATAAAGCTGAGAAGTTTATCATATGTAATGCGGATGAGGGTGATCCCGGAGCGTTTATGGACAGGAGTATACTGGAAGGTGATCCACACAGCGTCATTGAGGCCATGGCTATAGGCGGATACGCCATAGGCGCAGGCAAAGGGCTCATCTATATCCGGGCGGAGTATCCTCTGGCGATCCAAAGGCTGAATGTTGCCCTTAAACAAGCCAGAGAAGCAGGATTATTAGGCAAAAACATTTTTGGGAAGGATTTTAACTTTGACATAGAGATGAAATATGGGGCAGGAGCCTTTGTCTGCGGTGAAGAAACAGCTTTGATCAACTCTTGCGAAGGCAAGCGCGGCGAGCCGAACTATAAGCCACCCTATCCGGCGGAAGAAGGGTATTGGGGCTCTCCTACCTGTGTTAACAATGTTGAGACTTTTGCAAACATTCCTCAGATTATTATCCGTGGAGCAGATTGGTTTGCTTCTATAGGGACTGAAAGGAGCAAGGGGACGAAGGTTTTTGCCCTGGCCGGAAAAATAAACAATGTAGGGCTGGTGGAAGTCCCCATGGGCACAACGCTGAGAGAGATCATCTATGACATTGGCGGCGGCATCCAGGGTGGCCGCAAATTTAAGGCTGTACAGACAGGAGGTCCTTCAGGCGGAGTAATTACCGAAAAGGATCTTGATACGCCCATGGACTACGATAATCTTATCAACATCGGCTCTATGATGGGTTCCGGCGGGATGATCGTTATGGATGAGACCAATAACATGGTGAAGATCGCAAAGTTTTATCTGGAGTTCACCATGGATGAATCCTGCGGAAGATGTACTCCCTGCCGGGTGGGTACCAAGCGTTTATATGAAATGCTGAATAAAATAACCAGCGGCAAGGGGACCATGGCTGACCTGGATGCGTTGAAGCAGCTTGCCTATATGGTGAAGGACGGTTCCCTGTGCGGGCTTGGGCAAACTGCGCCAAATCCTGTGATCAGTACAATGAAACATTTCTGGAATGAATACCTTGCCTTCATCAAGGATGTTGACCATCCCCGGGATGAAGGGAAGTATGAAGCAAAAAACAATGTTCAATGAAAAGGATGGTAAAGGAGCAATGTCTGAAGGCAAAAATTCCAACCGGGAGAATAAGCAGATTCATATCAAGATAAATCATTTGGACTTGACGGTTGATGAAGGTATAACCATATTGGAAGCCGCTCATAAGGCAGGTGTTAAAATACCTACTCTATGCCACCTGGACCTGCATGATATAAAAATGGTCAACAAAACAGCCTCCTGCAGAGTCTGCATGGTAGAGCTAGTAGATGTCAGGAATAATAACCGCAATAAACTGGTCCCGTCCTGTGTAACAGTAGTAAGTGAAGGGATGGAAGTGCTAACCAGTACCTTGCGCGCAATTACTGCGAGAAGAATGTCCGTCGAGCTGCTTTTATCCAATCACCCCAATGAATGCTTTACCTGCCCAAAAAACAGAGAGTGCGAGCTGCAGGCGCTGGCTGCGGAACTGGGTATCCGGGAAATCCGGTGGGAGGGGGAAAGGATGGATTACCCCAAGGATTTCTCCAGCGATGCCATTGTAAAGGATGCCAACAAATGCATCTATTGCAGGCGGTGCGAAACGATGTGCAACGAGGTGCAGACCTGCGGGATTTTATCGGGTATCGGCCGCGGATTTGACGCTTTTGTAGGTCCGGCATTCAACATACCCATGGTAGAGTCCTCCTGTACATACTGTGGCCAATGCGTTCAAGTATGCCCCACAGCCGCGCTGACGGAGGTCTACCATGTGGACAAAGTCTGGGAGGCTTTGAATGACCCCGACAAACATGTCATTGTTCAAACTGCTCCGGCAATACGCGTGGCGCTGGGAGAAATTTTCGGTATGGAGCCTGGAACCATTGTAACTGGCAAAATGGTGACGGCATTAAAGCGAATGGGCTTCGATGCCGTATTTGATACTGACTTCGGTGCCGACCTGACAATTATGGAAGAGGCTTCGGAATTGATTTACCGCATCAAAAACGGTAAAACCCTGCCCATCCTCACCAGCTGCTGTCCTGCATGGGTAAAGTTCATCGAGCATCAGTTCCCTGAGCTGCTGAAAGTCCCTTCTACCTGCAAATCTCCGCATATTATGTTCGGTACCATTGCAAAAACCTACTATGCAGAAAAAAGTGGAATTGACCCGGAGAATATTGTCGTGGTTTCGGTCATGCCCTGCATTGCCAAAAAGGCGGAGGCAAAGCGTGCCGAATTGACCAAAGACGAACACAACAACGTAGATATCGTCGTGACCACACGAGAACTGGGATACATGATCAAAGAGGCCGGAATCCATTTTGAAAGCCTTCCGGAAAACGAATATGACCATCCGTTGGGAGAGTCCACAGGGGCTGCCGTAATTTTCGGGACCACGGGAGGAGTGATTGAAGCCGCGGTACGCACGGCTTATGAATGGGTTACGGGAGAAGAGTTGAAAAGTGTTGAGTTTGATCAACTTCGGCGTGCGGAAGGGTTAAAGAAGGCTACGGTCAATATTGGTGATACGGCTCTCCGTATAGGGATTGCCAGCGGACTTGGCAATGCCCGCAAGCTGTTGGAAGAAATCCGGGATGGAAAAGCCGAGTATGACGCCATCGAGATCATGGCATGCCCCGGAGGCTGCATCGCCGGAGGTGGGCAGCCCTATCACCACGGCAATTTCGAAATCGTAAAAAAGCGCCAGGAAGCAATCTACAGGGAGGACAGAAACAAGAAGCTGCGGAAGTCCCATGAAAATCCGGAAATATTGAAAATCTACCGTGAATATTTGGGAGAACCCTTCGGAGAGACTGCTCACAGGTTGCTGCATACACATTTTGAAAAAAGGGAGAGAATCTAACACGAATAAATTTCGCAGCATCCCAAATCAAAAAAATGCAGGAAATGATTTCCAAAATATACCAGATAAAAAGCTGCCATACTATACTATTAATAATATGACGTTAAGTATTAAGGTGTATGCTATGCGCAGCAGATGGATATTCATAACAATTTTTATTCTGACCGCATTGGATGTTGTTTTTACGCATTTGGGCCTTCAGAGCGGTATTATATGCGAGGCCAATCCTCTCATGGGCTTTTTAATTGAAAAATGCCGTATATTCGCTTATGTCATGATCTTATTCTTTGTGGCAGCGGCACTTTACTTTCTTTATAGAGCGCAAGTCCGGGTCAGGTGGCTTCAGAGAGCGCTTACAATACTGCTGGCTGTAAAGGCATCAGTTATTCTGCTTCATCTTCAGTGGATTCTGAATTTACTATCCTTTTGATTGATTCAATGGATATAGGTTGAATTGAGTTTTCCTGTCAATCCGCATATTTACAAAATTTGCTATATAATGTATAATAATGACAAAAACGGGAGAATTAATGGAACTGCTATTGAAGAGACCGCTTTTGTTGTTTGCTGTATCCATCATTGCAGGAATCACTGCAGCCAGCATATCCAATTCATTTTTTATGGCAGTTGCCGCACTACTATTGCTGGCCGCGGTCCTGTATTTATTGTACAAACGTATTCAAAGGAATCTTTTCATTTTCATTGGTATTCTTATCTTCTTCGCTGTAGGTGCTTTTGAGTTCCTGTGCCTGGATAGGGTTAATACAGGCAGGTTTGCCGAATACAGCGGAGAACGTGTTGGAGTAAAGGGATTTATAGCTTCAGAGCCGGACGTTAAAGAAGCAAAGGTGTCCTACATTGTGAATGTCGTTGAAATACGAAGTGATGGAGAGTTCCAGAAGACAAAAGGGAAGCTGCTTCTGACCTCGGTTCTGAATGAAAGCAGCAACCTTCTTGACTATGGCAGGGAAGTGGAGTTTGCCGGACAATTGAACCTTCCGAAGGGAGTGAGGAACCCCGGCGGCTTTGACTACCGGAGGTATCTTTCCCAAAAAGGTGTGTCCGCAGTTGTTTTTTCTTTGCAAATAACCACGAAAGAGGGACGGAGATCTTTATTTTTAATTGATATCGGACATATGCTGCGGATGAAAATTGTCGGCGTCATTGAGAAAAGCCTGCCACGGCAGCAAGCAGGCTTGCTGAATGGTGTCTTGATCGGATATAGGGAAGGACTCACAAAGGAAGTGCAGGCAGCATTCAGCGATGCCGGACTGACGCATATTATGGCCGTTTCAGGAGCCAATGTGGCGTTCCTGGTGCTTCCTTTGCTTTTCATATTTAAGAAACTCAGGGTCCGGCAAAATATTTCCTGCATCTTCATTATAGCTTTTTTGATCTTGTTCATTTACATTACCGGCTTCGAACCGTCTGTGCTGAGAGCTGTCGTCATGGGGATTATAATGTTGTTGGGGAAAATGCTGATGCGGGAAGGCGATGTTTATACAACCATTTCCTTCGCCGCAATACTGCTTTTGCTTTGCAGTCCCTATATGCTCTTTAATATAGGATTCCAGCTCTCCTTTGCGGCAACGCTGTCCCTTGTCCTGATGTATAAAAGGATGAAGAGCTTACTGAGCTTCAAATACCTCCCGGGAGCAGTGGCAGATGTTCTGGCAGCCACAATTTCTGCACAATTGGGTGTACTGCCTATTACGCTTTATTACTTCAATAAGCTTTCTGTCATATCGCTTTTATCCAATTTGCTTGTCGTCCCCCTGATGGAGGTTATTACGATACTGGGGACAGTAATGGCAGTTTTAGGCCAGCTGAGTATCGTTTTCTCCCAGATCATCGGATATGTGAACTGCGTGCTTTTAAGCTTCGTTTTGTATGTTACCGGAATATCGGCAAGCCTGCCCTTTGCCACAATCCGGGTTGTAACGCCTTCGATAGCTCTTGTTTTGATTTACTACCTGGCTTTGTGGTTTTTATTGCTGTATGCCCCGGAAAAAAAGATAAAAATAAGGCGTCGATACATCGCAGCAGCGGCTTCGCTGGTGGTTGTCATTTTATTTGTTTCCCTGCTGATCCCCGGCAAGCTGGAAGTGACTTTCCTTGACGTAGGACAGGGGGACTCATCCTTTATCAGAACCTGCAGCGGGCAAACAGTACTTCTGGACGGAGGAGGCAGTACAAATCCGCAGGTAGTGTCAACCGTGGGCGAGTCTGTAGTTATACCCTTCCTGCTGGATAAAGGCATCTCCAGCCTGGACGCCGTTATAGCCTCCCATGGCCACGCCGACCATATTCAAGGGCTGGTTCCTGTCCTTGAGCAATTCAAAGTAAGAAACCTTATTATTCCCGGCATCAAGGACGAAAAGGAGTTTTATCAGTTGCTGGAGATTGCAGGGAAAAAGGGAATAAAGGTGAGCCGGTGCGGGGAAGGAGATACCATAAATCTGGATAAGAAAACAGAGCTTCAGGTGTTTAATCCGATCCAGCAGTTTCATGATGATAATTCGTCTTTAAATAATACTTCATTAGTGATAAAATTGATCTATGGCCAAACGGAGCTGCTTTTTACCGGAGACGCGGAGAAGCCGGCTGAAGAAGCGCTGGTTAACCGCAGCGCACCTCTGGAAGCGGATGTATTGAAGGTTGGCCACCATGGCTCGGATACATCCAGCGGAATGGACTTTCTTGATCGGGTAAATCCGAAGGCCGCAGTGATCAGTGTGGGGAAAAACAATAATTTCGGCCACCCATCCCAGGAAGTGCTGCAGAGGCTGGATGACAAGGGTGTGATCCTGTTCAGGACGGATGAATCGGGAGCGGTGGTTTTGACAAGCAACGGCAAAAACATAAGAATAAAAAGGACCGTCGAGGAGACGGAATAGAGGATATATGAGCCTGGACATACTTAAGGAAGACTTGAAGAGCAACAAAATAAGGACCCTGTACCTTTTTTACGGGCCTGAAGACTATCTGATGAAGCATTATGCGGACAGCATCGAAAAAAGCCTGTTGACAGCGGATTTAAAGGCCTTGAATAAAGTGGTGCTGGAAGGCAAGGTGGAAATCAACAAAGTACGGGACAACTGTGAAACAATGCCCATTTTTTCCGAAAGGAAGGTGGTCATCGTCAAAAACTCCGGGTTGTTCAAGCCTGCCAAAAAAGCCGGCGACACTGCAAAAAAAGGTAAGCCGGCCAATGACGACCTGTCTTTGCTGCTCCAGGATTTGCCTCCCCACGTTTGCCTGATATTCTATGAACAGGAAATTGATAAAAGGTTAAAAGCCATTGATGCGATTAAAAAGCATGGGCTGATTGTTGAGTTTGCTTATCAGAAACCGGATGAGCTTGTAAAGTGGGTCACGAAAAGACTCAGGGCAGCAGGTGTGGAGATTGACCTGGCTACGGCTTCGCGGCTGGTGGAAAACTGTGAGCAGGGAATGACCGAAATACTGAATGAAGTCGAAAAACTGATTGCCTATCTGGGCGGCAAAGACAGAGTAACTCTTCAAGAGATTGAGAAGGTTTGCACAAAATCAATCAAAAGCAGGGTCTTTGACCTTACGGATGCAATTACTGAGAAAAACAGCAGCAGAGCGTTGAATTTGCTTAACGACATGGTGGTGTTGAAAGAGCCTATTCCCAAGATCCTGTTTATGATCGCCAGACAATTCAGGCAGATCCTGCAGGTAAAGCTTTTGCACGATGCAGGCTCAAATAGCGGAGAAATTGCATCAAAGCTTGGTTTGACTCCATTTATTGCCGGAAAGATACTTAAGCAGGCCGGCAGCTTTAGTGTTGAGCGGCTTAAATCCGCAATGGAAACCTGCCTTGAATTTGATATTGCCGTAAAAACCGGGAGGCTTGAGGACAGGACGGCTGCAGAACTGCTTATTATAGAGTTTTCCAGGAAGTAAGCCGGTTTTTTTGCGCCTGGAGGCATCGTGTATTTTTGCAGCGATCCCAAGCAGCATTGAACATAGGGTAAACAGCCTTACAAGAATGTCCAGGTAGGGAAGACAGCGGTTCAGAAATTCCAACATAAGATAACCTCCTTTTCATTGATACGTAATTTCAACTCCTATATAGTTAAACCGTAAATAAAGGTGTTTGTTACTAAATCCTTGAGGAAATTAGAAAAAATTTACAAAATAATATTTTTTTTACACTATTGTAACCTGTCTATAGAATGCTTGTTTAATTAAGTAGGACAATGTATCCGGGAGGTAGTGGTATGTGTAAAGTGCCTGAAAATAGTATCGAACAGCAAATTATGTGCTACAGGAAGACTATTGAGGCGACTGTTAAAACCAAGCTGCGTACATACTGGAATTCCGTGTATGATCTTCATACAGCTGAGGAAGACATTCTTGGAAGCGTTTATGAAAAGATAATTAAGATACTTGTCAAATGCCCCGGAAGAATACTGAATTCTTCCTATCTGCAGAAGGTTGTCAATTCCTGTGTCGTCAACTATTATCAGATGGAAAGGAAGCACATGCACAACAGGGTAAGCTTTGAGAATGATTTCACAGGCAGCAGAAATAATATTGAAGGAAGAACTGTAAGTCAGGAATACGGCATAGAGGACTATAATCTGGAAAACATTTCAGAGGATTCAGCTTTTTCAGGTTATATCAAAATACTTTATGAGGAAATCGGAAAGCTGGAGGTACAGGAGAGGATGTTGTTCATTCTGTCAAGGCATCAGAGGAAAAGCCTTAAAGAGTTGAGCAAATTGACAGGTCTTTCGGTTAACAATATAAAGGTAAAGCTCTTCAGGATACGGTCTAAACTGGCAAAAGCCGTGCTTGGAGATGATTACAGGCCTATAAAAAGGTCCTGGAAACATAAATGCATATAATATTCTTAATAAATTGTAACCTTTTTGAAATCTCTTTGTTATAATTCATGTACGCTTTAGAAATAAATCATTTCGCAGGCTGCCGTTTTTTGTGGCTTTTATATTTTTGGGGGTGGACCTGGCTGGAGGAGGGTAATACGATGGACCAATCTACCAAGCTGTCAATACAGAAAGGAGAAGGGTATGAGGAAACAGAGAGAGACGTTGGAATACCGGGAATGGACCCGGTAAAGTTGGATGATTTAATCGATGCGGCAATTGTTGCCTGGGTGGAGGCACATCCTGAAGAAATGAGGAAATGTAACGATTCAAAGCATATTTGGAAGCTTTTCGGACCTTCAAAGGTTATCTATTTATAACGAGGCATAAAAACTGTCCTCCACCCCTGTAGGTGGAGGATAGTAAATTGATGTTCAAGTGGTAAGCATATCTTTTGCCCGGGACGCATGGCGAGCAGCAAGCTTTAGCTTGCGAGAGCCTCTTTGAAACTCCGCGGATGAAATTAATTTTTTCTACAAACGAGAAAATTAATTTCGAATTGTGTCGCTGCAAAATAAAAAAACGTACCTATGTACGTTTTTTGCTTTTTAATCTATGTTCATTATTTAGCTGTGTTCATTGCTTTTGCAAGTCTGGATTTCCTTCTCGCAGCGGTGTTTTTGTGAAGTATGTTCTTTGATGCTGCCTTGTCTATAATACTGGCAGTTGTGTTCAAAACTGCTTGTGCAGATGCATCCTTCTTTTCAATCGTATCGCTGCACTTTTTTATTGCTGTCTTCAAGGCTGATTTTCTTATTGTATTCTTAACAGTCTTGGTCTCTGTAACTTTCACTCTTTTAATAGCTGATTTAATATTAGGCAAACCTTTCACCTCCTGCGTTACGGAATTTCGACGGCTTTTTACCGACATCGAATATTCTACCATGAAAATTTTGAAAAAGCAAGGGTAAAGATTCTTTTTTTGAGCAAAGAGCCGGACGAAAGTGAATTTTCTTTATGCTTTGTGGAAAAATAGATAAAACTACGCGTAGGAAAGGATTGATTCAATGAAATCGAATGAAAGACTCGGGGGTATCGGGTATCGTTCATCTTTTGGCGATTGCTCCGGCAATGCCGCCAATAAATGCCCGGATCCCATGGTCACGGCAGGTCCTTATTCAAGGAGCGTAAGGACGGACCTGACGCTGGAAGCCCATGAACTGATCAAAGAGAAAGCTGCCAGTGAAAATGCTTCACAGGGCCAGGGTATGCCGGGAGTAGAAGTTGAGAACGCAGGAAACGACGATATTAAAATAACAAGGGTCAGGGTTACATCTCCCACAGGCGAAGCAGCCATAGGAAAGCCCATGGGCAATTATATAACGCTTGAAGTACCGGGGCTGAGAGACAACGACCAGGTTTTGTATGAAAATACTTGCAAGGCCCTGGCGCAAGAGCTTGTGGCCATACTTAAGCTGCAGGAAAAATCAACGATACTGATCGTCGGGCTGGGAAACTGGAATGTGACCCCGGATGCGCTCGGCCCAAAGGTCGTATCCAGCGTCATGGTAACAAGGCATCTTCTGGAATATGTGCCGGAGCAGGTGGACAAGGGCGTAAGGCCGGTTTGTGCAGTGGCTCCGGGGGTTCTGGGGATCACAGGAATTGAAACGGGTGAAATCATCCGGGGGATCGTGGACAGGATAAAACCGGATTTTATTATTGCCATAGACGCCTTGGCCTCAAGAAAGATGGAACGCGTCAATACCACAATCCAGATCGCCGATACGGGCATAGCTCCCGGCTCGGGTGTAGGCAATAAAAGAATGGAGCTGTCCAAGGAAACCCTGGGAATACCTGTAATCGCTATTGGCGTCCCTACGGTGGTTGACGCCGCTACCATGGCCAATGATACCATTGACCTGGTGCTGGACAGCATGATAAAGCAAGCTCCCCAGGGTACCGATTTTTATACGATGATGAAGAGCATTGATAGGAATGAAAAGTATATGATGATACAGGAGGTCCTGAAACCCTATATCGGGAACCTTATCGTCACACCCAAGGAAATCGACGAAGTCATTGAGAAGGTTTCAAAAGTCATAGCAAACGGATTGAATATCGCACTGCATCAGGGAATTACATTAAACGATGTAAACCGCTATGTGCAGTGATGGTGGTATAGCTGCCTGACAGAGAAACAATTACTTTGCTATATGCCCTCCATGGCAGTGATCGTATTGTACATGATAACTGGAAGCAAGCTTTATAACGAGGCTCAAAAATGTCCTCCGCTTCGTCGGTGGTGAGTGCTGAATTGATTTTCAGACGGTGGCAAATAAGCGGCGGACCATCTATAAAGACTTGCTTTTACAGTTCATGCAAATACTCTTTGAAGATCAACGCCTAAACCGCTGAAATAAGCAGATTCTGCACGCTTATTTTCATTAAAGCTGTAAAGGTGCTTGATTCCATTGTCTTTAAAAACATAGATATAGATTTCCCGGGATTCGGTATTGACAACCCAATACTCCTTGACTCCCGTACTCATGTAGAGATTTAGCTTTGTGACGTTATCCTTGCTGGAGGTGGATTCTGACAACACTTCCACAACAAGTGACGGAACCCCTGTATATCTGCCTTTCGCATCAATTTTCTCCCGATCGCACATCACCAGGATATCGGGCTGTACAACGCAAATATTCTTTTCACTTTTAAATAAAGTGACGTCAAAAGGCGCTGCCAAGGGTTCACATTTTTTATCCCTGAACCATAGGACGAATTCTGTCAAAATTTCCTTGACAGCTTTTTGGTGGGGATAGAAAGGGGAAGCGAGAAAATAGATTTCCCCATCAATAAGTTCATATCTGTGTTCACTTTCTTCAGTAATCTTGAGGAATTCCTCATAGGATACTCTTACATGAGAAGCAGCATATTCGGGAGAGGTCTCGCGGAGCATCCATTGATCCTCATCCTCCTTAAAAGCTGAGAGAGTTGCTGCCTTTTTACCGTTCCTTGTAATAATGACATCCTCATACTCCGCCAGTTTAAGAAATTTACCGAAATTATTCTGGATTTCGGTTGTCGATATGATCATTATAGTTACCTCCTTATGTTAAAAGTTAGTTAATTCTAAAATAATTATATCTAAAATAATTGCTAAAATCAATAAGAAATTTAGAGAATTGGGAAAAGCTTTATTTTTTATGTCAAAACCAGTATAATCTTATAGTACTGTACTGAAACAATCTTGTGAGGTAATTATGAAACAGACAGGTAAATATTTGATAATACTGGTTGCGGCTGTGGTTTTGTGGAATACGGTCATTATGAAGCCTCTAAAGCTTTTTGCAGTTTTTCTGCATGAGCTGGGACATACTTTGATGGCAGTGATTTTCGGCTATGGCATCCAGGGATTGAGGATCGATATGAATGAGGGCGGATATGCCCTGACCTTGCCCAAAAACGGTTTTTCCGCATTTGTCATTGCAAATGGCGGATATCTCGGGACCCTGGTGTTTGCGATTCTAATCCTTTATCTGAAGCGGACTGCGCTTAAAAAGTTCATACTTGGTACTATTGCAATCCTGCTGCTTGGAGTTGCCATAAAATACGGGGACTCGGTTTTTACAATACTTTATGCTGCTATTTTTGCAGGTTTTGTCCTCATATTATATATGGTGCATAATGAAAAGCTTAATGAGTGGGTTATTGACATCATCGGAATATCAAGCGTCGCTTACGCCATCTACGATACCTTTGTCGATACGATACTCCTGCAGTTGAATCTCAAGCTGCACCTTATTCAGGGCTGGAAAACAACTCAACCCCTGACGGACGCGGTACAGCTGCAAAACATGACGCATATCCCGGCTTTCATCTGGGGCCTGATATGGCTTGCAATTTCGCTTTTTGCAGTGAATGCCGTATTGTTGAAAGGTGAAACTCCGAAATCAGGCAAAAGAAATTATAATAAATAATGCGGCTGGAGAAACAATATTGTCCGGGAGGATATCATGGATAAGATGGAGTTTAGGATAAAAGAATTAAGGGATACGCTTAATTACCACAGTTACCGGTATTACGTAGAGGATAGTCCGGAAATCGGTGACTTTGAATATGATGTGCTTTACAGGGAGCTTGAGGACCTTGAAGAAAAGAGGCCCGACCTGGTCACAGCCGATTCGCCTACGCAGCGTATAGGTGGACAACCCCTTGAAGGCTTTGAGAAGGTTGCCCATCAGATACAAATGCAAAGCCTTGCCGACGTATTCAATGCGGAGGAGCTGGCCGCTTTTGACCAGCGTGTCCGGGATGCGCTCGGGGTAGAGACTGTGGAATATGTGGTTGAAAAAAAGATCGACGGGTTGTCCGTTTCACTGGAATATCAGAACGGCAGCTTTGTGCGCGGAGCTACCAGAGGAGACGGGCTGGTAGGGGAGGATGTGACGCAGAATCTGAAAACCGTCAAAGCTATTCCCTTGCGCTTAAAGGAAGAGATACCTTCGCTGATTGTCCGGGGAGAGGTGTTCATTCCGAAAAATGATTTCCTTAAAGTGAATGAGGAGCAGGAAGAGTTGGGACAGCCGCTCTTTGCCAATCCGAGAAACGCAGCGGCGGGGTCCCTGAGACAGCTGGACCCGAAAATAACGGCCAAAAGGAAGCTGGACATCTACATATTCAACATTCAGCAAATTGAAGGGAAAGAATTGGATACCCACGCTTCCGGTCTTGAATACCTTAAGAAAATCGGATTCAAAGTCAGCCCTGATTTCAGGATTTGCACCGGACTTAATGAGGCATTGAATGAAATTTTTGTAATCGGTGAAGCTCGCGGCGAATTCCCATTTGAAATCGACGGAGCAGTTGTTAAAGTCAATTCATTGGCACAGCGCGAGGTGTTGGGCAGCACTACCAAAACACCAAGATGGGCTGCTGCATATAAATATCCTGCGGAAAAGAAGCAGACAAAGATCAAGGAAATATGGGTCAATGTAGGGCGTACAGGCGTACTGACACCAAACGCAGTACTGGAGCCGGTGCGGCTTGCAGGGACAACGGTTAGCAGAGCCACGCTGCACAACATGGACTATATCAAAGAAAAACAGATCATGATCGGCGACACTGCCTGGGTGCAAAAAGCCGGCGATATTATCCCTGAAGTTTTGGAGGTTGTTTTCGAAAAGCGGACAGGGGAAGAAAAAGAATTTGCTATGCCGGAACAATGTCCCGTATGCGGCTCGGAGGTTATCCGGGAAGAAGGGGAGGCGGCATTCCGGTGTACAGGGATAGAATGTCCCGCACAGCTTTCCCGGAGTATTGAGCATTTTGTCTCCAGGGATGCCATGAATATCGACGGACTCGGACCTGCCATCATACAGACATTGCTTGACGGCGGATTCATCCGCGGCATCGCTGATTTATATTATCTGCATGAACGAAAGAGTGAACTCGAGAGTATAGAGCGGATGGGAAAGAAATCTGTTGAGAACCTGCTGAACTCCATAGAAAAATCCAGACAGAACAACATCGACAGGCTCATATACGGGTTCGGAATAAGACATATCGGCTTGAGGGCCGCTCAACTGCTCAGTGAAAATTTTGAGTCCATAGACGCACTAAGACAAGCTCCGGTAGAAGAAATTGCCGGGATTTATGAATTCGGTGAGAAGACGGCCCAGAGTGTAGTGACCTTCTTCAAGCAGGAACAGACGACGGATACCATTGAAAAGCTCAGGGCAGCCGGTGTTAACCTGATAAGCTCCGGGAAAAAGAAACTAAAGGATACCCGGTTTGAGGGACTTACCTTTGTCTTGACCGGTACGCTGCCTACTTACAGCCGGACAGAGGCAAGCGGGATAATAGAAAGCTACGGCGGCAAAACCTCCGGCAGCGTATCGAAAAAGACGGATTACGTCCTTGCCGGGGAAGAAGCGGGCAGTAAGCTTGACAAAGCGCAGCAGCTGGGTGTGAAGGTGATCGATGAAGCTGAATTCAGGCGGATGGCCGAGTAAAAGAATGAATCAAGGATCCATTTCCTTGGTTCTTTTTTTTTGGGCATTCGGCCAAAGCCGAATCACTAAAAGGCGGACGTGGCCCGATGCCCTCCGAGATTTTTATGATGCTTTAATATACTTTTCAAATGCAAATAATATTGCATATATTTATTGTATATGTTACAATATTAATATGCAAGGAGGATTTGCAAATGGGATCAAAACAAAAAAATGTTACTTTTTCTTTGCCTGAAGAGGTTGTAGACAGGATGCGGGTTTACGTTGAGGATAATTACATCCCTTCGTTAAATGCCGGAGTTAAGGAAGCTCTCGAAGAGTATATCGTCAAGCTTGACCGGCTGAAATTCAGAAAAGCCATGGAGCGGGCATCAAAGGATCCTTTGTTTATGAAAGATGTCAAAAACACCATGGCTGCCTTTGAAAAGATAGATAACGAGACGGCCGGAGGGAATGAAGAATGGTAGACTTGCAATGGGGTATTTTTTGGGCGGACTTGAATCCTGTCAAAGGTTCGGAGCAATCAGGAAGAAGGCCGGTTTTAGTGATATCGGCTGAAGAAGCAAATTCTTTTTTGCCGGTTGTGACTATAATGGCTGTTACTTCATTAAAGGCAGGAAGAAAGGTGTATCCTTCGGAAGTATTACTGCAGTTAAATGAAACGGGTCTTGGTAAAGATTCCATTGCTATGGCGCATCAGATGAGGGCCATAGCAAAAGAGCGGCTTGAAGAAAAGGCAGGAGAGATCAAATCGGAGTATATCAAAAGCCGGATAAAGGATGCCATCAGGCTTTATCTTGATGTTTAGGGCATAAAGGAAGCTAGTATTCTGGCAACACCAAGCATGTCATTGGATGAAAAGTGTTCTAGTGTAGGGGCGACCAGTGGTCGCCTATCCCGCAAGGACTTGGATGGCGATCCACGATCGCCGCTACGTCTTTTCACCCTCAAAAGTTAATTAAAGTTGCAGTGTACTGAAATACCCATAAATATTTGCAAATAAAAAAGGACCGCCTGCCGGCAATCCTTTTAATATCGTTTGTTTATCAGCCTTTCGCCATTTCCTTTGCCCAGGTGTCCTTCAAGGATACTGTCCGGTTGAAAACCAGCTTTCCTTCTACGGAATCCTTGTCTGCACAGAAATAACCCATTCTGAGGAACTGGAACCTGTCGCCGGGCTTGGCTCCGGCCAGGTTTGGCTCAAGCTTGCAGCCTTTGAGCAGGTCCAATGAATTGGGACTGAGGGTGGATTTGAAATCCTCTGATTCGGCAGGATTGGGTGCGCTGAAAAGCTGATCGTACATCCGTACTTCGGCCTCAATGGCATGTGCTGCCGATACCCAGTGCAGGGTGCCTTTGACTTTCCGGCCGTCTGGCGCATTGCCGCCTCTGGTTTCAGGATCGTAAGTACAATGAAGCTCGACGATACTGCCGGTGGCTTCGTCCTTCACGATACTCTGGCATTTTATGAAGTAAGAATTCTTAAGCCGTACTTCTTTTCCGGGAGCAAGCCGGAAAAATTTTCCTGGAGGGTTCTCCATAAAGTCCTCCTGCTCAATATAAAGCTCACGGGAGAAGGGGACTGACCGGGAGCCCATTTCCGGGCTTTCAGGATTGTTTTCTGCCTCAAACCATTCTACCTGGCCTTCGGGATAATTGTCGACAATGACTTTTAAGGGCCTGAGTACAGCCATAAAGCGTGGGGCGTTGGCATTCAGATCTTCTCTTATGCAGTGCTCCAAAAGAGCATGGTCAACGATGCTGTTGGTTTTGGCCACACCGATCTTTTCGCAGAAATTCCTTATGGAAAGGGGAGTATAGCCTCGTCTTCTTAAGCCGGATAAGGTAGGCATTCTGGGGTCGTCCCAGCCGGAAACAACGCCGTCGGTGACAAGCTGTAATAAATTCCGCTTGCTCATGATGGTGTAGGACAGGTTTAAACGGGCAAATTCGATTTGCCTGGGCTTGTTGCCCAGATCCACGTTATTTACAACCCAATCGTATAATGGGCGGTGATCTTCATATTCCAGCGAACACAGGGAGTGGGTTATGCCTTCGATGATATCTTCTATAGGATGGGCATAATCATACATGGGATAGATATTCCACTTGTCGCCGATTCTATAGTGGTTTACCTTCATAATCCTGTAAAGGACGGGATCACGCATATTGATGTTCGGTGAAGCCATGTCGATCTTAGCCCTGAGAACACAGGCGCCTTCGGCAAATTCTCCGGTTTTCATCCGTTCCAAAAGGTTCAGGTTCTCTTCAACAGACCGATCCCTGTAGGGACTGTTTTTGCCGGGCTCAGTTAGGGTGCCCCTGTATTGCCGGGTCTCCTCGGCACTGAGGTCACAAACATAGGCCAGGCCTTTTTTGATCAGCTTGACAGCACAGTCATACATGGTATCAAAATAATCCGAGGCATAGTATAAACCATCCCATTTGAAGCCCAGCCAGCGGATGTCTTCCTTCATGGATTCCGCATATTCAACGCTTTCCTTGATGGGATTGGTATCGTCATACCGGAGGTTGCAGCGTCCGTTGAATTTTTCTGCAGTGGTAAAATCTATGCAGATGGCTTTAGCGTGGCCTATATGAAGATAACCGTTGGGCTCCGGCGGGAAGCGGGTTTTTATGCTGTCCCTGCTGAAGCGGCCGTTTTCTATGTCTTCAGTAATAAAGTCGTGTATAAAATTTGTTGACACTGGCAGTTCATTGTTATTTTCCGGTTCCATATTTGTACACACCTTTCGAAAATTATAGTTGAGATTGCCGCGCTGCAAACTCTTTGCAATGACAGGCGGAGATTGCTATGCCGCAAACAGTAATTCCGGTTTACGCTTGAGCTGCTTCCAGCTTGCTTATCCCTATGCGTATCCTTCTCAAAGTCTCTTCCTGACCCAGTATTTCCGCTATTTCGGTAGCGCCCCCGGGAGTAACGTCCTTGCCAGATATTGCAGTACGTACCGGCCACAGTATCTGGCTGTTTTTTACCTCCAGTTGCGCAACCAATGCCATAAGCTTTTCATAGATGGTCTGGTTATCCCAGACATTGATCTCTTCCAGCACTTTCAGTGCGGCTTTGAGGTTTTCAAGTGAATTCTCCCTGGTAGTTTTCATCTTTTTATGTTCAAACATGGCTATGTCATAAGCAGGCAGAGCTTCAATGAAATCAACGCTGGCAGGAATAGTGGACAATACCTCGGTCCTCAGCTGCAGCAATGCGCTTACCTTTTCCAGCCGGATATCCTTATTGGTTATTATTTTTTTCAGATACGGCAAAGCGATTCTATGAAATTCCTCCGGCGCCATCTTCCGGATATACTCGCCGTTCATCCAATTGAGCTTGTTGATATCAAATACTGCAGGGGATTTACTGATACCCCGGATATCAAACACTTCCTCAAGCTCCTTGAGTGTAAATATTTCCTGGGTGGAACCGGGGCTCCAGCCAAGCAGGGCAACAAAATTGACAACCGCCTCCGTCAGATATCCCATGGAGACAAGGTCCTCAAAGGATGCATCGCCGGAACGCTTGGAGAGCTTTTGGCCCGTCGGCTTGATGATGGTGGAAACATGCACATAGGTGGGGACCTTCCAGCCAAAGGCCTCGTACAGCAGATTATACTTGGGCGCGGAGGAAAGGTATTCATTTCCCCGGACAACATGAGTGATTTCCATCAGATGGTCGTCAATAACATTTGCGAAATTGTAAGTAGGCAAGCCGTCTGACTTAATAAGCACTTGATCTTCCAGCGCGCTGTTCTCTACGGTAATTGTGCCGTACACCACATCTTCAAAGCTTGTTGAGCCGGTATCGGGCATTTTCTGCCGGATGACAAAGGGGTGGTTGGCAGCAAGCTTTGAGGCAATTTCCTCTTTACTGAAGTTTAGACAATGTCTGTCGTATTTATACGCCTGTCCTGCGGCTTCAGCCTTCTCTTTGGCCGCTGCAAGCTCTTCCCTGGAACAGAAGCAGTAATATGCTCCGCCGAGCTCCACAAGCTTTTTGGCATATTCCATATATAAATGCTTTCTCTCGCTTTGTATGTATGGGCCAAAGCTGCCTCCGACATCGGGACCTTCATCATGCCGGAGACCAGCCATTTTTAATGTTTTATAAATAACTTCTACAGCGCCTTCAACATATCTTTCCTGGTCGGTGTCTTCAATCCTCAGGATGAAACTGCCACCGTCCTTTTTGGCAATAAGGTATTCGTAAAGGGCTGTCCGCAGATTTCCAATGTGCATGTAGCCTGTAGGACTTGGTGCGTATCTTGTTCGTGTTCCACTGCTCATAGTATCATCTCCATTCAGATTCTGCCATCTCTAAACCTGACGGCGGATTTTTATCTGTCAAAACCATTTTCAAAGGCAACCGCAATTCACCTTTTCTATCAAGGAGGAACAGCGATGCGGCATAAAGCTCCAAGCTTTTTTCTAGATTATATTATTAATATTTTTTTAAGTCAAGGAATCCCAGCGAAAGTAATGCAGTTATACAAGCAAGTGCGTTTGTGCACCTTGTAAATTATAACAAAATGTAATAAAATACAGATAATGTAACTAAAATAATAGAGTAAATAGAATAGGAGTGATGAGTATGTCCGTACTTGATAATTTTACCAAGAAAGTTTCGGATACAGCAAAGGCGGCAGCCAAAAAATCAGGGAACGTGGTGGAAATCACCCGGCTGAATATGACTATCGGGACAGAGGAAGAAAAAATAAAAAAGCTCTATTTTGAAATGGGCAAGCTGCTTTATGATGTTTACCGGGAGGGTGGGCAGATAAACGAAGAATTAGCGGCTTATTGTGAAAAAATCGATGTGGTCTACGGAGCCATTGAGGAAATGAAGACAAAAATCCTGGAGCTGCGAAATGTTAAAGCTTGTACCGAGTGCGGGACCCAGTTGGAGATAGAAATGGCGTTTTGCTACAAATGCGGATCTAAACAGGAAATAGAAGCCGTCAATACAGGAGAGGACATATCCTGAGGTTCCGGCAGGCTTGTCCTCAAGCACTTAATTGCTGCCAGGACTTCTGGTATGCCGACCTCTGCTTTTGCCTGTAATCCATGGGAGTGAGCCCCGTTTTATTTTTGAACATGCTATAGAAATAGGTATTATTTTCAAAGCCCAATTCAAAGGCGATTCCCTTAATGCTGTAATTGGTTTCTGACAGAAGCTTTTTTGCAGCATTTATTTTTTGCCGGTTTATGTATTCAACAGGCGTTGCGCCGATGATATCTCTGAAGATCCTGCAAAAAAAGTTTCTGCTTAAACCCGAGTAGCTTGCAAGCTCCGCAAGAGTGAACCATTTCTGTGTAATGACAAAAAGTTGATCGATCAGGAGCTGGAAGCCAAGATACCGGAAGTCAAGGGCAAGTTCGGGTATGTGTTACACAGTGACCACTCCATTCCGCATACGGTAGATGATGAGACTTACAAATACTTCATTATAAAAGGGAATTGAATTGGGCCGCTATTGATAGCAAAAAACTACAAGAATAAAGCAATAAGTACATACTTGCTGCGCAAAAATAAGCTATAATGGAGATAGCTTATTTTTGTTTGCCGCCTGATTATACAGCGAAAGGGAGATTTATATAATGAAATTGCAGCAGGCATTGGAATCAATTCACGGGATAAATAATGATACTGTCAAGAAGGCCCAGACCCGGCTTGATAACCTGACCAAGCCGCTTGGGAGCCTTGGCAGGCTTGAAGATATCGTTAAGCAGATTGCAGGAATTACCGGAGAGGTTTTTCCAAAAGTAGATAAAAAAATGGTAATCATCATGTGCGCAGACAACGGCGTCCTTGATGAAGGCGTCAGTTCGTGCCCAAAGTCGGTAACGTCGTCTGTTACACGTAATTTTCTCAAAGGGTTTACAGGGATTAATGTTTTGACCCGCCACGCCGGTGCCGACGTATATGTAGTTGATATTGGCGTGGATGATGATATTGACTGCGAAGGCATTTTAAACCGCAAAATCAGGAAAGGGACCTGGAATATGGCCAAGGGACCGGCAATGACCAGGGAAGAGGCGGTGGAAGCTATTGAAACCGGTATCGATGTTGTACGTGAGCTCAAGGAGAAGGGGATAAACCTTCTGGGGACAGGGGAGATGGGAATCGGAAATACGACGACCAGCAGCGCCATAACGGCTGTACTTACTAAAGAGCCCCTGGAAGAATTGGTAGGCAGGGGTTCAGGGCTGACCAAAGAGGGCCTTGACAATAAAGTCGATGTAGTAAAAAGATCTATAGCGCTCAATAGCCCGGACCCTGAAGATCCCCTGGATGTACTGGCAAAGGTAGGCGGCTTCGATATTGCGGGGCTTGTGGGATGTTTCATTGGAGCCGCGCTATATCGAGTCCCTATTTTAATTGACGGGTTTATTTCAGCAGCAGCAGCTCTGACGGCTGTTAGAATGCATCCCGGTATCAAGGCTTATATCCTGCCTTCCCACGGATCGGCTGAACCCGGCACCAAAGCCATTATGAGAGCAATTGGATTTGAGCCGTACCTGAACCTGGGAATGCGGCTTGGAGAAGGAACAGGTGCTGCAATCGCTTTTCATATAATTGATGCGGCATTTGCCGCTTATACAAGGATGGGGACTTTCGGCGATGCACAAATCGAGCAGTATGTCCCATTGGAGTGAAATCAACGCCCTGTCTAGTTAAACATGCTGAGATTCTAAATGTATTGTCATTGCGAGGAGCTTGCGACGCGGCAATCTAATGAATATAAAGCGATTACAGGTATTCCTTCAGGGTCCGAGATTGCCGCGTTACACTTCGTTTCACTCGCAACGACATATGCCGAGCAATATATAAAAGACTCTGCATAGAGAAATAATGACCAATCAACTAGCACAATGAGTGAAATTAAAATACCGGATTTGCATCAAATCAAGGTGGTAATATTAAAAAAAAAACGAGGGGTATACGATGGAGCATACAGTAAGAATTCACAAGAACAATTCGACCGTTGAAATGAAAGCGGAAAGCGGGACCAGACTTCTGGAATTTTTGCAAGGCAATTCGATTAAGGTCGCATCGCCGTGCGGCGGGAACGGAACCTGCGGAAAGTGCAGGATCAAGGCTGACGGGATAAAGGCGCCGCCCTCGGAGAAAGAAAAAACCCTGCTGGGAAATAATGCGCTGGAAAACGGCATAAGGCTGGCATGCTATAACAAGATTGAAGGAGACATGGATGTTTATCCCGATGAAAAGGTTGAAAAAGCCGTTATCGTGACGGAAGGGGTCAAACGGAACATCAAGCTCCTGCCCTTCATTCGAAAAGAGTATGCAGAGCTGCCTGTTCCCGAACTCCATGACCAGGAACCGGACCTGGGCAGAGTGCTGAAAAGGGCGGGAGGAGATGGCAGGCATATTAGTATGGAAATGCTGGGAAAGCTGCCGGACATACTCCGCAACTCGAATTTTAAAGTAACCCTTGTATATAATGATGATGAGATAATAGCCGTTGAGTCCGGAAATACAGTCTCAAAGCAGTATGGCGTAGCAGTGGATATAGGAACGACGACAATCGCTTCGTATCTTTATGATCTTAATACAGGAAAGCATCTGGATACTATTTCAGCCATGAACCCACAGCGTAAATACGGTGCAGACGTATTATCAAGGATTGATTATACTATTACTACAGATACAGGCCTTGAAAACATGCATAGGGAAATAATCAACTGCATCAATGGAATTATAAAGGACTTTACCTCAAGGAACGGGCTGGACCTCCCGGATATTTATGCGGCTGTTTTTGCGGGGAACACAACAATGATGCATTTCCTTATGAAAATGAATGCAAGAAATATCGCGGTGGCCCCGTTTATTCCTGTTACCACCAACCTTCATACTATTTGTGCCTCTGAGATTGGCATAAGTATCAATAAAAACGGCCGCGCCATAGTGATTCCCGGCGTAACGGGCTATATAGGTGCAGATACCGTGGCAGCAGTGCTTTCCAGCGGTATGTATGAAGATGAAAAAACGTCTCTGCTCATAGACATTGGAACAAATGGTGAAATTGTACTTGGCAACAAGGAGTGGCTGTTCTCCTGCTCAACCGCCGCAGGACCTGCCTTTGAAGGCGCGAACATCCGGAACGGAATGGGTGGAGTGACTGGCGCCATCAGTGTGGTTAAGCTGGTTCCTGAGCTTGAGTTTACGACTATCGGCGGGGCAAAGCCCATCGGAATATGCGGCTCAGGAATCGTTGACAGTATTGCCGGAATGCTTTCGGCAGGGTTGATTGATGAGACCGGCCGGCTGGCGGATGAAGATGAGGCGGAAGAACTGAAAGAAAGCCTTAAAACCAGGCTCATCGAGCTGGAGGGGAAAAGGGCTTTTCAACTGGTAGCGGCAGCGGAAAGCGGAAATTCTGCCGATATTGCAATCACACAGAAGGATATCCGGGAGCTGCAGAATGCCAAGGCGGCTATTGCGGCAGGCATAAGGACTCTGGTCAAATATGCGGGCATAAGCTTTGATAAAATTGATCAGGTCTACCTGGCCGGCGGCTTTGGAAGCTTTATTGATATTGAAAGCGCCATAGGCATCGACCTGCTGCCCTCCGAGCTCCGGGGCAGGATCAAATCTATCGGAAATGCGGCTGGTTCAGGTGCCGTTGAAGTTCTTTTGTCCAATGAGATGCTGAAAATGACGGAGAAGATAAAAGCCCGGATAAACCATGTTGAATTATCCGGCTCTGCAGAGTTTACAGATGAGTATGTAGAGTGTATGATGTTTGAGTAGAGGTATATGGATTTAAACAGGAGGTTTTGTTTTGAATAACGGAAATGAAAATACCAAAAAGTGCGGCTTTTGCGGAATGGACGTTCCGGCTGAGGCGGGGCGCTGCCAGTATTGCGGCAGCTTGCTTGAGCAAAGGGCGGACCGGAATATTTTCACCGATCCTCCGGATACGGAAGTGAAATCCGGTGAAGACGACGAAACACTGTCATCGGAAGCAAACGGAGATTTGGACGGATATAAGGCTCATGATGAGCCGAAGCAGGATTTCAGGCCGGTTTTTGAAGCCAAATTCACTTCCGGCGAGGGAAGCGGCTACCGTCAGGATTATGGAAGGCCGTCGGAAGAGCGCGGAAAAGGGCCTTTGAGCAATGGACTCAAGGTCTTTTTGACGATACTCTTCACTGTCATACCGGGAATAGGGCAGCTGGCCGGAATCATCACGGCCATTGTGTTCATGAATGCCGATGACGACGCCGACAGGAAATCCTTCGGAGTTGCGCTGCTTGTAGCTTGTGTTGTCATGTTTGTCTTGTCCTGCATCGGATGTTTTTTGCTTACACTGGTTTTTTCAATCAACCAGAGCTCGATTTTTTACGGAAACTAGGAGCACCGGAAATATTACTTCCGGTGCTAAAGAAAAAGCATGGATATTATTATTGAAATTTTGAACCTGGCAGGCTCCCTTTTTTGTCACCAGCTTCCTTCCAGGACGATCTATGCGGAGGGAATGCCGCTTCCGGTTTGCGCCCGGGATACGGGGATTTATCTGGGGGTGTTTACCGGAATGCTTTTTATTTTAGTATTCCGAAGGCTGCGTAGTGACAGACAGCCTTCGCTTCCTTATGCCATCATTCTATGCATGCTTATGCTGCCGATGATGGTTGACGGGATCGGCTCATATCTGGGGCTTCATACCACCAACAATACCGCCAGGCTGTTTACAGGCGTATTGTTTGGCCTGCCGCTGCCGGTTTTATTGGTCCCTGCGGCAAATTTCAAAATCCACGGAGCGAATTGTCACAGGATTTTGAGAAATCCTCTCGAGCTTGGCGGACTGATTTTAGCAGGAATACTTGTGTGCATACCGGTTTTGCTGGGCGTACTGCCATGGATTTTGCCGGCTTCCGTCGTCATTGTTTCCATGGTTTTTATCGTTGGAAGAATTATCTTCACCATATTTTCACTGGCTATGCCGGGAGGGAAGCGGATTTATTTGATGACTGCGGCTGCAACAGCCTGCATGCTCCTTGTGATGTATTTTGTTTCAAGTGTGATATTACAGCCTTTAAAGGGTATTTTATTAAAGCAGTGAAATTACGGGTATATGGAGATTTCCATATACTTTTGGAGTGGGGTTGGTATTTTGCTCGGCAGCAAAAATGAAGTACGGGAAAAAGTTTTGGCGGCACGAAACGGATTATCAGAAGATGAATTGTCGTCTAAAAGCGACATTATCACAGGCAGACTGGTTGCCAGCGAAATTTTTGCAGGCGCTGGAAGTATTTTATGCTTTATGGACTTCAGAAATGAAGTAAGGACCGGCGGAATAATAAAAAAATGTCTGCAGCAAGGGAAAAGGACGGCCTTGCCTCTGGTATTCAAGAACGGTACGGAGCGGAGTCTTGCCGCATATGAAATAAAGGATTTGGAAAAGGATGTCCGAAAAGGGACGTATGGTATTCTGGAGCCTTGCAGTGAAAGGCTTATGAAGGTGCAAAGCACTGAAATAGACCTTGTGATTGTTCCGGGAGTTGCTTTTGACCTCCGAAGACAAAGATTGGGATACGGTGCAGGCTATTATGACAGATTTCTTAATACACTGCGGCAGGATTGTGTTAAAATAGGGATAGCCTTCGATATTCAGGTGATGGATATAATTCCGGTGGAGGCACATGATATGAAAATGGACGCGATTATAACCGAAACCCGCATAATATGAAAAAGCGTAGTAAAGAAATGGAGTAACAGGACTTATGAATAAAAAGGTCACAGTAACCGGCGCCAATATTGTATTCTTTGTATTTTCCGTTATATTTATCGTCTACCAGATAGTTTTCGCCGCAATCCTTGGTGAAAGCTTCTTCACTGAAAATATTTATCTCGTTGTGCTCATCAATGAATTTGTGATCATCCTTATACCGGTTTTACTCTATACGCGGATAAAAAAAGCTGATTTCAGGGAAACCTTCCGCATCAGGAAATTGAATCCCGTCCATGCCTCCATAATTATGCTGCTCTCAATTGCTGCCTATCCGGTAGCAATGATGCTGAACAATATTGCAGCTTATTTTCTTCAATTTATCGGTGATATCCCTGCGCAGCCCATACCCAGCCCCCGGAATTTGCAGGAGCTTTTCATAGGCTTGCTGGTAGTAGCCGTTTCTCCGGCCATCTGCGAGGAGCTTTTCCACAGGGGGCTGCTACTAAGTGCTTATGAAAGAAGAGGCTCCATGAAGGCTGTGGTAATTACTGCAATATTTTTCGGCATATTTCATTTTGATATAACCAATTTCCTGGGGCCTGTATTTCTGGGCTTGCTTATCGGCTATTACGTAATACGTACAAATTCCATATTTGCAGGCATGTTGGCCCATTTTATGAACAATGCCATATCGGAAGTCTTTCAGTTTTTTGTTGCCGATAAAAGCATCCCGGAAAAGATAACGGTTTCATCCCAGGAGCTTGGACAGATTATTGTCCTTGGCCTTGCGGGTTTACTGCTGACCGGTTTGCTCCTTGTGCTTTTTAATAAGGCAACTGCCGGAAAGGCGGTTATGGTACCTTCCATTAGCCGGATAAGGAAAGATGTGGGTTCCATCCTATCCCACTGGCCTGTTATCCTGGTATTGTTGCTCTATTTCGGCTTAATGGCAGTATATATTTTGTCCATCGCACTCATGAAATATTTTGGGTAGTTATATTTAAAAATAGGGTTTGGCCTCATTACTAAAGCTGGGATGACGGGTATATAATATAAATATAACCCATTCTCAGAGGTGAAGCAAGTTTGGAACTGAACATCGATTTCAGCCTTGTACGTTCGCAGAAACTGCTGCTGATCCCTCAGTTGAAACAGGCATTGGAAATACTCGGTATGAATTCACAGGAGTTATTTCATTATGTTGAAGAGCAGTTGGAAACCAACCCCTTCCTGGAGTGTATCACTGAAGACAGGACCTTTTATTTGAGCGATGTTGAAGATACTGAAGAAACCCCGTCCTCCGAAATGCAGTCGACCATTACGTTGAAGGAACACCTCCTGTTCCAGTCGAATTCACTGAATCTTGAAAAAACACAAGCGTCAATTAGCGAATATCTGATTGACAATACGGACGAAAACGGATATTTAAATGCCGACATATGTGAAGTATCTGCCTTTTTCAATACTTCTGCGGCAAAAGTCGTGAAAGTTCTGAAGCTGCTTCAGGGTTTTGACCCGCCGGGTATATGCGCCCGTAACCTCAAGGAATGCCTTCTTATTCAGCTTGCACAGATGGAAAATACCAACAGGGAGGCAGTGCTGATCGTAAGGCATTATATCGATAAGCTTGCAGGCAATGACACAGCGGCGGTTGCGGCAGAAGCCAGCCTGGATGAAGAGAAGGTCAGAGAAGCCTTCCGATTGATCAGGACTCTGGAACCCCGTCCTGGGCGGGAATTCTATAGGGATGAAGAAAACAGGCCTGTTATTGCCGATGTTGTGGTAAGAAAGCTCAACGACGGCTATGAAGCACTTTTAAATGATGAGGCATTTCCTGAAATTAACATCGTTGAACGTTTTAAACCGGAAGACCTGGTAAAGACGGAAGATGATGTGGACGATTTTATCAAGGAGGGTGTAAATAACGCAGTCTGGCTTATTAAATGCATGGAGCAAAGGAAAGGGATCATTTTAAAGGTTGCAGAGGATATTGTAAGGGAGCAGCCGGAATTTTTTGAAAAAGGCGCAGGCTGGCTCAAGTCTGTCAGCAGTGAACGTTTGGGAGAAGATATCAATATGCATGCCACCATTCTGTCCGAGGTGCTCAATGGCAAATTTCTGCAGTGCAGGTGGGGGCTGTTTGAATTCAAGCATTTCTTTGAGTAAATTATTAATCTTAAAAGATAGAAGCCGGTGAAGAAGGCATGCAGGCAGAGGGAGCTTGGATGCCTTCTTTATTAGGGTGGATAAAACTTAACTTTTTTTAATTGACCAAACAAATGTTCTGTAGTATACTTGTGCTTGTGGGATTATTTGGAACGGACAAGCTCCCTGCCGTTGGGAGTAAGCAGCACTAATCTTGCCATTAGTGTTGCTACACTCTCCATGGGAAGGGGGTGACCTGATGAGTTTTCTTCCCTGGCTGGAACTGGTTTCCAGGATCATAAGCATTTCTGTTGGAGCATTGACGCTTTACATAGGAGTACGAAAGATCGTAAAAGCCGGTAAAAGCAAAACAAAAAGGAACGCATCAAATGACGTTCCAAAATAATTCACACAAGGTGGATGCCTGAAAAGGCATCTGCCTAAAAATATTATAGCATAAAAGAGAAAAAAGTAAACGAGTTTTGGAAAATATATTAAAGAGTACGAAAGATCGTAAAAGCCGGTAAAAGCAAAATAAAAAGGAACGCATCAAATGACGTTCCCAAATAACCCAAACTAGGTGGAAGCCTGAAAAGGCATCTGCCTATAAATATTATAGTATAAATGAGAAAAAAGTAAACGAGTTTTGGAAAATATATCGAAAAGACAGGTGCAGCGATGCCAGTATACACTCTAACCAATGAGCAGACACGTAATTTCATACTTCTTAAGCATGGATTAATTGGCGATTACAAATTTCACGGCAAGGAGGGCGTGTGCAATTTTGTTCGGCAGGCAGGCTGCATACAGTTTGATCCCATCGACATATGCGGTAAGAATGCCGAGCTGGTATTGCAGTCAAGAGTCCCTGAGTTCACCAAGGAAATGCTTTATCAGCTTTTATATGAAGATAGAAGGCTGGTTGACTACTTTGACAAAAACCTGGCCATATTCCCCGTGGAGGACTGGAAGTATTTTTCCAGATACCGCGACTATTACCGTCTTTGCGGACGAAGTCGTGAAAAAGTGGACGAAGCTGCAGAGAAAGTAAAAGGAATTATAAAAACAAGAGGGTATGCCTGTTCCAAGGATATCGGCCTGAAGGAAACCGTTGACTGGTCCTGGAACTCCACAACCTTGGCCCGGGCAGTATTGGAAACGCTCTATTTCCGCGGAGACCTGGTCATTCATCATAAAAAAGGCACAATCAAGTATTATGCTTTGGCGGAAGATTATCTGGACAGAGCCGTTTTAACCGCGGAAGATCCAAACAAGACGGAAAATGAGTATATAAAATGGCAGGTATTGCGAAGGATCGGTTCGGTGGGACTCCTATGGAACAAGCCTTCGGATGCATGGCTTGGTATCGGCGGTTTAAAGGCTGAATGCCGCGGCAATGTTTTTTCGTCTCTTCTATCCGAGGGCAGGCTTATTGAATGCGGGGTGGAGGGTATAAAAGAAAACCTGTACTGTCTTTCCGAAGACAGGCCGCTGCTGGAAACTGTGTTATCTACGGACTCCTTCGTTAAACGGGTGGAATTTATTGCTCCGCTTGACAATATGCTGTGGGACAGAAAGTTTGTCAAAGCTCTTTTTGGCTTCGACTATAAATGGGAAATATACACTCCTGCCGGTCAAAGAAAATATGGCTATTATGTCCTGCCTGTTTTATACGGGAATGAATTTGCCGGCAGAATAGAAATCACCCTGGAAAGGAAAGCAAAACAGCTGGTGGTAAACAATTTCTGGCAGGAAAAGTTATTCAAAAGGGACAGACATTTCAATAAGGCCCTGAAAGACCATCTGGCCCATTTTGCACGGTTTAATCAATGTCTTAATTATGTAGTCAAATGATGCCAAAGGGCCTGGCATTCCCTAAAATAATAAATGCTGCAGGACCTAAAAAGGCCACAGGGTTTTCTGCGGGCTTCCGTGATCTGCCTTCAGGTAGCCGAGGATGCCGCGTGAGCCGAACCGCTCATTTTCCAGTTCTTTTATCTTTTCTTCGGTATAATGATTTATCTCACCGATCTTTTTAACTTCTTCGGCATAATCCCGCAAGGTTTCTATCTCCTTACCCGAAAGAGCCCTCTGACAATCGTCCGAGTTGAGTATGCGATTTAGCTCGGAGGCATATTCAAAACCGTCGTCCATATCCTGGAGAGCGGTTTTATAGAAATAAACAAGCTTATCAGGAATTTCTCTTGACATTGCGATCATCCTTCCTTGCTTAATCAATCATCTTTATTATACAACTTTTTAATTAGAATAAACACATTTGGGACAAATTTCTCTAAATATATATAACATATAGGGTAAATGAAAGGAATCCTTTTGATGGGGAATGGCAAATCAAAACTAAGGCGGATACTTGTGAACTATAGCGGAGGCACGGCCTGTGAGAGGGTATTGCTTTTACTTGTAAAGCTTTATTTGGAGGATAGAGGCTTATAACGAGGCATCAAAAAATATCTCTCATCTCTGTTAGGTGGCGAGTATCGAATTGGTGGTTCAGGGGGTGAGCATATCTCCAGCCTCGTTGAAACTCCGCTGATGAAATCAATTTTTTCTACAAACGAAAAAATTAATCTTGAATTAGGTCGTTATAACGGTGAATCGAGGTAAGGGTATGGGGAAATCCGGTAATGCAGGGAAATATGAAATTGGTATTTACGTAAGAGAGAGCAGGGATGATAATGATGAAAATTATGATACCATCGAAACACAAAGGGACCTGCTTATAGATTATGCAGTGCGTTCAGGCCTGGGCAAAATCCAGGAAATTTACATGGACGATAATGTGTCGGGCTCTGCCTTCGAAAGGCCCGGCTTGAGCAAACTCAAGGAGGATGTGGAAAAGGGCAGGATCAACCTTGTCTTGTTGAAGGATCTTTCGAGACTTGGCCGAAACAACGCAAAAACACTGCTTTTCCTGGATTATCTGGAGGAATGCGGCGTAAGGATTCTGACCTTTGACGGCAGATATGACAGTCTCAACGATAATGACACCGTCGGCATCGAGACCTGGGCAAATGAGCGGTATATAAAGGATATATCGAGGAAAATAAGGGCAAGCTTGAAATTTAAGATAAGTAAAGGCGATTACATAGGAAATGCGCCTTTTGGGTACAAAAAATCGCCGGATGAAAAAAACAGACTTTGCCCGGATGAGGAAAATGCGGAAACAGTAAAGCTGATTTTCCGGTTATACAGGAAGGGGTATGGTTATTCCAGCATAGCCCGGATGCTGAATGAAAAGAGTTGTAAGGCCCCTGGAGGCGGTGATGTGTGGAGCAGTATCGCAGTCAGAAGAATTATCTGCAATAGGGTTTATACCGGAGCTACAGTTCAGGGCGTAAGCGAAAAGATAAGCTTTAAAAGCAAGAAAACACGGCGGCTTCCGTCCGCACAATGGACCATCACGGAGAATACACATGCGGCCGTCATTTCCCAGGAAGAGTTTTCTGAAGTGCAAAGGCTCAGGGAACAGAGAAAAAAGGGGACGGCTCCCCACAAGGAGAAGCTGCACTTGTTCAGAGACTTGCTGGAATGCGGTTTGTGCGGCAGCCGCATGTATGCAAGAAATAAAAAAGACGGGCAGACTTATTACATCTGCAGCAAGTATTATAAATATGGATGTAAGGAATGTTCAAGCCATTTTGTCTATGAGGGCCAGCTATTGGACGCCGTGACTGCGGAGATAAGAAAGCTGGTTCATGACCCGTCCGCCGTTGAAGGGTTTAAACAGCTGGCAGCCGCCCAGGGAATGTTTAAAAATGACCACGGCGAAAGGCTTTTGAAGCTGGAGCAGCAATTGAAGCAAAAACTGAAACAGCAGGAAATGCTTTATAGTGACAGGCTTGAAGAGAGGATTACACAAAATTTGTTCATAAAGATGAACAAGCAATTGGACGACCGGATTTCTATCCTGCGGGGAGAGGTGGAAGTACTATCGTCAAACGCTTGCGCAAGGCCTGATACCGAGACGCTGATTTCAGAGCTGCTGGCAGGATTGGAAAAAAGCATGCCGACAAACGAAATGATAAAGTGCCTGGTGAATAAAATTACCGTATATGATGCACAAGACCCGGAAGTCGCTATGCTTCTGCATAAGCTGGGTAGTGAAGCGCTTCGGGAGGAAAAGGGCATGATTGTTATTGATTTCAAAATGTAAAAGCTATAAAATGAGAAAATAGTACTGTAGCGAAACATTTTAATTATCCTTCCGGAAATAGCGCATTGAAGCGTTGCGATATTTCCGGAAGGCGCATAAATGCTGACGAATAAATGTTTGGTTTCGCTGTAGTAATCGATGGAGGGACAGAAGATGAAAAAAGCACTATTGGTATACAACCCACAGTCAGGCAGCAGAAATGTTCCAAGAAGGCTGGATTATATCATCGAGAGGTTCGTGGAAAATAATATTCTTATGACGCCTTATCGAATCGGAAATTATGGAAACGAAAAGACGCTTGAAATCCTGAAGGAGGACGATTACTCATTCGTCGTGGCCTCCGGCGGCGACGGAACCGTCAATTCCCTCGTTAATGTCATGAATAGGAACAATATCAAGCTTCCCATAGGAGTGATCCCCTCCGGCACATGCAATGATTTTGCAAGGAGTCTGAACATTCCCATGGAATTGAAAAAATGTATAGATATCATCGTTGCCGGAAATACGACGGATGTGGATGCGGGCTTGCTGAATAATGAATTCTATTTTCTCAATACCTGCGCCGGCGGGAATTTTGTTGATGTTTCCTACAATACGAGCAGTGAGTTTAAAAAGAATTTCGGGCCGTTGGCATATTATATGAAAGCCCTTGGCGAAGTTGCAAATATCAAACCCGTCAAGCTCAAGATAACAACGGACAACGAAGTGGTTGAAGAAGAGTTCCTGTTTTTCCTTGTTCTGAACGGAAAGCATGCGGCAGGCTTTTACAATGTCATCAAGGAAGCCGATTTATCCGACGGCTTCATGGATATTCTGCTTTTGCACAATTGCGCGCCTATTGATCTTGCCGGTTTGTTTTTCAAGGTAGTGAGCAATGATTTCATCAACGACAGGAATGTTATGTGGTTAAGAACCAGGAACTGTACCATCGAAGGCAACAGCGGCTTTGCCCTTAGCGTTGACGGTGAAAGGTGGAACACATTGCCCATTACAATCAATTTTATTAATAAAAGCCTTAAAGTATTTGTTAAAGCATAAGGGTTTTATCTTTCGGGCATTCCCTCATTATTTTGTAATAATAACTTATTTCGGACATATATTTATATTGGGAATCAGCTTATCCCTGATATCCCTTATCAAGCCTTGGTTATTATTATAAGGGGGGTTAACGGGTGGAAAGATACAATATATACCAACAAATTGCTGAGAGGACACAAGGGGATATTTACATCGGTGTCGTAGGTCCTGTAAGGACTGGAAAATCAACCTTTATTAAAAGATTTATGGACTTACTGGTAATCCCCAATATAGAAAATATGTACAGCCGCGAAAGAGCAAAGGATGAGCTGCCTCAGAGCTCAACCGGCAGGACCATCATGACAACGGAGCCGAAATTTGTCCCCAATGAGGCCATTGAAATCACATTGGATGATACCCTTAAGCTGAAGGTCAGGCTTGTGGATTGTGTCGGTTTTCTTGTAAAAGGGGCTTTGGGGTATTTTGAAAACAGTGCTCCAAGAATGGTATCCACACCGTGGTATGACTATCAGATACCCTTTGAGCAGGCTGCGGAGATCGGTACCAGGAAGGTCATCAACGACCATTCGACGATAGGATTGGTAATCACAACAGACGGGAGTGTTACCGATATTACGCGGGAAGATTATATCGAAGCGGAAAGACGTGTAATTAATGAATTAAAGGACATTAACAAGCCCTTTGTTATCCTGGTAAATTCCATTCATCCGGAAGATAATGACACCCAATTGCTGAGGGATGAATTGGAAGAAAGGTATTCAGTGCCTGTAATGTGTGTGAATTGCGCTCAATTGAGAAGCGAGGACATCAGCAGGATCATGGAAAAGATCCTGTATGAATTCCCTGTCTGTGAAATAGGCATAAACATACCAAGGTGGGTGGAAACGCTGGAAGATAACCACTGGCTGAAGGTTGACATGCTCAAATCCATCCGGGACAGCTTCAAAGGGGTATATAATATCCGGGAAGCCAGCAATTCCATCAATAATTTTACAAACTATGATTTTATAGAAAACGCAAAAATAAATGAAATCAATGCGGGGTCGGGAAACATTAGTGTCGGTATAAACGCAGCCAACGGGCTTTTCTATAAGGTTCTCACCGATGAAACCGGTCTGGAGATCGAGGGTGAGCACAAACTCATCAACCTTATGAAGAATTTGTCCACAATCAAAAGAGAATACGAAAGAGTGGAATTTGCCCTGCATGAAGTCAAAGTCAAGGGATATGGCGTTGTGACTCCTCAAATGGACGAAATGACACTGGATGAGCCTGAAATTATCAAGCAGGGCAACCGGTTCGGTGTGAAATTGCGTGCGAGTGCGCCCTCCGTTCACATGATCAGAGCCGACATTGAGACAGAAATCGCACCCCTGGTAGGAACCGAGAAGCAATCCGAAGAGCTGGTCAATTACCTTCTTAAGGAATTTGAAAATGATCCGGGCAAAATATGGCAGTCCAACATTTTTGGGAAATCCCTGCATGAGCTGGTAAGCGAGGGGCTCCACAACAAGCTGAACAGAATGCCTGAGGATGCGCAATTGAAGCTGCAGGAAACCCTTCAGAGGATCATCAACGAGGGCAGCGGCGGACTGATCTGCATAATTTTATAAAAAACACAGCTCTTATGGCCGGAGGCAAACGCCCCGGCTTTATTTTTTTATTACGGGTCCGCTGCCTGTTTTATTTCCACATAGATGGGAAAATACTATACTGTTTACGATTTGTGCAACATTTTGGCTGCGTAAAAAACTGTTGCATATTCCAGCGATTATTTATATATTATTTTTATGCAATTTTAATTAATTTGACATTGGAGGATAAAATGAACAGCTTATTGAAATACAGCGCCTGGGTGGAAAATGAATACTTTGACGGCAATACCAGAAAAGAGCTTGAAGCCATCCGGGACAATCCGGCGGAGATAGAGGAGAGATTTTACAGGGATCTGGAGTTCGGGACCGGCGGCTTGAGGGGGATTATCGGAGCAGGCACCAACCGGATGAACATATATACCGTAAGAAAAGCTTCCCAGGGACTGGCCAATTATGTTCTGAAAAATGCCGGCAAAATTCATGGGGATGGCATTGTCATTGCTTATGATTCCAGGCATATGTCCCCGGAATTTGCGCTTGAAGCGGCGCTGACCTTTGCAGGAAGCGGCATAAAGGCCTGGATATTCGACGAATTGAGACCGACTCCGGAACTGTCCTTTGCCGTAAGGTACCTGAAGGCGGCGGCCGGCATCGTTGTAACGGCAAGTCATAACCCCAAGCAATACAATGGCTATAAGGTCTATGGCGAGGACGGGGGCCAATTGCCTCTGGAAGCTGCGGAAACCGTACTGGATGAGATTGAAAAAATAACCGATATCACGGCTATAAAGCCTATCGATCAGGAAAGCGCAGTAAAAAAAGGGCTGTTGACCGTTATAGGAAGTGAAATTGACGATGCCTACATCAATAATTTGAAGGCCTTATCCGTCAACCGCCAAGCTGTGGCTTCGGTGGCCGATACTTTCAAGATCGTCTACACGCCCTTGCATGGGGCGGGGAACAAGCTGGTCAGAAGAATTCTCGAGGAGTCTGGCTTCAAGCAGGTTATAACCGTCAAGGAACAGGAGCTTCCCGACCCTGAATTTTCTACCGTCAAATATCCCAACCCTGAAGAAAGGGATGCCTTCAGAATGGCTATAGAACTGGCGTCCAAAGAGAATGCCGACTTTATTATCGGGACGGACCCGGATTGCGACAGAGTGGGAGTGGTGGTCCGGAATTCAAAAGGTGAATATGTGGTTCTGACAGGCAATCAGACAGGCTGTCTGCTGATGGAGTACATCCTGTCCCAGAAAAAAGCTGCCAATATCCTGCCTGCAAACGGATTTACGGTAAAAACCATTGTTACCAGCGAGCTTGGCCGCGCTATCTCCGAGAGTTACGGCATTGAGCTGGTTGAGGTTCTTACAGGCTTCAAATTCATCGGGGAAAAAATAAAAGAGCTGGATGAATTTGGAGACAAGAAATACCTTTTCGGTTTTGAAGAAAGCTACGGTTACCTTGCGGGCACCGATGTGCGGGATAAAGACGGGGTTGTGGCATGTATGCTGATCTGTGAAATGGCAGCATATTATAAAACAAGGGGTCTGACCCTTTATGAGGGCCTGGAGGAAGTATTTAAAAAGTACGGTTACTTTATTGAGGGCATTACTTCATTCACCCTGGAAGGAAAAGAAGGAATTGAAAAAATACAAAACGCCATGGAAGGACTCAGGAACAGCAGGCCAGGCAGCTTTGGCAGCTATGAAGCGGCTGCGCTGAGAGATTATCTCAGGCAGGAAAGACTGGACCTGGTCACCGGCTCCAGGACGGAACTCGACCTTCCCCAATCCAATGTGCTCTATTATGAGATGAAGGACGGTTCGTGGTTCTGCATAAGGCCTTCGGGAACCGAGCCCAAAATCAAAATTTATTACGGTGTTTCGGAAGCGGACCATGGGATGGCTGAAAGAAAGCTGGAGCATTTGAAGGAAGGCGTTATAGGCGTTATTAAAGGCTATTTGGCCGTATAGGAACCTCTTTGATCGTCATCCAAAGTCCTTCCAAGTGGGCGACCAGTGGTCGCCCCTACACGGATTCCTTTTCAAACCAATGCCCGTGCCGCATGTGCAGCACACTGAGGATGAAAAATGTAGCGGCGATCATTGATCGCCATTTCCATCACCTTTTCATATCAATGTCAACATTTAGTTGTTACGGCGTACTAGTTCGTTGAGGTATTTGTGTCAAAGCTTGCATTTTTGTATACGGCTTCTACGACTTCGGATATTCGGGCGCAGGGAGTATGTCTGTCAAAATCCTCCCTGTCCATGCACTCCCTGTATATGGAATAATCTATGGAAGCACAGACATAGCAAGGTCTTTCCTTGGCTGAATATCCGTAAAACAGTCCTTCAAGCACTTCAAAGTTGTAGACGGTAACCCAGCTGAAAGGGACCGTGAAATTTTTGAGATAATTGTTTAATTCCAGGCGTGTAAACCGGTCACAGGTCTTTTTATAAAGCCAGGGCACGGTCACCTGGTCCGATTCGTCGGAGTTTTTTTTATCATCATACATCAGGCCGGGAAGCAGGGGACTGCAATGGATATATGCACCTGCTCCGCATTTGAGGCAATGGGCATGACAATGTGTTCTTGTCAGGTTTGAACAGAAGGCGCAGCTTTTATGATCCACCCGGAGATGATTTTCATAGACCAGGGGTTTTATCTTCTTAAGAAAGCTTCTTTTATATACCAGGTCCTCGCTGACCAGACTGAAACCCTTTATTTTCTCCATGGCCTTGAACAATTCGTTTTTTAAGGAATCCAAACGTTTTAGAAGCAGTATGCTCAAATTCCCTGTTTCCAAAGATAGTCTCTGCATATTTACACCTTTCGTAAAATCGGTAATTTTCAGTACGCATACAGTCAAAATCATTCTATCACAAAATATGATATTTCCCATATATTACCAAAAAATCACGAATCTTTCATATGTCTTTAATTTATCTTTTATTTCATATTTAGCAGGATTTTCAAAAAAATATGTCGAATAAATACTAAACTACAAAGGATAAAGTACCATGGAGGGAAGGAATGCGGAGAGAAAAGCTCGGGAATATAAAGCTGGGCGCCAGGCTGGCAAAGACAATCTACAATACCGATGGCGGAGTTCTTCTGTCCCAGGGGATAGAACTCAAAGAGAGCTTTATTCAAAAACTTGTAAGTCAGGGGATAACCGAAATATATATTGATGATGAGATATCGGCAGATATCGGCGTCGGAGATGTTGTCAGCGAAACCACCAGGAATGATGCAAGAGTGCTTATCTCCAATCTGATGAACAATTATCTTTTCACGCAATCCATTGATGTCGATCAGATCAAAAAAACGGTTTACATCATTATTGATGAGCTTCTATCACAAAAAGATATACTGTATAGCCTTTCCGATATCAAATCGGTGGATGACTATACCTTCCAGCATTGCGTCAATGTGTGCATACTATCCCTGATCACAGGGATTGAGCTGGGGTTTGACATTGAGCATCTGAGGGAATTAGGCACCGGCGCCATTCTTCATGACATCGGAAAGCTGTTTATACCGAAAAAAATTCTTCAAAAGCCTTCGCAGCTCACGGTGGAGGAATTTGAGGAAATCAAAAAGCATACGGTGCTGGGCTATGAGCTGTTGAAAAAGAATGAAAAGATAAGTCTGGCGTCGGCATTTATATCCTTCGGCCATCATGAAAGATTCGACGGCAGCGGCTATCCTCTTCAGCTAAAGGGTGAGAACATCCATATTTTCCCCCGGATCGTGGCTATTGCAGATGTATACGATGCGCTCACATCCGACAGGGTCTACAGGAAAAAGCTGAAGGCCAATGAGGTGTTTGAATACATCACCTCCCTGGGAATACACCATTTTGATCCCAAAGTTATTGAGGCCTTTGTCAGGCATGTAAGCATATATCCGGTTGGGACCGGTGTGCTTCTCAATACGGGGGAGAGGGCCCTTGTTGCCAAAGCGAACATTAAAATGCCTACAAGGCCGCTGGTGAGGATTTTGGGAAAAGACAGGTCGTCTTCCGGAAAATATTATGAAATCGACCTTGCGGAAAAAACGCATATTTTTATTGTGGACGGCTGTGAAATATAATCGAAAGACTTTTCTTAAAACAACGGATTTTTTATAATCTGTTGTTTTTTTATGGTATACTTATTAGAAAGACAACCACTTGCAAAATACTAAGTACTGGTGCAAATATAACTTCCCGTATAGATTTCCGAAAATGCAGTCTTGGAGCGCCTCATTTTCGGAAAAACGGGAAGTAATATTTGCAGTACTCCTAAGGAGTCGATTATGGATTCTATTTCAATAAATGACACGGGCTTTGTCCATCTTCACGTCCATACCGAATACAGCCTTCTGGACGGCGCAAACAGGATCAAAGACCTTTTGAAGCGTACGGCGGAGCTAGGGATGAAAAGCCTTGCAATTACCGACCATGGCGTTATGTACGGAGTTGTGGACTTTTATAAGGAAGCGCGAAAAAACGGAATTAAACCCATCCTGGGCTGTGAGGTCTATATGGCTAAAAGAAGCCGGTTTGACAGGCAGTCGGGGATTGACTCCGATCAAGGCCATCTTGTCCTGCTGGCTTCCAATATGAAAGGCTACAAGAACCTCATGAAAATTGTTTCCCTGGGCTTCACAGAGGGTTTTTATTATAAGCCCAGGGTGGATTACGAGGTGCTGGAAGCCTATTCGGAGGGCATTATCGCTTTGAGTGCCTGTCTTTCCGGAAATGTGGCCAAAGCCTTGCTTCAGAACGATTATGATACGGCAAAAAAGACTGCCCTCAGGCTGAATAGCATTTTCGGGAAGGATAATTTCTTTTTGGAGCTGCAAAGCAACGGCATTGAGGAGCAAAATCTCGTAAACCAGGGCCTTATCAGGCTTTCCAAAGAAACCGGCATCGCGCTTGTGGCAACCAATGACGCTCATTACCTGAGGCGTTCGGATGCCAAGGCCCATGAGGTATTGCTCTGCATACAGACCGGGAAAAAAATCACCGACGAAGACAGAATGAAATTCAGTACCGATGATTTTTACATAAAATCTGTTGAAGAAATGTCGGCACTCTTTAAAAATGTGCCTGAAGCCCTTGAAAACACAGTTAAAATCGCAGAACGCTGCAATGTGGAGCTCCAATTCAACAAGCTTCATTTGCCGGAGTTTAAGGTGGAAGAGGACGCCGAGCCTTTTGAATACCTTCGGAAGCTGTGCTATGAAGGCCTGGCCGCAAAAGAGAAAAAACAGGATGAGAATGATGCAGCGGCCACTTCTCTAAAGGATGAACCCAAAGAACCGTCCCCTTGGCCGGTTAACGACAGATTGGAATATGAGCTGTCTGTGATCAAACAGATGGGTTATGTGGATTATTTCCTCATTGTCTGGGATTTTATCAAATATGCCAAAGACCACGGGATTATGGTAGGACCCGGAAGAGGCTCTGCCGCAGGCAGTCTTGTGGCATACAGCCTTGGTATCACCAGTATTGATCCTATGCGGTACAACCTTCTTTTCGAAAGGTTTTTGAACCCTGAAAGAATCAGCATGCCGGATATTGACATAGACTTCTGTTATGAACGCAGGCAGGAGGTCATCGATTATGTGGTTTCAAAATACGGGAAAGACCGTGTGGCCCAGATAATCACCTTCGGTACCATGGCAGCCAGAGCGGCCATCAGAGATGTAGGCAGAGCCCTTGACATATCCTATGGTGAAGTGGACGCCATTGCAAAAATGATCCCTTTCCAGATCGGGATGAATATTGATAAAGCCCTTGAGTTGAACCCGGAATTGAAGCTGAAGTACGAAGACGACGAACGCATAACGGAGCTGATTGATACAGCCAGGCTGCTGGAGGGTATGCCGAGGCATGCATCGACCCATGCTGCAGGAGTCGTGATATCCAAGGAACCCATTACCGAATATGTGCCGCTCCAAAAGAATGATGAAAGTATTACAACACAATTTCCCATGGGCCTGCTTGAAGAACTGGGCCTGTTGAAGATGGACTTTCTGGGCTTGAGGACGCTGACGGTGATCCGGGATTCCCTGGAATTGATTTTGAAGAACCACAAAAGAAAAGTTGATATCGAAAGGCTGGAAATGGACGATCCCAATGTCTATAAAATGCTGGGCGAAGGTAAGACCGCGGGGATCTTCCAGCTTGAAAGCGGCGGTATGACCCAGTTTATGAAAGAGCTTCAGCCATCCTCCCTGGAGGATATCATTGCCGGAATATCGCTTTACAGGCCGGGACCCATGGAGCAGATCCCCCGGTACGTAAAATATAAAAACAATCCTTCCGCAGCAAAATACGCCCATCCTCTCCTGGAAAGCATACTGGATGTAACTTATGGATGCATGGTATACCAGGAACAGGTAATGCAGATAGTTCGCGAGCTTGCAGGGTATTCATACGGCAGGTCCGACCTTGTCCGAAGGGCGATGTCAAAGAAAAAGCATGATGTGATGGAAAAGGAAAGGAAAAACTTCATCCACGGCATCGTGGACGACGGGGGAAATATCGTCGTTGAGGGAGCCATAAGGCGAGGAGTGGATGAAAAGACGGCGAATTCCATTTTTGACGAAATGATGGACTTTGCAAGCTATGCCTTTAACAAGTCCCATGCCGCGGCTTACGCCGTCATTGCCTATCAGACCGCATGGCTCAAATACCATTATCCTGTGGAGTTTATGGCAGCGTCCTTAAACAGCTTTATGGGGAGCAGCGACAAGATTTCCCAATATGTTCTGGAGTGCAGGAATATGGGGATCGACGTACTTCCACCGGATATCAATGAAAGCGAAGTAAAGTTCTCTGTCGTTGACGGCAAAATCCGGTTTGGCATGGCAGCGGTGAAAAATGTCGGAGAAGGCGCTGTCAGAGAGATTATCGCAGAAAAAAATGAAAAAGGTCCGTTTAAGAGCTTTGCAGAATTTTGTGAGAGGACGGACGGCAGGGACATCAACAAGCGGTGTGTGGAGAGCCTGCTCAAATGCGGCGCCTTCGATTCCTTTGGCATATACCGCTCCAGAATGCTTGCGGTGTTTGAAAAAATACTGGAAGGTGTACAGCAGAACAGGAAAAAAAATATGGAAGGCCAGCTCTCCATTTTTGAGATGGGCGGTGCAAAACAGGAAATGTCCGTATCCGCTGATATCTATCCTGAAATAAAGGAATATCCGCCGAAAACGCTGCTTTCCATGGAGAAGGAAATGCTTGGGCTTTATATATCGGGACATCCTCTGAAGGAGTTCATGGATGAGATTAAAGAGCAGGTGACGCTTCTCAGCTCCGACCTGAGTATGAATACCGCGGAAAATGGCGAAGATAATGAAAATGAAACGGAGAAAGACTTAAAGGACGGTATGCTGGTGACGGTCGGGGGAATAATTACAGATAAGAAGACAAAGACTACAAAAAGCAATAACATGATGGCATTTATTACATTAGAGGACTTATACGGGACAATGGAAGTTATTGTGTTTCCTTCAATTTTGACAAGGTATGCAGCCCTTTTAACCCCCGAAAATACGGTATTGATCAATGGGAAAATAAGCATTAAGGAAGAAGAGCAGCCAAAGATCATTTGCGAGGAGGTCAAGCCTCTGAGAAAAACGTATGAAAATGCTGCAAATCAGAAAACAAAAGCTTCAAAGCTGTATATACGCACCTGCGAGCCGGAAGATACCGAGAAAATGAGATCTGTTTATTCACTTTTAAAGTATTTTCGAGGAAAAACGCCGGTATGTTTCTATAATGAGCAGGAGAATACGAAAAGGATGATGGAGCAGGACAAGTGGGTTATTCTTGACGAAAGCCTGCTGAGAGAGCTGCGGGACAGGTTTGGAGAAGAAAATGTCAAAGTGACATAAAAAATCAATTGTTGATTTTTAGGGTGAAATAATATATAGTAATGTCGGGGTGGTTTTATTGGATTGGGAATTAGACAAAATACTTGGAGATTATATAGTTATCAGAGCAGAAGAAAATGGAGTAAATGTTATTGGCCTCACAAGAGGAAGGGATACAAAATTCCATCATACCGAAAAGCTTGACAAAGGTGAAGTATTATTAGCCCAATTTACTGAGAATACATCAGCGATCAAGGTGAGAGGCAAATCAAAGATTCTTTGCCGCCATGGCGAGATTAATTCCGGTGAATAAACTAGAAAAGGGGCGTGTAAGTATGTGGACAGTCGTATACATGGCGCAGAGCAAGGAAATCGCTACAAAATTGCAGGAGCTTTTGACCAAGGAAGGAATACTGGTAAAGCTCAGGCCGATTAGCAAAAATCATGAAAATAATGATAATTACTTTGAAGTTCTTGTTCCGGAAGCTGAAGTCGAAGAAGCTCACAGTGTCATCATTGAAAAAGGCTATTAATTTATATTTAATTTAATATGCATAGGATAAACCCGTGTTAACTGCACGGGCTTAATATTTTTGCGATAATTTAAAAATTCCGTGAGGTTTAGTTTATATGTACATTTCTGAAACGAAATTGACGGTAAGGTATGCGGAAACCGATCAAATGGGCATTGTTCATCATTCCTGCTATCCTGTGTGGTTTGAGGCGGGCAGGACGGATTTTATTAAAAAGATGGGGCTGCCCTATTCGGAAATAGAGAAAAGCGGTGTGCTGCTTCCGTTAATTGAGCTAAAATGTTCTTACAAGGGCTTTTCACAGTATGAAGATGAGATTACTGTCAGAACATCCGTAAAGCAGCATAACGGAATAAGGACCACTTTCTATTACGAGGTGTTCAAACCCGGCTGTGACGGGCCTATTACCACCGGAGAGACAATTCATGCATGGGTGAACCGGGAATTCAAGCCGGTGAATATAAAAAAATACAAGCCTGAGATCCATCGATTGGTAATGACCGCAGTTGAGACCGGTAACAATTTGGCATGAGAAGTTGCACAGAAATCATAAAATATGGTAAACTAAGATACAGTAAAAAATATATGAGTGACAGGCTTTTTTACAGGGTAAGATATCTTAGGATTATTAAATCTGATATAAGGCGGTGAGTTGGTGAACGTTCCAAATATTCTTACAGTTATCCGTTTGTTGCTGATACCTGTTTTTGCATATTATCTCTGGCAGGGAGATTATTATACGTCCGTATTTCTTTTTCTGTTGGCGGGACTTACCGATGTACTGGATGGGTTTATCGCCAGGAAATACAATCTGGTAACGCCATGGGGCAAGCTGGCCGACCCGCTGGCCGACAAATTGATGCAAATAACCGCTCTTGTCATACTGTCCATCGTAAAGAAGCTTATACCGCCGGAGCTGCTTGCCATCGTTATTGCGAAGGAAGTGTTCATGGGCATTGGCGCTATCTTGCTTCTTAAGCAGAATAATTACGTTGTCTCTGCCAACTGGTATGGCAAGCTGGCAACCATCGTATTTTATTTTGCCATTATCATGATCATTTTCAAGGCGCCGTACAGCACGGTGTTTATATTCATTGCAGTCCTATCGACGCTGTTTGCGTTTTTCATGTACGTAAGGACCTTCCGCCAGATAAAGAGCATGCCCGGAAAAAAAGCGAATACATAGAAGCGGAGTATTCTTCCGCTCAGAATCCGCTTATTTTATATAGTTTGACTTCAGTATTATAATGCTATTTGCCTGTGCTTCCTTTCAGCCAGATGATAAACTGTTGGGCGGTCCTCGGCGACCGTCCGTTATACCAAAGCTCCCACTTAAGGGCCTCACGGTGCAGCTCGTCCCTGGCTATGGATATTCCGTTCCTTTCTGCCAGCTCGTCGATGATATGAAGATATCTTTCTTTATCGGGGGATGAAAATACGACGGTGATTCCAAACCGATCAGCTAACGAAAGCTTTTCCTGCATGGTATCATAAGCTCTGACCTCATCATCTCTGTCGCCGTATTGAAGGCCCGCTCTGTCGCTGAACTTTTCCTTTATCAGGTGCCTTCGGTTAGATGTGGCGTAAATAAGCACATTCCCGGGTTTTATCTCCAGACTGCCCTCCAGGACGGCTTTTAATGCGGTATAATTTTCTTCCCTGTCTTCAAAGGCCAGATCGTCGACAAATACTATAAACTTGTGATTTCTGCGGCTGAGATCGGACACGATTTCCGAAAAATCCACCAGCAGATTCTTTGGAACTTCAATGACCCTTAACCCCCTGGAATAGTACTCATTGAGGATGGCCTTGACGGTGGAGGATTTGCCGGTACCCCTGTCGCCATACAGCAGCACATTGTTGGCGGAATGTCCGTCGAGAAATTGCTCTGTGTTCCGGATAACTTCAGAACGCTCCATTTCATAGCCGATAAGGTCTGTGAGTCTGACAGGATCCGGATTTCTTACAGGCGCAATTGTCCCTTTGCCATTTGAACGGTGCCACAGGAATGCCTTGTAATGGGCAAAACCGCCGCAGCCCTGTGTCTCATGAAAGGATTTCAAAGCTTCATAGCAGCGTCCCCAATCTTTGGAGTCGGTCAATGTTTGTATGATAGCAGCAGAGGATTCCAGTGGGGTGCAGGAAGCTGTTCCCGCTTCGAGGATTAAAGCGTTCCAATCGGGCAGCCTGTTTATAACTGCTTCATGCAATGCATCTACTTTTGCGCTTTTCATATAGGTAGCCTTTATATCAAGCGAGGAGAGCGCCGCTATCTTCTGAAGAGCTTTCAGATCATTCATGACTGCGGTTTCAGGAAGTGAACCTGCTGCTGCCCGGGAGGTAAAGGAATTTTCATCGTATATTATTTTTTCAATGATATATCTTGAAAAATTCGTATGATTGCTGAATGTAACCAGGCTGCTGTAAAAATCGGTATAGTGGTTTATAAAATCCGAAGCGCCGGATGAATTTGAAAAAGATTCCGAAACACATTTCAGCAGGGTTTGATACCCTCTGATCACCGGGTCTTTCAGCAGGTTTCTGTATATGCACAAAGAATCCAGCATAAGCCTGGATTCAAGAATAGTATTATGATCTAAAGCCATTGTCATTGTCGGTATCTTCCTTTCGCCCCGTCCTCAATTTCCTTGTCCTCACATTATACAATAAAAACAAGCCTGCTGCAAAACCTGCCCTAAACCCATAGTTTATAAAAATTCACATTTCGCTGCTTTCAATTTTTCTTTCTCTATGCTAAGATTGTGGGTAGTATCAGATGAAGACGATAAAATTGTAAATAGAGGTTAGAGAACGTTGTTCGGATATATACTGCCGGAAAAACCGGAGATGAAGGTAAAGGAGTATGAGCTGTTCAGGGCATATTACTGCGGAGTATGCAAATCACTGGGGAAGAGATCGGGGCAATTAAAGCGTTTTTTGCTGAATTATGACTCTACATTTCTTGCAGTGCTGTTGTCTGCCGTTTCGGGAGAAATGCCTGAAGTCAGACGGGAGACCTGCATTGCTCACCCTGTGGTAAAACGGCACGTTGTAAAAAACAGCGGAATCGTCGATTATGCCTCAGACATAAATGTATTATTAGCGTATTATAATCTTGAAGACGATAAACAGGATGAAGGCTCTGCAATCGCATATGCAGGCACAACCTTGCTTTATAGAACTTTTGCGAAATTGAAAAAGAAATATCCTGCCAAATGTGGTATAATTGAAGACAGGCTGAAGGAATTGCACCAGTTGGAAAAAGAAAACTGTCCGTCCATGGATAGGGCGGCGGAACCCTTTGCAAAGCTGATGGAGGAAGTAACCGCTTACGAGCCCTTATGCAAGGAGAAGAAAACCAGCGACATCTTAAGATGGATCGGTTACAATCTGGGAAAATGGATTTATTTGCTGGATGCCTACGATGATATTGAGGAAGATATTAAGGAAAAGAGCTATAATCCTCTGGTTTCTCAATTCAATTACAAGGATGAAGCGGTTGCCGACTTCAAAACGAGGATCAGGGAACGGGTGGAATTCAATCTGACCTATTCCATGGATCAGATCGGCAAGGCTTATGAACTGCTGGAAGTAAAAAACAATGCGGGAATATTGGAAAATATAATTTATATGGGCATGTTAAGAAAGACAGAAAAAATACTGGGAACAGGGAGTTGTAGAAAAGTTGAATAATCCGTATGTAGTATTGGGAATCAAAGAAGGCGCAAGTGAGGAAGAAATTAAAAAGGCATACCGGGAGCAGGTTAAAAAGTACCATCCCGACCAATATCAGGACAATCCGCTTTCAAGCCTTGCGGAAGAGAAGCTGAAAGAGCTGAATGAAGCCTATGACTATCTGATGAAAAATGCAAGCCCCAGAAAGGAATCCTCTTCCGGCTATAATGCTAATACAAGCAGAAGCTGGAACAATCAGGGCGACAATGACTTTTTCAACCAGGTAAAGGTGCATGTAAATTCCGGAAATGTAAAAGTGGCGGAAGATATGCTCAACGGCTATTCCAACCGGACGGCTCCCTGGTATTATCTAAAGGGCTTGATCTTCATGAGGAAGGGCTGGTATGACGAAGCTTATTCCCATATTCAGACAGCCGTTAATATGGACCCATCCAATTTTGAATATAGAAATGCTCTCAACAGAATGAATACATCCAACAACAATTACAGGGGGAATGCTTTCGGAAGAGGCTACAACCAGGGCGGGCCTGACTTGTGCACCGTCTGCCAGTGTCTCTGGTGTTCGGACTGCTGCTGTGAATGCGGCGGCGGCGACCTTATAAGCTGCTGTTAGGAGTATAGCAAATATGACTTCCCGTTTTTCTGAAAATACTGGACGCAGTGACTGCGTTTTCAGAAACAGATAGGGTAGTTATAGTTGCACAAGTACTTGATTTAGATGCTTGACATTGACAGGGAGGAGAATCAATGCCGGAGAGTACGAAAAAAACCTTCAAGCTGGCATTAGGCGGGATACTTGGGGCTTTAGCAGTCATTTGCCTGTTCCTGGCAAGTGTTCTGCCCACCAGCCGGCTTTCGCTTTATGCACTAAGCTCTTTCTTTATTTCCATCGTGGTTATTGAGTCCGGCATAAAAGCCGGGTGGCTTTTTTATGCGGCGACATCGTTGCTATCCCTCATACTTGTTCCCGACAAGCTTGAAATAATCCCCTATGCGATATTTTTCGGAGTTTACGGTATTCTGAAATACTATATTGAAAGAATCAATAAACTGCCTGTAGAATACATTTTAAAATTCGCATATTTCAACGTGTGTCTGGCTGCGGCGGTATTGCTTATCCGGCAGGTCTTTGTGGACAGCATCAAAGTACAGCTGCCCTGGTGGGTGGTTATTGTAGCCCTGGAGATCGTATTTCTTGTCTATGATGTGGTATATACCATGTTTATAGCCTACTACAAGGATAAGCTCAGAAAGAAGATACATCCGCTCTCAGGTAAATAATCCTTGAGTTAATCGCATAGACGATTGTAAAAACATGAAGGTATATGATTTATATCACATACTTTCATGTTTTTTTCGGCTATCATTTGTATATAAGCACTGGCAAAAATATAACTTCCGGTGCTCCCAAGCTAACGGGACGAATATGGAGGAGGAAAATACTATGGCAGTGAGAAAAATAATAAAAATCTATGAAGACAGATGCAACGGATGCGGGCTATGTGTTCCAAACTGCGCCGAAGGAGCGCTTCAGATAGTCAATGGCAAGGCGAAGGTTGTAAAGGATTCCTATTGCGACGGTCTGGGTGCCTGCCTTGGTCATTGCCCGCAGGATGCGCTGGAAATTATTGAACGCGATGCCGATGATTTTAATGAGGAAGAGGCCATGGCTTTCGTGGAAAAACAGAAACAGCCCGGAGCCGGTCAGAATGCACAAGGGCATCCGGAACAAGGTCACCCCGGACATATGCACGGTCAGGGAGGTTGTCCGGGCAGCAGGATGAGAATGCTGAAAAACGACGAGGGGAATAACACCGGCAAGGCTACCGTCAGTTCCGATGATGTAGAGATAAGGATTAAGTCTCAGCTTAGGCAGTGGCCGGTTCAATTAAGCCTTGTCCCTGTCAATGCGCCGTACTTTGATAATGCGGATTTGCTTGTGACGGCAGATTGCGTGCCTTTCGCACATCCCAACTACCATTTGGAGCTCCTGAAGGGGAAAGTGGTTTTGGTAGGCTGCCCGAAGCTGGATGATATAGAGTTTTACAGGGAAAAGCTTACAAAAATCATCGAAGGCAATAATCTTAAAAGCATAACAGTAGCACACATGGAGGTGCCATGCTGCTCCGGTATTGTAAGAGCAGTGGAAACTGCCCTTGCAAGCTCCAGGAAGCATGTGCCCATTACGAAAGTACGCGTAGGTATCGACGGAAGCACTGAAAAATGGTGAGGGGTCCTGCAGTGTCAGGAGAAATCGGAATCATTCAATATAAAGCTGACGATCTTTTTTGAAATATCAGGGTCACGGTATTCAAGCTGTGACTTTTTTATTTTATTCAATACTTCAGCATCATTCCCAAGCAGCATTTGTATGGTTTCCTTTATTCTCCGGGTTTCCTTGCAAACCACGCCCAGATTGTAGGCTTCGGCAAATACCGGATTTCCCTCCTCCTGTCCGGGAAGGGCGCCGGTGATTACCAGGGGAAGGCTGCACATGACGGCCTCCATCATTACGTTGGGGCTTGCCCTTGTAAACAGCAAGTCGGATTCAGCCATGATTTTTTCCATGGTATTGACAAAGCCGAATATTTGCACCCTGTCTTTATATCGATCCTGCAATGTAAGCTCCATCCTCTTTTTAAGCGCTTTATTGCGGCCGCAGACAATTTTAACCTCACTGTTGAAATGATTCAGGATGCTCCTGGCTACCCGGCCCATATTGCCGGAGCCCTCGCCGCCGCTCATGATCAGGCAGCGAAGCGGCCTTTCACTGTTAAAATCCGTTATTTCCGGTATAGTTGCCTGTTGGGCAAATCTCTCACGGACCGGAAACCCAAAGACTTTAATTTTGGCTTCAGGTACGCCATGCTTTATACAGGCAGCTTTGGCTTCCTCCGTAGGGCAAATCGTACAATGGGCGCGCGGATCGCTCCATAGCGGAGTTATGCTTACAGGGTCCGCCACCATGGCATATACGGGTATCCTTCTGTCATTCTTCTCGAGAATGTTTAAGACGGAGCTGAGATAATTGGGGTGGGTAGTGACAATCGCATCGGGTGCAACGGCATTCAAAACCCTCAGGAAGCTATCCTGAATCGAAGTCTCAATAAGGTCGGTTATTACGTAGGGATGCTTCAGGGAAATGTCCCAGATCAGCTTCCACAAATCTTTGGACGCTCTTGTAATGGTCCCGTATAATTTGCCTATCCGCAAGCCCAGGCCTCCGCTCAGGGAATAGCCGTCCAAAATATGGAGCTTGACCTCGCCGTATTTGGAAAACTGCTCCGTCAACGCTTCTGTAATACTTTTATGCCCATGTCCGGTGTATTCGGAAGTAATGATCATAATATTTTTATACATAATTCTCCTCACAACTGTTTAATAAAACCATCCTGAATGAAAAAGGCTGCAGCATGCATAAGGACGTTGACTTCGATAATATTTTTATTAAGGATGAGAGTACAATTGGGATGTATTTTTTTCGCCGCAATGATTTCTCCTTCTCCATGAGTTTTCAGATAGCCTGCGATGCTTTTCCTGTCTGCTTCGAGGTTTATGATCTCCTCACGGATGGTGTAGAGCCTGTCGTTGGTATCGTTGTATTCCTTCCGTTGAAAGGAGGAAGCCTGCCGGCCGTCAAAATTGGCAAGGAGGGCTTTGCATTTCTGCTGCTCGCTTTTCAGTTCACTGATCCTCCGGAAGATCCCATCCAGAGTTTGAAGCATTTCCCCCCGGTCAAAACCAGTGACTTCAACAATGGTTTTCTTTTCAATTTCAGAGCCTATAATAGGAGCAATCACTTTAATTTCCGCTTTAATATTTCCTCCGATAATCTGGCCGTTGGAGCTGTCCATAATTACTTCCTTGGAGCTTATGCTGCTGTTCAATGCATAATACCCTATATGTGTTGCTCCTCCACTGATAATATTAACATTATCTGCAAATTTTATAAATACATTTTTGGCTGCCTTGATTTCCGCACGGTTTTTCGGTGAGATTCCACCTTTGATATAAATGCTTCCGCCCGTGCTTATAATGCTCTTTATACTTCCGAGTCCCAGGGCGCCGTTGATTTCAATGTCCTTGGAAGCTTCAACGGAAAATCCGTCGTTTACGGTTCCTTTTACAGTAATATATCCGTCGAATTTAATGTTTCCTGTGGTTATACCTACATCACCTTGAATCTCAAGATGATTGGATACGCTGATCCTGCCGTTTGTATAACTGACAGCGCCGTTTATTCTGGCGTAAAGCGTAGTTTTGTAATTATCATATACTTCCTGCACCGAGCCTCTGTCGTAATCAAGCTGTATCTGCCGGCCTTTTTCAGGTTTTATGGCAATGCCCCTGACGGATTGTCCCGGATAGCCATCCGTTGACTCGATGCGGTCTCCCAGCCAATCTCCCGCCTTTACCTTGTTTATAAGCTTTAATTCATAAAAGTCCACACTGCCGTCTTCACGTACTTCAGGCTTTGTCTCCTGCAGTTGGTACATGGTAACAACTGCGTCTGTCCCGTCTATGGGAGAAGTACCTTCCGCAACGGTATATTCCCTGCCCGGCAGAAGAGCATCTGCAAAAAGCTCCTTTTTAATGCCATAAACAACGCCTTTACCGGTTAAGGCAACGGCAGCTTCTTTGACTAAAGCCTCTCTGTTTCTGATATCGAGAGCTTCTTCCGTCATGTTGAATAATATAGTCGCTGAGAGCCCATCTTCGGAAATATGGACCGTTATTCTTTCTCTTTGCTCTGCAAACTTCTGAGGTTTTCTGGGGGCAAGGACAAGAGCGTTACGCAGATTGCCCAGACTGGTAACAGCAATTTCAGGATATTTCGCAAGTATGGAGGAAAGCTGGTCAAGGGTAAGCCCCTTTTTGAACGATTCAATATAGAACCCGTCGGAACGGATGAAAATACAGATAAATTCATCGCTATACACAACACTTTCTCCCATAATAATCCTCCTGTACTATTATTATCGGATGTTTATCTTGAAAGTTATAACATATTTTCAATTTCAACGTATATATTATTCTTATAGCGCCTATTGCGCCGCAGCAATAGCCGGACTTTATTAAAATTGATTCGGGTGTAAAATGAAAAAACATACGGGAAAATCAGTGAAATTTTACTTATGTCTGTTGATTCTTGTTTTTGCATTTAGCAATTTGTCCTTCTCCTTTGCAGATGAAATTGATGATGAGCCGTTTAAAGGCGTACTGGCGGAGGATGTGCTGCAGGTATCCGGAGCACCGGCAGTAGATGCGGCTGCGGCAGTGATACTCGATGCCAAAACGGGAAGGGTGTTATACGCCAAGAATGCAACTGTCCATAGGTCTATAGCAAGCACTACAAAAATTATGACTGCCATTTTAGCAATTGAAAATGGGAATCTTGACGACAAGGTGACTATAAGTAAACGGGCGGCAAGTATCTGGGGATCTACCATAAATTTGCAGACAGGGCAGGAGTATACGCTTAACGAATTGCTTTACGGGCTTCTGCTCAATTCCGGGAATGATGCTTCAATCGCTATTGCAGAGCATATCAGCGGGTCGGTGGAGGAGTTTGTAAAAAAGATGAATGAGAAGGCGAAAGAACTGGGCGCTTATGATACATCTTACGCAAATACTCATGGTTTGGATGCCCCAGGCCATTATTCCACGGCATATGACCTTGGACGCATAGCGAGGTATGCCCTGGAGAATCCCATATTTTCAAAAATCGTGGGGACAAAATATGCAGCCATCCCTGGGAGACAGCTGCATAATACCAACGAACTGCTGGAACTTTATGAGGGGGCCGACGGCGTAAAAACCGGCTATACGGGAAAAGCGGGCAGGTGCCTTGTGGCGTCGGCTACAAGAGATGGAATGCGGCTTATATCTGTAATTCTGGGATCGCCTACCAATTATAAAAGGGCATTGAGCAGTAAAAGCATATTGGATTTTGCTTTTAATAATTACAAATATCATACGTTGGTGGAAAAAGGCCAGGAAATAAAGCGGCTGCCCGTGTATAAGGGCAGGGAAGCCCATGTTTCGGTCAAAGCCTCGGAAACCGTGGTAATCCCCTTAAGGGAGGATGAGTTTGAAAAGCTTGAAACGAATATGTTTGTCCCGGAGGAGTTTGAAGCGCCTGTTTATGGCGGCTCGGATACGGGGTATATGGAATTTTTGCTGGATGGGGAAGTCATCGGAAGCACAACGCTGAAAATATGGGATGATGTGAAACGGAAGAATGTAAGCGATTATTTCCTAATGATGATCAAGGGATGGGCAAAAATGATGCGCGATGGCATCTTTAGCGGAAGCTGACCGAAGGCCGGAATTTTCAAAGTACCTTGAATTAACGGATTTGTTTGTACTATAATAAACCTTATGAAAACGTTGATCATTGCTTTAAATTCCAAGTATATACATTCCGCGCTGGCGCCATGGTATTTAAAGGCGGCCTGCAAGGATACCTGCGGGGAAGTCGGGGTCGCAGAGTTTACAATTAACGAAAATCCGGAAACCGTTCTGGCTGCCATCTATGCTGAAAAGGCCGAGGTTGCAGCTTTTTCGTGCTACATCTGGAATATCGGGCAGGTCCTTAGGATCGCAGAAAATCTTAAAAAAATCCGGCCCGGGATGATCTTGGTTTTCGGCGGCCCGGAGGTTTCCTATGATCCCGTGGCTTTGCTGCAGGAATCACCCCAGGTGGATTATGTGGTTTCGGGTGAGGGAGAAGTGCCTTTTCCGAAGCTTCTTGAATGTATACATACAGCCTTCCGGGCAGGCAGCGGGAAGCCGGAGCATGATGTCCGAATATTGGATAAGCTTCAACAAATTCCAGGGTTGACATACAGGAACGGCGATAAGGTGGAAAGTAATCCTCCGGGTTTACCAGTGGAACTCTCCGGCATTACGTCGCCCTATTCCGGGGAGATGCTGGAGGCAATCAAAGGAAAAATCGCTTATTTTGAGGCTTCCAGGGGATGTCCTTTTTCCTGTTCCTATTGTCTTTCCTCAGCGGATGAAGGAGTCCGGTTCTTCCCTGCGGAAAGAGTAAAGGAGGAGCTGAAAGCATTGGTAAATGCCGGAGTCCGGCAGGTGAAATTTGTTGACAGGACCTTTAATTGCAACAAGGAGAGGGCAAAGGACATTCTCCGGTTTATTGCCGCATTGAAAACAGAAGCAAGCAGCAGGAATGAAAGTGCCTCTGCTTTGACAAATTTTCATTTTGAAGCTGCGGCGGACCTTTTTGATGATGAACTGATCACTATTCTGGCCAGCCTGCCAAAAGGTCTGGTACAGCTGGAAATAGGCGTTCAGACCACGAATACGGATACGCTCATGGCTGTCAGTAGGAAGACGGATATCGATAAAGCATTTAAAAATATCCGCAGGATCCTGCAGCCGGGGAATATTCATCTGCACCTGGATCTGATTGCAGGGCTGCCGTATGAAGATTTTGATTCTTTCGGGGAATCCTTCGATAACGTCTACGGTTTGAAGCCCCATACCCTTCAGTTGGGTTTCTTGAAGCTGCTCAAGGGTTCGCCCATCCGGAGGGAATCCGGCCGGCATGGGTATATTTTCAGGGATTATGCGCCCTATGAGGTGTTATCCAATAAGTACATCGGCTATGACGAACTGACAGTGTTAAAAGGCGTAGAGGAATTGCTGGACAGGTATTGGAACTCCGGAAGGTTTACGGTCGCTCTGGAGTATATTGTCCATAAATTTTTCTCTTCGGCATTTGAGTTTTATCTCGGATTTTACAGATATAATTTAAGCGTGAGCAGAAATATCCAATCGGTATCAAGCAGGGACTTGACAGCTTTTTTGCTGGAGTATGCCACGTCGCTGGAGTCGATTGATATCGTCAGCATCAAGGAATGTTTAAAGCTGGATTTTCTTGCTTCGGACAGCTCCGGACACCTTCCGGAAGGCCTGGAACGGAGCTTGCCTCCCGGCTTTCTTGACAGGTGCCATGAGTTTCTCAGAAATCCGGACAAATTGGCTGAATACCTGCCGCAGTTTATTGGAACACCCGCCAAACAAATTATGAAGCAGGTGCATTTTGAAGTGATTTCCATGCAAGTTTTCCTTTTTGACTACACGGACAGAGATACGGTCACCGGACGTTACAAATTCATTCCTATTGACTTTGCAATTTCTGATTTGTAACACCGGATACCCATTGCACTAAAGCTCCTGAGCTATAAACCGCAAATCAACCATATCTCATGACCATGAATGTGTATGAAAAACCACAAATCGGGATTATTGCCATTAAATTAATTTTCCTTACTGTTAACCGGCACACCGTCAAAAAGGCTGCCGGCATTTCCGGTCACCACAGCTGTCCCTTCGTCAAGTCCCTGTGTTATGACATCTGTTTTCCCATCCGAAAATCCTACAGATACTTTGTTTCTCATAGCTTTACCATCTTTGGCCGTATATACGTAAGTGTTACCGCTTTGCATAACAACTGCGGAAGATGGAACGGCAACAGCCTTCGAAACGGACAGAGATAAAGCAGCATGGCCGGAAAGTCCGGGCTTCAGCGTGTCAATATTTTTAAATGTTATTTCTATCGGAAAATATTCTCCCGTACTCACTGCAGTGGGGTAAATGCGCGTTATAGTTCCTTTATATGCCTTGTCCGGAGAGACGTCCGCCCACACATCTGCAGCCTGCCCCGTCTTTATAAACGGCAGAAGGGTCTGGGGCAGAATGCATTTAATTTTCAAGGAGGATACATCCGCTACTGTCATCAATGCCACGCCAGGGCCTGCTACTTCACCCGGGTTTACATTCCGGTTGGTAACGACGCCGGAAATCTGGCTTTTGATAATCGCGTTGGCGAGCTGCGGGTCTAACGTATCCGCAGTTGCATTGGCGGCGTTTACGGCTGCTTCTGCCTGACTCACAGCCTTTTTGGCTGCATTATACTGTGCCTCGGCCGTATCAAGCTGTGTTTTGAGCTTTGCCAGGTCCGACTCGGATGCGTTTCCCGCAGAGTAAAGCTGCAGCGTTTTTTTGTACGGGTCCAATAATCCTTCATGTGCCACCCTTGCAATCTCTTCTTGAGCTAAGGCAGTGTTCCTTGCTGCCTGCGCAGTTTTAACACTTGCAGATAACTGACTGCGCTGCGCACTCATTTCACTGGTGTTTAGGACGATAAGCGTATCCCCGGCGACCACTGTGGAGCTAACGTCTGCATTTACATCGGCGATGGTTCCCGAAAGCTTGCTGTAGATGTTTTCAGACTGAGCGGGTATAAGTACGCCTGCAAAATTCATAGGAGCGCTAAGGTCGCTTCTAACTGCTTTCGTCGTACTGATGGTTACTGCGGAGGGCCATTCATCCGCTGAGGTGCAGCCCTCTGCAAACACTGCGATAAGCAGGGCGGACAGTATAATAAAAGTTTTGTTTATGTGTTTTTTCATCGCGTTCCCTCCTATTTGATAGCGATACTTACCGTGGCATTCATGCCCGGAAGTATCGCCGAGCCTGCTGTGTCGGAGATCTTGATGGTCACAGGGATCAGCTGTGTAACCTTGGAAAAGTTGCCGGAGGCGTTATTGGCCGGTATCAGCGAAAACATGGAGCCTGTGGCAAGCCCGATATGCTGGACAAACCCATTGAAATGCCGGCCTGAAAAGGCATCGATATCAACCTGCACCTTTTGTCCCTTTTTTATTTTAGTTATATCCGCCTCTGAGATGTTCGCCGTAATGCCGACGGCGGAAAGATCCGCTATTATCGCCAGACTTGAGCCGGGCGCTGCCAGCTGCCCTTTGACAGCGGAGGATTGGACGACCGTACCGTCGATGGGCGACTTGAGCTCACTGCGCGCCATCAGTGCATCCGCGGAGCCTGCCATGGTCTGAGGATTTAGTGCGCTGCTCTGCATTAAGGCTTCGGTATCCTGTCGTCCCAGCACCTGGCCTGCCTTGACCGCATCGCCTTCCTGTATGTTCCATTCGGCTATGCGGCCGGAGAGTTCAGGCGTGACAGTGACCATCGCTGCAGTTACCTGCGCATTATCCGTTGAGACGAAATATTCGGCTTGATAGCTGAAATAACGGACAATGCCAACAGCTCCCGCCAATGCTGCGATCAGGATTACAAGAATTACAATCGTTTTGCTTTTCTTTTTCATAGTAATGACCCACTTTCGAGGTAATATTATTCGCTCGCAATAGAAGAGCGGTTGTTTGCCGATGTATTGTTTTTCTTCAGGAATAAGGCCGGCACTGCGCCGATAAGCGATAAAACCGCAGCGATTACAAACAGGTCATCCAATGCCCGCACAAAGGAAGCCTGAGCAATATATCCTTTGACGATTGTCACACCATATACCTTTGCCGCAGAGGCGGAGCCGCCCAAAAATGCGCTGAGTTTCGCAAAAAAAGCAGTGGCCGCAATGTTCTGCGCATTGACGGAGTTGGCCATTTGAGCAGAATACGCGTTCATATGGTTATTCAGAAACGTCGTCAGCACAACAATGCCAAAAGCACTGGCTACCCGCGAGATGATGTTATTTATGGCGGTTGCCCTGCCCACTTTGTCCTGCGGGACCGACGATACGGATGCCGACTGTGACGGCATCTGCGCAAAGGCCAACCCCATGGAACGGCAAATCATCCACAGGATAATGGTACTGTTTGGCGTGTTCACATCGATTTTATGGAAAAGATAGGTGGCATAGGCGCAGATCAGCAGGCCCGTTACTGCCAGTGGTTTAGGCCCTATCTTGTCATACAGCTTGCCTGATATCGGCATCATGATGCCCGACACCAGCGCTGCGGGCAGCATCAGAAGCCCCGTCTCCATAGCTCCAAGCCCACGGATGTTTTGCAGGAAAAGCGGGATATAGAAGATCCCCGCAAAAAGTCCTACTGTGACGACGGCGGACATAACGTTTGCCGCAGTAAAGGTGGATATCTTAAAAAGCCTGATATCCAGCAGAGGCTCTTCGGTTGTCAGTTCAATAATGAGGAAAAGAATCAGGCATACTGCCGATATGTAGAACAACAGGACGATTTTTTCCGATTTCCAGCCCCATTCACTCCCTTTATTTAGGCCCAGCAGCAGACAGAAAAGCATGGTGATGGACGTCACGGCTCCGCCCCAGTCTAATTTTCCTACGGTAGATTTTTTTTCGAATTTAGGCATATAGAATACCGCCAGCAAGACGCCGATTACGCCAATGGGCAGGTTGATGGTGAATATCCAGCGCCAGTTGATATACTCCACCAGGTAACCGCCAAGCGTAGGCCCAATGGCCGGAGCCATGAAAAGTGAAATACCGACAATCCCCATAGCCGAACCAAAATTTTCTTTGGGTACAATCCGCGTAACCATGGCGATTGTAGTGGGCATTATCATACCTCCTCCCATTGCCTGTAGGATTCTGGCAAAAATAAGCGATTCAACGCTCCAGCTTAATGAGCAAAGCAGCGAACCGATAGTAAAAACAATCAGCGAGTAAATATAGACATTTTTAAATCCAAATTTATCTCCCGCCCAGCCGCTTAAGGGTATCACCGCTCCAAGCGCCAGCGCGTATGCGGTAACCACCCATTCGATCGTCACTGTATTGGTATTGAATACATGCATTATGGGAGCAATGGCTACGTTTACGATGCTCGAATCCAGTATTGACATAAAAGCGCCGATCATCGTGATGAGCACCGGTGCATGCCAGGATTTCTTGCCGATACTGCCCGTAGTTTGTATTTCGCCGCCTCCGGTTTTTTGCATACCGCTGTCCTTATCTCTCATAAGCAGCATCCTTTTGAACAGGTTTTGTCGTTATCAGGCTGTTTACTTTACTGAGGCCGTCATTAAAGTTCCTGATTGTTTCAGCGGGCAGCTCGGAAAATTTTTCGCCGAGTTTCTCATTGCATTTTGCGATGATACCTTGAAAGGCGGCAAATAATTGGGGTGTACCTGTAATCAGGAAGCTGCGTCTGTCGTTGGGATCATTTTCACGGCTGACAAGTCCGCGTGCTTCCAATCTGTCGAAGATAGAGGTGAAAGTACTGGCCGGTATATATGTCCCCTGCATGAGATCGGCAGGTCGGCAGGGACCTTTTTTCATGATTTTCCACATTGCGGCAATTTCATTGAACGTATAGCCCTCTTCTTTGAAGACCGGGGCTATGAGGCGAAACAGGTTGATATTAAAATCAATCAACAGCTCAAAGTCGTTCATTTTTACCTCCAAAACCATTTATTCCGTCTCGTATATTACGTAATCGGATAATACGAAATCGAAATAACTTTTACGTATTATATTACGTTTGCTTTTATAGAATGTCAATAAATTTTTTTTCCGGCTTTCTCATAAAAAATAACAAAATTCTTTCAAATATCTTCCATATTTTCGGAATATATTGTAAAATATAGATAGATAATAAAGAAAATGGTATAAAAACCAAAAAAAGAGTAATATGAATAAAATGGGGAATTGTTTGTGAAGAAAAGCTTACTTGGGAAAATCGGATTAGAAAAGGGAAGTATTACGGTTGAAGCATCAATTGTAGTTCCCATTGTCGTTCTGAGTATTATTTGCATCATCCTCGTGGGGGTGATATTATACCAGCGGTCAATTCTTCAATCGGTGGCAGATAAAGCTGTACAGGCAGGTGCAGCCTCTTGGAAAAGCCTTTCTGCGGACAGCGCTACAGGAAAACCCGAGATGGATGAACTTGCTGATAGCGGTCTCTACTGGAGGCTTTTAGAGGAGGACCGTGAAGAAAAGACGGCCAGGCTTGAAAAATATGCGGAAGCGTTGCTGGAAAAGAGAAATATTCTAAAGCCCGAAAGCTCATCGGTTGCTGCGGTTATCAGGAATTATGCCGTTTATAAGAGATTGGAGCTGTCCATTGAAAATTCCTATATCCTTCCGGGAGGCACAGTCATGAGGCTATTCGGGTCCGACGGCAAATTCAAGCTGAAAGTCACTTCCTTTGCGGTAGTTGACGACCCTGCGGAGCTCATGAGGAATACCGACTTACTGGTGGATATCGAGAAGGAGCTTGAAAATAAATATCCCGGCATTAAAAATCTTGGCGAAAAAACAAGAGGAATTCTCAACAAGATGAAAGACAGTCTGGAAAAGTTCACAGAGTGAGCAGGGATAAAAGCAGTTTTAGATCCGGGCTTTTAAAAATGTAGGGGAGGTTGCCGGTTTGCCCAAATATGGGAGCAATGGGGGGGCTGAAGGTGGAGCTTAATAGAAACACTGGGCAGGTCACAGTATTTTTAAGTATTATACTCCTGGCAGTAATTATTGTGGCAGGCGTATTGGTAGATGCATCAAGGATTTCATCCGGTGAAGCGCTGGCGAAAAGCGCTGTAAGCAGCGCGGCTAAATCCGTGCTGGCAGGGTATGGCAGCCGGCTTAAGGAAAATTACGGCCTTTTGGCGTTTAATTCTGCCAGTGAAGAGAGCTTGAAGAATACTGTCAAGGCTTATCTTGAAAAAAACCTGCAGGCGGGCGGAGAAAAGGAAAATGGAAATCCGGGCATTGATTTGTACGGCTTCAGGATCGAAAACATCAACGTATCTGCAGTTCAAAATCTTAGTGAAAACAAGGTATTTAAGCAGCAGATACTGGAATATATGAAATACAGGGCTCCCAAGGAGATGGTCGAAGGCTTTGTCGAACGGCTTTCGGCTGTCAGAGATATGGGCAAAATGTCTGCCGCCTATAGCAGGAAGATAGGCATTGATAAGCTGCTTGGCAAGCTGGATAAGGCGCAGCAAAGCTTGAAAAGCTATATCGACGGCTCGGGAAAAGAAATGGACAAGTACATAAACGGATTCAATCTCAATGGCGTCTGGCAAAATACATTTAGTGATTATCTCCGCTGGAATACCGAGCTGAAGGAGGCGGTGGAAGCCCTCGAAGGCGTCAGCAGGGAATTGGGTCAGATGCCGCCTGAGAATAACAGGATTGACGCCTCTGATAAAAAAGACCGGATCGGTGAGCTGGAGAGCTTAAAAAGCTCGTTGACAAGCAGGATTTCCAGCCTGGATGGCAAGATAAACGAAGCATGGAATAATTTAAGGTATTCTCTGACAGAGGAATATACTGCGCCGAATGAAAAGGCTGTGAAGGATATCGACAGAATCGTTGAGGCCGGAAAGAGGGCGGAAGAGCTGATATCCGGCCTTGAGTCGTTCCTTGACGGTAATTTTACCGGTGAAAGTGATTTCGTGGGGACTCTCCGCGAGGAGCTTGGCAAGCTCAAAGGAGTGATTTTGAAAGGCCGGCAGGCAGCAGAAATGATTAAGTCCCTGGAAAATAACTCGCAGGTTTTGAATCAGCTAGTTGAAAAGCTTGAATTATTCAAAGAACAGAGAAATGCGGAGGGGCCGGGTCTGTCGGACAGCATTCTGGAATTGGTTTCAGAATATGACAACCAAATAGAATACTCCTATGAAAAGCCGGAGAAAGGCGAGAAGGCAGATGATCCACGGAAAGATACAGCCAAGGAATTGAAGGACTCCATACTGCAAAAGGTTTTTGATGACAGAAATCTTACCGGGAGCGGTATAGTCCAGGAAGAGCTTCCTTCCAAAAAGAAGGTCGCCAGCAGGAGCTTTGATGAAGAGGATTTGCCTTATATCGGTGAGCAGCTGCCTGCTGACAGTGTGCCCGCTGAGGGCAAAAGTGCCGGATATCAGGGCGATCTGGGCAATATAACCGGGGAGGCGGATTTATACGATGAGGAAAGCGTATTCCAGGAAAATGTTTTCGGATTTACGGAAAACATCGGAAATATGCTGGAAGGCGGTTTGACCAGGCTCAGAGATAACATTTACATAAACGAATATATCATGGGTATGTTCAAGAATCATGTGCCCGTGGTAAAAAAAGACGGCAATAACGGGACGTTTACCTTTCTTAACGGAATTTCCCGGGACTCGAAGGACACATTTTTTGAATGCGAGGTAGAATATATCCTTCACGGAAACTCGTCGGAAATTACAAACAGGGCATTGACGGGCGCCCAGATATTGCTTTTGAGGTTGGGTGCAAATACTTTGCACGTCTATACGGATGCAAAGAAAAGACAGCTTTCCGCGGCCACGGCCACAGCAGTAGCCGGTTGGTGGACTGGGGGAGCAGGGATCCCTGTGATCTCAAATCTGATTATGTGCGCATGGGGCATGGGAGAAGCGCTAATAGACCTGGAAATGCTCATGTCCGGCGAAGCGGTACCCATTTACAAGTCCCCCGGCGACTGGAAGCTGGACATCGGGCTTCCGAAAGCCACCGGACCGAAAACAGATGCGAAGCTTTACTTCTCCTATCATGACTATCTCAGATTATTTCTTCTTGCCATGGACGAGGAGGAAAAGCTTGGCAGGACGGAGGACCTGATAGAAATCAATACCGGGCTGAAAAAGCCAGGATTTAAGGCCGGTTCCTGCAATACCTTCATCCGGGTGGAAGCTGAAATTTCAATGAAAAATCTCTTCCTGTCCCGGCCATTCATGCCGGAGAGCGCCAAAACCGGGGACGGCAGGCGTAAAATCAGAGTGCTGGTTTATGAGGGGTACTAACGATGAAAAAAGGGTCCGTTACTGTTGAAGCAGCATTGGCACTGCCGATTTTTCTTTGTGTTGTTGTCTCGGTGGTATTTCTCATCAAAGTGGTCTATACCCATGAAATGATGCAGCATGCCATTACCGAGACTGCGGAAGAAATGGCGTCGGCAGGATATATCCTGCATATAAGCGGTTTGGGAGAAATGAATAGCACCTTGGACAGTGGAATGGAGAGCAGGGCACAGGTGTTCAAGGATCATATGGATACTGTGTTTGAAAGCTTCAACAGCCTCGGGGGCTTGTTCCGTATCGGTGATACTGTCCAGGATATTGCCTCAAATCCCGCTGATGAGCTGAAAAATGCAGCGGCACTGGTAGCCGGCGGCGTCTATGATGATCTGAAAACGGAGCTGTTTACCCCTTTGGTCAAAGTAATCCTGAAGAAATATATTGCTTCCGGCAGCAGCCGGGACGCCGACGGCAGGCTCAGGGCATTGAATGTCCGGGACGGTTTTGGCGGCCTTAACTTCAGAGATTCGGCTTTCTTAGCGGATGAGAATAATGATATAGACATCATCGTTCGATATAAATTGAAGTTTCCTGTCCCTGTTAAAATACTGCCTGAACTGGAGGTTATCCAAAGAGCAGTGGCGAAAGCCTGGATGGGAGGAGATGAGGCGTCGGACATTCTATCCGGAGAGGACGGAGAAGATCTCTGGGCACTTGATAACTTCACCCGGGGAAGAAAAATACGCAGCTTATTCGGAGCCAATCTGCCTTTCAATTTTCCTGTGATAGCAAAATTTGAGGGAGGAAAGGCCACCATGATTAAAAGTATGGATCTGACGGCCGCAAGCTATAAAAGCGGTGTGACAGTGACTGAAACCCTGGACGGATATCTGTCGGCCCTGCATGCTTTCAAAGGGCAGGAAGAGCCGTGGGGCAGCAGCAAGACCGTCATCAGGGAAGAAGAAGTCAGGCGGAAGGAGCTGCTGCTGGTCATACCCGAAAACCAGCTGGCGCCCGAAACTGAGCAAATTCTTGCCGGTTTTGCAGGTAAAGCTTCGTCAATGGGAATTGCGCTGGTTGTTGAAAGGTATGGACTTAAAAAAATACAGCAGCAGAAATGACTTTATCCTTGTTGAAAATGTGAAAGGATTTTATATTATCTGCTGCCTCATCTCTCAATGGCATGAAAAGGGTTCATGCCGGTAAGCCATGACTTATATGGTCCACTGGTTGTGAATAATGCCAATCAGATACCAGGTGCCGTCCTTTTGTTCCCATACCAGAATAAGGCTTTTCCAGTCCATTCCGTTATTGCCGGGATCTGCTCCGGGAATATGGTATTCAACGAAGGCTGCGTCCGGATAGGTTTCTTTTATATTGACCAGAGAGTTGCCTCTTTGTACCGGCTCGTTAAAGACGATCTGCGAAGCTTCAAGAAAGTCGGCGTCATATACGAATTTTTTATAATACTCCGAAAACGGCATGTCTATTGGATCGCCTGTCCCGTCGAAAGAGCCCCATAGGCGTTTTTTGGTTTCTGCCATAAGTCCTGCAAATTGAGCGGCGGTAATTTTAACATCCTTGTTTGCATCAATATGGGAATAGGGAGTGAACCGAATGCCTTTATCCGGATGCACAAGTTTTTTCAGTCTTGACATATCCTTATCCTTAAGCATATGAAGCACATCGTCGGACATGTCCTGGATCGCTTCACGCTGGCCTTTATTGATTTCCTGGGGAATCTGGTCCTTCAGGGACTGAACGTCTTTTTCCAGCTGCAAATTTTTCTTTTCCAGTTTTTCTTTATCGCTTTTTGTATTTTGCAGTTCATCACTCAAGGCTTTGTTTTCCTTAGAGGTGTCATTCAGTGCAGAAGCTTGCCAGAAGAAGACAATCCCTCCTGCAATAAAAGCTGTAAGCAGCAAAAGAACAATTGTTACCGGCCAGGACACTCCCTTTTTTTGGTTCCTGCTATATACTTCCATTTTTATCACCCAATCCATGTTTTGTTCTATTTTTAGTATACCCTTATTCTATTGGACGAAACCTGCCGCAGGGAAGTTCACAGCTGCCGGCTGGTTTTGAATGGAGTTTTCCGGGAATTTGGATGAAACACCCATGCCCGAGTACAATATTTCATAATCATCTTTTGTGGGTATATAATATAATCAATCTTTTTACACTGTTTACTGTTGGAGGGAATATATGGACAAGCATCAAATCGCTCAAATTCTGGACCAGATAGGAATGCTTCTGGAAATCAAAGGAGAAAACTTTTTTAAGTGCAAGGCGTATTACGAAGGAGCAAGAACTGTGGAGCTTCTGGAAGAGGATCTGGAAACGCTGGTTTCGGAAAACCGGCTCAAAGAAATCAAGGGCTTCGGCGAGGCTCTGACAGCAAAAGTGACGGAGCTTGTCACGACCGGCAAGCTTTCGTATTATGAAAAGCTTAGGGAGGAAATTCCCGGAGGACTGCTGGAAATGATGAGAATCCCCGGAATGGGTGCAAAAAAAGTAAAAGCCATCTATGATCACCTTGGAATAACAACGGCGGAGGAACTGAAACAGGCCTGCCGGGACAACAAGCTGGCGGATCTTGCGGGGTTTGGCGCCAAATCCCAGGCAAAGCTGCTGGAGAGCATTGAAAATCTTGGGAAATATTCCGGCGAGTTTCTTTTTCCCGTTGCAATGAAGCTGGCATTAGAGGTGGTTTCCGCCTTGAAGGAAAGCGGGCTGGTCATACGGTGCAGCGAAGCCGGCAGCCTCAGGAGGAGAAAGGAAATCATAAAGGATATTGATATCCTTGCAAGCAGTAATGACAGCGCTGCATTGATGGACTATTTTTCAAAGCTCCCCTTGGTTGCGGGGATAATTTCCAAAGGAGATACAAAAACAAGCGTTACGCTGACAATGGGTATAAATGTTGATTTGCGCGTAGTTGACGACATACAGTATCCTTACGCTTTGCATCACTTTACCGGCAGCCGGGAGCATAATACGGCGCTAAGGCACATGGCAAAGCAGGAAGATATAAAAATGAATGAATACGGTCTTTTCCATGGAGAGGAAGAGGCATTGATCGAATGCAATTCCGAAGAGGAAATATTCAACTACTTCGGGATGCAATTCATTCCGCCGGAGCTGCGGGAGAACAACGGTGAGCTGGAGGCCGCAAAAGAGGGCAAGTTGCCGGAGCTTGTGAAGCTTGAAGCTGTCCGGGGTGTATTTCATATCCATACGGTGTACAGCGACGGTTCAAATTCCATTGAAGATTTGGTAAAGGGCTGCATTTCCAGGGGTTATTCTTATATGGGGATCTCAGATCACAGCATCAGCGCGTATTATGCCGGTGGGATGAAAAAGGACGGAATTAAGCGCCAGCACGAAGAAATTGACCTACTGAACCTAAAATATCCCGGTTTCAAAGTATTCAAGGGAGTCGAGCTTGATATTCTGTCGGACGGAAATGTGGATTATGATGAAGAAACGTTATCGCTTTTTGACTTCACCATTGCTTCTGTGCATTCTCAATTCAATATGGCGGAAGATAAATTGACCGAAAGAGTCATCAAGGCATTGAAAAACCGGCATGTGACAATCCTCGGACATCCCACGGGGAGGCTGCTTTTGTCCAGGGAGCCGTTCCGGATCAATCTGGACGAGATCATAAAAACCGCAGCGGAAGAAAAGGTGATTCTTGAAATCAATACGAATCCCCACAGGCTCGACCTGGACTGGCGGTTTTGCAAGCCTGCCAGGGAAGCGGGATGCAGCTTTGTCCTTTCTCCCGATGCACATAGCATCGATGAGCTTGACGATTTGAAGTACGGGATCAATGTTGCCAGGAAGGGCTGGCTGACAGCACCGGATATTATCAATACCAGGCCTGTTGACGAACTATACAAAATTATCAGGGCAAAGTCATTCCGGTGATAAGCTTGAGTTTCCGTAAAATGCACTTAGACCATGGGAAAATATAGCCGAATTAACAATCCTACGATTTTTGGAAGGCAATGGAGAGCTTGTTTGTAAAATAGGAATACATTAATAAGCCCAACTATAAGCAGGACTTTGGACGATTTGATTTTTCTACTTTAAAACGTTAGCTTCAGACAAAGTTGAAAGTAGGCGGGGCGTTTTGTCCTGAACC
>JAEZCO010000058.1 GCA_023433505.1 Bacillota bacterium | reverse complement strand
ATTGCGTTTCAATCCAAGCTTGATAATTTCAACCTACCACAATTAATACAGGCGGATGCAATAAAATGATGCATCCGCCTGTACTTGTTTTTATTTAACTAATACCCGATCTTGAGTAAGAACCGCTCCAAATCATTGTTTTTTTTATTTAAGCGGCATTCCTGCCTTATCTCTAAAGCCTCCGATTAGAATTACTAGGAAATCAATTATTGCCCCTATTCCAAAAAAACCTACTGTAAGCAACCATATTATTCCTGTACCCATTTTCCCCACATAAAAACGGTGAATCCCAAAGACTCCTAGAAATAAGCACAGCAGGGCTGCTACTAATTTACTTTTATATGGATAGGCGGCTGAATTTAACGTATTGGTATTTTGGTTGGTATTTATGTTTTGATTGGTATTCATGTTTTGGTTGGTATTCATGTTTTGGTTGGTATTCGTGTTATTGATGTTGATTGTCGGAATTGCCGTTGCCCTGGCTGACGCAGCCTGCTCTTTTGCCTCATTAATTACATTCCCAATATCGGACTTGCAATACATCTTACCATTAACCTCAACCAAACACTCCATGCAAAATAGTTTGCCGCAATAGACACATGCACCTTGTGCATCATTATCCGGATGATTATAACATTTCAAAACAAGCACCACCCTCTAAATATTATTACTGCCATTATTCGCCATGTAAGGAGAAAATTCCTGCAAAATATTGGGTATATTCATTAATAACTCACCAACCGAAGACATCATTTTACATGCAAATGTAAAAACAGCTGAAAATATATCCAAAATGAGAGAGGAACTCCATTACCAAAACAAGACCTTGAATACGATTAAAAAACCTATTGTGGTTCTGGGTGATCTTGGCTATTATAAGGTATAGTTTCTTATCTGTTCAAGCATTAAGGTATTATCTCTATTCTACGTTGCTCATTTATTATGTGTTATAATACCTTTAATTGATTTATATAAGGCAGCCAGGCCTAAATTTGTTCCAATAATTATTTAGTAATTGCATATCATTTATTGCCCATTAATACCGTTATGTTTGTTATAGGCCTGGCGCAGATAGGCTAGTTGTACTTTTTATTTTCCTGAAAAGTCATATAAAGGATACAACAGGTCTATACCAAACAGATTACCAATAATGATCACGACCGCTGCAATCCCAAGCACACTGCAAAGCTTGCTCCCTAGCTCGGCCCCATCATTATCAGGGAATTTCTTTCCTAGCAAATAGCCGGCTAGTAACAGTAATGCAGAAATATAAACATTGACCCGAACACCCCATAATGCAGTCGCGCCGTTACTCCCCAGAACAATATCCCCTAAGCAGAAAGTCCGTCCGAGCCTTAAGGTAAACAATAATGCCAATATAAGCAGTATCACCGAGAGTGTTCCCAAACCCCATTTTTTTTGCATGCTTTCATCTCCTTACTGACCAATCGTCATTAATACTTGAGATAGTCAAAATCCACTTTTATAATATCAACCCTTGCTATATTCCTATTGTTTGCGAGTTTGACCAGACTGGAAGTCGGGGCAGTCAGTATCATCCCCCGAATTTGCAGCTTACCTGACTGAAGGCTGCCGTTAATTTTACTTATATCTTTTGTGAGATCGCTTGAACCCAAATATCTGGAGTAACTTTCGAAGTTTTTCATTTCAATGCTCCAGCGTTCCATTGCCTGGGATGCCAGCTTTTCAAACTCTATTTGGTAACTATTTGCAGAGCCGCTGCTAATACTGACTTTCCCTCCCGGCAAACCAGACTTGACCCCCTTGCTATTATCATTGTCAGAAGATGTTATACTCTCTACATCCTCATTCGTTATCTCAACTCTAAGAGGAAAGCCCCAGTTTGGCTGCATTAACGGGGTGTTGCGGTAGCCATACTGCGTAAGATTAAGAGGCTGTGTATCGATGGCTATCCATGTCTGCATGTCATATGAACCCGTGTCAAAAACCTTGAGTGAAGCTAAAAGCGCATCCATTTCCATTGCAGTTATCGCCTTTTCAAAATATACTGCCACACTGCTTACTGTTCCCTTTTCAACTTCTTTGAGCTTATTCCAGCTCATATCTACCGAATTGCCATCCCCTCTTGCCTGGGGATAGTTGAATACAAAACCATAGCTTTGACCCTTAACTTCGTTGCTTGCTCTCCAGTCATTTCTGCCAACATAGTTAGGGACTGCAAGGTCATATTTACCTTCCTTGTATCCGCCTTTAATCAACTGCTGCTCGTACGCTACCACACCAACGGTCTCTAAAAGCCCTATATAGCCATTCCATCCGCTTTTTACCTTCGCACCGGGCATTGTAAATTGGACCATGTCCTCCAATCCATGCGAGAGCTCAAGCTGCCTTTTCATAAATTGCTTGCTTAGAACGGTCTGCGGCAGCGCAGTAAAAATAACATACCACACCATAAATGCAATTACCGTTACAGTAACAAACCTTCCAAAAAGCCTTGAAGCAAATTTCGACTCCAGTTTCCTCACGTTAACGATAGACGCTTTGCTGCCTGTCTCCAGGTTCTCTTCCTCTTGATCAAGTAATTGCTTGCATAGGGGACAGCTTTCTGAATGTTCATCCATAAGTCCCATCTGCCTGTCGTCCAGCTTCCCTTCTATATACTCCACAAGCTGATTTTTAAATGTCTTGCAATCAATTCCGGATGATTTATCCTTCATGCGCATATACCTCCCTGAATCTTTTTCTCGCTCTGAACAGTGTCACCTTAACCGCAGGCTCCTTACAGTTCATAATATCGGCAATCTCGTTATAGGAAAACCCATAATGGTCCTTGAGAATAATAATTTCCCTGTATCTTTCAGGCAGCGCATTTAACACCTCAACCACTTCCATTCTGTTCATGCTGCCGCTCTTTGGGTCCTGCAGACGGTTTTCATAAGCTTCCAGGCTTTCACTATCCATCTTATTTTTACGCAAATAGTCCACATACACATTATGCGCTGTCTTCAACAGGAATTTCAGGTATACTTTGGGGTTATTGCCGGTACAGATATATGCCAACGTGTTGTAAAAGGTCTCCTGAGTCAGGTCTTCTGCAAGTTTCACATTACGGGTCATACCTTTTAAGTAGTTTAATACCTTCCTGTAATTTACCTCATAGAGCTGCTGAAAGCCATCCACTTATTCCTCTCCTTTCTGCTTACTAATATAACGTAATTAATTGCGGAAAAGTTACACTAAAACTTTTTTAATTTCACAACTTTTTTAGGTGCATGAGCTACATTATTTTAACACTTCCGGCTTTCCGAAGAAACGGAAATATCCGCTATTTCATGCAGTTACACCTGCAAGTTGTCCGTTTAGTTTTCCTAAAAAGAGGTATATTTACTTTATGATTATAACCATGCAATGCTGATTTAGGGAGGTGGAAACCATGAAAACAGAAATATTTGTGAATTTGCCTGTCAAGGATTTAAATAAATCGATTGATTTCTTTAAGCAGCTGGGGTTTGGCTTTAACCCGCAGTTTACCGATGCAAATGCAGCCTGCATGATCATTGGGGAAAATATCTTTGCCATGCTGATAGATGAAAAATTTTTCAGGAACTTTACAAAAAAAGAAATCTCCGATGCGGGAAAAACTACGGAAGTGATCGTGGCTCTGGCCGTTGACAGCAGGGAAAAAGCCGATTTTCTGGCAGACAAAGCTCTGGCTTCGGGAGGCAATTTTTCCAATGAACCTACGGACGAGGGGTTTATGTACGGGCGGAGTTTTCAAGATTTGGACAACCACTTATGGGAAGTCATCTATATGGACCCAACTGTCGTAAATCCTGTACAATACTAAATTTCATCTAACTGATCCCGTTAATATAACAAAAACCATGTGCATGTGAATGTCCATGGTTTCGTTTTATCATTTTATCATTGCAAAAATATCCTGTTAAAAATATTGGGCTAATTATTACAAAGCTTTACTGCTTTTTCATCCCTTTGTCCATTTTCCAATGGACTTGTGTCCTTCGCTGCTAAAGTCCAATACTTCAAAGCTTCTCAAAGCCGGTATGAAATCTTTGCCCATGGCGTAATATAAATCTATTTGACCGATCATATCCGCGGTAGCTCGTCCAAATACAGGCAGCGGTACCTTGATGGCAACAGCTCCGCCGTTTTCTTTTACCAGGCTTATTCTCGAATTTTCGCCGATTTCAACGGGTGTGGGTTCCACCCATGAGTTTTCATAGTCTTTATTGCTTTCGTCATCCTTTTCTATCCCTGGGGAATCCGATATGTCAAAGGCAGCTTTAAAGGAAAGTGCGCTGTTTTCTATCTCCAGTTTCCCCTTTCCCATATACTTGAAAGCAAAACCACTTGTGAATTCAGAAAGACTGCTGTCGATGGTAAATGAATAAGCTTTTCCGGTCTTATAGCTGTAGGCATAGTAATAATTTAACGAAAAAGCTGCGCCGGACTCAGGGATAATGATAAAAACGTCTTTCGCACCGTCTCCATCCAAATCGGCAAATTCAATGCTTGTCATTACTCCGTTGAAGCCTGCTTGCTTTTTTATGAACGTAGTATCGGTAACCTTATTTCCGTCAATGATTCTCAGGATGCCTTCAAGCTCACCGGGGTCATCCCCGCCCTTCCCGCCGGTCTTGAGTGAAAGGACTTCCACTTCTTCATTTACTCCATCAGCGTCCAAATCCACATTGGCGCTTTGCAAAAGCTGAGGTTTCTCTTCTGAACCATTGCCGTTATTATCAGTTCCCGGCTCAGTCACAGCACCCTCGCCGGTTGAAGTCTGCGACGGCTTGTCCGTCTCTGCGGTACTATTGTTTTCACTGGCGGAACTCGATGTATGGTTTGCAGTTGCATCCACATTGGCGTCCTTGCCTTTTCCACAGCCTGATGCCGCAATTACCATGGCTAAAGCAAGAAATATAAAAATGAACCTCTTTTTCAAAATCATCACCCGTATACAATAATACGCTAAAACGATCCTTAAGTAAACCCTGCAGCTTTATAACGTCCTAATTCAAAACTAATTTTTTCGTTTGTCAGCGGAGTTTCAACGAGGCTTTGAGATATGCTCACCGCCTGAATACCGATTCATTACCCGCCACCTACAGGGGTGGAGATATTTTTTGATGCCTCGTTATAGTTTCATATCGGGAATATTCCCTTTCCCCAACTTGACAAGGTACACATCCCATTTTCTTGATCCAAGCTGCTGCGCAAATTTCTTGTTCAAAACGGAGAAGTCAAACCGGTATTTCCCTTTAATTGCACTGCCTGTGTCCATTGCAACCGTATACCCCAGTCCCTTGATATAAAAAACCGTTCCAAAAGGCCAGTATTTATTATCAATGGCAAGGGTGACCCCCGGAATAATGGGCTGACCGGAATTGGTAATGCCCTTGTTGTTGCCGCATTCCTCCACGCTGGGAGTATAGGCTGTTCCGAGAAATTTGCCGAGATATTTGCCCTTATTGACAGTATTCCGCGGCTCCAAATTTTCAAAGAAGGAAAAGCTTTGTGGTTTTACCCCCACAGACGCCGCCATTTTCAGTGAATTTTGAAGTGCAATGTTATCATCGACCAGTTCCTGATTTTTCTTTTTTAATTCATTGAACTCCTTCTTTATTTCCTGCAATTGGCTGGAAATATTTTCGTTGCCCCTTGAAGCCTTTTCATAGCTCTCTCTAAGGAGATTATTCTCTTCTTCCAGGGATTGGTTTTCTATTACCAGTGCTGAATTCAAGTCTTCCAGCTTATTTCTGCTTTTTCCCAGATTTTCTTTGTCAGCCTTGACTGTTTCCATTGCCTGATAGGTTGTTGACAGTTGACCTTTTAAACCCTTATAGGATTGCAGTACCATGTAGTTGTTTACACATAGGAATACCACCACAGCGAAAAGGACCAGTACCGCCCAAAGATATCCAGCCTTCCTCCTTCTGCCTAACCGGTATTGTCTTGCTTGTCTTCGAGGCTGTACGTTGTCTGCTGCCTCAAAACTTGACATAAAATATCCTCCCTGCAATTATATTACCAAATAATGTATATTATATTATCCACAAAATATACGGGGATTATTCATTTGGGTATTTTTACATTAAGCAAGAAGCTATCAATTTTGCCTTATATTACCTGATTTCACCTGCCTGGAAGAAATTTATCGCATTAATTTCATATAAAATATAAATATAACTGATTTTATTCTTGTCAACTCAATTCTTTTGTGCTATAATTCAAAATGCGTTATCGGGGTGTAGCTCAGTTTGGCTAGAGTGCTTGCTTGGGGTGCAAGAGGTCGCATGTTCAAGTCATGTCACTCCGACCACAGCAAAAGAGGCGGCTTTCGTAAATTCGAAGGCCGCTTTTTTTTGCGTTATTTGGCTTTATCTGACAGATAGCCATCAGTTTAACAACACCTTCCTGCTATACGGTTAACGCAGACCGGGGAAACAAAATTATGTAACCTTAGATATTCCGCGTACATAGTATAGTATTACGAAACTGTAAATGATTGCACTTATGTGCAGGAGGGTTGAATATGCAGTGTTATTTTCGTGAACAGATGCAAAATGCAGGAATGATGGGCATGCCAGGCCAATATAACCCAATGATGAACATGCAGGGTCAATATAACCCAATGATGAATATGCAAGGCCAACAACCAGTGATGAACATGCAGGGCCAGCAACCAGTGATGAACATGCAGGGCCAGCAAAATCCTATGATGAATATGACTCAGCCTGAATTAGAATCAATGTATCCAAACACATATAACATAATCCAGCCTCATGTTGAGAATATGTGTAACCAGATAGAGGCTAAACACGGCAAAATGCATTGCCCGTCAAAAGATGAAATGAGCAAGATGGTTGATCAGATTTACTCAAATGTTGAAAATGATGTTGAGGCAGCAATCAAGCAAAGCACCAACAGTAATGAAAGGCAGTTCTTTGGCGGAGGAAGGCGGATATTGAGAGACCTCATCGGCATAATGCTGATAGGTAACCTTGTCGGCAGAAGAAGGCCATTTTGGGGACATCCCGGATTCTATGGCGGCTACCCTTATTGGGGATATTAATCTTTGGATGGATGCCGCTGCTTTGTCAGGGCGGTCATTGATCGCCCCTGCACTGCTTTGATTAAAATGCTAAAAGCTAACTTTAATCGCACGTTTATATTTAATATTACCGGTTAGATGCATTTTCTCCGGCGGCATTATCCTTTGCAACCAATCCATCCGCTATTCCGTAATCCGTCATTACCCAGTTGAAACCTTCGGGTTTACTGATTTCTGTATGCTGGCTTTCGCCTTGTGCCAATTTTATCAACCATTCCACGGACATCTTCTCCAGGTTGAATACTGCAACTCCTGTTTGCCTGATATCGGCATTATCGGTGAAGCTGTATGACAAAAGCACCTTTTTACTGTCAGGGCACCACTCTACAAAATCAATATAAGGATCCGGCTTTTGATCGCTGCCAAGTTTATATTCGTATTTTTCAGCATTTTTGGTAATATAATTGAATACTCCCGTAGGGTATTCAATACTTTCCTTCGTATCAAGAATGACTGTATCCATACAATTTCTTGTTACCGTTGTAATTGCAACCCATTTACCGTCAGGTGACGCTACGCCTATTTTTTCTCCATTTTTCCCTTTTTCCGTTGTTTCTGAAGAATTGGGCCTGGTTTCCGTTTTGTCCAGAGTTGAATTGTATGTGCAGCCTGCAGACAAAAGCAGCAAAAGTATGGCGGCATATATTTTGACAAAAGAATTCTTCATGCATCCTCCGGTGGTGGTTGTAGTTAAAAGTTAGACTGTAAGGCATTGTAAAAAGTTCCATAAAACCATAAAAAAAGTCAAGAGACCTTTAGCTGGCTCTTGACTTTGCATTTTTTACGGACTACGCCTTCCCTTTCACAAAAATATAAATGACATAGGCAATAAATGCTACAACTGCAATAGGTAAAACGATAAACAGTGCAAACTTCAGAATTTTTAATGCTATAATTACCAATACAGCCAGGATGGCAAACGTTAAAATACTTTTCAAAACATTATTTCTCATATTCAATCACCTCATGTTATTTTACGATGTATAGAAAATAATGTCTTACAGCGATACGGATTTTTGAGAAATTTTTTCTAACGCTCTTACCACATAGTCTATTTCATGGGTAGTATTGAAACACCCCGGACTGAATCTGACAATGCCGGTTTTAGAAGTCCCTAATTTGTGGTGGGACGAAGGAGCGCAATGTATCCCCGCTCTTGTGGCAATCTTATATTCCCGGTCCAGTATATAGCTGACTTCCGTAGAATCAAAGCCTTCGAAATTTACAGCAGCTATTCCCGAATTCGCAGCCTGCTCCAGCCTGCTATACAGCCGTGCTCCTTTAATTTCCCTTATTCCTTCCAGCAACCTTACGGTAAGCTTGTGCTTGTAATTGCATATCCTGTCAATCCCTTTTTCATTGATGAAATCGATACCCTGGCCCAGTCCCACGATCCCGGGCGTATTCAGCGTTCCGCTTTCAAAAAAATCCGGCATAAAATCCGGCTGGTATACGCTTTCGGAATTACTGCCGGTCCCCCCTTCGAACAAACATTTTACCCTTAGCCCTTCCCTGATATAAATGCCGCCGGTACCCTGAGGACCCATAAGGCCTTTATGCCCGGGAAATGCAAGCAGGTCCGCATTCAGCTCCTCAACATCCACAGCAAGTGATCCCGCCCCCTGGGATGCATCCAGAAGAAATGTTATACCGGCTTCCCTGGCGATTCTGCCGATATCCTTCGCCGGCATAATAATACCGTTTACATTAGAAGATAAGGTGCTTATTATCATGGCGGTGTTGGCTTTTATGCTCTTCTTAATCTGATCGGGATCGATTTCACCGAATTCATTCCCTTCAATCAGGGTAATTTCAATTCCATTATCCCTTTCCAGGGTTTTCAAAGGCCTCATTACCGAATTATGCTCCATGGATGTGGTGATTACGTGTGCTCCCGGATTCAAACTACCTTTAATGGCGATATTTAAAGCTTCCGTCGCATTTTTTGTAAAGCATAGCCGCATGGGGTCTTTTATATTAAAGAAGCCGCTGACTTTTTCCCTTACCTTTGCCACCGCCCTGCCGGATTCCATTGACATGGCGTGGCCGCCGCGCCCGGGATTGGCGCAATATTGCCGCATGCACCTGTTCATTTCCATATATACTCTTTCCGGTTTGGGAAAAGATGTTGCCGCATTATCAAGATATACCATATTTGCCCTCATTTATCGTTTTATATTATTGTATGAATATGAACGTCAACTTGCTTATAGAAGGCAAACAAACATAAAAAAAGCTGTCCAAGGATGGCAGCTTCTTTCAAAGGAGTATATAACCTTGCAGACTTGATTTCTTTACACTTTAACCGCTTTTCGCAAGGCTTTTAAAACCAGCAATGCCAGCAAGCCTCCAATAATGGCTGTAACCAATTGGGGCCAGCTGAAGGAAGCGATAAGCAGCACTGCCTTTTTGGCAGGTATGTTCATCATCCAGACAAACAGGTTTACGGAAGCCAGCAGAAACCCGAACTTCAGTACGGCGCCTGAAGCTATTCCTGCTAATGGCTTCTTCTTTAATAAAAAGAAAACAAGAACAAGAATAAAGTTTCCAACAGCAATAAAAGGCGCAAACGGCAATGGAATAACTGAGCCTGTCAATATAGCGCCAAACGGCGACAAGACAGCAACCACGGCACCTCCGGTTAAACCCGTGTACGTCGCTGCAACAATAAGACACGCATTAACTAACGGACCTACGATAAATTGGTTGAACTGCCCCAATGGTATGAACCGGCCCAATGCCTGGAACAGAATTGTCAAAGCCAGAAGTATGGCTGTTCTGGTAATAATTTTAATATTCATGCTCTACCTCCCGTAGCTATTTTTTTATTTTATAACAATCAACCCAGCAGGCCGACTTTGACCTTTATGCCTTTGATTCCGCCAAGCTTGCCGCTTAATGCGCCAATATCGTCATTTGAACCGTCTACGATGATGGATATAATTGAAACGCCTCTTTCTTTATAAGGGATACCCATCCTTCCCACAATAATACCGGCGTATGTACTTAAAATGTCATTTACTTTCTCGGCGGCCTCTTCCCTGTTCTTTACGGCAATTCCTATTACAGCGATCCTGTTATCCATTTTTTTCCCTCGACCTTTAATAAAAAATTATCTGCTCAAATTATATGCGTTGATGCAAATATAATCAATATGGTAAATTGGAAAGATGAAATAATTCACCGGGGAAGTCCGGTGAATAAAAGCAAAAGCGGCCAAAACCGGCCGCCTCTGGAATTCGTTATCTATTATTGATTATAATTATCGTTACTCATTTATTCAGGATCGGTTGAAGCTGTTTGCCTTTCAGCGCTTCAATTATAGTAGGCACTATAAGCTCGTTGTTGGCTGTCAGTGAATTGCACTTTTTCACCGGATCATCCTGGCCAAAGGGTACAAAGTAGATATTTTTTGTATTCAGCATGATACCGAGATTTTTTGCATTTGCTCCCAGGCCGTCATTGGTTGCAATGGCTAATACCAGCGGCTTTCCGTTTCTCAAATGCGCTTTGGCCGCCATTGTCACCGGTGTATCGGTTATCCCGTTGGTCAGCTTGCCCAGCGTATTGCCGGTGCATGGAGCGATAATAAGAATATCAAGCAGTGATTTGGGCCCAATGGGCTCGGCGTCAACGATGGTCTTGATGATCTTTTTTCCGGTGATGCCTTCGACTCTTGCTTTCCACTCATCGGCCTTACCAAACTTGGTATCATATTTATCTACCGCCTCCGAAATTACCGGCATTATGTCCGCTCCTTCTGAAACAAGCTTTTCCAGTTCAGGCATCACTTTTGCAAAGGTACAGAATGAGCCGGTTAATGCAAACCCTATTTTTACATCTTTAAGAAGCATGTTTTACACCCCCAACTCTTCCAAGACATTATAGATCGTTTCCTTAATGAATTCTGCGGCTGTGATTGGCGCTACCTTCCCCGGCAGGGATAATGCCCAGATCACCTTGATGCCCATCCCTTTTGCCCTTTCAAAATCCACGCCTCCGGGTTTTGATGCCAAATCGATGATCAGACAGTCGTTTCTGAGCTTTCCGAGCATATTGGCGTCAAGAACTATATGGGGTATCGTATTGAAAATTACATCCATTTTTCCAAGATAATCACCTAGTTCATTTATGTAAACAGGTTTATATCCATAGCTCTTTATCCATGCAATGTCGGAATATTTTCTCGCCTCGACAAATACTTTCACGCCTAAGCCCTGCAGCATTTTTGCAAGTATCTTTCCGATTCTTCCAAAGCCCAGGATCAATGCTCTAGAGTCGTGAAGCGTTATGGGCATCTCCTCCATTGCTATTTGAATGGCACCCTCTGCCGTCGGGATTGCTGAGCCGATAATGCAGCAGCGGGTTTAAAAAAAACTCTTTTCATGGGCGGTCTTTAAGATGATTTTGAAGTGATTTCTATCATAAATGATTACATCCTTCAGCAATTCCCGGCAGATTCCTTCGCTGAATTCCAGAGCGCCTCCCAATTTCCGGATGACTTCTTTGATCTTTTCAAATACTTCCCCCTCATCCTGCAGCTTTTCCCTTTCTGCTTCCGCTTGCAGGATTTTATTATTTATTTCTTCAAGCTGGCTATTCAGCTGATCGTTTCGTTTTTTGAATTCATTTTTTGAAATAACATCATCACTAAAGAGATCAATGAGCTTATCTTTCCTTGCACTTATTTTTTCAATGCTTTCCTTCAGGATTTTCAGGCAGGAAGTGTTTTGAGCTTCCTCCATGACCTTGCTGATGGTCTTTTCAAGCTCATCCGCTATGGCATCCCTGTCTTTGACAATATCCTGCACGAGGTCAAGGAAGGCCTTTTGCAGCACAATTTCTTCGATGGGCTTCGCCGTGCAGCCTACCTTCCCCTGGATACCTGCTTTTTCATTTCCGTTTCGAATGTTTTCCGCACAGCGCCATACAACCTTTTCGTAGGACTTGCCCTTATGCCATATGGTGCGTTTGTATTTAGAGCCGCAATTTGCGCATTCCAGCTTTCCGGACCAGGGATACCGGTTTGAGTACTTTGTTTTGTTGAACTGATAGGTCATTCTTCTTTGAATCTCCTGCTGGATAACATCAAAATTGACTCTGTCGATGATGGGCTCATGATTGTTTTCAGAGACAATATATTCTTCCTCACCCTCATTCCTTTTCCTGGTGTGGTTTAAAAAGTCTGTGGTTATTTGCTTTCTCTGCTTTAATATTCCGATATACTTTTCATTTTTTAATATCCGCAGCAGGGTTGCATTTGTCCAATTCCTGCTTCCGTTAGGTGTCAGAATTCCCTTGCTTTTAAGCTCTTTCGCCAGGATATGCGTCCCCATCCCCTCTTTGTATAGCCTGAAAATAGTTTTGACAACCTCTGCTTCCTCCGGATTGACCGACAACTTCCCATTTGCAATACTGTAGCCGTAAACCCTGTTCCCAAACGCGACCTTGTTTTCCATCGAGCGTTTTTGGCCCCATTTTACGCGCTCTGAAATCTTCCGGCTTTCTTCCTGGGCAATGCTGGCCATGATGGTAAGCCGCAATTCGCTGTCGGCATCCAGGGTATGGATATTGTCGTTTAAGAATATTACGCCGATTCCAAGGCCTTTGAGCTGCCTTGTGTATAAAATGCTGTCCAGAGTATTTCTTGCAAAACGGCTGATCTCTTTGGTCAGAAGCAAATCAAATTTCTTTTGCCCCGCTTCGGCGACCATTTTTTTGAAGCCCATTCTTTTCTTTACATTGGTCCCGCTTATGCCCTCATCGACATACAGGCCGATGAATTTCCACTCTTTATTTTTATTTATGTACTCTTCAAAATATCTTTTTTGGTTTTCGAGAGAATTTATCTGGTCGTCCTTATCGGTTGATACCCTGCAATAAGCTGCTACACGAAGCATTTCAATCCCTCCGCATGAAAATTAAATGCCTGTTGATTCCGACAGGCATTTCTCATATTGAGCCCTGAGAATATCCAAACATTTGTTCATTTGCAGTTCGTTGATCAGATTCTGTTTATACAGGTCTTTCAAAATCCCCGTTTGTATGCTCACAGCAAGCTCTAATTCCCGCTTATCTGCCATAAGACCACCTCAGAATAAGCATATTTTTTTTTCAGGTTGTCTTATGACATAAATAAAAAAAACGGCAGCTAAGTCGGATGACTCTGCTGCCGCTGATATAAAACTCTGTTTTTCGCCGCTGCACCTCGCTTATTTGCTTAATTTCACGTAAGTCTCATATCGCTCCCTGGCATATTTCTCAGCCTGTTCAAAGAGCTGTACGGCCTTTTCAGGGAAGGTTCGGGTGAGTGAAGAATACCTGACCTCGCTCATGATGAAATCTCTGTAAGAGGCGGTCGGTTCCCTCGAATCCAATAGGAATGGATTCTTCCCTTCCTCCTTCAACCTCGGGTTGAACCGGTACAGGTGCCAGTATCCGGCTTCCACTGCCTTCTTTTCCTCCAGTTGGGTGCAGCCCATGCCGAGCTTCAAGCCGTGATTTATGCAGGGCGCATAGGCGATGACCAAAGACGGTCCAGGATAGCTCTCGGCTTCCATAAGCGCCCGGACAAGCTGGTTCTGGTTGGCGCCCATCGCCACCTGCGCCACATACACATACCCGTAGGACATGGCGATCATACCGAGGTCCTTTTTCTTTACCGGCTTGCCCGATGCCGCAAATTGCGCAACCGCCCCTGTGGGCGTAGCTTTTGACGACTGCCCGCCGGTATTGGAATAAAGCTCGGTGTCAAATACCAGTACATTTACGTCCTCGCCGGATGCCAGGACATGGTCCAAGCCTCCGAAGCCGATATCATAGGCCCAGCCGTCTCCACCGAATATCCACTGGGATTTCTTCACAAGGAAATCCTTCTTTTCGCAGATTTCATCCAGGACCGCTTTCAAGGCGGTATCGTCCGTGACGAAAGCACCGATTTCCGCCAGGAGCTTGTCGCTGGCCTTTCTGGACATTCTGCCGTCGTATTTGGTACCGATCCAGCCTGTAAGCGCGGCCTTTAATTCCTCCGGCAATTCCGACTGCAGCGCCTGGGTACAAAGGTCCTCCAGCTTATCCCTCAGTTGTTTCACGGCAAGATGCATGCCGAAGCCATACTCCGCATTGTCTTCAAACAGCGAGTTCGCCCAGGCCGGTCCCCGCCCTTTGCTGTTAATACTGTACGGCGCCGCGGGAGCGCTGGCCCCCCATATGGAAGAACAGCCGGTGGCATTGGCGATGAGCATCCTGTCGCCGAAGAGTTGGGTAACGAGCTTGGCGTAAGGCGTCTCTCCACAGCCGGCGCACGCGCCCGAGAACTCGAGTAAAGGCTGCTGGAATTGGCTGCCCTTGATGGAGCCCGCGTCCATTACATCCTCCTTGGGCGCCAGCGTCATCGCGTACTCCCAGTTTCCGGCCTGCTCCATTTGTGAATCCAAAGCTTTCATAACCAGGGCTTTTTCCTTGGCCGGACATACCTGTGCGCAGTTGCCGCAGCCGGCACAATCGAACACGGAGACCTGTATCCTGAAATTCAGTTCCTCCAGTCCCTTGCCCATGGCTTTATTGGCAGTAAAGCTTTCCGGTGCTCCGGCGGTCTCCCTGCTGTTTATTAAAAACGGACGTATGGCCGCATGAGGACAAACATAAGAACACTGGTTGCACTGAATGCATTTGTCCTGCTGCCATTCGGGCACATCCACCGCAATGCCCCTCTTTTCATACATGGAGGTGGCTTGCGGGAAAGTGCCGTCCTCCCTGCCCCTGAAAGCGCTGACAGGAAGCCTGTCACCCTGCTGCCGGTTCATTGGCTCCAGGATGGTTTTTATAAAGTCGGGGACTTCCTTTGTTTCCTTGTCCGGCTCTGCGGCATTTGCCCAACTGGAAGGCACTACAACCTCGGCTACGGACTCTATGCCGGCGTCGACTGCTTTATAATTCATTTCTACGACATTGTCGCCTTTTTTGCCATAGGTTTTATAAATGGCGTCCTTCATATACTTGATGGCGTCCTCCAGAGGTACTATTTTCGAGAGCTTAAAGAAGGCAGCCTGCATTATCATGTTGATCCTGTTTCCAAGACCCAGCTCCCTGGCAATGGTTATGGCGTCGATTGTATACAATCGGATGCCGTGGGCTGCAATGTACCTCTTCATTTCGACTGGCAGCTTTTCTTCCAGTTCTCCGGCCGACCAGCCGGAATTCAACAGAAAGACGCCATTCTCCTTGAGGTCCTGTACCATCTCGTATTTATCAACGTATGAAGGATTGTGACAGGCCACGAAATCGGCCTTGTTGATAAGATAAGTGGACTTTATGGGCTTTTTCCCAAATCTCAGGTGGGAAACCGTGATACCGCCCGATTTTTTCGAATCGTAGGAAAAATAAGCCTGGGCATACATATCCGTATGGTCGCCGATGATCTTTATCGAGTTCTTGTTCGCCCCGACGGTACCATCGGAGCCCAAACCCCAGAACTTGCAACTGACGGTGCCTTCGGGCGTTGTATTCACCTCGTTGGCGACAGGCAGCGAAAGGTTGGTGACGTCATCCACTATACCGATCGTGAAATGGTTTTTCGGCTCCGCCGCCTTCAAGTTGTCGTATACAGCCAGGATCTGCCCCGGCGTCGTATCCTTCGAACCAAGGCCGTAGCGGCCTGCAACGACCAAAGGCCTCTCGCCCTTTTCGTAAAACACTGTGCAAACATCCTGGTAAAGTGGCTCTCCCAGGGCTCCCGGCTCCGTGGTCCTGTCCAGCACAGTGATTTTCTTGGCTGTGGAGGGCAAGGCTTTAAGAAAATGTTTCGCCGAAAACGGCCTATATAGGTGAACCTTGAGTACTCCGACCTTTTCGCCCATCGAGGCAAGATAATCCACCGTCTCCTCAATCGTATCGCATACCGAGCCCATGGCCACGATGACCCTGTCGGCGTCCGGGGCTCCGTAATAGTTGAAGAGGCCGTATTTCCTGCCGGTAAGCCGGGCGATTTCCTCCATATAGCTTTCCACTATGCCGGGAACGGCGGAATAAAAGCTGTTGGACGCCTCCCGGGCCTGGAAGAAAATATCCGGATTCTGGGCCGTTCCCCTAAGCACAGGATGTTCAGGATTCAAGGCGTTCTTCCTGAAATTCGCTATCGCCTCACGATCGACCAACCCTGCCAACTGTTCATAATCGATGGTCTCGATCTTCTGTATCTCATGAGAGGTCCGGAAACCATCAAAGAAATGGAGGAACGGCACCCGGCCTTTTATGGCACTCAGGTGGGCTACGGCGCCGAGGTCCATGACCTCCTGCACATTGCCCGAGGCCAGCAGCGCAAAGCCTGTCTGGCGGCAGGCCATCACATCTGAATGATCGCCGAAGATGGACAGCGCATGACTCGCCACTGCCCTGGCGCTTACATGGATGACTCCGGGCAGCAGTTCGCCGGCAATCTTGTACATATTCGGAATCATAAGCAGAAGTCCCTGCGAAGCGGTGAAGGTGGTGGTAAGCGCGCCGGCTGCTAACGAACCGTGGACTGTCCCCGCAGCACCGGCCTCCGACTGCATTTCTACCACCCTGACCTCCTGGCCAAAGATGTTCTTTAACCCACTCGCTGACCACTGGTCGACGTTTTCAGCCATGGTAGAGGATGGCGTTATGGGATAAATCCCTGCGACCTCTGTTAATGCATAAGCGACATGTGCAGCCGCAGTGTTACCGTCCATGGTTTTCATGTTTTTTGACATATAGAATTCTCCCCTTTACTCTTTATTGGCAAAATGCCTTTTATAGATATAATCTATATATATCTTCTTGAACGAATCGAAGAAATCCTCCCTGAGGACATTATATTCAAAGTTGTTTCTTCGAGCCCATTTCTCGCCGAGGGCCGCAAACGCAAAAAGCGGCATGGCGTCAAAAAATACCTCCGCGGTCATTAGCTTGGTTGTATCGAGACTGTGGCTTCCACTGTTTTGAAGGTATGCCGCGGCTTGCTTCAGAACGTGCTCCATAAACTCGAAAAGCGGCACCTCCTCTGCTTTTCCCTTGAAAGACTCGGTAAGAATGATCCGGATCATTTCCCTCCTGGACTCCATCAGCGCCAGCGCATTGTCATAGTATTTCTCCAGAGATCCCCGGTCGGACATATCGGTGTTTTTGATAAAAGCGTCCTTCCATTCGAGAATATTTTCACTGGCGCCACGGACGACTTCTTTCAAAAGGTTCTCCTTGCTTTTGAAATAATAAAACGGCAGCGCTTTGTTGACATCCGCCCTCTTGGCGACCTCCGACATACTGGCTCCGTCGTAGCCCCATTCTGAAAAAACCTCCCTGGCCGCCGTCAGGATCTTTCTTTTGGTCTCAATATCAATCAATTCTTTCTCTTTCATCTCTGATCCCCATATAGTATATTGTATACAATATTTAATCAATTGGTTAATTAATATTATAAATCAAAAATGGATTTTTGTGAAGCACTTATTTTACTCCAGCATCCTGGTCAAATATCAATCAAGCCTTTCCAACACCACTAAATCCCGCAAGCCCTTGAAGATGGCGGTAGTATTTTCGGTACGGCAGCAGGGATTGCGTTTAGAACAGCCATTTCCTCTCTTTCGAGGATATCCGTGCAATAAACATTGTATACGCCGGCCATGTGCACAATTTTTTCACTAATTCGTCCGGCGATGAAGAGCTGACTTTTTTTCATTGTTTTAAAAACTTCGCCGATGTGTATTTTTTCGGGATGAAAAGGCGCGTTGACCGTTTCATTGTCATTGGAACAGGGTAACGGCCCGATCACGATATCCGAATCATCGATGGCTTGCTGAAGATCCGTACTTTCAGATATCCCCAGTTCAAACCCGGCATTTTTGAAACCGTATATATTGACGGAATTTCCATCGGCCAACAACAGATTTGCAAGCTTTACGTTCCTCAAATCTCCGCCTATAACCGTGAATTTCCTTACACTCATTTAATAATCCCCCCAAAGCTGAAGCAATATATAAGCACTCAAGACTACTATATTTTATGTTGAGTGAAGGTAACAAGTGCTTGTACCGGTATTGCAGAATAGGATAAAAAACACGGCGATGTCCAAACAAAAAAAGAGCCTCCTTTAAGAAGCTCCTGATTGTTGAAATTTTAAAGGCCTGCCAGTTTAAATCCGGGTTTGATTACACCCACGACTGAAATTCCCGTGTTTTTTAAATCAAAGGTCTTTTCAATCACCTCATTTACACTTTCCATGGTGATACTGTTTATTTTCGCCAGGACCTCTTCCGGTGTATCGATATGGTGCAACATTAATTCGGATTTTCCTATGCTGTTCATCCTGCTGCTGGTGCTTTCGAGCCCCAGGATATAATTTCCTTTTAGCTGCTCTTTGGATTTTTCAAGGTCCGAGGGCTTTATTCCACGCTTTATAAGCGTTTTTATTTCATCTGTAACAAGCTCAACAACAACATTCAGGTTGTCAGGATTCATTCCGGCATAGATGGTGAAAAGTCCCGCATTTTTATAAGCCGACGGATAGGAATAAATGGAGTACACCAGACCCTTTTTTTCGCGGATCTTCTGAAATAGCCTGGAGCTCATGCCTCCGCCGAAAATATTGTTTACGGCGAGCAGTGAATAAAGCTTGTCGTTACCATGGGCTATGCCATTAAAGCCTATGCATAAATGGACCTGCTCCGTATCCTTTTCCCGGGTTTTGATTCCGTTGTTGAAAACCACTTCCTGAAAGTCCACGACTTGATCAACAGGCGACGACCAGCTTCCAAAATACTTGTTAAGCAGCTCAATCAGGTAAGCCTCTTCGAAGTTTCCCGCGATTGAAATAACAGTATTTTGAGGCGTGTAGTTGTTTTTCATATAGTCCCTGACCATCGCGGCATCAAAGCTCTTAAGGGACTCTTGTGTCCCAAGGATGGAATACCCGATGGCATTTCCGTTCCACACGGTTTCGGAGAGTATATCATGAACAAGCTCTTCGGGAGAGTCCTCGTACATTCCGATTTCTTCCAATATGACTCTTTTCTCTACGTTCATGTCTTTCTTGGCAAAAAGAGAATTGAAAAACATATCCGAAAGCACATCCAGGACTAGGTCAAGGTGCGTGTCAAGAGTCTTCGCGTAAAAGCAGGTACACTCCTTGCCTGTAAAAGCATTCAGCTGTCCGCCGATGTTGTCGATGCTCTCTGCGATCTTTTTTGCGTTTCTTTTTTCAGTACCTTTAAAAAGCATATGCTCAATGAAATGCGAAATACCGTTGTTTTGCCTACTTTCATTCCTGGAGCCTGTTTTTACCCAAATTCCTACAGAAACCGACCTTACATAAGGTATTTTCTCGTATACGATTCTGACGCCGTTGCTCAATGTATATTTGCTAAACATATATCCTCCAATTAGGCAAAATCTCAGAGGCATGAAGCCTCTCCGATTTCAGGCTTTATTCATTTCAGTAATTACTTCAGCACTGGTGAAAATATAACGAAGGACTAAAATAAAAAGACGGTTTATACCCAAATGCATGAGCCCATAAACCGTCTCTTCGCTCCTGTGTGTTTACTGTTTCAATTCCGGTTCTGCCGGCATTGCATCTTTTCTTGACAGATTGATTCTTCCCTGCTTATCTACCTCAAGTACTTTCACGAGGATTTCATCCCCTACGGCAACGACGTCCTCAACTTTAGCCACACGCTTGGTATCAAGCTTGGATATATGAACAAGGCCTTCCTTGCCCGGGGCAAATTCAACAAAGGCACCGAAGGTCATCAGCCGGGTAACCTTGCCCATAAAGACCTGGCCGGGCTGTACATCCTTTGCTATGGCTTCGATTATCTGAATAGCCCTTTGTCCCGCTTTTTCGTCGGAGGTAGCGACAAATACTCTTCCGTCATCCTCTATATCAATCTTTACACCGGTTTCTGCGATAATTTTGTTGATTACCTTTCCGCCAGGCCCAATGACATCCCTTATTTTGTCGGGATCGATGGACATTGTGTAGACCTTGGGAGCATACTGTGAAAGGGTGGTTCTGGGTGCGGAAATGACAGGTGCAATGACCTCGTCCAGAATCTGGAATCTTCCCTTCCTGGTTAAATCAAAAGCCTGCTGGATGATCTCATAGGTAAGTCCATCAACCTTGATATCCACCTGTATGGCTGTGATACCGTTCTTTGTGCCGGCTACCTTGAAATCCATATCGCCAAAGAAATCTTCAATCCCCTGGATGTCCATGAAAGTAATGAACCGTCCCGGATTTGCTTCATCAATTACCAAACCTGCCGAAATACCTGCAACCGGAGCTTTGATCGGTACACCTGCATCCATTAATGCAAGGGTGCTGCCGCAAACGCTGCCCTGGGAAGTGGAACCGTTTGACATGAGTACTTCCGAAACGAGCCTTATTGCATAGGGAAACTCCTGCTCATTTGGTATTACAGGCTCCAAAGCCCTCTCAGCCAATGCACCGTGGCCAATTTCTCTTCTCCCCGGCCCTCTGGAGGTTTTGGCCTCTCCTACGCTGTAGCCAGGGAAATTATAATGGTGCATGTATCTCTTCTCTTCTTCCAGATCAACGCCATCCAGCTTCTGGATTTCTCCGATACCGCCAAGGGTGACGGTAGTCAGCACCTGTGTCTGACCTCTCTGGAACAGCCCGGACCCGTGAGTCCTGGGCAGCAGCGATACATCCGCCGACATGGCTCTTATTTCATCAAGCCTTCTGCCGTCCACACGCTTGTTCTCTTCCAGAATGTATGCTCTGACAACCTTTTTCTCCAATTTATAGATAGCTTCATTTATACTGCCTTTACTTTCAGGATAAGCTTCTGCAAGTCCGGCCTGAACTTCCTCGGTAAGCGCCGCAACCTTATCATCTCTGACGGTCTTGTCTGTGGCAAGGACAGCATCCCGCATTTTTTCATGGGCAAGCTTCTTTACCGCATTGAATAGCTCTTCCGGAACATCCGAGGATTTATATTCAAATTTGGATTTCCCTACCTCAGCGACAATGCTGTTGATAAAAGCTACAATTTTTTTAATTTCTTCATGCCCTTTTTTGATGGCGTCCAACATCACATCGTCAGGTACTTCCTTTGCACCTGCTTCGATCATTGTTATCTTTTCAGCAGTGCCGGCAAGTGTAACATACATGCTGCTTTTATCTCTTTGCGCAGCATCGGGGTTTACTACAACCTGGCCGTCGACAAGTCCGAGAACAACTCCGCCTATGGGGCCGTTAAAAGGAATGTCCGAAATTGACAATGCTGCCGATGAACCGATCATTGCAGCGACTTCGGGAGAATTATCCTGATCTACGGACATGACGGTGTTGATCACCGTTACATCATTCCTGAGATCTTTCGGGAAAAGGGGACGGATGGGTCTGTCAATGACTCTTGATGTCAGGATTGCCTTCTCCGAAGGTTTACCTTCTCTTTTAATGAAGCCTCCGGGAATCTTTCCTACGGCATAAAGCCTTTCTTCATAATCCACACTCAAAGGGAAAAAGTCAATGCCTTCCCTTGGCATAGCTGATGCTGTAGTGGTGGATAAAATAACGGTATCACCATACCTTACCAGTACGGATCCGTTGGCGAGCTGGGCCAGTCTGCCTGTTTCGATGGTCAGGGTTCTGCCGGCAAGCTCCATGGTAAATCTTTTACTCATTCAATAGCCTCCTCTGTTAATTTCTGCAGTTGGCCAACACCAACGGACAGTTAACAGAAAACGGACACTGGAAGCCGCATCCTCCTTGAAAAGATCATTTCCCAAACTCTGAACGCTTGCTTCGTGTTCATGTCCGGGATGGATACCCCATAGAGGTATGCTCCTGTTCCTTAAATACGGACTCCAGTCTCTGTTCTCTGCTTCTGCGTTACGCAGGTGCCTTTTCGACTGCAAATCTTCTTAAATTTATTATGTCTTGTTTTACTAAAAATAATGAGCGGAAAATCTCCGCTCATCATTTTATTTTCTTAAATTAAGTTTTTCAACAATTGCACGGTATCTCTCAATATTATTTTCCATGAGGTAATTAAGAAGTCCCCTTCTCTGTCCAACCATCTTAAGAAGTCCTCTTCTTGAATGATGGTCTTTCTTATGAAGCTTCAGGTGCTCGTTCAAATGATTGATCCTCTCGGTAAGAATAGCTACCTGTACTTCCGGCGAACCTGTGTCGCCTTCATGAAGCTTGTACTTCTCGATGATTTCCGTTTTGAGTTCTTTAACCATTGTTAATAATGCCTCCTTATTTATTAGCCCCATGAGCCAGGTAATTGGTCGGAGTGTCCAGCAACCGAGCACATGGTTTTGCATTGCATTGAGTATTCTAACATATTGCAGGATAAATGTAAACATTTTTTAACAAGTCATTGTGCAGGACTGAGTAAATTCAGTATTTTTTCAATAACATCTTTTCCAAGAATCCCATTATGACCTGAAAGGCATGTATCAAATTCCATATTATTATATCCTAAAAGTGTTTCCCTATATGTTTTTTCGCCGGCAGCGATGTTTGGGACAATCTCATCCAGGGTATCCCCCACATTGTCACCCAAGTTGATTACTTTCTCTTCCTCATCGATTACACTGATTGAATCGATGGTATGCCCGGGGGTATAAAAGATCCTGATTTTGTCTTCTGGGAAATACAGTTCTTTCTCAAAGGTCAAATCCGGGAGACGCTTTTCTGCTTCGCCAACAACATAGCGCCCGTTTCGCTGCATCATCCTATCCCATTCCGACTCTATCAATTCTCTGCACAGCTTGTGAGATACAATCATATAAGCCTGCAATGAACCGTTTCCCCAAATATGATCCCAATGATAATGTGTATTGATCCCAATGATTGGTTTATTGTCGTTTTTTATATACTCCTTTACAGGCTCCATGCTTAAACTGCCCAAGCCCGTATCGATGATATAATTATACCTTTTCCCCATGATCAAATGGAGGTTTAAATCCCACTCGGAATTGTTATAGGTAAACAGCACCGACCGGTTTTTTATTTTTGTAATTTTCATTTCGTTGTCACTCCAATCCAATATTAATGGTTTTGCTATACTATTCCGCGCCCTTTGCACCTTTACCTTTCGACCCTTTTATCCTCTTATTGATGGCATCTTGAAGCAGATACTCGATTTGTCCGTTTATCGAGCGAAATACTCCATCTGCCCACCGATTGATTTCCTCCCACATTTTAGGGTCCAGTCTTAATAAAATCGTCTTCTTTTCCGCCATTTGAAATTTCTTCTTTCTGTAGCACTGAAAATATTACCGCTGCATTTGCTTAAATTTACAGCGGAAGCGTATTTTCACCTGTGCTTAATTATGGAGCGTGCCGGCATTGATCACAGGCTGAGTGGACCTTTCTCCGCAAAGCACGACCAAAAGATTGCTTACCATCGCAGCTTTTCTTTCTTCATCCAGTTCTACGATTCCGTTTTCATTCAGCATTTTCAATGCCATTTCGACCATTCCAACGGCGCCCTCGACGATCTTCTGCCGGGCGGCTATTATGGCCGAAGCCTGCTGTCTTTGAAGCATTGCCGCCGCGATCTCGGGAGAATATGCCAGATGGCTCAGCCTTGCTTCTTCAATGGATACTCCTGCTTTGCTCAGTCTTTCGCTGAGCTCTGCCTTCAAGGCTTCCGATACCTCTTCGGAACTGCCTCTCAACGACAGCTGGCTTTCATTGTCGCTTACATCATAGGGGTAAAGGCCTGCTAAATGCCTTAAAGCAGATTCACTCTGTATTTCTACATAATCAATGTAGTTGTCTACGTCAAACAATGCTTCGGCTGTGTTCTGAACCTTCCAGACAATAACGGTTGCGATTTCTATGGGATTGCCCATCTGATCATTTACTTTTAATTTATCGCTGTTGAAATTCCTTGACCGTAGGGATATCTTCCTCTTCGTATAAAATGGATTTGCCCAGAGCCACCCCTGGGCCTTCACCGTGCCCCTGTAATCCCCAAACAGGATCAGGGCCGCCGCCTCATTGGGCTGCAATGTGAAAAAGCCCGCCAGTGACAGCAGCCAGACTATAAACAATAAGCTGCTGAGGATAAAAAATATTCCTTTATCTGCATTTATGCCAAAAACAAGGAGGATGATTGAAATAATGAAAAGTAGTGTTGTAAGGATAAACATTTCCAGTCCGGACCGGACTTTTCTCGGGATTTCTTTCATAAAAAAACACCTCGATTTAATATTATTTTGATATCATTATTATATCATATCGATATAATTCCTGCAATTGAAATATCTTAAATTTATTGTGAGATGCAACAATAAAAGTCTCCGGGGCATCGAGTCCCCTCGCCTTTTGGTGATTTGGCTATGGCCGAATACCGCAAAAAAAGGACCGGATATTAAATCCGACCGGATAAAGTATTCATGTCCATGCTAATTTTCCGGACCTGGTATCTGCCGATTATCCCCGGTTAAAGGCTGCACCCTCTCCAAGCCGTATCTTTCCTGCAGCTTGACAATATCATTTTCCGAAAGATTTTTCAAAGGATCAAGCCCGGAAAAAAAGATCATCCCTGCGATTGAGGTAATAATCATGCCGATCCCTATTCCCAGCAATATGTTTTTAATATTGAAACTGGTCATACCATCCTCCCCGGGTAAATGCCGTTAACTAAAAAAGAGACTCAAGGGCCTCTTTTTCTTCTACTTGTTGAGTTCCAGAATAAGCTGAATTTCCCCCTTACCCATGTTCAGCCGCCGTGCTATATCGACTTCGGCCATCCCACTTTTTGAAAGTCTCAACACTTCATTGTATTTGTTATTGATTGGAATGATCTTATCTGACCTGCCGGCTTGATTCTTATAAGCATTTGCCCTGTTTAAGCCGCTTTTCTCCGAATTCTGATTTTCCGTTTCCACATTGCTGTTTAATTTTGGCATAGGCTCTTGCAGCTTTGCAGGTGCATTATAATTCCCGTTTACTGCAACATTCTCTCTGATTTGCATATTTGCTTCAGGCTTTGTTTCTTCTTTTATTTCAGCTTTGTATACTGCTTTTACTTCTTCTGTCACTTTGCTATTGCCCTGTGTCCTTTGCGTGAGAGCTTTGATTTCTTCATGCGCCTTTTTCAGGTTTATACTCAGCTCTTCATTTTTGAAATCCATTTGAGTGACTACATAGTCTGAGAACTTATTCAGTTCTTCGATCATCTGTTCCGCATCGTTAATAATTTCCACCAGCTCCTGCTTCTTCTTCTCATAATTCCGGATGAAGCTGAAGGCCTTGTTTTTGTCAAGCAGAATCAATATCAGTGAAAAACTGACCATAACGATGCCGATAAATATCAGACTGACATAAAACTGATTCATTCTACCTACCTCAATTTTTCCTTCGTAAAATTCCGGGGTTCATATCTTTATATCAATTGTGCTGGTTTGCAAGGCTTTTTTTTGAGTTTCACCCTCGCTTCCGCCGTTTTTCTCTTTTTTCTTCTGGTGCTTGCCGTTGTTCTGCTTATCTCCTTGCCTTTGGGCTATTCTCGCATCCTGAGCCCGTTTCTGTGAATACACCTGTTTAAGTGTATTATCCGCATCCTGCTGTGTTGACGCCGCATTCTGCTGCTGCAGCATGTAGTTCTTCTGTGTAACATCGTTGCTGGACTTGGCTACCTCCACGGTCCGTGGAATCATGATCTGAAAATCCACAGGTTTGATTGACATAAAATCACATCCCTTTGCCTCTTTACCAGCGGAACTGCCTGAACAGCCACCGAAAACGAGGGAGCCCGCTACCCCCGGGTTTTATTTATCAATGGACCCAACCCTTACATCTGCGCCGTCCCTGTATAATGTGCAATATTGAAGATTCTCCCTTACATACATGAGACATGAACCGATTGCTACCTTTGTCCCGGGATAGATAAAGTTGAAGCATCGAATTTTGCCGTATGCATCCTGCTGAAGGTTTGCTTCTATTCTTTGCATTTCCTCTTTTATTTCAGAAAGCCTGTTTGTAAAGAATACCTTGGTCCTTACGCTCTTGGCCATTATTTCCTGTTTATCGGGAGTCAGTCCTCCCGCCATTTCGATCTTCTTCAATATGGTAATCGCCTGATCGGCCTTCTTCAAGTCCGCTTCAAGGGTATTCTGTTCTTCCTTCAACGCCTTGTAACGTTCTCTCAGGGACGGATCAACCCCTACTTCGATATCCGTTACCGTTGCCATGTGTGATCCTATAACCTTGGCGACGATTTCTTTTCCGACCTTGCAGCTTCCGCCGACCAACAGGCCTTTTCTGCCGGCCAGCTCCAGCCTGTTTCCGCACTTGACATTACTGTGCATGATAGCTTCGGAGCTTATATTGTTTTTTGCTTCGATATTACTGTGTTCTATATATCTGGCGATAATATCCCCGTTACTGATAAGAACGCCTTTTCCCATCCCCTGCATTCCGCGCCGGAGTATAATGTCGCCGTTAGCCTTTATAGAAGCGCCTTCAACAACACCCCATACTTCCACATTGCCGCCTGCTTCTATAGAAAAGCCGGAAAGAACATTTCCGCGGACGCATACATTCCCCACGAAGCTTATATTCCCAGTAGAGTTGTCTACATCTGCAGGTACTTCATAAGTAGAAAAAATATTGATTTTGCCGTCAATAAATCTGACCTGCCCGTCAATATTGGAAATGATTGACATACTGTCATCGCTGACGGATACGTTTCTGCCCTTGGGTAAAACGGCAGGCTTGCCTTCAAGCGGATAGATGTCGGTTCCGAAAACGGTTTTTCCTATGACCCCCGGAACAGGAGGAATCAATTGGCATAGCTTTTGACCTTTGGTGACGCTTTCAATGAGGTTGAGTTCCCTGAAATCAACCCTTCCGTCCTCCATTATGGCAGGCTTTCCATCTCTTTTCACATCGAAATAGTATTCAACCTTTCCGTTTTGCCCGTTCACAGGAGTGACGCCTTCCGCCACGCAAAACATTTCATTGAATACGGGATATCGGATAATGGTTTCCAGGTTGATTCTGTTGATTCCGTAGATGACTCCGTTCTTGTTCAATAGGTCAAGAACTTCCTCCATGGTTATGTTTCTTCCGCCTTCGGGAGAATTGAAGGAAACAAAGGCCTTCATCTTATCCGGCGATATCATGATATTGGCGGTTGCGTCAATTTTTACTTCCGTCTGAGGCTCGGCAATCCTTACAGGAACCTTATCCGACTTTCTGACGGCCGCATCGATCACATCTCTTGAAAAGCTTCTTACAAGCTTTCTTGCCAGCTTGTCCAGGACATCCCTGGTCTCTACCGGTCTTCCCCTCTCTACAGGCGGATGGACCGACAGGTATACCCCGTCTTCCTTATATGTAATTTCAAAAAAGCCATTGTTAATGGCGCTTCCTGCGTTTCTCGGGTCACTCAAAACCTTGGCCCCCCATATGTCTTATTTCTAATCGTGCAATAAGGATTTATGCCTTGCCAGCTTACCGCGCAATCTCATTATGGCCTTGGTATGCAGTTGGGAAATACGGGACTCTGACACCTTCATTATCGCACTTATTTCTTTTAGTGTCAATTCTTCATAATAGTAGAGAGAGAGCACGGTCTTTTCCTTCTCCGGAAGCTTGTTTATGGCGTCTCCAAGCAAATCCTTCAGTTCGCTGAGCTCCATCTGGATTTCAGGCCTGTCCTCGCGGTTTGTATTCGGCACATCTACGCCGATTTCATAGTTTTGCTCCAGAAAATCTTCAAGGGATACCATGGAGGAAACGTTCACTTCATTTAACAGCTTATAAAATTCTTCGGTGGATATCCCCAGTTTGTCGGAAATCTCCTTGTCTGAGGCAGAATGCCCCAATTCGTTTTCGACTTCCCAATAAGCTTTCTCCAGATCCTTGCTTTTTTGCCTTAAGGACCTGGGCACCCAATCCATTTCCCGGATACTGTCAATGATTGATCCGCGAATTCTAAGGGAAGCATAGGTCTCAAATTTGACGCCCTTGTTGATGTCAAATTTATCAATGGCATCAATCAGCCCAAAAACACCGAACCCCACCAGGTCATCGTATTCTACATTGGATCCGAAGTAGATGTTGAGCCTGCCGGCAATAAACTTGATTAGATGCGAATATTCCAGTATCAGCGCCTCTCTTACGGCAGAGTCTTTCGTATTATGATACTGCCTCCATAAATCATTTTGTCTGTTTACGTTAGTTGACATTTTAACCTCCATGTCCCCTATTTTTCATTGGTACTAAGCGAAAACTCTTTTGCGGGCATTTCTTGCACAAATCACGGCCGGATGTTCCCCAAATGACCGGGCCGGGTTTTCGCTGCAGCATGTACTGACTTACTCTTCCAGCTTTGAAGTAATGACTCTGCTGATTGTCAAAGGTGAAAAATCTTCATCAAAATCATCCGCAACCAGATCTACTTTATGCTCTCCAGGTTGGCCCTTTTGATGTGCGTTTTGGAAAGCTTCATTCATACTGGCTTCCTCAGCTTCCAGCTGTTCTTCCGCCCGTCTTTTCTGTTCCTTGTCATCCAGTTCATCCTTAATGCCGCTCAAGGTTTTTCTTATAAAGCTGCCTACGACATAAAATACTACCATAACCACAGCCATCCTGACATAGATGGTCTGGGAGGCCGAACCGGATACATAACTGATCATTCCGACAATAACTGCCATAAAGCCGCCAAGAAAGAACGGCAACTTATGGATCGCATCCATTTCTAAATCTCCTTTACTCCATGTCCGATAGTCTTCACCAGCAGCTTTCCGTTTTCCGAATAAAGCTCGATGGTCCTTCCGTAGTTTCCCCCGGTATCCTCCGCCAGGATGGGGATTTTCATCTGTTCCAGCATTTCCTTTGAGGAAACCACATTTCTCGATCCGATTCTCATCATTTCAGACGCATCGCTAAAAGAAAACATCTGTGCGCCCCCAGCCAGTTTTGCAACAATGTAGGCTTTATTTGCACCAAGCCTGCACATGTCGTCAACCAGTTTTGTTATCGCTGTATCCGCAAATTTTGCTATGTTTGTATTATTTCTCGCCTGCAGGCTTGAAGGCAGCATCACGTGAGCCAAACCTGCGATTTTCTTATGCGGTTCATAAAGTGCAATTCCCACACAGGACCCCAGTCCCAAGGTAGTCAGGGTGCATGGATGCCTGGAGGACTGCAGATCTGCCATCCCTACTTTTATTATGTTATCCATTTATCCGGTAACCCCTAAAGCTTTCAATAATATGTCGTATGTTTCTACATCAGGAACGAGGAAGAAATCTCCCACCACTTTTTCATCTCCGTCAGAAAACTCTGTTTCAATGTAAAGTACGGTATCCCCTACCTTGCCAAACTCTATTGCCGGAACGCTCAAGATGGCTCCAGCCATATCTATGGCTAGATCAGGCACCGACGGCATAATTTTCAGATTAGTCAAGGTTGATAATGCGGAAAGGTAGGACCCTGCAAGTATATTGCCGATTTCTTTAAGCGCTGAAAGCTCCAGTTCCGAGAATTCCTGCAATCCCTCCGATTGGCGGCCCATAAGCATATCCACCAGTAAAGCGGCATCCTTGAGCTGCAGGATGAACATGATGTTGCCTGTCAAATCGCCTTCTACCTTCAGAAGGATACCTGCAACGATGCTCTCCGCACTTCCAAGTGTTTCACTGACATCCTTGAATTCCATGATTTTGACTCTTGGGACGTCCATATCCACTTTCCTGTTCAGCATCTTTGCCAGCGCCGTAGCTGCATTTCCTGCCCCAATATTGCCAATTTCCCTGAGAACGTCAATCTGTAAGTTGTTCAAATCATCAATACCATTCACCATGCAATATCTCCTGTAAAATCCTGCCGGAAAATCCCCATATTTTTTCGCACAAGCTTAGTCGCCGTTTTCAAGCCTTATCAATTTTTCAAGATTCAGAAGCGTAACAATCCTTCCGTTAATTTTTCCTACGCCATGCAGGTATTCCGCAGAAAGTACTCCGCCAAAGTTTGTCACATTTTCTATGGAATCTTCGTCCAGTTCAATGACTTCAGCCACAGCATCCACAATTAATCCCACGGCGATTTCATCCAGTTTTATGATGATAATCCTTGTTTCCTCCGTGTCTTCAATCTCGGAGAGCCCAAACTTTTTGCGCAGGTGAATGATGGGTATTATCTCGCCTCTTAAGTTTATGACACCTTTCAGAAAGCCGGGAGTTCTGGGCACTCTGGTAATATTCATATCCTTCTCGATGATGGTGGTTATTTTCTGGATATCGATTCCATACTCTTCATTTCCCAGCTTGAAAACCAAAAACTTCTTTAAATCCGTTGTTATCATTTCATCCATAGGGAACGCCTCCTTTAATGTACAAGGGAATTAACATCCAGAATCAAGGCAACATTGCCATCTCCCAGTATGGTTGCACTGGAGATTATCTTAATGCCTGAGAGGTATTTGCCCAGGGATTTCTGGACGATTTCCTGCTGGCCCAGTATCCGGTCCACGGCAAGTCCGAAAAGCCTGTCGCCTTTTTTGGCAATTACCAGCTTAATGGTTTTCTGTTTGACCTCGTCCTCCGGGGACGGTACTTCCAGCACCTGATTCAACCGGATCACCGGTATGATCGTGTTTCTGAACAGGACAACCTCCTGCTTCTGAACCATCTTAATCTCTTCAGGAGCAATATTGGTGATCTGCTGAATAGAGCTTAGCTGAATGGCATATTTCTCATCGCCCACCATCACCAGCAGGGCCTGAATGATTGCCAGCGTCAGAGGAAGCCGGATGATGAATTTACTGCCTTTGCCAGGCTCGCTTTCTACATCCACCATTCCGCCAAGGGCTTCGATCTTGGTCTTGACCACATCCAGACCGACGCCTCTGCCCGAAAGGTCCGTCACCTTGTCCATGGTACTGAAGCTTGGCTTGAAAAGAAAATCGATGATGTCCTTTTTAGACATGCCGGCAGCTATTTCCTTGCTGACCAGGCCTCTTTCGATGGCCTTTTTCTTAACTTTTTCCACATTGATTCCCTGGCCGTCTTCTTCCACCTCAATAACTACATTATTTCCATCCTGATAAGCTCTGAGATATATGTTGCCGGAATCGGGCTTCCCCAGTTCCCTTCTTTTCTCCACCGATTCTATTCCATGGTCTACCGCATTCCTGAGCAGATGAATGAGCGGTTCTCCAATCTCATCGATAACGGTCCTGTCAAGTTCCGTTTCTTCACCGGACATGATAAGCTCGGCTTCCTTGCCCAAATCCCTGGTGATATCTCTTATCATCCTCGGGAAACGGTTAAAGACCGTCTCTACCGGCACCATTCTTACTTTCATAACTGCATCGTGAAGATTGGTCGTAATTCTTTCCAGGTATTCCACCGTTTCCACATAATCCGGTGTTCGCTCGATTCCTTCCAGCCCTTCAAGCCTGGTCTTCTGGATAATCAATTCGCTGACCAGATTCAAAAGTACGTCAAGCCTGTCGATATCAACCCTGACCGTCTTTCCTGTCTTGGCCTTTTTAACGCTTGATTCTTCCTTTTGTTGATTTGCTTCACTATCAGCCTCGACGGTTTGTGCAGGCTCCTCGGCTTTTTCACTCGCAGCGTTTGTAACATTTACAGCGTTGGCAATAACAGCTTCAGGCTTTACAACCGCCTCTTCAATAATTTTGTTGGGCTGAACAGTCTTAATCAGAACATTTTCCACCTCTGAAATGGAATTCAGCTGTTTGTTGAATAATTCCGCATCTTCCCGGGATATGACAACCACCGTGAATTCATTCTCAAACTTTTCATCCTCGATATCCTGGACCTTTGGTTCGGATTTAATGATTTCAGAGTATTTCTCCAGGGTCTTGAAAACGATGAAGGCTCTTGCCGATTTTAATACACAGCCCTTATTCAGAATTACCGTAATCTGATAAGCAAGGTTGCCTGTCTCGTATGCTTTATTGATTACATTTTGTTCATACTGGTTAATCGCGATTTCTCTGCTTTGTTCATTGGATGCGGGCGCTGGGGCGGGAGCTTGAGGCTCTTCAACAGATTCCGCCTTATGATTTATGAAATTTGACAGGGACTGAATGATATCCTGATACTCTTCATGTCCCTCCGTACTGGTTTCGATAATCTGATTCGTATAGTTTTCCAGCGCATCGAGGCATTTGAAAAGAAGGTCCACCAACTTTGTTGAAATCTTCAGTTCATTGCTCCTGAGCGCGTGCAGTACATCCTCCATGTCATGCGTGAGCCTGGACATCCTGCTGAAGCCCATTGTACCGGACATCCCCTTCAAAGTATGGGCAACCCTGAAGATCTCATTCAGGATGGAACTGTCTTCCGGTGTTTTTTCAAGCTGCAGCAGGCACTGATTGAGACTCTGCAAATGCTCCTTGGTCTCTTCAATAAATATCTCCAGATATTGGCTCATGTCCATAAATTATAACACCCCCAAATTTTTAACGATCTCATTTGCTATTTTGTTAAGAGGCACCACTATATCCACAACGCCTGTCTGTACAGCAGCCCTCGGCATTCCATATACCACGCAGGACTTCTCATCCTGGGATATGATAAACCCGTTATTGCTCTTTTTCAAATTGCTGATCCCGTCACTTCCGTCGGACCCCATTCCCGTCATTATGACGCCGATGACATTCCTGAAACCGGTCTCTGCAATGGAATTCATCATTACATTAACAGAAGGCCTGTGACCTCCCACAGTGGGGTCCTGATTCAACATGATCCTCATCGTACCATCCGGATATCTACGCACAGTCATATGATAATCTCCAGGTGCAATGTACACATGGCCTTGCTTTATAACATCCTCATGCTCAGCTTCCTTGACTGTTAGGTCGCTGATGCTGTTCAGCCTCTCTGCCAGAGATTTCGTAAAGCCGGGAGGCATATGCTGCACTACAAGGATAGCTGCAGGAATGTTTCCCGGTATATAGGGTATGACTTCCTGCAAAGCTTTGGGACCCCCAGTGGACGTCCCGATGGAGACGATGGTCTTCAGGGGCGAACTGCTGTCTGCAGCAAGAGCTTTCGAAATTTTCACCTTGCTGTGGGCTGCGACCTTCCCCTTCTTTATATCCCGGACCATCCGTATTTTATTGATGATCTCCTGTTTTTTTTCATCCCCGTTGATATCAAATAAGCCGGTGGGCTTCGCTATGAAATCCACGGCGCCCGACTCAAGCGCTTCCATGGTAGCTAGGGCACCGCCCTGGGTATGGTTGCTCAACATGATAACCGGTACCCTGGTTATCTTCTGAAGCTCTTTCAGGCACCTGAGGCCATCCATCACAGGCATTTCAACATCAAGGGTAATTACGTCGGGATTGAGCAGTTTGACTTTTTCAAGCGCTTCGCTTCCATCCCTGGCCGTGCCAACAACATTGATATCCCCGGCACTTTTAAAAATGTCGGAAATAACCCTTCTCATAAAGGCCGAATCATCTACCACCAGTACATTAATCAGATCGGACATAAAACCTATATCAACCCTTTTTTCCGTAATTTTCGCTGCTCATTAAATATGTATTTTACTACTGTTTCCCGATCATTGTTGTTTATCTTGATATATACAATCCCTGCTTCGTATTTAAACCTTCCTTCCAGTTGCCTCGTGTCATGCCGTATGACCTTGCCGAAAAACTTCACTTCCTTTTGTTCTTCCGTTGTTATTTCGCATTCCACAAGCTGCCCTACCTCCAGCTTATCCTCCAAAAGCAGGCATAAGCCGCCTCCGCTGAGATTGCTGGCAATGGTCTTTCTGTACTGAATGCCTTCGTTTATCTTTTCATTCATTGAATCCACTACCCTGAATTTTACCGGCAGTGAGCATCCGATTCTGAAATACTGGCGCCTTTGAACCTTTTCAACTTCACCGATGACCTCTATTTTCAAAAGAGCTATGTTTTCGCTCATTTCCCGGCCTGAAATTGATGCCTTAAACGAAAACAGCTCATATTCCAGACCTGTTTTGATAATAAAAAATATTTTTATGATCCTGCCGATATGAAGAGGATAAATTACACCTTCATGGATCGGCGCAGCAACCATAAGCGTTTTGGAATCGATAAGCCACTCAAATTCACTTATAAGGTTGAAATTGAGCTTCTTCCCCTCATCATCGCACAGTTCCACTTCCAGTTTAGTGCCTATTTGCAGTGCACTGATCTCCATCTGTACCTCCATGAAAATTCGCTTTGCTCATGACTCAAAAAAAACATCAACGCTAATTACATTTATATTTGCAATAGGTGCTACCCCAAAATGAAGCGAATTTTCTTGTTCGCTAGGGAACCCTATGGTTCCCTTCGACGGACGCTGCGGCGTCCTGAGCACCCTCCTTAAACCGGCAAAGGGGAGCCCCCTTTGCAAACCCCATCATAGGAATTTGTTCCAATCTTGCCATGTATCTGGATTTTTATAAATTCCTATGCTTCAAGAATACGCGCTATGCTTTCATCAACCCTACCAGTTTGTTTATAAATCCCTTGAATCCGTAGTTCTGCATCATCTGGGCACTGCCGTCGCTATCCACAAGCTTGCCCGATAATTCTTTTATATAGCGCGTAGCCTGGCTTTTGGGATAGCTAAGTGAAAATGGCTGCTGCTGCTTGACCGCTTTAATCACGGCATCATCTTGAAGTATATACCCAATAGGCTCCAGCTTGACACTTAAAAATTTATCTGCCACCAGCATAAGCTTGTTTGCTATATCGTTCGCCTCGTTTGCACTCTCCGCCCTGTTTACGATTACTTTGATCCTTTTGCTCCTGTCGCGGTTGGAGACCATTTTTATCAGGGCATAGGCATCCGTAATGGATGTAGGCTCCGGCGTAGTGACCAGCAATACCTCGTCGGCGGCCATAACAAAGCTCATGACGTTCTCAGACAACCCTGCTCCCGTATCAACCAGAATAATGTCGGCGATCCTGTCAAGAAGCGATATGTTTTCCACAAATCTCACCAGCTGGCTTTTTTCAAGCTTTACCAGTTCTTCAACCCCGGAGCCTCCGGAGATGAACTTTATATTTTTCGGCCCCTCGGACAATATCTCCAGGATGTTCTTTTTATTCTTTATTACATCCAGGAGAGTGTAACGCGGAATAATCCCAAACAACACATCGATATTTGCCAGTCCGAAGTCGGCATCCAGGATAACTACCCTTAAACCCATTTCACTTAAGGCTATGGCAAGATTAATGGTAATATTGGTTTTACCCACGCCGCCCTTCCCGCTCGTAACAGTGATCACCCTGGCTGAACGCTTCTTCTGCTGAAAGGGGAATTCAGGCTGACTTGCAGCATGCTTCAATTTTAAGTTATCTATAACCTGCCTTAGTTTATCTGCCTGATCATTCATTTAGACGATACTCCCTATCAAACTTTTAGTAATTTTATCAACATTAACTACTTCGATATCGTCCGGTACATTTTGTCCAGTTGTTATGTATGAAAGCTTTTTTCCGGTAATAAACCGGATGTTTAAAATGATCCCCAGTACGGGTGCTTCATCCGTTTTTGTAAAAATCAGCTTGTAGTCTTTAATGAAGTCATAATTGCTTATTACCTCCTTGCAGCTCCGGATGCTTGTCGTAGAGCTTAGGACCAGAAAGATCTCATCCGCACCGGAAGCAGTGATCATTGCCTTCATTTCTTCAAATTGTGCCTTATTCCTGTGGCTTCTCCCGGCAGTGTCGATGAGTATTATTTCCTTATCCGAATACTGGTTGACAGCATCGCTCATGTCGGATGCGGAATAAACCACGGAAACCGGTATTCCTAAAATTTCCGCATAGGTTTTGAGCTGCTCGACGGCTGCGATTCTATAGGTATCGGCCGTAATAAGACCCACACTTTTTTTCTGATTCAGAAGATAATTTGCCGCAATTTTGGCAAGGGTCGTAGTTTTGCCTACCCCTGTGGGGCCTACAAAAATAATTACGGCCGGCTTCCCTCCCTTTGCAGGCGCAATCATCTCCGGCTTTCCCATTATACCTGCGATCATACTGTACAATACCGAAGCCGTATCGTTTACACTGGCATTGTCCCCTACTTTTGCCGCTACGCTGTCAATGATCCTTTTAGCTATATCCTGTTCTACTTCATTCCTGATCAGGTTGTTGTAAAATATTTGAACCGACTTTGCCGGCTGTTCCTGCTTCTCTTCTTTCTTGTCTGAATCAGGTGTTTCTTCCTTATCATGGATCTGGCTGTAGATCTTCTGCAGCATATCCTCCATATTTGTTATTTTATTCTCCAGATTGGCGATTTTTTCCTCTTTTTCGTCAAAATTTATTTTATTTTTTATTTCTTTTGTCGGATTGGCGGTTTTTTCTTCAAGCCTGGGATTTTCAGCTTCCTTGCGCGTTCCATACTCATCAATTGCAGCAAGGACTTCCACCTTTGGTTTTGAAAAAATCCCAAAGACCCCTTTTTGCCTGACTTTTCTGGTATTCAATATCAATGCGTCATTGCCAAGATCCATTTTGACTTTTAATATGGCCTCCTGGTTGTTATTTGCAATATAACGGCGTATTTTCATAAATTCCCCCGTTTTTTAGAAATATATATACTATAATAGCATACATGTAAATGATATACAATTGCATGGTCCACTATGCTTAGACACTGATCACACCGATGGACTGAATTTCCAAGCCGGGGTCCAATTCGTTATAAGAGAGCACAACCAATCCGGGGATAACCTGATCCGCCAGCTTTTTAAAATACAGTCTTACGATGGGCGAAGCCAAAATCACCGGCTGCTGGCCAAGCTGAAGCAGTTTCTGCACCTGCTTTGAAAGATTGCTTAAAATCGTATTGGTCACATTGGGCTCCAGTGTCAGATACGACCCTGTTTCCGTCTTTTGCACAGAATCCATGATAATTTGCTCCAGTTTCGGGTCCAGGGTCAATACATTGGACTTGCTTTCAGTAAAGAATTTCTTCGAAATTGCCCTGCCCAGAGCCTGTCGTACATATTCGGTCAGCATATCCGCATCATGAGTAATTGCCGCATGATCTGCCAGGGTTTCCAGTATGGTTACCATATCTCTTATGGATACGCCTTCTTTCAGAAGATTCGCAAGAATCTTCTGTATTTCACCCACATTCATGAGTTTGGGTATCAATTCTTCAACGATTACGGGATAATTTTGACGGATATTGTCAATGAGTACTTGAACTTCCTGCCTGCCTGTCAATTCGTGGGCATGCTTCTTTATGATCTCGGTAAGATGCGTAGCAATGATCGAAGGCGGATCCACCACCGTATATCCAAGCATTTCCGCCTTGTCCCTCTGACTTTCGCTTATCCATGTAGCAGGAAGCCCGAAGGCGGGCTCAGTAGTTTTTACGCCTTCCATTTCTTCATCCACCAATCCCGGATTCATCGCGAGGAAATGGTCCAGAATCAGCTCTCCTGAGGCTACTTCCACGCCTTTGATCTTGATTTGGTATGCATTGGGAGTAAGCTGGATGTTGTCTCTTAACCGGATGATGGGTACGATCATTCCCAGCTCAAGGGCCAGCTGCCGCCGGATCATGACGACCCTGTCCAGCAGGTCTCCCCCCTGGTTCACATCTGCAAGAGGTATTACGCCATATCCGAATTCTAATTCTATGGGATCTATCTGAAGCAAGGTGACCACATTTTCCGGCTTCCTTATTTCTTCTACTTCGCTTTCCTCCACCTGTACTTCCTGCTTCTTTTGAGCTATCTTCTGCTGCTGTGTCAACGTATATCCCAGGAATGCCAGGATTACCGCCAGCAGCAAAAATGGGATGGGCGAAAGGAAAAGTGACAGCACCACGCTTAAACCGGCTGCAATGAACAATACTTTCGGGTTGCTGAAAATCTGCTTTACCAAATCCTGGCTGATATCTGAATCCGAAGCGGCCCGGGTTACTATAAAGCTGGTGGCTGCTGAAATCATAAGGGCCGGAATCTGGCTGACCAGCCCGTCGCCTATGGTAAGGATGACATAGGTTTCACCCGCCGTAGCAAAGTCTTCTCCCCGCATTACCATCCCCATAATTAATCCGCCGACGATATTTATGACAGTGATTATTATACCTGCGATGGCATCATTCTTAACGAACTTGCTGGCACCATCCATAGCTCCATAGAAATCAGCTTCTCTTTGAATCTTTCTTCGTCTCTCTTTGGCTTCTACATCATTGATCAGGCCTGAATTCAGGTCTGCGTCAATTGCCATCTGTTTTCCCGGCATCGCGTCCAAGGTAAACCTTGCCGCAACCTCCGCAACCCTTTCGGAACCACGTGTAATAACAAGGAAATTTACAACCATGATGACAAGGAACATGATGAAACCTACGACCAGATTCCCTCCGCCGACAAAGGTGCCAAAACCTTCGATAACCCCGCCTGCTTCACCGCTGCCGAGAATGAGCCTCAACGCCGTCAGGTTAAGTGAAAGCCTGTATATGGTCGTTATAACCAGCAGTGAAGGAAAGATGGAAAGCTGTAAAGGCTCCTTCAGGTAAATGGTATTAAGCAATATGATTGCTGAGAGGATTATATTGATGGCCAGCAATACATCCAGTAAATAATCCGGCAGTGGAATAATTAAAGTCAGTATGACACATATAATAAATATGGGAACGAACATATCACGGTTTTTCAAATTGTCCGGCCTCCTTTACAAAAGCGTTTTAAAAATAATGCCTGGTAACACTTATACCGCCCGTGTAGTACCTTTCAGGCTGTATACGAAGGCAAGTATTTCGGCAACTGCCTGATAAAGCTCCGGCGGTATTGACTTGCCGATATCCACCGTGTCGTAAATGGTCCTTGCCAGAGCTCTGTTTTCAACGATTTCCACTTTATTTTCCTTCGCTACTTCCTTTATTCTCATGGCAATATAGTCCTGTCCCTTGGCAATTAGCATGGGAGCGTCCGAAACACGGGCGTCATACTTGATGGCACATGCAAAATGCGTAGGATTGGTGATTACAACATCCGCTTTCGGCACTTCCTGCATCATTCTCCTCATGGACATCTGCCTTTGTCTCTGCTTGATTTTGGACTTTATTTCCGGATTTCCTTCCATTTGCTTGTATTCTTCCTTGATTTCCTGTTTGGTCATCTTCAGGTTTTTCTCAAATTCCCACCACTGGTAAGCATAATCAAACAGCGAAAGAATAATCAGTACCAGGCAGATTCTTATGGCTACATTGATTGATATAGTTCCGACCATCACACCAATGGCGATAATATCCATATCCATCATTTTCAAAATGCTTTCCGCCTGGCCGTTCAAATAGGTATATGCCACATAACCGATGACAGAAACCTTCAAGACTGCTTTCACCAGTTCAACGGCGCCTTTGGGTGAAAATAACCGTTTAAAACCGCTGAATGGATTAATCCTGCTGAACTTTGGAGAAAGGGTTTCCAGGGTAAATAAAAAGCCGACCTGCGCATATCCGGCAACTATACCCGTCAGCAATGCCACTGCAAGTATGGGAGCCGTCGCCTTGAAAAAGACTGTTACAGAGTCAATGAAAACCCTCAGCAGGATATCCGGCATGAACAGATCTTCTATCTTGGGATATTCCGTAAGTACTTTTCTGGTATAGGTCAGGATTTCATTGTACATGTAGCTCCCGAAAATGCGCAGCGTAATGAAAACCAGCATCAGGACCAAGGCGGAGCTGATTTCCCTGCTTTGCAGCACCTGGCCCTTTTTCCGGGCATCCTGCCGCTTTTTGGGCGTCGCCTTTTCAGTTTTGTCTCCCGCACTTTGTGCAAACAACTGCAGATTGATCTTCTCAATCATTTAGGGCTTATATCCTTTATATAATTTAGCGTTCCGGTATCGACAACTTTAAACACGCCTTCCAGTACATATAAAAACATGGGGATTGTTACCATTAAAATAACAACACCCACCAAGATTTTCAAAGGCATCCCGATTACAAATACATTTAATTGCGGGACCATCCTCGAGATGGTCCCCAGGGCAATGTCGGTAATAAGAATAGCTGCAATAATGGGCGCAGCTATTTTAAAGCCGATTGCAAATATATTCCCGAATACCGCCATCAGGTTATCGGCCATTGATGCATTGAATTCAGCCATACCGAGGGGTACAGTGGTATAACTGTCAAAAAGCGCCTTGATCAAGGCATGATGTCCGTTCACCGCCAGATATACCAGCATGCTCAAAATAAAATAAATATTGGAGGTAATCGGCACCTGGATATTGCTTATTGGGTCCATAACATTCACAACGCCAAAGCCTATCTGCATATCGATTATCTCACCTGCAACATAGATCGCAGTGAAAGAAAGATAGGCTATGAAGCCGATAGTAATGCCCACAATAAATTCCTTTATTATCATCAAAGCCACTTGCAGCATGGAATCATATGCTTCGGGCGAAGGAATCTTTATGGTGTTTACCATAATTATCGCAGTAAAAAAAGAAAACCCTATCTTCAAGTACACGGGAATATTTCGCCGGCCGAATATGGGCGCTACAATAAAAAGTCCGGTCATTCGGACAAATATGAGTAAAAAAGCGTCAATTCCGTTTAAAAACAACCCGGCTGGAAACGGCACGGCATACCTCCTTGAAACCAAGCACCGGTGAAAATATGACTTCCCTTAACGGTCGTCTTCCTTTACCTGATCAAATTTCCGATATTGTGATACAGATTCTCGGTATATTCCTTTAATGTATTCAGCATCCAAAAACCAAATACGGCAACAGCTACTATAACGGCCAGAATTTTAGGTATGAATGCCAGCGTCTGTTCCTGGATCTGTGTGGTAGCCTGAAATATGCTGACGGCCAATCCCACAATAAGGCTCAGCCCCAGCATTGGAGCCGAAACCAGAATCACTATCCACAAAGCGTTTTGCGCTATATTTATAACCGTTCCCTGATCCATACCTTCCCTCCTGCTGCCAAATTACTTTCCCAAAAAAAGTCCATTCCCCGGACCCTAAACGTATACCCCTTGTTCTCACCCATGCAGAATACCCCATGCACGGGTATGTCCCTTCACATTATAAAGCTGCTTACAATCGTCTGTGTGATCAAATTCCAACCGTCCACCATAATGAATAAAAGTATCTTAAAGGGCAGCGATATCATTACCGGCGGCAGCATCATCATACCCATGGACATCAGGGTACTGGAAACCACCATGTCGATAATCAAAAACGGAATAAAAATCAAAAATCCGATTTTAAACGCAATGGTCAGTTCATTGATGATGAAAGCAGGGATCACTACTGTAAGCGGAAGGGTCTTCGGATCGACGGGCGTTTTTATTTTCGCCAGGGATACAAATAACTTCAGGTCCTTCTCATTATCGCCGAACTGCTTGAGCATAAAACCCTTGATTACGGTAGAGGATTTATCCATCGCCGCCTGCTGGGTGATTTCACCTTTGCTGTACGGCTGGAAAGCCTCGGTATTAATCTGGTTTAAAACCGGCGTCATGATAAACAGCGACAAAAACAAAGCAAGCCCAATCAAAACCTGATTCGGCGGCATTTGCTGAGTTCCCAGTGCATTTCTTAGAAATGACAGGACAATGATTATCCTTGTAAAAGACGTCATCATGATCAGAATGGATGGAGCTAAGGAAAGTACGGTCAGCAGCAGAAGAATCTGAATACTTGCCGAAACATCCTCCGGGTTTTGCGTCGGTTCTACGCTAAATCCGAATTTAAAGGGAACGGAAGGCTCGGCAAAAACATTTGAGGCAAAAACCATAAGAATAATGAGAATTACGATTATTTGCAGACCTCTTGGCTTATTTTTCATTCGTGATGTCATCCCCATCTTTTACAATCTGAGTGTTTATCTTTTGTGTAATATTCTTAAGCTTTTCCAGGTTGAATCTGAATCTTTCTCCTTCCGTATTATTGGCCGGCAGATCTGACTCCGGCCTGAAAGAGATATTTTTTTTATTCTTGTATACATTCATGTATTTTTCAAATAGAGATTTAAAGTCAAAAACATTCTGTATACCCTGTACTGCAGGATCATTTGAAACCTCTTCCTCACCGATGGATAACTCGGTAAGAAACTCAATACTTTTGGCTGTCGATGCAACAAGGATATGCTTCTCCCCTGCTTTAACAAGATGTATCCTCTTGTCGGTACCCAGGCTGATGGTCTCTACTATACTTAAATGCTTACCTTTCATTGCCTTGTTGGACTTAACGGCAAGGTATCTTGTGGTGACATAGGTAAGAAACAGTATTGCACCAAAGCCCAGAAGTAACAGTATGACCTCATATGGATTCATAGTTTACTCCGGTTTCCGGCTATTCCGGCCAGTATCAGCCCAGTACCTTTTTCACTGCTTCAACGACTCTTTCCGCTTGAAACGGCTTTACGATAAAATCCCGTGCTCCTGCCTGGATTGACTCAATAACCATAGCCTGTTGTCCCATCGCCGAACACATAATGATTTGTGAATCGGTGTTAATCTTCCTTATTTCCTTGACAGCCTGTATGCCATCAACCTCAGGCATTGTGATATCCATTATGACCAGATCGGGAACCAGTTCCTTGTACTTCTCAATGGCACGGCCTCCGTGCTCGGCTTCTCCGACGATTTCATAACCATTTTTTGAAAGAATGTCCTTAATCATCATTCTCATAAATGCAGCATCGTCAACAATAAGAATCCTTTTTCCCATATACTCTTCTCCCTTGTTTATGTATATAAATATTCGCCGTTAGGTTTATGTTACCATTTCTCGAGTTTTTATTCAAGATAAAATGTTTCTTTGTCGAATTAGGATATTTCTCGAATAATTTCTCCCCGATATATACCCATCCGGCTTAGAGCCGCTTGGAAGGATGTATGATATCGGTAATCCTTACTCCGAAGCTTTCATCAATAACTACTACTTCACCCTTGGCTATAGCTTTTCCGTTGACAAGTATGTCAACCGGTTCTCCTGCCAATTTGTCAAGCTCTATAATGGAACCGGGCCCAAACTCCAGAATGTCCTTGATAAGCTTCTGTGTACGTCCCAGTTCAACGGTAACCTGCAGGGGCACATCCATGATAAGGCTGATATTCTTCTTCTCCAGTATGATCTTGCTCTCATCAAAGGACTGAAAATGTGCAGGCTGAACATTGACCGGCTGCTCCTTGCGCTGTCTGTTGTCGTTCGGCGCCGGATGGTCATATTCATACTCCTGTTCATATGCGGCTGCACGTTGCTCAGATGGAGCATTGTACCCATAGGCAGGCTGCTGTGGACGCGGTGCTGGCTGTGCCGGCTGCTGTCTTTGCGGTTCCGGCTGCCTTGGCTTTGGAGTCTCAGGGACTACATACTTATCTCCGCCGGTATCCATATTCAACAGGTTATCAACAAGATTCTTTGCGAAGGATATAGGCAAAATCTGCATGATTTCGCTGTCTATCAGATTTCCTACCGTAATTTTGAACGCAATCTTTACAATTTTTTGGGAGGTATCGATATCCATATAGGTCTCGCCATTGCTGAAATGCATCATAAAAGCTTTCGGCGGAGAGATGTCTATTCTCTTATCAAACATGGAAGACATGGATGTCGAAGAGGAGCCTACCATCTGATTCATTGCTTCACTGATTGCGCTTAAATGAAGATCCGAGAGTTCTCCGCCAACATTGCTTCCGTCCCCGCCCATCATGAGATCGGTAATTATTTTCACATCCTGCTCTTTCATGATAAGCAGGTTGCTTCCTACCAGACCATGGGTATATTCGACTTTAACGGCTACAAAAGGAATGGGGTAGTTGTCCGATAGCTCTTCCCAGGTGGTAACCGTAACTTTTGGCGTTGTAATCATTACTTTTTGGCCCAGCAAGGTAAAAAGTGTCGTGGCGGAAGTACCCATGCTGATATTTCCAATTTCGCCCAGTGCATCTATTTCCTGCGAGGTAAGCTGTTCCGAGTTGTTTTCTACAGTTGCAGGGCTGCTAAATGAAGATCCGTTTAATAATGCATCTATTTCAGCTTGTGAAAGCATATCACCCATGCTATTCATCCTCCTTTTTTAGGACCCTGGTAATTTTGAGAGCCACCTTGTTTTTCCGGACACCGGGCTTAGCATAAAACTTCATTAATTCTCCGACCATGACTTCCATATCCTCATTTACATTGGAGTCCAAAGGAAGTACGTCACCTAGCTGCAAGTCGATGAATTCATGAACCGATATCGTTGTTTTGCCAAGGATTGCTTTTACCGGCACAGGCGTGTTCTGTACCTTGTTTTCAATGGCTACCTTCATCTCCGGGGTAGCCTCCTTTTGTATGTTTGAAAACCAGAATTTGGTGCTTAATTTAGAAACGATCGGTTCTACAACCATATGCGGTATACAAATGTTAATCATTCCGTCCACATCTCCGACTTTTGCGCTTAAAGTAATAAGCGCTACCGTTTCGTTTTGTGCAACGATCTGCGCAAACTGGGCGTTGGTTTCAATCTTGTCCAGCCTTGGCCTGATGGAAATAACGTTCTCCCATGGCTCGCGCATCAGATTGAGGATTTGTATGATAATACGCTCAATGATTGCAAGCTCTATCTCTGTAAATTCTCTTACCTTATCCATGGATGTGCCTTTGCCGCCCAGGATCCTGTCAACAAGGGCAAAAGCTACATGAGGCTCTATTTCAAGCACTATGGTGCCGGAAAGAGGAGCGAAGTCGATCACTGCAAGAATTACAGGATTTGAGACGGAATTGCTGAAATCGCTGTAGGGTAAAGCTTCTACCGTGACAACATCCACCTGGACCAGCGTCCTTAAGTAGCCTGTAAGAAAATTTGTAATAAGTCTTGCGTAGTTGTCATAGATGATATTTAAAGTTTTTATATGATCCTTTGCAAATTTGCTGGCCCTTTTGAAGTCATGGCTCTTTACCTTCTTCTCCTGGGTGGTCGTCTGTATCTGCTCCGCATCCAATTCACCCGTACTCAGGGCTTTAAGCAGATTATCTATTTCATTTTGGGACAGAATATCTCCCACTTAAAAACCCCCTCCTACTGATAAAGCCATTCGTCGATGATTACTTTATAAACAAATTCATGGGCTTCCTTTTCGTCCTCGCTGAGCAAGTCATTGATCTGTTTTTTCAGTTCGGCTTTAGCCTTTTCCTTTGCATCCGAAAGCTTGACATCCTCCAGGGTAACATGCATAAAATATGTACTGACAAGCTCTTTGATCTCCAGTGCATTGGACTCAACTTTTTCTGCAACCTTTATTTTTTTGTCATCCTTAATTTCATTAAAATATTTTAAGGCTACATTGACCTGAATAATGGCAATCTTTTTGTCATCGTCGTTTTTCAGGTTGAAATATTTCTTACCGCCTTCATAAAGCTCGAATATTGAAAGCTCGGACTCCTTGGGAACTTCTTTGACTGCGGCGGTACCGGTTGCTGCCACTTTGCTGCTCGGTGTTCCCTGCACGAGGAAAAGATAACCTGCCAAGGCTGCAAGCGTAAGTGTTAGTATAGCCACCACTATGATCAAAATAAAAAAAGTACCTTTTGACTCCATTCTATCCTCCATGTCTTTGCAGAACATGCCTTTTGAGCTGCTCTGAACACCTTATCCTTGGTGTAAACGGCTGACTAGTCGTATCTTGCCTTTGTATTCGACAATTTCTTGGATCACTTTATCCACGTTTTCCAGGCAGGTATATTTCTTTCCGTGTATTGTCGAAATGACCGTATCCGGCGTTGCTTCGACAGTTTCTATCAACTCGCAGTTCAGGACAAAAACCGATCCGTTAAACCTGGTTAGCTTTATCATAATATTTTTACCTCGAAAACTCAATAGATAAATTCTAATTTTAGCGTACCCTGTCAGCTTAGGGTATATGCCGTATATGGCCGTCGGTTGCCGGATTATTCCGTAGGAGCGGCCATTGGCCGCCTGCCTGGTAAAGTATAACCCATACCCGCATAGGCGGGCAGTCAGTTACCGCTCCTACAGCTTTTCAACATACAATTGCCAACGGCAATCAATACTTTACCTCTTTAGATTTACCAATTCCTGCAGCATTTCATCCGAGGTTGTAATGATACGGCTGTTTGCCTGGAACCCTCTCTGTGTGATAATCATGTCGGTAAATTCCTTTGACAGATCCACATTGGACATTTCAAGGGTTCCGGGATTTAATGTGCCTACACCCTCCGAGCCGGCTTTTAAAGCTTTCTTGAAATCACCGGAGTTGGTGGTCGGTATGTACATGTTGTCGCCTACCTTCTGCAAACCGGCCGGATTCTCAAAGCCTGCCAGCGCTACCATGCCGAGGGGCTGCTGCTGGCCATTGCTGTATATACCGGTAATTATGCCGTCCGAACCTATATTGAAGGTTACCAGATTCCCTGTGGAGTAACCGTCGATGTTCGTCGGCTTCACAGAACTGTCAGCCGCGTACATCGTCAGTTTGGAGAAGTCAAGCTTTACATTCATTACTGCTGCCGCCGCCTTGGGAGTAATTACAACATCCTGTAATGTAGCAGTAGAGGATGTTATTTGCCCATTTTGGTCAAAAGTTATCGTAGGCAAAGGTGTTGTCGGCATTGTAACTGAATATGTAGATGGAGTCGCTGTATCGTTGGGAATAGTCCATGTCCATGTAGTGCTTGCGGGAGGTGTTTCAGTCCCTTGAGCAGTTTTCTGGAAGAGTATGTTTATCTTATAGTCATTGCCCAGCGAATCATATACAGTCATTGGAACGGTAAACTGTGCATTTGCAGTAGATACTGCCGAATTAACTGCTTTGGATGAGTCAAGATTACCAGAAAGTACAATATTCTGAGTTGCTTTCGCAGATATCATCATTTTGTTTTTATTATGGACATCCGAGTACAAATTAATGGGTTCTATGGGGAGTTCAGTATCAAACTTATAGGTCCCATCGGTATTCCGGTCATAAGCCTGCCAGCCGTATACGTTCATGCCGCTACCTGTTACCAGGTTGCCCAGCTTGTCCAAGCCAAAATTTCCCGCTCTTGTAAACCGGAAGGTATCGCCGGAACCGCCTTTAACTATAAAGAAGCCTTCCCCTTCAATGGAAAGGTCGGTAGGGTTATCCGTCCTCTGCAGACTTCCTCTGGTCATGATCGTGTCTATCGCCCCTACGCCAAGCCCCAGACCTACCTGCATAGGATTTGTACCGCCTCTTCCTGTTGCAGCATCCGGCGCGCTTGCGCCCCTTAAGGTCTGTGCGAATATTTCCTGAAAGGTTACCCTTCCGGATTTAAAACCTACGGTGTTGACGTTTGCAACATTGTTGCCGATTACGTCCATTCTTGATTGGTGTGCTCTCAAACCTGACACACCGGAGAACATTGATCTCATCATATGTTTATATGACCTCCTTCTTCCAATCGTGACAAGCCTGGCTCTCACGATTCTGCATGGTTTCGTCCTATCTGTCGATCAAGGACGCTCAGCCTCCCGAAAGGGTCCGGCTGCTAATTGTTAAACGATTACAGCTCCATCGATGTTTGTGAATACGTTTTCCTTCAGCTCGTTGTTATTCGCTGCCGTTATCACCGTTTTGTTGCGGACGTTCACAACAAATGCCATGTTATCCATCAATACCAGGGAATCCTTGACTCCTTTGGCTTCAGCTTTGGCTACCGCTGCGTTCATTTTTTCCTTCTGCGCGGCTGTCAGATTGATATTCCTGGCCTGGAGCCTGAGCTCGGCATGCTTGGAAAATTTTAAGCCTTCGCTGTCGCTGATGGTCTTCTGCAGCACGCTCTCGAAACCGCTGTTCTGTTTAACCACCGGCCTCTGGGTATTTATTGAAGGAATACCGTTAATTCCGTTTATGTTGCCCTTAAAGTTATTTACAACCATTTCAAACACCTGCCTGATCATTTACCGGATTGTTTTCTTTCGAACCTGTATCTGTTCCAGTAGCTCCCGTTTCTTTTGGTTTTGTTATATTGGTTATTCCTTCGACCGGTACCCTTAAGCCGTCAACGGTTGCGGAAATCTTTCCGCCGGTAAAATCAAGGCTCTTGATGGTAGCAGTCACCGGAACCTTATACCCTGTGTTCCTGTCCACGATATAGAAATCAATCGCTTTTCCGCTGCTCTTAGCTTCCTGCAGCGCATTCTTCACATGATCCGGGTCCGTCGAATGAGTATCCTCAACCAGTTCGGATATCTCTACTTTTACACCGTCCATTACCGCGTAATCTTCATATACTCCTTTTTGTATCGCCTTCACAAGCCCGCTGACACTTATCATGCTGCCGTTGCTGGGATCATACGCAAGGCCGTCTACATTGAAGCCTATAAGATTTGTGTATGCCGCAAGATTGGATTGCGAATTCCATTGGTCTTCTGATACATCCGTAACGCTTTCGATCGGAACATCCTGGCCCTTAACCACCAAATATACCTTACCCTCAGACAGTTTAACATTTGTAACGGTACCGGATATGGGCGTCGTTTTTTTTGTGGTACTGTCAACAATCGTAGCTGATATATTTTTACCTATCAGAGCAAAGCCTTTTGTGGCGGAAAAACTGTCGTTCATATTCTTCATTTGTTCCAGGGAGCTGAACTGCGCCATTTGCCCGATAAATTCCTTATCGTCCGTAGGATTCAGCGGGTCCTGATACCTGAGCTGTGTCACAAGAAGGTTAAGAAAATCATCCTTGCCCAGTTCGCCGGTATTACGTTCGTTTTTTTTGTCTGAGGTCTCATCAATGATCTGCTGTATTGTTTTTTGACCTGACACCGCACTTGTCGAACTCATTCTTTCCCCTCCTATGCCGTAAGATTAATGGTATTTCCATCCTGCTTGTACGGATTGATACGCTGAAGTCTTTCAATATGCGCCGCATCCGCATATATTCTGCTGCTTCCGGGCATTTGTACCTCTGATATCCTTCGGCTGCCTCCATCACGATTGTTATATCCGCTTTGGCCGCCTTGCGACTCCTGTCTGACCGATACACTGAAGCCCTGTACGTTGAGCCCCTGCTTTTCCATTGAATCTTTCAAAAGCTGCATATTGGTTTCAAGAACCTGCTTAACCTGCTGATTTTCAGCGACAAACTTGGCCATTACGATTCCCTGCTCAGTGACCACTTTCAACGACAGCTTTCCGAGGCTTTCGGGCTTAAGCTCCATAACCATTTCCGATTTGTCGGCGGTTAATACTACCTTGGCCTTTTCAATTACCTGGTTGAGAATTTCTTTTCCTGTCACAGGCAACTTTACATTTAAATCATCCGTACTTGCATCCGGCTCTTTCCCCTGAAGCTGGTTTATTATATTTCCGAAGGCTTGAGCTGTTTCCTTCGCTTCAGGTTGAGATAACGCCTGCTGCGGGATTACGGCATCAGATTCTGCAGCTTTATCGGATTTACTTTCAGAACGAGCGGGACCGTCTTCCTTTGCCTCAACTGAATTTACCGTATCTTCTCCCACTCCGGTGTCCGTCTCGGCCAATTCATCGGTTCCTGTTGGATTTACCGCGGATTTCTGCATTGCAGACATATTGTTCAGGACCGGTTGAATTTTGAAGGATATTTCCTGTACCAGGGCTGCATCATTTTTCTCCAGCTTTTCACCCATTTCCTTCAGTTTACTTCTGAACTGCAGTAGTAAGTCGGAAATTCCTGGGGTATCGGCGTTAGTTTTGGAAGCATTGCCAGCGCTTTCACCTGTCACTGCCTGTTGGATTTTACCGTTGTTTCCGTCCTGAAGCAACTTCGAGAGAGTATCTTCCACCTGGGTATCAATAAGCTTGAGTATTTTCCCAAGGGTGCCACCCATTTTCTCATCAAGACCCAATGCTTGCGCCAATTTTGTCTGAAGAGCGTTCGATCCGGATATGGACGCCAGCTCTTCAGCCTTGATCCCGGCGGATTCAAGCAGCTTGGCAAGATCGTCCGCTTTGATTCCCATGACCTGGGCCATACAATTGAGTATAACCTCCGCCTTTTGGGAATTTGAGGGATCCTCCTCGGTTTTCCCGGCTTCACTTCCTGCACCGTTATCTTCAACCGGCGCCATTTTCCCTTGAATCATGGCTTTCCGGGCATCAGTTTTCATTCCTTTCTGCACTTCCTTGAAAGTCTGATACTTTACATGATCATCCGCACTGTTGATGCTGTTTTTATCATCCTTCCGCTGGCTTGAACTTCGAACAGGGCTGCTTTTAACCGTATCCTCCGCTCTTGTGCTATTGTTAAGGAAATCCTTAAAGGAAACAACATTTTCAGCTTTTTTATCCTGGATGGATGTGCCGGTGTCCGCCAAGGGAAATCCTAAATTCAGACCGGTAATCTGATGATTCATCACCATTTTTTTCACCTCCTTTCATCCTTTTACTTTTATATCATAAAGTCTGCAGTTTACCTGCAGGCTCTATTTCCGTTAATAATCAGTTAATTGTTTTATATAGTTCGTCCAGTTTTTCCGTAAGCTTTGACGCAAATGCCGGCGTCATCGCCGCCAGGATTTCGGCTGTCTTTTCTTTCTTTATATTTTTCAAGGTTTGGGCCACCAACTCGATTTTTGCATTTCCCATTGCCTCAAATATTTGCGCGGCAGCGGACGCGTCCATGGCTTCGTATATTTGTGCGAATTTTTTGGCATTTTCATCTATCTGTTGCTGCTTTACAACCTCGGCATATACCTGCTTTGCCAGCTCCGGATTTATCGTCTCAAAATATTCCTTGAGGCCTTGTTTATCACCGTTGGCGATAAGCTCGTCAATTTTCTTTTTCAGCTCATCCAGCTTTGCCTGCTCTTCCTCCAGCAAGGAGGTACGGTCCTTTAATTCCTGGGCTGTTTTTTCGTTTTCAGCCTTGTTCTGCTCATACTCGTCCTTGTATTTTTGCAATTCGGTTTGTTTTTTTTCCGATTCCTCGTAGAGCTTGCTTAATACCTCGTTTTTTTCCCTGAATTCCTTGTATTTTGCCGTTATTTCATCTGCCGTCATGTACTGGGGGTCCAGCGGGTCTGCAACCACTGGTAACGCCATCCGGGCTATCGGGATGTTCTGGATCGTTTTTCTGTACTTTTCGCCAAGGCCGTTGACATTATTGTGAATGACAAAATAGAACGCGCCGCCCAATATAATCCCAATGACCAGAAGCGCAACAAAAAAGGTGAGCAATGTAAACAGCATGCTTTTTCTTTTTGAACCGCTTTCGCTGCCGGCTGACCCACCCTTTGACTGCATGACGCCTTTTTTGTCTTTAGCCATTTTCCTCTCCCGTATGCCGGTGAATTTCCTTGAAGCTTACGACCTCATCAATTAAACGCTGTTCATCCTTCAACTGTTCTTTCTGGTATAAACCGTATTTCTTTTCCTTCAGCTTATCAAGAATTTCGCGTTCTTTGACGATTTTTATCAATTCTTCTCTAATTGTATCGACATTCTGTGAAGCTAAGTTAATATTTTCTTTTTGATCCAGAATTTTTGCTGCCAGAAAGGACAGATAGTGATTGAACTGAATAAGATTTTTGACCGTGGTCTTTTGGCTTTTTTGATTGAATTCAAAGATATTGCGGTTTTTCTCAAATTCAAGCCGGCGCAGCTTGGCTTTTTCCTCTTCAAGCTTGTACATGGCCTTCCCCAGATCATTCTTAAGGTTATCCTCCAGTTGCATTTTTACTTTTAAAAGCGTTTGAAGCTTAAAATTGAATTTCGCCATGAACCCTCCGCTCCTCCAGTACTCCCAAAGTACTGGTGCAAATATAACTTCCCGTATAGATTTCTGAAAACGCAGTCTTGGAGCGCCGTCATTTTCAGAAAAACGGGAAGTAATATTTGCAGTACTCCTAAAGCATTATTTAACCTACTCATTTCAATACTCTGCCCAATATCTCCAGGATCTCTTCGAAGGTCAGCTTCTCGTGGGTTTCCTGCTGAAGAAAGCTCAGTATGTTGTCTATGACACTGATGGAATAGTCAATCTTTTCGTTGCTGCCCTTAACATAGGCTCCGATATTGATCAGATCCTCCGCATCCTTATAAACAGCCAGCGCTTTTTTGACTTCGCCCGCAAGCTTTTTGTGCTCGGGAGAAATAACATCGGACATTACACGGCTTATGCTTTCCAGCACTTCAATTGCCGGATAATGGTTCCGGTGCGCCAGGGACCTGGAAAGAACAATATGTCCGTCAAGAATTCCTCTGGCCGTATCCGTTACAGGCTCCGTCATGTCATCGCCGTCTACAAGCACCGAATAAAGTCCTGTAATAGAGCCCTTCTCCGAATTTCCCGAACGTTCCAGAAGCTTGGGCAGCAATCCGAAAACCGAAGGGGTATAGCCTCTTGAAACAGGAGGCTCCCCGATTGCCAGACCAATTTCACGCTGTGCCATTGCAAACCGGGTCAGTGAATCCATGAGCAAAAGAACATCCTTCCCCTGATCTCTGAAATATTCGGCAACGGCAGTTGCAATGAGAGCGCCCTTTAACCTTACTAATGCGGGCTGGTCGGATGTTGCTACGATAACAACGGATCTGGCAAGGCCTTCTTCCTTAAGATCTTTTTCCAGGAACTCCCTGACCTCTCTGCCTCTTTCTCCGATAAGCGCAATTACATTGATATCCGCTTTGGTATTCCTTGCAATCATACCGATGAGAGTGCTTTTTCCCACGCCGCTGCCCGCAAATATTCCTATCCTCTGCCCCTTGCCGACGGTAATAAGCCCGTCAATGGCCTTAACGCCAAGCACCATCGGCTCGCTTATCCTTTTTCGCAGAAGAGGGTGAGGCGGGGTATTGTTCACGGGGTAATATTTATCAATTTGGAGAGGACCCAGATTGTCGATGGGATTGCCCATGCCGTCAAGAACACGTCCGGTAAGCGACCTGCCTACGCCAACCTTCAGTATGGAATTTGAAGCGACTACCAGATTGCCGGGGCCGATGCCGCTCATGTCGCCAAAGGGCATGAGCAATACCTTGTTGTCTTTGAAGCCAACCACCTCGGCATAGATGACTTTATTCCCTTTTGATGCGTAGAGCTTGCAAAGCTCCCCGATATTGACCTCGGGGCCGTCGGATTCGATGGTCAGACCCACTACCTTGGACACCCGCCCATAATATTCGGAAAACTCAGACTGTTCCAGTATATCACGATATTTTTGCAAATTTATCTGCATGAGTTATCTCCCTCAGGAGCACTGAAGATACTACTTTCCGTTTCAGGTTTGACCTTGCAACAGTTCTCTGAATGCTTCCTCAATCTTTTTAAGCTTTGTCTGGACACCTGCATCCACATTTCCGAAAGGTGTTTCCAGCATGCATGCACCTTGCTTCAAGGACATTTCCTGCTTCAATTCTATTTCGTCAGCGCAGTCGATGTATGCCGAAAGCTTGTCACGGTTTGCCATCAGGAAATTATAATCTTCCGGCGCTACCTTAAGCAGGATGCCGTTTTTATTCGAACAACCCTCGATGGCCTGTTTGATCAGATAAATCATATTTTCTTTATTTAATGCAATTTCCGAACCGATGACCTTTTTTGAAACATCCAGGATCAGATTGACGACCTCTGCCTCTATCCCTGCAAGCACCTCATCATGCTCCATGAGTGCGCCCGCTTTTATTTCCTCGGCTTGTGCAATGGTTACTTCACATTCCTTCTGCGCAGCTGCGATGCCTTCGGAATAGCCTTTTTGCCATGCTTCCTCCTCCATCACGGCCGCCTTTTCCTTTGCCTCCGTATAAGCGTCATCCATGATTCTGCGGGCTTCGTATTCTGCTTCCTTTACGATCATTGCCGCTTCTTCATGGGCTCGTTCGATGATTTCTTCAGGTTTTTCGGTGATTTCAGGTTCATCCGTATCCGGTGTGACAAAAATGCCCTGGCATTCCTCCTGCTGTCTGCTATTCTGGAGGGCTACGGGTATTCTCACCTGGAAGGGCATGCCGTAGGTTACCTGATTATTCTTGAAGACCTTGTTATACAATTATTTCATCGCCTCCGCCCCTGGATATGACAATCTCGCCGGCATCCTCAAGCTTCCGGATAATATTGACGATCTTCTGCTGGGCCTCTTCAACGTCCTTCAGCCTTACAGGCCCCATAAATTCTATATCTTCCCGGATCATTTCCGCCAGACGCTTGGACATATTTGCGAAGATGGTCTTTTGCACTTCTTCGGTGGCGCCTTTTAATGCAATGGCAAGCTGATTGTTTTCCACATCTCTGAGGAACCTCTGAATGGAACGGTTGTCCAGGGTAAGGATATCTTCGAATACAAACATTCTTTTTCGGATTTCTTCCGCCAGATCGGTATCTTCAATTTCAAGGGTTTCCATGATATATTTTTCCGTACCCCTGTCAACGCTGTTCAAAATATTGACAATGGCTTGTACACCACCGGCTGCAGTGAAGTCTTCGGTAACAAGGGAGGAGAGATTCTTTTCAAGAATGCGTTCTACTTCCTTAATGACTTCAGGGGACGTACGGTCCATGATGGCAATACGCCTGGCAACATCCGCCTGCTTGTCCTGGGGTAGGGCCGCCAGTACTACCGAAGCCTGCTGCGGCTTCAGATACGCAAGTATCAAAGCGATTGTCTGCGGATGCTCCTTTTGTATAAAGTTCAAAAGCTGAGACGGGTCTGCCTTCCGGACAAATTCAAAAGGCCTTACCTGTAATGAGACCGTCAGCTTGTTGATAACATCCAGTGCTTTTTGAGAACCGAGGGCTTTTTCCAGGATCTCTTTGGCATAACCGATACCGCCCTCGGCGATATATTCCTGTGCAAGGCATATCTGGTAGAATTCCTCCATCACCTTTTCTTTTTCTTCCGGTGTGACGGTCCGTATATTTGCAATTTCAAGTGTAAGCTGCTCTATCTCATCTTCCTTCAAATGCTTGAATATTTCCGCAGACCTCTCGGGTCCTATGGAAATAAGGAGCATGGCGGCTTTCTCGCGTCCGGTGCGTTCTGTTTTTGTAACGATAGCTCTGGCCATATTTAAATTCTACCTTTCTAAACCACGCTTCTAGCTGTCCCATTCATCCGAAAGCCAGTTTCTTAAAAGCTGGGCCACAGAATCCGGCTTCTGCTTGACAAATTTGTCAATCTGCTTCTTGATTTCGGATCTCTCTTCAAGCTCGATTTCAGGAAGCGGATCACCCGGCTCCGGAATCAAAAACTTAGGCCCCCCTGCACCTGCGGCGGCAACCAAGGCGGCTTCGCCAACTTCCGGCTGTACCTCCGTTTTCCTTCTGGGGATTGCCATTACCAGCATTCCGATGATCAGCAGCAGCATCAGTGCAAAGAAGCCATAATCCGTGACTAATTGACGGATGGTATCATTTAATGTTTTCCGAACAACTTCATCCGGAGGCATCTTTAATTTGTTTATCGTAATATTTGCTGCAGGTATGCCGGAAGCCGCGCTCGCAATCTGTGTAATCTGATTGACAAACGCTTCGTCCATTTTTGTATCGTCCGCGACTTTTTTACCGAACCAAAGGGAAAGAGCCAGGCTGGACTCCTTCGGAATCAGCTTGCCTGTGGCCTTTTCCTGATCTTTCATTGTCTCGTCATAAGCATAATTTGATTTGGCCAATTTATTCGTATAGTCCGAATTTTCACCTGTACCGGTTGGATATGTGGTAGTTCCCGGATTTGAATCCACCCCCGGATTACCGCCGGCAGTACCGTTTTTAACCTTTTCGTCCTGGGTATCGCTGCTTATCAGCGCCCCTCCATCCATTCCTTCCGGGTTGGTCAGGGTCTTGCTCTGGGTTTTTTCCTTGTCAAAGTCAAGGACGACATTGGCCGTTACAGTCAGAGAGTCGAAGCTGTCGGATGGACCGTAACCCAGCTGTTCAAGAACTTTTTTCCTGATTTCGTTTTCCCTTGCGACACGCATTTCTTCCTGAGTATTCACAGCGCTAAGCGTGTCGTCGCTGATATCATTGTTCAGTGCTATTCCTGTATTTCCATCCACTACCGAAACATTTTTCGGATCGAGCTTCTCCACGCTTCTGGATACAATAAGCACGATCCCCTGCACTTGCTCAGGCGTAAGCTTTTTCTTTGTCTTAACCGTAACAATGGCCTGGGGCTTGGGAGCCTCTTCCCCCTCGACGATGAAAATGGAGCTTTCGGGAACAGCCAGATTGACTGTCGCAGCTTCAACATTTTCCAGCATCTTGATATTGGTTTCAATCTCCGCCTTTTGCTGATTTCTCCAGATTTGTTTCTTGTCGCTTTCCGTAGTGCTTATCCCTATCATGGAAATGGCGTCGGCAAAGGTAGTCCCTTCCTTTGGCAGACCGCTGCTGGAAAGAGCCACCCGTGCCTTGCTCTTGTCCTTTGCATTTACCAGGATTCCGGTCCCTCTGTCATCCAGGGTATTCCATATTTTGTTTTCCGTAAGCACATTGGACATTTCGCTTATTTGTTTTTGATCATCACTATTTATGAGTGTTATATGGTTGGGCCTGGCCAGCATGAATATGCTGACTCCCAATACCACTGCCACTATGGCGGATGTTATGTAAAGACGTGTTTTCTGGGATTTGTCCAGACTCTGCCAAAATTCAGTCGCCTGCTTCCATAGTTTGACCAGCGCTTCAGGCATATTAACCTCACCACCTTGTATTCAGGAATTTGTCTTTTGTAAGTAACCGCTTGTTAATTATTTTATATTTGCATTCTCATAATTTCAGAGTAGGCATCCATAATTTTATTTCTGATTTGCAGGGTGAATTGCAAAGCAGTATCTGCCTTGTCCGCAGCAATCGTCACTGCGTGTATGTTATCTGTAATCCCTGCCGCAAAATCATTTGAAATCTTGTCCGACTCCTGCAAAAGATTATTCGTTGTGTCCAGCGCATCCTTCAAATAATTCGCAAAAGGTATCTGGGCGTTATTGCCGTTTTCTGCCTCCTTGGCTTCGAATAAAGAACGGGAAGGAGCCAGAGAATTTATTCCGCTAATCAAATCTACTGCCATTGATTCTTTGTCCTTTCACTGTTTGTAACAACTTATCTTCCAATCTCAAGAGCTTTCATTGCCATGCTTTTCGTTGTATTGATGGATGTCACGTTTGCCTCATAGGCTCTGGTAGCCGAAATCATATTTACCATCTCAGTGATGGTATCCACATTCGGCATCTCGACATATCCCTCAGCATCAGCGTCAGGATTGCCCGGATCATATATTTTTTTGAAAGGCGAATTATCTTCAACGATTTTGGCAACTCTTACGCCGGACCCTATATATCTGTCCCGGCTGCTTTTTGATAAATACTCGGAGAAAGGGACCGCAGATGCCTTTTCCTCGAATACAACCACCCTTCTTCTATAGGGAGTTCCTTTATCTGTCCTTGTAGTGCTTGCGTTTGCAATGTTCTGGGATATGGTATCCATCCTCAGCCTTTGAGCTGTCAATGCAGAAGCGCCGATTTCAAGTGAAGAAAAATAACCCATGGATTATTTCCTCCCTTCGCTGATTACGGACTTGAGGTTTTGGAACTTGCCATTGAGGCTCTGGACCAGGGTGTTGTATTGAATGATATTTTTAGCCATAGCAGCCATTTCAGCTTCAACGTCCACATTGTTTCCATCCAGACGCATGTCAAGTTCCTTATAATCCTGCGTCACCTTGATATCGATGGAATCCGCGTTGTCTCCGCCGATGGGTATATGCTTGCTGTTTGTCGTAAAGCCTTTGAAATTACTGCCTTTCAAAGCCTTGGCAAGATACTCCTCAAACTTGACGGTCTTTTTTTTATACCCTGGAGTATCCACATTGGCAATGTTCTGTGCAATGACTTCATTGCGTAATAAAGAAGCGTCCAATGACTTTTCCAAAATTTTGAGGTTGTTTGAAATTTTATCAAACATACTGCCAAACCTCCTTATTTTTCTTATGTAAAAAAGGTACTAAAATATATTCTGTATAGTTCGACAAATTTTTGTAATATCCTTCATAAATTCTTACAAATTAAAATATTACTATTAATCTCGTATACATAATATTCCATAATACTATATAAATTTTAACATATTGAATTAACAATTACAATAATGAATTCCGATATGGATTTATAGTTAACTTAGAGTTAATTTGTATTTAACAGCCCACTGGATGCGCTGGAAACAGCCTTGATCTCCTCCAGTGCAATCCGCGAAATTTCAAGATACTTCATTTTTTTTTCTTTAAATCTTTGGGCCGGCGGGTCCATTATACCAAAATTCACATTCATGGGCTGAAAATTTTTGACGGTAGAATTCGATACGTAATTTGCAAGTGCGCCGGTGGCGGTTCTGGACGAAAATACCGTTTTTTCACCCCCAAGCACCCGATTGGCAGCATTAATACCTGCAACCATCCCGGAAGAAGCAGATTCGATATACCCCTCCACCCCCGTAATCTGACCGGCAAAATAAATTTCCGGCTTTGCCTTTACAGCGTATGTATTATCGAGAAGCTTTGGAGAATTGATGTAGGTATTTCTGTGCATTACGCCATATCTGGCAAATTCGGCATTTTCCAGTCCCGGGATCAGACCGAAGATCCTTTTTTGCTCATTCCATTTCAAATGAGTCTGGAAGCCTACCAGATTGTACAATGAACCCTCCGCATTATCCTGACGTAATTGAACCACGGCATAGGGTTCCTTCCCGGTATGCGGATTTACTAATCCTACGGGCTTCAAGGGACCGTATCTGAGTGTGTCAACGCCTTTATATGCCATGCTTTCAACAGGCATGCAGCCGCTGAAGAGTATTTCTTTTTCAAATTGCTTTATAGGAACTACTTCCGCCTTGACAAGCTCATGATAGAATAGGTCATATTGTTCGCGATCCATGGGACAATTGATATAGTCATCGTCGCCCTTGCCATAGCGTGATGCTTTGAATGCCTTACTCATGTCAATGGAGGCCAGAGTCACAATCGGTGCTGCCGCATCGTAAAAATACAGGTAATCTTCCCCGATAAACGATGCAATATAACCGGAGAAAGCCTCCGACGTCAGCGGGCCGGTGGCTATGATTGTTATGCCGCTCTCCGGTATGCTGGTCATCTCGCCTTCGATTACGGTAATTAAAGGATGATTCCTTATACTACCGGTAATCATGGCCGAAAACCCTTCCCGATCCACGGCCAGTGCACCTCCGGCCGGTACTCTGACGGCATCGGCGCACTTCATAATCAGTGAATCCATAGCCCTCATTTCGGCTTTTAACAGACCTACCGCATTTTCAAGCCTGTCCGAACGGAGGGAATTACTGCAGACAAGCTCCGCAAAGCTTTCCAGATGATGCGCCGGAGAGAATTTATGGGGCTTCATTTCATAAAGCCTTACTTCCAAACCCTTTTTGGCAGCCTGCCAGGCGGCTTCGCATCCAGCCAGCCCGGCGCCGATGATATTGATATGTTTATTTTCCATAATCCTCATTCCTGATTTTCGTTTCTTGTCCCTTCCTTGCTGAAGTCACAAGTTTCACTGCTGCATTTTAACAGGATTTTCTTGCCTGAATATTTTTTCACCAGGAAGTTGCCGCATTTGGGGCAATTTTCCTTTGCCGGCATATCCCATGTCATGAAACCGCAATCGGGATTGTTTTCACAGCCTAGATACCGCTTGCCCTTACGCGTCTTTTTATAGAGTACCTTTCCCCCGCATTTGGGGCAGTTCACGCCTGCTTCTTCAAGAATCGGCCTTGCATTCCTGCATTCCGGGAAACCGGGGCAGGCCAGGAATTTGCCGAAGCGTCCGTTTTTTATGACCATGTTCCTGCCGCATTTTTCACATAAAATGTCCGTCACTTCATCGGGGATATCGATATGCCCTATGAGGTCTTCCGCCTGCTTGAGGGTATCTACGAACTGCATATAGAATTCCCTCATTATTTCTATCCATTTCTTTGAACCTTCCTCTACGTCGTCAAGCTTTTTTTCCATCAAAGCGGTAAACTGGACGTCCACGATATCCTTGAAATGGTTTTTCATAAGGTCGTTTACTATACGCCCCAACTCAGTCGGAAATAAAAATTTCTTTTCTCTTTCCACATATCCACGGGCAAGTATTGTTGTAATAATCGGCGCATACGTACTGGGCCTGCCTATTCCCTTTTCCTCCAGAATCCGTACAAGCGTGGCTTCTGTGAATCTTAGCGGAGGCTGGGTAAAATGCTGTTTCTCTTCCAGCTTTTTCAAATCAAGCTGTTCGCCTTCCACCAGCTCGGGAATGGTAACCTCGCCGTCATCGGTTTCTTCATCACGGCCTTCGATATATACTGCCATAAAGCCTGCGAATTTAATTTTTGATCCGTTTGCCTTAAATAAATATTTGCCGGCCTCGATATCTGCAGAAACAGTATCATACACCGCCGAAGCCATTTGACTGGCTATAAACCTTCCCCATATCAGCTTATAAAGCTTGTATTGGTCATTACTGAGGGAGTCCTTTATTTCATCGGGTTCCATGGTGACATACGTAGGCCTTATAGCTTCATGAGCATCCTGGGAAGCCGATTTGTTTTTAAATACTCTGGTTTCCTCGGGAAGATATTTCTCGCCATACTTGCTGCCGATAAAGCCCTTCGCCTCCTGCTGGGCTTCTGTAGAAATACGCATGGAGTCGGTACGGATATATGTCACAAGACCTACAGCCCCGTGCCCTTTTACCTCGATTCCTTCGTACAGCTGTTGGGCAATGATCATGGTCTTTTTTGTAGGATACCCCAGTCTTCTGGCTGCCTCCTGCTGAAGGGTGCTGGTTGTAAAAGGCGGCGCCGGAGCTTTTTTCTTCTCGCTTTTCTTTACCTTCTTTACCGTATATTTCTTTCCGGTCAATTCCTTCAGGATACCCTTTACCTGCTTTTCATCCTTTAATTCAATTTTCTCCTCGCCCGCGCCGAAAAACCTTGCTTCAAAAGGCGGTGTCTTGGCCTTGGCAAGCTTGGCTGCAATCGTCCAGTATTCCTCCGGCACAAACTTTTCGATTTCTTCCTCACGGTCGCAAATCAGCCGGGTAGCAACGGACTGGACCCTTCCGGCACTCAGGCCCTTCCGGATCTTTCTCCACAGCAGCGGGCTGATCTTATAGCCGACGATCCTGTCCAAAACCCTTCTGGCCTGCTGTGCGTCCACCAGGTTCATATCAATCTGCCGAGGTATTTTTATTGCATTTTTTACGGCATTTTTTGTAATCTCATTGAAAGTAATCCTGCATTTGTCTTTTTCATCAATATTGAGCAGGTTGGCCAGATGCCAGGATATAGCCTCGCCTTCACGGTCAGGGTCAGTTGCGAGAAATATTTTCTTTGCGCTTTTTGCTTCTTTTTTCAGCTTGTTTATGACATCGCCTTTTCCACGGATGGTAATGTACTTTGGCTCAAAATTCTTATCAACATCTACTCCTATCTGGCTTTTAGGCAAATCCCGCACATGTCCTACCGATGCGATGATCTTGTAGTCCTTTCCAAGAAATTTGCCGATGGTGTTGGCTTTCGCCGGTGATTCTACAATTACCAGATTATTCGCCATGGTTTTCCTCCAAATGTTTATTAACGAAATCTCTTTTTTATATTACCACATATTTAAATAAAATCTACAATATATATTTCAAAATATATTTCAAATTATATAAATTAATACTATTTTTTACCTCGCAAGTTTGTATGACTTTCCCGGAAGCTGCTCCACAAATCCTTTCATCTCAAGCATTACAAGAATTGATCCTGTGGTATTTATGCCTAAATTACATATTCTTGCGAGGGTATCAATATGTACCGGCCCTTTTCTGAGTTCCTTCAGAATGGATCTCTCATCCGCCTCCAGGGCGGATGTGTTGATTTTGATACTTTTCTTGCTGATGCTATTATTTGCACTGCGGGATATTTTTAATTCATCCAGAATGTCGCCCAGCTCCAGCACTATTTTCGCTCCGTCGCGAATCAGCTTGTTGGTCCCCGTACTGTTGCCGCAGTTGATATTTCCAGGGATTGCAAAGACTTCCTTTCCCTGCTCGAGAGCATAATTTGCAGTGATGAGAGAGCCGCTCTTATCGTTGGCTTCAACGACAACTACTCCTTTGGATATGCCGCTGATGATACGGTTTCTGGCCGGGAAATTAAATGCCGCAGGCGGAGTACCGGGAAGGTATTCGGACATCACCGCCCCGCTTTTGCAAATCCGCTTCATCAGCTCTTTGTTTTCCGAAGGATAGACAATGTCCAATCCGCATCCAAGGACCGCTATGGTCCTTCCATTTACGGCAAGGGCACCGTTATGGGCTTTTGAGTCTATTCCCCTTGCCATGCCGCTTACGATTGTCACACCGTTCCCCGCCAAACCTTCGGAAAGCTTTTCAGCCGTCTCAAGACCATACGTCGTGGCTCTTCTTGAACCTACCACAGCCACTCTTGCCTCATCTCTTGCAAGGCTCCCTTTCGCATATAAAACAACCGGAGGATCGTAAATATATTTTAATTCCTCAGGATAGAGGCTGTCCCGCATTGTAATAATATCAACATCTGCGGCGACAAGATTATCATAGTGCTTTTGCGTTTCGCTCCTGAACTGCCTGTCTATGATGTGACCGACGTCTGAGCTTTCAATCATCGCCAGTCTTTTTAGCTCCTCCTCCGATGCATGCCATAGATAAGCCGGCTCCCTATAATACTCCAATAATTCAAAACGCTTGCGGGTATTTATTTTTACCAATGAGCTAAACCAAACCCAATAATTTATATCTGTCATATATACCTCACTTGTCTTTACAGGTTCCAGATTTTCCGGTCAAGGCTCCTGTACTGGATTGCTTCTGCCAGGTGTACCGGCTTGATATTTTCACTTTCATCCATATCCGCGATGGTTCTGGATACCTTTAAGATGCGGCTGTGTGCTCTGGCGCTCAATCCCAGCTTCTCGAAGGCATTCTTCATGATTTCCCTGCCCCTGGCATCCAACTTGCAGTATTTGCCCAGCATGGCCGGCTGAAGCTGGGAATTTGAATAAATTTTTATGTCCTTGTATCTTTCCAGCTGGATTTTTCTTGCCTTATCCACTCTTTTTCTTATGGTTTCGGAGGTATCGCCCTCCTTGATATTATCCAATTCCTTGTATTTTACGGAAGCTACTTCTATATGAATATCCATCCGGTCCAGCAGCGGCCCGGATAATTTTCCCAGATACTGCTGGATCTGCTTGGGCGTACAGGCACATTTTCCTGATGGATCTAGAAACTTCCCACATTTGCATGGATTTGAAGCGCAAACCAAAGTTGTTTTCGCAGGATAGGTAAGGCAGGCGTTTATCCGTGAAATTGTTATAACTCCGTCTTCCAGGGGCTGTCTCAGTACCTCCAGGGATTTCTTGCTGAATTCCGGAAGTTCATCCAGGAACAGCACCCCGTAATGCGCGAGACTGATTTCTCCCGGTTTGGGAATCGAGCCCCCTCCGACGAGACCAATGTCTGAAATTGTGTGGTGAGGGCTTCTGAAGGGCCTGCTGGTCATGAGCGCCGTACCTGCCGGCAGAGTTCCTGCAATGCTGTGGATCTTTGTTACTTCAAGGGCCTCGTCAAACGTCATCTCAGGCAATATCGTAGGCATTCTTCTGGCCAGCATGGTTTTACCGCAGCCCGGCGCCCCGATTAAAAAACAGTTGTGAGCGCCTGATGCAGCAACCTCCAGTGCTCTTTTCACGTTTTCCTGTCCCTTGACGTCTGCAAAATCCTCCAGATGCTCAATTCTGTTTCCCAATATACTGTTCATATCATCTTGCAGGCATTCCAGCGTAATTTCGCCATTAAAATGTTTCACTGCTTCCGCCAGGGTTTTTACCGGCAGGATATTCAACCCTTTCACTACCGCCGCCTCCTGGGCGTTTGCTTCCGGCAGAACCAGGTATTTGACGCCTGTCTGCATTGCGCAAACAGCTATCGGAAGTACGCCGTTTACCGGACGGATTTCGCCATCCAACGACAGCTCCCCGACGAACATACATTGATCCAATGAATTGCTCCGGACTTGTTCTGTGGCTGAAAGAATGCTCAATGCAATTGCAAGGTCGAAAGAGGATCCCACCTTTTTTAGATTTGCCGGTGCAAGATTCATGGTAATCCTTCTTACAGGAAAATCAAGTCCGGAGTTTTTCACTGCGGAACGTACACGTTCCTTGGATTCCCGGATGGCGGCGTCTGCAAGCCCGACAATTTCAAAGACCGGGATCCCGTTGCTGATATCAGCCTCCACCTCCACCGTAAACCCGTCGATTCCCAGCAGACCGCAGCTTTTAAGCTTGGAGAACATAGATCATACCCTTTCTTTTGTATTTTAACGACTCAATCTAAAACTAATTTTTTCGTATGCAGAAAAAATTAGTTCATCATCGGAGTTTCAACGAGGCTGGTTTCCCATGCACCCGGGTGGGAAATATGCCCACCGCCTGAGCAACAATTCGGTACCCTTCACCTGCAAGGGTAGGGGACATTTTTTTGATGCCTCATCCCATGTATTAAATTCCATTATTTCCAACATAATACTACAATATTTTTCCATTTTTGTATATAGATTTCGATAAATTAATTCTCAGTTCAAGGTAGGATCGTTTAGAAGAGAAAGCAGATAAATGTTTAAATCCATATCAATCGGCATGAGGAAAGCTTGGTGCATTCGAGGCTGCACCAAAAGTACCGGCAGAAATATACTTCTCCTATACCCTTATAAAAAGTAATATCCTCTGCCAGTACGACAGCAAAATGTTATCTTTTTTTTAATCTATTCGGATAACCTTTACCCTAAAATTTCCGGACGGTAAAGTTATCCTCCAGCAAGATCCAGTTCTGAGGGAATGGATAGCCCAATACCCAGTAGCTTATACCTCTCAGGTTATATGCCTTGACAACATCAAATTTTGCTTGGGCGCTGCGGGCGTCTTCAAACCATACTTCATGCATTCGCCCCTGTTCATCCGTATACCGGAAAAATGGTGACTGCGCAACAGGATTATATTGGATTGTCACTCTATATTTCACTGCCCTGGACACAGCCTCCTGCATACTGAAGGTTTCAGCCTCCTGCCCCTGTACATGCGGAAGCAGCCAATCCCGTGCATATATTTGAAATCCAAAGAGTATCTTGTTGGCAGGCATAACAGTTAAGGCATAGTTAAGTACATTGATGATCCTGTTTAATGGTGAAATTGCCTGCGGAGGCCCAAAGCGCCAGCCCCATTCATATGTCATCAACACGACGAAATCAGCCGTCATGCCATGAAATCTGTAATCATGGGCTTCATACAGCAGCCCTGACTGCTGTTCGCTCTCTTTTGGCGCAAGAGCCGTTGACACAAAAAAGCCTTCTCTGTGCATATAATCCACCGTGCGCTTTAGAAACTGATTATATAATTCCCGGTCAGCCGGAAGTACATTTTCAAAATCGATATTCAGCCCTTGATAACGTTTTTCCCGCATGATACTGACCGTATTGGCAAGCAGACGGTTCTGTATGCTAGTATCAGAAAGCACAATATGGGCAAGATTTTCACCCAACTCAGAGACGGTAAAATTGGTGATGCACATCATCGGGACTACCTGTTCGGAAAGAGCCGCATTGATTGCCGGGACATCTTTAATCGGCTGCAAATCGCCGTTTTCCCGGATCCTATACGCAAAGGGGCTCAAATAGGTTAGATGCCGTCCATCTTCCTTTACAATGGGCACCGCAGCTACATCATAGAAATAAATATACCCGTTTACATCAATAACCGGCCGGGACCTCCGGGGTATGACCAAAATTGTGCCGGGGTAAACAAGATTCGGATTTTCGATAAAATTTGCCTTTAAGAGATCACTCAATGTCACCCCATATCTTTGCGCAATCTGCCATAATGCTTCTCCTCTTTGGATCTGATGCCTTTGCGCCGGAATATAAAGCACAAGTCCCGGGTAAATATTGGCCGGGTTTGCGATTTGATTCGCTTGAACGATGGCTTGTACTGTGGTCCCATAGGTTTGTGCAATTTTCCATAAACTGTCGCCGGCTTTCACTGTATAAAAAGCATCCTCCGTTGGTATCACCAACGACTGTCCAACCAGTATCGTGTTATTATCCGGCAGCGCATTGGCATTTATAATTCTCGCCAGCGGAATACGGTAAAAAGCTGCTATCTGCCAAAGGGATTCTCCCGCTTTAACAACGTGGATAAGCATGTTAAATACACTCCATTTTTTATCTATATTACACAGTATTCATAGGCTCACAGTATGTGATTAATAAGTGGTTAAATCAGTAGAATCCCATGGTCGGCTGGTCAAATAATAAGAATTAAAACGGGAAAGCTAGAGACAAGCCAGAATACCCAGGAATCCTTTCTGCGTCTGGAAGAAAATTATGATATTCTAAAGAATTCTACGGATGCTGACGGCAAACCTTATAAAGGCTTAAAACAACGAAAGAGCAGGTGATGAATTCGTCCCTGAACATCTTTGCAGGACGAAAAATCATTGGCATCGACGCTAAAAACGTCAACCGCTGGGGTGGCGGCATTCACTACATTTCACAGCACATGCCTGTTCATTGATGAAAAGAAATTATTTATCCTTCAGCAGCTTGCGGAGCTCGTCCATAAATGTGTTTATATCCTTAAACTGCCGGTATACCGAGGCAAATCGGACATAGGCCACTTCATCGATATCCTTGAGCTTGGCCATGACCATTTCACCGATTTCCTGTGTGCTGATTTCCCTGCGGAGAGTATTTTGTATCTGCGTTTCGATATCGTTTACCATCTTCTCCAGCATATTGATCGATACCGGCCGCTTTTCACTGGCACGCAAAAGCCCGTTCATCAGCTTGTCCCTGTCAAAGGCCTGACGGGTGTCATCTTTCTTGACTACCATTAACGGAATACTTTCCACCTTTTCATAGGTAGTAAAGCGCTTAGTGCATTTGGAGCATTCTCTCCGTCTTCGGATGGCGGAGCCTTCATCGGTTGGACGCGAATCGATTACTTTATCTTCTATAAACCCGCAATAAGGACATTTCATATTGAATCCTTTCTATCCGGTAAAATCTAAATCCCGGTATAGCATGCTCACTCTTTTTTACATCGATTATAGCAAATATAGCAAAATGACTGATGTACCGAAATTAATCCATAGCAAAAAAGTATGCTTATCCTTTATCTATATCGGCTAAACATACTTCTCACTTTATACCCAATTTTTAATACCGGATATTTTTCCCGGGATTAATCAAAATACTTTCGTATATACCTCTCATCCAGCTCGACAAGGATAATGTCTTCCCCTATTTTTTTGATTTTCTCCCAGGGTATCGCAAATTCATTGTCCTTCCCCAGTAGTCCAAAAAGCTTTCCGACTCCGGGCAGGATGATTGCGTCGATTTTCCCTGTATCCAGATCGATTTCTACGTCCGAAACAAAGCCCAGACGTTTTCCGTCTGCAAGATTGATCACTTCTTTTTGTCTGAAATCGGATGAACGGTTCATATCTGTCTCCAACTGCCGGATCTAATAAATTGCCAGGCGTTATACATTGGTTATTCTATTTAAATATATGTCATGTTTTACCTTCCTATGAGCGATAATGCAACAAAAACTGCCTGAAGACTCAATGGAAATGATAATGATAAAATGTTTCCAATATAAAAACCCCTGAATGTTATTCCAAGGGTTCAAATATAGCCTTTTTATGTCCTATTTTTCAACCGCTCTGCCATATTAATATCAGATAATATTACATTTGTCATAGGAATATGCCAGACAATGTAAAACCCGAAAAATGCAATCCGATGAAATAAAAAAACCAGTATAAATTACCGGTAAAACAAATCTAAATAAATCAAGGCTTATCCATATCCATCTCTATGAAAATCGCTCCAATTATCCGCAAATCGCTTTTGCCGCCTTCCGGTGTTTAGGCTACTGTCTTCTTCAAATATACTTCTTCATATGCATCAGCGCGGTTTTCTCGAGTCTTGAGACCTGGGCCTGGGAGATCCCTATTTCTTCTGCCACTTCCATCTGTGTCCTTCCTTCGAAGAACCGCAGATTCAGTATCAGCTTTTCTCTTTCATTCAGCTTTCTCATTGCTTCTTTTAATGAGATACCTTCAAGCCAGTTATCATCATTGTTTTTTTCATCTCTGACCTGGTCCATTACATAGATGGCATCGCCGCCGTCATGGTAAACGGATTCAAACAGTGAAATGGGGTCCTGGATTGCGTCCAGAGCAAAAACCACTTCTTCCTTCGGAAGTTTCAGCTCTTCAGCAATTTCTGCTATGGTAGGCTCTTTTGAATTTTTATTGGTCAGCTTTTCCTTTGCCTGCAAAGCCTTATATGCTATGTCTCTCAGCGAACGGCTTACCCGGATGGAATTGTTGTCCCTGAGATATCTTCGGATCTCTCCTATGATCATCGGCACTGCGTAAGTTGAGAATTTGACGTTCTGGGAAACATCAAAATTGTCAATGGCTTTTATGAGCCCTATGCAGCCTACCTGAAACAGATCGTCCACATATTCCCCCCTGTTGTTGAACCGCTGTATTACGCTTAATACAAGCCTTAGATTGCCATTAATAAACTCCTCACGCGCCGAGGTATCTCCTTTATGCATTCTCTCAAACAGTGCTTTCTTCTGGTCATTGGTCAGGACCGGAAGCTTCGATGTATTGACACCGCAAATCTCAACTTTGTTTATCAGCATGAAAATAACCTCCCGCAAAACAATTTATGTCAGTAACATTATTGCCATGGAGGTTATTTTTATACTGTCGGACGGATCAAAAAATTTTTCTTAAAGGCCTTGACAATGGCATATTCAGACTGTATACATCCGCTTTCAAATCATCCGGTTTATCTCCTTTTTCAGCCTGCTGATAATCCTTTTTTCAAGCCTTGAAATGTAGGATTGGGATATTCCCAGCATATCGGCAACTTCCTTTTGTGTCTTTTCAATGCCGTTGGAGAGCCCGAATCGAAGCTCCATGATTCTTTTTTCACGGATTGAAAGCTTTTTCATTGCCGTATTCAGAAGCTCCTTATCCACTTCATCTTCAATGCTCCTGTGAATAATATCATTTTCCGTCCCTAAAATATCCGACAGCAGCAGTTCATTCCCGTCCCAGTCAATATTCAGCGGCTCGTCGATGGATATTTCGGTCTTCACCTTATTGTTCCGCCGGAGATACATGAGAATTTCATTTTCAATGCACCGCGAGGCATAGGTCGCCAGCTTTATATTTTTGGAAGGGTTGAAGGTGTTAATGGCTTTAATCAGGCCTATTGTCCCGATGGACACCAGATCCTCAACACCTACGCCGGTGTTTTCAAATTTTCTGGCGATATATACCACCAGCCGCAGATTTCTCTCAATTAATACGGTCTTTACGCCGAAGTCATTCCCTTCCAGCCTGGAGAGCAGATAATTCTCCTCGTCCATGCTTAACGGCGGGGGCAATGCTTCGCTTCCTCCTATATAATGAATCGGGAATCGATCCGATATTCTGAGTCTTTTTAAAACCTCCAGATACCTGATGATGAAGTACAGCTTGAGTCTTTTAATAATGCCCATTGATGATCTCCTTTCGATGCATATATTTAATAGGATATTTTTCGATTGCAGCCGGATAGGCAGGTGGAGCGTATGCTGATCCTAAATGAGGTCCGGACTGAGCAATGCCTTGTATTTCTCATTTTTGGACAGCGATCTTGTGTAGATACCTATAACTACATCTTTAATATCTTTCTTCTCATTATCATTGTCTATCTCTATAAAATCAGGCTTGAAGCCTACCAGCATTCCGTTTTCCTTCCCCAGAGATGTAAAGGGAATGAGCCTGAATCTGGTAAACCAGGTGGTATTGGAAATGGCTTTGGTAATATTGGCAAGATCAATATCACTGCATTCCTCAAATACTTTTCTTATTTCACCCGGCAGAATATCCTTGATTGCACCGAATTCTACAATTACCACAGGCATATTGGTCAATGGGTCGTGCAGTGCGTTGCCGGTATCCACCAGAGCATAAAGGCCGATGATTTTGCTGTCGAAGGAAATATACAGCTGCACCATTACTTTGTCCTTGATGCTGTGTATTATTTCCCAGAGAATTCTGGTGATAATACCCGCGAGGGCCAATGCCAGCAAGGTTTGTGTCCATTTTGTATCTAAAAACGGCAGGGAGCGGTCCAGAACCACGACACCATTTTTAACCATGATCCCTTTAGAATTAAAGTAAAGCAGTGCAAACCCTGCACCGGCAAATACAAAGGTAGTGATATAGAAAAGAGCCAGAGTTTTGAAAAAACTAACGATTCTGCCAAATTTAAAAGCAATGGCGATCATGACGAAAGAGAGGATGATCTTTGCAAAAACAGATGTATATATTTTCATATCCGGTAAAAAAACGAATATGATATATAGAGCGCCCACCAGAGCGCCGATAAACAGGCGGAGACTTGACGTCTTTATCCTGGAAAACTTGGCGGTTACGGCAAGTATCATATAGTTGATCACTATATTTTCCAATATGAGTATATCCAAATAGATTACAATCTCCACATTTTACCTCACAAGACCCTATCCGCAAGCGGAGCCGGGCCGCCATTTCTCTATTTTCTTGAGCAAGCTTGACAATCCCCTATCTTACATATATTCATATGCCTGTACTTTTATGAATATATTGCAAGTGCTGAATAAATTATATTGGATTCAAAATGATTTTTATGTCGGAAGGTACTGTAGAATCAATGAAATAGTGCGACAAAAATTTTCGTTCTGTACGCTCAAACGCTCAAGAGATATCGGGCTCTGCCCGCTTTCCGGCAGATACGGCTATGGGATGCCCTACTCGCCTCTTGGTGATTCGACGATGGCTGAATCCCGAAAATAAAAAAAGCCCTCGGGAAAGTCCCAAAGGCTTGTATCATGTCATTTTTTGATGGAGAATTAACATCTCTATTTAAATCTGTTTTTACGTAAAAATGTGGGGATTTCCAGTTCGTCATCGGATATTTCGTTCGAAGCATGGCGTTTTATAGCAGGTTGCTCCATTGTGCTTTTCATTACAGTCTTTTCAGGCACCTTATCGATTTTCTTAATTATCGGTCCCTTCTCAAAGCCTGTAGCGATAACGGTAATGAGCATTTCATCCTTGAGGTTTTCGTCTATTACGGCGCCAACGATGATATTGGCATCGGGATCCGCGGATTTTTGAACCAGCTCGGCTGCCAGATTGACTTCAAACAAGCCGAGGTCGTTTCCGCCGGTAATGTTTAACAGTACCCCCCGGGCGCCTTCGATGGAAGTTTCCAGCAAAGGACTCTGAATAGCCTGTCTTGCAGCCTCTTCCGCCCTGCCTTCACCCGCGGCTCTTCCTATACCCATATGCGCCAGGCCTGTGTTGACCATAATGGTCTTCACATCGGCGAAGTCCAGATTGATTAAGCCGGGAACCGCAATGAGGTCGGAAATACCCTGAACACCTTGCCGTAAAACATCATCCGCCATTCTGAAAGCGTCGATAATGGAAGTTTTCTTCTCTGCAACCTGAAGGAGTCTGTCATTTGGAATAGTAACAAGCGTATCCACAACGCCTTTTAAATTTTCAATGCCTCTTTCAGCAAACTGCATTCTTTTCCGGCCTTCGAACATAAAGGGCTTGGTTACGACACCTACCGTAAGAATTCCCATTTCCTTGGCTATCTGGGCAACGATGGGGGCTGCTCCGGTCCCTGTACCGCCGCCCATACCGGCTGTGACAAAAACCATATCCGCACCTTTGACCGCCTGGGCTATCTCATCCTTGCTTTCGTTGGCCGCTCTTTCTCCAACTTCAGGATTGGCACCGGCTCCTAGTCCCTTTGTCAGCTTATCGCCGATTTGAATTTTAGTATTGGACTTGGAAAGAAATAAGGCTTGTTTATCTGTATTTATTGCTATAAATTCTACCCCGCGAAGTCCGGCCGCGATCATTCTGTTTACGGCATTATTACCGCCGCCGCCTACTCCGATAACCTTTATCTGGGCAAACTGTTCCATATCGATATCAAATTCCAGCAAATCAAATCCCCCTTCGTCATTCGTACGACTTGAGTACCAGTGAAAACACTTCCTTTATGATGTATGAAAATACCGCTCTTTGCAGCCAGTATTTTCATAAAAACGGGAAGTAACCTTTTCCGTACCCCCAAATAAATAATATCTTATTCTTTGGATTAAAGCAATATTTGTTTTTACAAAAAGTTCGGCAAGAAAATCCCTTATATTCTCTAAAAAAATTCCTTAATGATATTTACAATTTTACTTAAAATTCCCGTTTTTTTACGAGCAATCCGGGGATTTTGAAGCTTGTTTTCTATGGCGGAACTGGAACCCTTGCGTATGCTTGCAATATACTTGATAATTCCTGCGGCAGTGATATATTCAGGCTTTGTAATGCCTAAATGATTCAAGGCGGCGACTCTTACGGGAAGCTCAAAAACCTCCTGCGCCAGCTGCTTGCATCCATCCACATAGGAAATGCCGGCTCCGGTCAGTACCACGCCTCCGGCAAGGTTGTTGAAAACACCGGCTTTCACCGCCTGATTCCTGCAGAGTGAAAATATTTCAAATACTCTGGCTTCGATGATCTCAACGACCTCCGATATTTTTACATTCTTTTTCTTATTTTCATTAATGTCGAATACGGATATTTCCTGATCGTTCTTTATTAAGGAGGCCAGTGCCAGCTCATATTGACGCTTGATTTTTTCGGATTCCGCGTTGGATATTTTCAGGCCGATGGATATATCATTGGTAATATGATCTCCGCCGACGGGAATGGAATCATAAAACACCAGCCTCTTGCCCTGGAATACCGAGATGTCGGTGACGCCGCCGCCGATATCAAGCATAATAACCCCGATATCCTTTTCTTCTGCCGTCAGTACGATTTCACCGGATGCAAATGCTTCCGCAACAATCCCGTCGATTCTGACGCCGGCTCTTTCAAGGCTTTTTATAATATTTTGCACCGAAGTGATTTTACCGGCGATAATGTCGGCATCGATTTCCAGCCGGGTCCCCACCATTCCCGTAGGGTCCAGGATTTCATCATACCCGTCGATGATAAACTGCCTGGGAATGACATCGATAAACTGCCTGTCATCGGGAATTTCAATATCCCGCACCGAGTAAAGAAGACTCTCTACATCCTTCTTCGTAATTTCCCTGTTTGTATTGGAAATGCTCACCCAGCTTTTGTTATTGATAACATTGACATGCATACCGTGAATATTTACAAAAGCAGAACCCACCTTGATGTTTGCCGATGCTTCCGCCTCATCCACGGCAGCACGGATGGATGCTGCAACACTGTCTATGTCAACGATCATACCTTTTTTCAAGCCATTGCACGGGACCATCCCCTTGCCTATGATATCCAGCGAGGAATTTTTACCCAGCCTGCCGACAACGGCGCAAATCTTGGAAGTACCTATATCTATACTTACAATTAAACCACCCAATGATGAACCCCCTACATTTCAAAAAGGGACAATCCCCTGACCTTATATTTCCGCTTCATTCCCACACCCCGTTAGGAATACTTCCTGTGGGTGTGTCCCTTTACCTTTTCAACACATTCATATATTATCTTTTTTGGCCGATTTATTCAATATATATCTGCGAATAATTGCGAAATTCAAAAATAATCTGTTTCCAAATGCAAAAATCGCCGCCAGGTAAATCTGTATACCCAGCTGGTCTCCAATATATGCCAGTGCAGCTGCCAGTAATGCATTTCCAAAAAATCCCGAAAGAAATATCTTTAAGTCGAACTTTCCCTGAAGATTGGCGGCAATTCCCCCAAATACAGAATCCAGCGCAGCCAGGATCGCAACTGCAACATAATTTGAATACTGCTGCGGAATGTTTACCGGTATAAAGAAAACTCCCACCAATATCCCAATGATCAGACCTAATAATGGTACCATTTGAAATTATCCTCCGCCCTCCGGTGAAAAAACCGGGTTGTCTCCTGTAGTAAAATCCAGGGTCCCCTTTTCACCTTTTTTTATGTTTTTATTAAAGATGGTTTTTGCCATACTTATTCTGTAATTCAAATCCTCAAGCGCTCCGAAGTTAACGGTCACTCTCTTATCCAGACGGATTTTGAGGTTGTGGCCGTCACTAACGTCCAGGGAATCTACCGCATCAAATAGTTTGCTCTTGTCCAATTTATCACTTTCTTTTAACGTATCCATGAGCTTTATCCCATTTACAAGGGAATTGCCGTTTTTCATGTCGAGTTTATGCCCTAGCTCATAATCGGTAAATTCCAACCCCTGAATAGAAAGTAATTCTGTTTTGTCGCCGCCTGCCAGATTTTCAAGGACAAATCCCTCCCGGTCAATCAGCAAGCTTGTCCCAAGATAAGGTACAGCGGCGATTGCCTGTCTTTCCGTCACATCGATGACTACTTTGGAAGGTATTGCAAACCTGACCCTGACTTTTTTGACATAGGGGCAATTCTCCATAATGGAGGTTTCAGCAGCTCCAAATCTGAAGAGAAGTATGTTGAGAGGATTGCTGCCGATTTCCCTGAACCCGTTCTCCCCCATCTGTATAGCCGCATAACTTGTCAGTGTCTCAGGCTTATAATGTACTGCGCCCTTTACTTCTGTTTTCTTAAGATCGAATAAGGGAGAAAGGCCTGTAAATACAATGGCTGCAACTGACAATGCCAGTATGGATATTGATTTTATCCAAAATACAAGCCTTTTAATCCTTTTTTTGTTCCGTTTTCTCTTTTCTGCCTTTTGCTCCATGGCTTCATTTATCGTTTGTTTTTTCATTGCACCCTGCCTTACTGTTTTTACCAGTGCTTATCCAAAAGTCGGCATTATTTCTAATCAACTCTTCGGATATCGGCACCTGCTCGTGCAAGCTTATCTTCGATTTTTTCATATCCTCTTTCAATATGCTTTATATCGCTGATTTCTGTTTCCCCATCCGCAGCAAGGCCTGCCAGGACCAGGGCTGCTCCCCCTCTTAGGTCACGGGCGGTTACACTGGCGCCGGTAAGCTGTTTTATACCTTTTATGACTGCCATTCTTCCTTCCAGCTTGATATTGGCACCCATTCTTGCAAGCTCTTCAACATGCTTGTACCTGTTTTCGAAAACAGTCTCAACCATGATGCTAGTCCCGCGTGCCACTGTCAGAGCTGCTACTATCTGCGCCTGCATGTCTGTCGGAAAGCCCGGATAAGGCAAAGTCCTTATGCTGTCAATGCTCCTTAGCCTCGTCGGCCCCGAGATATGCATATTGCTGCCTCTGATGCTGATTTTACATCCGCATTCCCGTAAAATTGAAATTATGGAGCTAAGATGCTCTTGTATGACATTTTTCAGAACCAGTTCGCCGCCTGTAATGGCTGCTGCAACCATATATGTACCGGCAACTATTCTGTCGGTAATAATCGTATGCTCCACATCCCTTAGCTTGCTTCCGCCACCGCTTCCGCTTCCATTGCCTTTTACCCTTATAATGCTGGTTCCTGCGCCTGAAACTTCGATTCCCAGCCCATTCATGTAGTTTTGTAAATCATTGATTTCAGGCTCTTTAGCAGCATTTCTTATGTAGGTTTCACCTTCTGCGAAAACTGATGCAAGCATGATATTCTCCGTTGCACCTACGCTGGGATAATCAAGTTGTATATCACAGCCTCTCAATCTGTCCGCTTCGCAGTATATAAATCCCCGCTGGGCGTCGTTTACTTTTGCACCCATACTTCTTAGTGCTTTCAGGTGAAGGTCTATAGGCCTTGGGCCTATTTCACAGCCACCTGAGTAATTGGGCACGGTGTAAACATTTAACAGATCAGCTATTGAATTATAGTGTATACTTTTATATTTTAAAACTCTTATGTAATCTTTGTCAAACTATTTGGGAAAAATTAATCTCACTATGAGCACTGGCGTTGTCATTCATACTGTCAATAGAATCCTGGTATTCGCATAACTGGTCGATATCTTCGTTTAGGTGTATTTCAATACTATTCTCAAATATATCCATACGTTTTATAGACAACTCCAGATTATATCTGCCGGGTATTTTCCCGTTAATAATATTGTCAAAGACCGATACCGCAGTTGTTACCTTTGAATCGAATGAAAGTACTATATTATGCCTGTTTTCCATGCTTTTAATTTGTTCGTTCGTGGCTCTTATTTTCTGTAATTTTTCCAGTTCCATTTCTTTGTAATTTTCTTCTATCGTCTCTTTAAATTCCGGGTTGTTGTTCATATCCCTTACTTTCTGGAATAAAAGGGTTTTGTATTCTTCATTCAATCCTTTGAATCTTTTTTGAAGCATATTGAGCCGGCTTGTATGATTATCCGGCACATTGAGCTTCTTTTCAATATCTTTATTCAAAGAGCATATATAATCCAACAAATTGGTCTTTACAAAGGTTAAATGGTTTTTAATATGGCTGATCAGTTCTTCCTCCGCTATCCTGTGACGCGAACAATAATTCTTTCCCCGTCTGTGGTATGAACTGCAAACGTAGCTTTTCTTCTTCCCCTTTGGGCTATAGGATACCATATACTCCCCGCAGTCACCGCAAAATAAAAGACCGGAAAAAATGTTATTGTTCTTCGTTGATGAATTGCCTGTACCCCTGAATTTTACCGTATCCCTTTCAGATACAATCCTTTGGACTGTTTCAAAATCCTCTTTTGTTACAAGAGCTTCATGCGCATTTTCAAAAATAAATTGCTCATCCGGAGAAACCTTTACAGGCTTTGTTTTTATCCCTGGCTTTCTTGTCTTTCCAAGCCTTAAAACACCTGTATATACATCATTTTTAAGTATCCGGCATATATGTACATCACTCCAAAAATCCGCTACCCTGTTTTTGAAAGTCCTACCGCAGGAATTATATTTTTCTGCGATCGTCATTGACGGCGTCATATACTTCCTTTCGTTCAAATAAGCCGATATTTTACGATATCCATATCCTTCCATATACATTTTAAATATTTCTTTTACAATGAATGCCGTTTCTTCATCAATTACAAGTTTTTTCTGCTTCTCGTCAACTTTATACCCAAAAAACGGTCTGATAATCAGTGTCCCGTTTTCCTGTCTCGATTTCAACGAGCTTCTGATTTTTCTTGAAATATCCTTGACATACCGCTCATTGTACCAGGTTTTGATACCTATGATATCATCATCATCTTTTGAAGTATCAAAGCCACCGCTTGATTCATCAGGCAAAACAAGCCGTTTTCCTGACGCTTTGACTTCGTCGATAAAAAGCAGGGTTAATGCATTATGTCTTCCAATACGTGATAAATCCTTTGCTATAACCACATGTATATCGGGATTTTTAAGCTCTTCACGCACTTTTTTAATTCCAGCTCTTTCAAACGTGTAACCGCTTTTGTTGTCATCAACATATATTTCTTTTATATTTATGTCATTTTTGCTTGCATACTGGTATATCAGCAATTGCTGGCTTTCAATTGACGAATAGTTCTCCTTGTCTTCATCCCGGGAAATGCGGGCGTATCCTATTCCATCTATCATACAACAACCTCATTCTTTCGTTAAATATTTTCAAGCAGCATTTTCCGTATATAATCCTTCGTGGGATAACTCCCTGAAAAAAAAGCACACACCCTTCTTTTTTTCTTAATGTCGTTTATTATGTCAATAATAATCGGATCTTCTCTTTCCTTCTTGGATAACCAGATATAGATTATTTCCGTGCCGTCAAATTCTGCCGATTGAATCACCATAAAACCAACCTTAATTGAATAAGTCCTATTATATGTTTATGCTTTATAATACCTGTCCTATAAGGGTTTTACGGTTTATTATCATATTGTTTTAATTAAAATCTTTTTGCCGCTCATATTTTATTTATACTCATTTTGATGACTCGTGGCCGGATAGCATATATAGAATGACGTTTAGTTTATTATCCTTCCTTGTACTTTCTCCAGGTCAAGCTTTTCACCTTCGAATATATCTGTAACCCTTTTCATGCAAACCTCCTGTTAAAGTGCAAAATTAAAGAGCAGGATGTCAAACTTCTTGTTGCTCTGGCCTTCCATTCTAATTGGTTGCTTTTATTATGTATTATGTAAATTAAATGGAAAGTGATACAGGTTTTTTATAAATAATATGGATAGTTATTTTAAAAAATAGGGCCGCTACAGTTATACATAATAGAAAGAATGTGCAATAAGTTAATAAACAGTGCCAGTCACCCATTTATTAACTTATTCAATGCGCATCCATTGGTTGTCATTGCGAGGAGCGGAGCGACGCGGCAATCTCAGCCTTTTATGCAACTACTGTATTTTTTGAGATTGCCACGCTCCATCACATTCGCTCGCAATGACAGATGTGACCTAAAAACAGAAACTCTATTATGATAGAAACCGTCTCCATTGTTCGCTTGATTCTCACCTCTATGCTGTTGTAACACTAAATCTCTCTATCACATTCAAGCTAAATGGGTGGGCATGGCTGCGAATAAATGCGTCATGAGGAGTCATGGCTGCAGGCTGTTTGTCCAGGCGAAGTTCGAATGCGGGCCCTAGAGGAATACCCGTGACCCTTCGGCACGGACGCCGAAGACGCTTGTCTTTGAGCCAGGGATGGCGAATGACAAGCGCCCGCATTGGGACGAGCCTGGACATTACAGCCTGCCCATGACGGAGCTTGATGCAGGGATTTGCAGTCATGTCCGCCCATTTCCCTGAAAGTCAGCAGGATCCCTTTTTAGCCAAGAATAGTACCTAAAAGTAGAGATTGCCGCGCTTCACTGCGTTCGCTGGCAATGACAAATGCTTTATCACCAGGACGGACATTTTACTATGCATAATCAAATAATTTAACACTATCAAACTGATGTATCAAAGTTTTCAAGTAAAAGTAAAAAAACATATAACCTTTATATTTTCAAGAACCCCGTTTACATTATTATGAATTGTGCTATAATATTAAGTAAGGACGGCGACACTTGTTGCTGTCAGGTTTTAATTAAGGGATTTTTTTATTGGACGGTTTTTTTAAAACCGTTTTTTCTTTTGTTTATCCGGTTGTGGCCGAAGCAACCTGTCTGCAATTACTCTTGCAATAACAGCAACTCCTATCGGTATACATATGTATTTCATACACCAGACAACGGCAAAACCGATACCGGTATACAAACCATTCTCCATATCGACCACCTCCTTCCTTTGTGTATTCCCTGCAGCAACTATAACGTCGCCGTCCCCATGTGTGGGAATCAAAAGAAAGGAACCGTTCAAACAAACCCTCTGATAAAACCTGATTAAAACACAAATCCATTATATACCATTCAGTGTGCTTTGGCAATAAAAACCAAACATTTGTTCTTTTTCGAAGATTTTATACATATACTATTTAATGTTCAGATAAATAAACCCGCATAATATGCGGGTTATCAGATTCTACACCATGCCCACACATCCACCTGGATGTGTAAGCTTATGTATCATTTCAATTTAATCTTACTTTATTCCATCATTTCAAAAAAGAGGTATCAATCCGATTTCAATATAAATGTACTCTTTCCAAGTACTGAAAATGTTACTTCCCGTTTTTCTGAAAATACCGGCCGCAATAGACTGCATTTTACGGGAAGTTATATTTTCATCAGTACTTACGATCACAATATGCAGGAAAATAAAATTATGGTATAATTTCCGTGGCGAAAAGGAAGCTAATGATAAGGAGCAATTATATGGCAAAGGCTATTTTGATCAAAGGTAAGGAAAAAAGAACGGAGTACGGTCATCCGTGGATATACAGAAGCGATATACAAACCGTGGAGGGCAGCTGTAATCCCGGAGATATTGTCGATATTTACAGCAGCAGGAACAAATTCCTTGGCAGAGGCTATATCAACCTTAAATCTCAAATTGCCATAAGAATCATGACCTATGAACACGAAGAGATTGATTATGGCTTTCTTTACAACCGTATAAAAAATGCCTGGGATTACAGGCAGAGGGTTGCCGACCCTCTAAGCTGCAGGGTAATATTTGCCGAATCGGATTTTCTGCCAGCCCTGGTAGTTGATAAGTTTAATGATATTCTGGTAATGCAAACCACTTCCTTTGGCATTGAAAAATACAAAGCCGAGATCGTGGATATTTTAAATGATATTCTAAAGCCTTCGGGGATTTACGAAAGAAATGACATACCGGTACGGGAGCTTGAAGGCCTGGAGCAAAACAAAGGCTTTTTGTCCAAAGAATTTGACACCCGGGTGGAAATGACGGAAAACGGCATAAAATTTATGGTTGATGTTGAGAACGGACAAAAAACCGGATATTTCCTTGATCAGAAAGAAAACCGTGCCGCTTTGAAACCTTTCGTAAAGGATGCAAAAGTACTTGACTGCTTCAGCCATACAGGCTCATTTGCCTTGCATGCCGCGTATTACGGTGCTTCCGATGTTTTGGGCATCGATATTTCGGAGCATGCGGTGGAATTTGCCTCCGCCAATGCACGCTTGAATGGACTTGAGGGCACCTGCCGCTTCGAAGCGGCAAACACCTTTGACAAGCTAAGGGACTATTATGATAATGGAGAAAAGTTCGACACCATCATCCTTGACCCACCGGCTTTTACAAAAACCAAAAGCGCTTTGGAAGGCGCTATGCGGGGTTATAAGGAAATAAACCTGCGGGCTATGAAGATCATAAACAGCGGCGGATTTCTTGTTACCTGTTCCTGCTCGCACCACGTAGACCCAGAGCTTTTTATGGATATCATTTATAATGCGGCAATTGACTCGAAACGCAAAGTCCGGCTGGTTGAATACCGGTCCCAGGCCAAAGACCATCCCGTACTTCTGGCTTCAGAGGAGACGGAATACCTCAAATGCGCCATTTTGCAGATTGTATAGCTAAGTTAACCTGTTGTGCCGGTTGGTCCGGGTCATTACGAGCGTAACGCAGTGGAGCACGGCAATACCCATGCTACAGAGCGGCACACATGGGTATGAAAAGATATAGCGGCGATCATTGATCGCCATTCCCATTACCTTTTTCATACCAATAACAAACAAAGCAGGTTATATCAACTAGCACAATACATTTTGTTATATATTATTTATTATCACACTGCCATATCTTTCAGCAAGACTTTTAAGTTTGTTTGTATCTTCTCCGCCTATAATAACCCCTGCAATGCCTTTATATATCCGCAATGCCTTCTCCAATGCTGCGGAATTGGAAGTTTCAATTATTAGCGGTTCCTTAATATAGCTTTGAGCAATAGTAACAATGGAAGCAAGCAGATCATCCTTGCCATTTGCCGCGTCAAGCTTGATCAAAACTGCATCAAAACCCTCCGTTGAGATGTCCAGTACCCTGTCTTCCACATAGGACAAATCACCTTCCACTAATTTATCCAGCAGTTCTCTGTCAGCAGATGCGTCAAGCTTACCCATGGAATCTGCTTTTATTTCAGCCGCTTGAAGATGCTTAGTTCCGGAGGTTACAATATCTTTTTGTCTCATCTTGACAGGTGCTGCTTCCATTTTGCCAATTTTATCTTTTAGAGCACTTATGTACTCAGGTGTGGTACCGCAGCAGCCCCCAACCAATCTGGCCCCATAGCTTATAAATTCAGCTGCCTGCCCGGCAAAGCCTTCTGCTGTTTCATGGTAGCACGCCTTACCGTCAATTAGTTCAGGCAAGCCTGCATTCGGCTTTACACTCAGGTAACCTCCCCCTGCGCTGTGCATCTTTTTAACAATGTCCAGCATATGGCCGGCGCCAAAGGAACAATTTGTCCCGGCAATATCCGCCCCAAGCGACAAAAGAACGGATACGGCAATCAGCGGATCATTTCCCATAAGCGTCCGTCCTCCGGCTTCATAAGCCATGGAGCAAATAACAGGTAAATTGGTATTTTCTTTTGCCGCAAGCAGTGCAGCCCGCATTTCAGCTACATCCGTGAAGGTTTCAAAATTGATTATGTCCACTCCGCCATCTGCCACTGCCTTTACTTGCTCTTTAAAGACTTCATAGGCCTTTTCAAAGGTTAATTCGCCGGAGGGTTCAAAGAGGAGTCCCGTAGGTCCGATGGATGCTGCTACCAGCGTATCATCTCCTGCTACTTCCCTTGCAAGTTTGGCTCCCCAATAATTGATTTCATAGGTTTTGTCTCCCAGGGCATATTTATCCAGGTGGATCCGGTTTCCCGGGAAGGTGTTGGTCTGAATGACATCCGAACCCGCTTCCTTGTATAACCTGCATACTTCCTTTACAGCCTCTCTGTTTGTGATATTCCAGAGCTCTCCGCATTCTCCGCCCTTTAAGCCAAGTTTTTGCAGCAAGTAGCCCGTTGACCCGTTATATATAAGCACCTTGGTCTCAATTTCCTTCAAAAAATCTCTCATATCACTTACCTCCGATCTTTTACTTCTATCATTATACAACCATATTCATCTATCTTCAACTAATTTCATGCTTATTAAAATAGAATATTCTTTTGATCCTAAAACAAAAGAGCAGAGAATCCAACTCCTCTGCTCCCTTCCTTGCCATTACGCAGTTACGATCTTGTTTGCAGCCTGCAGGCCCAATTTTTCAACTGCATGCTCCCGCATCTTGAACTTCATAATTTTTCCTGCGGCATTCATCGGGAATTCCGTTACAAAATCAATATAGCGCGGCGTTTTGTGTTTTGCCATATGTGACCGGATATAATCCTTCAGCTCATCCTCCGTCAAAGCTACACCATCTTTTAAAATGACACAGGCCATAATCTCCTCTCCATACTGTTTGTCAGGAACTCCAATGACCTGCACATCCTTGACTTTGGGATGCGTGTATATGAAATCTTCTATTTCCTTGGGATAAATATTCTCCCCGCCCCGTATGATCATATCCTTGATTCTGCCGGTAATTTTATAATTCCCGCTGCTGTCGCGCTTTGCAAGGTCGCCGGTATGCAGCCATCCATTTTCATCAATTGCGGCGGCCGTAGCCTCCGGCATTTTGTAATAGCCCTTCATAATGTTATATCCGCGTGCCACGAACTCACCATCTACATTATCCGGCAAATCCTCGCCCGTTGCGGGGTCTACGATTTTGCACTCAACCCCTGGCAGTGCACGGCCAACAGTAGCGACACGTACTTCAATGGGGTCATCAACACGGCTCTGGGTACACCCGGGTGAAGCCTCCGTCTGCCCAAATACAATACTTATCTGCGTCATATTCATCTTGTCCACCACGTCTTGCATAACCTTGACAGGACAAGGGCTGCCTGCCATTATTCCGGTCCGCATGCAGGAGAAATCCGTCTTCCCGAAATCTTCGTGTTCAAGCATTGCTATAAACATTGTAGGGACCCCATGGAAGGCTGTAATCTTCTCCTTGTTGATGCAATCCAATGACAGCTTCGGCGAAAAATACGGCATGGGTGACATTGTAGCGCCATGGGTCATTGCCGCGGTCATTGCAAGCACCATCCCAAAGCAATGGAACATGGGTACGTGAACCATCATACGGTCCGCTGTCGAAAGGTCCAGACAGTCACCGATGTTCTTACCGTTATTCACTACATTATAATGTGTCAGCATAACTCCTTTGGGGAAGCCGGTAGTCCCCGAAGTATACTGCATATTGCAGACCTCATGTCTGTTAAGGGAAAATGCGCGGCGGTATACCTCTTCCTTAGGCACCCTGCCAGCTAAAGCAATTGCTTCCTCCCATGTCAGACACCCCTTCTGCTGCGAATCGACTGTAATAATATTGCGCAGGAACGGCAACCGTTTCAAGTGCAGGGGTTTTCCTGCCTCAGCAGTTTCCAGTTCGGGACAAAGCTCCTTAATGATGCCGACATAGTTGGAATCCTTGAAACCGTCTATTAAAATCAGTGTATGGGTATCCGACTGACGGAGCAGATATTCCGCTTCATAAATCTTATAAGCGGTATTCACGGTAACCAGAACGGCCCCTATTTTTGTGGCCGCCCAAAAGCTAATGAACCACTGGGGAACATTGGTTGCCCAGATGGAAACATGGTCCCCGGGCCGTACGCCCAATGCAATTAATGAACGTGCAAAGGTATCCACATCCTCACGGAACTCCGAATAAGTCCTGGTATAATCCATGGTAGTATAGCGGAAAGCATACTGGTTGGGGAATTCATCCACCATCCGGTCAAGGACCTGGGGAAAAGTCAGGTCAATGAGGCTGTCCTTTTCCCAGACATATTTGCCTGTCTTTGCATTGTTGTCGAAAAGCCGGCCCTTTACCGCGCTCTTCTCATTATATCTGCTCATGTAATTTGCAAAATTGGGGAATACCACTCCCGCATCATCAAGGTCGGCTGCCCAGCGTTTGACCCATTCAAGGGAAACATATCCGTCATAATTGATTGAACGAAGCGCTCTCATCATATCATCAATGGGCAAATCGCCTTCACCCATCATGCGGTAGCGGGGTAAGCCATTTTCCATCACCGAATCCTTAATATGCACATATTTAATATACGCACCAAGATTCTGTACGGTCTTCCCGGGTTTTTCACCTGCAAACCTGTAGGGATGGTGCATATCCCACAAAGCTGCAACAGCATCGCTTGCCACATGATCCAGCAGTTTGCACAGGCGGGAGGTATCCGAATAGACTCCGTTTGTTTCCACAAGCAAAGTCACTCCCTTTTCTTCTGCAATGGGAGCAAGCTGCTGAAGCGCTGCAAGTACAACTTCATCATCAACCTCACCGGCCGGCTGTGGTTCAAGATCGGCAAGAATCCGGATATAGGGCGTGCCAAGCCTGGAGGCCAACAAAATATACTGTGTAATCTCTTCAAGATTTTTACCGGAGTTTTCGGCAAACTTGAGGCAGCAGCCCGATGAAAGACAGGGGATTTCAAGGCGCAGCTCTGAAAGCTTTTTCATGGTATGCGGCAGTTGGGCCTCGGTAAAAGGCTGCGCCTGGACTGCAAATATTTCGCTGCCCAATCCTCGGATTTCGATACCGTCAAAGCCAAGATCCTTGGCCATAGAATAGATATCATTCCAACTGAAGTCAGGACAGCCGAGTGTTGAAAATGCAAGCTTCATGGTGATTTCCTCCTTAAAAATACAGGTTTCGTTTACATTCCGGCCCAATAACAGATGCAAATTGGGAATAAAAAAAGCCTTCATCCCTAAGCATTTCTGCTAGAGACGAAAGCGTTTTAACTTCCGTGGTACCACTCTTTTTCGGTATTGACATACCCTCTCTGTGACAGTGACTAAAACAGCCGCTGCCAATATCGTTATAACGGTACGAACCGATCCGGCCTACTGACTCCGCCTCCATAAACGGATGCTTACGCTTTCAACCGACTGCTTAAGGGTGAGCTCACTACATGCGCGGTGCACTGTCTTTCAGCAAACAACAGCTCTCTGAAGCACTTGACGCAAGGCTTGTTCCCTGTCATCGCATTTTAGATATTTTTAACCTATGCTATCAGAATTCTCAAAGTTTGTCAACAGTGCATTTGAAAAATTAAAGCCTGCATAATCGGCTCTTATCAAGCGCTATACAGGCATAATCGTCAATAATTATGTAACTCCATTCAGCTTTTCATATTATGTTTAAAGGCGTAGATGGCAGCCTGTGTCCTATCGGATACGTCAAGCTTTTTAAATATATTGGATACGTGATTCTTAACGGTTTTCTCACTTATATACAATTTTTTTGCTATTTCCTTATTGATCATGCCCTCGGCGATTAGCTCCAGAACCTCAATCTCCCTGGACGTAAGATTATTCTCATCATTCTTCTCCTTCTCATGGAGAGTAACCCGGTTAAACTCTTTAACCAATTCTTTCGTCATATTGGGCTGTATGTAGGACTGCCCATTGTAAACATTCCGGATCGCCTCAATGAGCACCGCCGGCTCGGCATCCTTCAGAACATATCCCTCCGCACCCATTTGAAGGGTTTTGAACAGATACTCCCTGTCTTCATGGATGGTAAGGACAATGACCTTGCTGGGGAGTTTTTCCTGCTTTATTTCCTTAATCGCCTGCAAGCCGTTTATTCCAGGCATATTTATATCCATAAGAATAATGTCAGGTTTGCATTCTTTTGCCAGCCGGACGGCTTCATTGCCATTGGAAGCCTGAGCCGTAACGACAATATCCTTTTCCAGCTCCAGAATCTGTTTTAAGCCCTGGCGCACCATTGAATGATCATCCGCAATGAGTAAATTAATCTTATTGCTCATTTGTATCCCCCTTTTCCTGAATAAACGGTATTGCTATATTTAAACGTGTCCCTTTCCCAAGCTCGGAAATGATATTCAGAGCTCCTCCCAATAATTCAATCCTCTCCTTTATACCCAAAAGGCCAAAGCCACTGCTCATATCCTCGGTCTTGCTCTTCTGCTTCTCGGTATCGAAACCCGAACCGTCATCATAAATATAAAGCTTCAGGCTTTTTTCCAAAAATTCAAGGCTGATGGATACGTTCTTCGCGCCCGAATGCTTTATGATATTGTTGATGGCTTCCTGCACGATTCTGAAAACCGTCAGGGAAATCACCGGTTTTATCTCGTCGGAAGCCCCCCGCGTTCTGAAAGACACGGATATGCCGGTATCTTCCTGGAAAGTCATTATATAACGCTGCAGGGTGGGAATCAACCCCAGGTCGTCCAGTGACATGGGACGAAGATTATAGATGATCTTTCTGACATCCTGCAGGCTTTCCCGGACGATTTTCTTAAGACTCTGCAATTCCTCCCTTGCCTTGGCCAGATCTACATCGATCATCCTTTCGCAAATTTCCGCTTTGAGTACCACATTGGACATAAGCTGGGCAGGACCGTCATGAATGTCCCTTGCCACCCTTTGCCGTTCATCCTCCTGGGCCTTGATAATCTTCAACCCCAGAAACTGCCTTTGCTGCATGTCCTCAAGCTGCGTACTTATTTCAAGGAGGTCCCCGGTCAGGTAGCCAAGTGCGGCGCCTACATGGGTAATAAGATTTTCAGCTTTTTGTATTGTCTTGTAGGAATCTCTGATTCTTATTTCCAGTTCATTTCTTCTTCGAATATAATGTTGTTCCTGTTCTCTCTTTACAGCAAGCTGTACACGAAGACTATCGGCTTTTTCATAAGCTTCCTTTAGCTCTTCTTGCGTAAACCTGGTAAAATTCCTGTTTACCAGCATAAGTTTTCTTTTGCTTTCTTTTAGCTCATCCTCTATACTTTCTACCGTGGAAATCAGTCCGTTCACCTGCTGTTTGAGCTCCGCAAGCTCTTCTTCAAGCTTTTTGCACTCTTTTCTCGCACTGTCGGCGATGTCATAGATCTCTGTCTTACTGCTATTGATTGCCTCGACGGCTTTCTTTATAATTTTATCCAGCCTGGCTACATCAATTTTCATCCCTGTCAATCTCTTCACCTACTGTTATCTTTTTGTCAACTCATTAATATTCTACATGGCACGGACTAAATCCTTTGGTATATTCTTCCACAAATTATTTTACAGAAACTTACAGTATCTTCCTGTAAAAAGTGAAAAATTAAATGTTGACAAAAGATAAATGTGCTATTATAATGATTAAGTGTTCGAGAGATACGCGCCATTAGCTCAGTTGGTAGAGCAATTGACTCTTAATCAATGGGTCCTGGGTTCGAGTCCCCGATGGCGCACCACTTAAAACAGCTTTTCTGGATTATACCGAAAAGCTGTTTTTCTTTTTTAGAATTCATACCTGCCTTCACGCAGGTACTCCGGCTATAAAAGCTCCAGTATCAGCGCATCCAGCTTTCTGCTGAATTCCAGAACTTCATGGTGGTCCAGGCCATATACATTTAACAGGGAATATAATTCTTCGCGCAGTTGATTCACTCTTTTTATTTTCTCAGAGTTCTTTTCCAGATAACTCACCATTTTACCTCCGTGTAACACCACAACTTACAATCCATTAGTAAAATAATAACACTTTTTGGATGAAATTAATAGAAAAAAAGGCATAAAATTTATCGCGCAAATCGACAAACTACTTCTTTTTTTGTAATTTATTAGTGGTATCCCCGAAGGCAACCAATTACGCTTGATTCTCAGCTTGCTTTGCTGTGATGGTCCCTTCCAGCAAATCCAGGATCTTTTGGGTACCGTTGCCCACATTGCTTGCCTTCATGGATTTAATGTAAGTATCCCTGCCTTCATGGATCTCCATGATCATACGTATCAGCGAAGTCTCATCCAGCATTTCTTCCTGAAGTACTTTGCTGAACCCTTGTTTTCCGAAAGACTCGGCATTGAGGATCTGATCTCCCCGGCTTGCAGCTTTGGAAAGCGGTATGAGCACGGCAGGTTTTTTCAAGGCAAGAAGCTCGAATAAAGCTGTGGCGCCAGCTCTCGATACGATGATATCCGCTGCGGCAAAAAGATGCTGCAATTCTTTATTTACATATTCAAACTGGCAGTAACCCGCCAGACCCGAGTATTCCGGCTTGACATTCCCCTTGCCGCATAGATGGCATACCTGGAAGGTCTTCAAAAGTGTCTCCAACGCGCCTCTAACTGCTTTATTTATAATTTCCGAGCCTAGACTGCCCCCGATAATCAGAATCACCGGTTTTGTGCTTTTGAATGAGCATAGTTTCATTCCCTGGGATTTTTCACCCGCCAGAAGGCTGCCTCTTATGGGAAGTCCTGTAAATACGGCTTTCTCTTCCGGAAGATACCGCTTTGATTCCGGAAAGGTATAGCATATTTTTGTCGAAAACGGCATGGACAGCTTGTTTGTCAGACCCGGAGTCATGTCGGATTCATGAATTACAACGGGAATTCTTTTAAACCAGGCAGCCCATACGGCTGGGCACGAAACAAAGCCCCCCTTGCTGAAAACAATGTCCGGCTTCAGCTTTCCCAACAGCATCAGTGCCTGCCGGAAGCCATCGGCAACGCGGAAGACATCCGTCAGATTTTTCAGATCAAAATATCTTCTAAGCTTCCCTGTATTTATGGAATAGTAAGTTATACCTTCATTTTCGATCAGCTGCTTTTCGATTCCGTTCCTTGAACCGATATAGCTGATTGACCAGCCGTTTTCCTTTAATCCCGGCAGCAAGGCGATATTTGGAGTTACATGTCCTGAAGTGCCTCCGCCGGTCAGTACGATTGATTTCATGGAAATCTCCTTTTTTTTCTATGATTACCAGTATAAAGTTTACCACCCTCCCATTGAATTTTCAATACTTCCGGCCTGAATACTTCATTAAATCCCGGCTGAAATTAAATGCGAAACTCTCGGTGAAAATAGAACTTCCGAGAAAAAATCTCAATGGCATTTTCAGAAAAACGGGAAGTAATATTTACAGTACTCCTAAATATTAACACGGATTAAAACTTTTAATCAAACCATAATACTATGCGTAGGGTTCATGGTGGTCGTGCCAAGATTGTTATGAGGTCTCGCAAAGGCTTTGTAACAGTCGGCCAAAGGTTTGTATCAGGTCTCGTCCTTTGTTGACGCGAAGGCTTTTTACAGGCCGGAGGGAAGAGTGTCACATGTTCTGTAAGGCTGTACTGCAGTACCAAATATTGCAGTGTGGTCAAAAGGTATGTGTGGTATTCGAGCTAAGATTATCAAGGGTGCCGCAGGCAATTTACGTGCTTTGTTAAAATCGCGAGGGACTGGCGCCTCCGGGATTTTATTGCTGAGGTCGTATGCAGTCGAAAGATTGCATACGGTTTCCAAGGTATCTTTGGTAGTCGAGCAAAGGTTGGTATGGGTTTTGTAATGCTTGCGGGCAGTCGAGAGATTGTTTGCAGGTATGTAAGGATTCTTATCAGCTGTAGCGAAGATCATCATGGGCTCATTTTATATTCTGGGTTTATTTCCGGAATTCACTTTTCCAATAAAATAAAATATATCACAATATAATCCTTCTCGAGCTTTTTCAGGAAATATTATTGACTTTTTACAGTATAGGTGATATTTTGGTAATACTTTCCTTAACTTCCTGGAGGTAATTGACATGTTTGAGAAGGATACGGCATATCTTGCAGTTGAAATGATGGGTCTGATAACACGAATTTTTCAGAATAATTTAATAAGTCTTACGGAATATATTTCCAATACCAAGCACAAGGCCCTTTTTTTAGAAGATTATATAAAAAAGAATAAAGATTCATTGGAAAACAACAAAATCATAAAAACGCTGTTACAACATAATTTACTGCTAAAGGCTTACTGTAGCGCATCAAATTGATTAATTCCATTGTATTATCCCGACAAGTATTTTCATGCTTCTTTTTTTGACGGACGAATATCCTTTGTACATCATTTTTGGTATAGCTATAAAAAAAACAGGCAGTAATCACTGCCTGTAGTAATTATTAATAACAATATCCAGTTCCCTGCTGAGTTCCAGGACCTCTTCCGATACGAGAGGCGCGTCAGATATCATTGTATCCAACTTATCTTTCAGCTTTTGTATTTCTGCGTTCATAAGTTTGACCCCACATAAATGTTAATGCATTTATATTACAATAATCTCCAATAATATTCAAATTATTTCCCGTAATTATTTTTGAAATGCCAAAATTTTACATTTATTCTTATTGTTAACCTATAATTATTTTTAGGTTGACAATAGAATGCATTTTGTTTATGATATGGGTTAAGAAAGTATAGAATGATAATCGAAATTTCAACGGAGGCAATATGAAACTTAAAACAAAAGACATGATCCTTGTATCCATTTTTTCCGCTTTAATGATCGTCGGAGCATTCCTGCGCATCCCCTTCCCCGTTCTGCCAATCACTCTTCAACCGTTTTTTTGCGCCTTAGCGGGGATTTTGCTCGGGTCCAGGCTTGGATTGCTGTCACAGGTGATTTATATCGCTTTGGGACTTGCGGGCTTACCCATATTTGCCCAGGGCGGAGGCATCTCCTATGTATTTAACCACACCTTCGGCTTCCTTCTGGGTTTTGCTGCCGGGGCATTTGTTATCGGCAAGATTTTTGAACTTTTGAAGCAAATCAATTTAAGAAACCTTTTAATATCGCTGGCGGCTGGGCTTGTGACGCTATATGCAATAGGTATTTCTTACATGTATCTTATCCTTGGCTTGTATATGAAAAAGCCCGGTATTACAGTACTTTATGTTTTTTCTACCAATGTTCCCTATTTGATAAAGGATCTTGTCCTGTATGTAGTAATCGCCCTTACGATACTTTCAGCTTTACCGGCAATCAAAAAGGCCGGCCTTGCAGGTACACACTAAAAATTCTGCTTATCCGCCGGAATATTTGCTGCTTCTTAATGAAATAACGGTAAAGCTCTATGAGCCGAACTAAGCTTATTGTCATTGATTTAAAGAAATCATTACCAGGGCGACCCTAGGTCGCCCCCCTGAAAGGCTTTTGAATGGCAATCAATGATGGCTGCTACATTTTCATACCCAAGTGTGCCACTCCGTGGCATAGGCATTGGTATGAAAGTGATCTACGCATTGCCATTCCGAACAAATTGAAGAATCTTGCAAGCTCTATCGCTAATGCTCAGAATAACAAATATATACCTGTTTAATAAAGCTTTTTTGACATGTCCGCATAATTGAACAGCATATTTTTTTCATCCAGGCTGCGGTCGGAAATATACCGGAAGACATCCTGTGTTTCCTTGGCCTGGAAGGTTTCATTACAGGGCTGGCAATAGTAGACCGGAGCGCCTGAAAGCGTAATGATCTTTCCTCTTATTTTTTTCTGCACATTGATAGTATGTAAGGTTGTCGGCTTGCCGCAAAACAAGCACTTGATTATTTTCATCCGATTGCTGCTCCATTCCTTTATATTATTGTTTACGATTGGCTTTAAAGGCTCAGTCAAGTTTAAAAACAAGCTTTCCGCTCTGCACGGAGCATGCTGTTCCCAGCTTGCTGCAAAGCGAAATCTCTCTTTCCAGCATTTTATCCGCCTCTCCCTCTTTCTGCGGCACTGCCCTGCATTTGTCCACAATTTTTACCGGAACGGCTTCAAGGCTTTTTAGCTTTACCCCTTCAAAATTCATTTCCATAATGAAGGTTTCCATATTTTCGGCATCATTCTGATCAAAAATAAAGTTTCCCATGCTGTATATGATAGGCTTTCCTTTATAAATCTCAATCCCCTGGAACTGGTGGGGATGGTGCCCCAAGATCATATCGGCGCCGTCGTCCAGCAGCTTATGCGCAAACTCCACCTGCTCGGGTGTGACCGTAAAGCTTTCCTCCACTCCCCAATGCAGCGAAACTGCAACCAGATCCACCTGCCCTCTCAATGCGGCTATATCTTCCTTGATGGCTTCGTATTCCCTCGGCGCCACGCCTGCCTTGTCCAGACCGGCCGCAAAACGGATTGCCGGATTGCCGGCATAAATATATTGTGTCATATCCGAATAAGCAAGTAAACCCATCCGTATCCCGTTCTTTACCATGATGGCAGGCTTTCGGGCTTCCTCCAGATTTTTCCCCGAGCCTGAATGCTTGAAGCCGTTTCTGTCAAGCAGGTCTATGGTATCAAAGAGCCCTGTGTCATAATAATCAAGGATGTGGTTGTTTGCCAGACTAAACAGATTAAACCCTGCTGACTTCAAGGAGTCGATGCACCGCGGAGAGCTCTTTAAAACAATTTTCTTGTCCTTGCTCAGAGAATGCATGCTTTCAGTAATGGGAGACTCAATGTTCCCAAAGACGACATCTCCCTGCTTCAGTAAGCCCGAAACATCGGAAAAAGCCGTATCATAGCCCTTACTTGTTTTTTCAAGACGCTTTCCGACACTTCTCCCCAGCATGATGTCACCTACTGCCACAAGCTTCAGCACAGGCGGTTTTGTTACTTCAGGGATTGGGCTTGGCTTCGGTACGGGAGTCGGACTGACAGCTGCGACAGCCTCCGGCGGAACATCCGTGACATCGGATTCACCGATTCTATTATTTCCTTTTACTATATTAAAATAATAAAGGCTTGCAATCAATACAGCCAAAAGCAGCACAATACCCGCTAATTTTTTCAATTCAACATTTTGCTCCCTTACTTTGATTGAAATATTTTATCACATAAAAACAAAAAAAGCAGCAAAATTTGTAATTTTTCGTCAGCATTTATTTCCAGAGGATTTCTGAAAGCTTTTCAGAATCTCTTAATGTCGATTTTCCCCACACCGCATTTTAAAAGGAATTGGGAACAGTCTTCCCCGGAGGATGCTTCAGTGGCATCCGTCCTGCCGTTATTTTCAAATACCGCATTTAAAGAGGAAGGGATATCAAGCTCAATAATTCCGGTCCCTGTATTCAATGAATAATTGCCCGGAGTCTCAAAGTCCGACTTTATCCGGATATTCCCGGTCGTAGTTGTTATACTGGAATTGGAATTGAGTTCACCTGAAGAGATTCTTAGATTGCCGTTTTTTCCGGTATATTTGATTACACCCTTCAGCCTGTTTATTTCAACCTCGGTTTTGCCGACCTCAAGGTTTAAGTCACAGTTGAGGTCGTCAAAAAAATTCATTTTCCCCTGGGCAACCTTACATTCCACAGCGCCGGGTTTTTCAGGCATAAATATTCTTATCAGGGAAAATGTATCCTCATATTTGCCCTCTTTGCCATTATAGCCGCACAGGAAGCTTACATTCCCGTTTTTTTCCGAAGTCTTGATCCTGAACTTTTCCAGCATGCTCTGAAGTTCTTCTTCCGTCCTGCCTGCCCTGACTTTATGGGTAACCTCAAACTTTATTTCCTTCCTGTCCCAATTGTAAAATTCCAGATTTCCATAATCACATGTAATCGCAAGCCTGTATGGAGATACCGTGGAGACGGTCCTTTCACTATAAATGGAGACCTCCCTTCTGGGCATGGGCTCCGTTTCCTGTTTACCGCAGGATGACAATAAGAATACTATGGATATCTGTATTAGGAATAATAAGCTTAAATCAAGGATGGTCCTTCTCTGGGGCTTATGCAAAAAAAAGCACCGGCGAAAAACCAACTTCCCACTTATTTTTTTAAAAATGAAGCCTATTGCGGCCTGTACTTTCCGAAAAATGAGAAGCAGTAATTCCAGTGCTTCATAAAAAAGAATGCCAGGACCCATCGTCACCCTCACACTTTCATCTTGCAATATATGGTAATTTTACCATCGAAGCCTTGGAGGTTCAAATATTTCCTGGCAGCCCTATTTTTTTATATACCAATGAACATTATCAAAATTAATAGTTTTCTACGAACAATTGGAAATGTGCCTGTGGATGCAGGCAGGCAGGACAGAGCCCGGGAGCTTCGGGGCCTTCATGGATATATCCGCAGTTTCTGCATATCCAGGCTGCAGGTTCGTCCTTTTTAAAGACCTTGCCGTTGTTTACGTTTGCAGCAAGCTTGTTATAACGCTTTTCATGTTTTTCTTCAACCTTCAGTATCATTCTGAATGCAGCTGCAACCTCAGGAAAGCCCTCGCTTTCGGCCACATTTGCAAACTCAGGATATAATTCGGACCACTCTTCATGTTCTCCGGCTGCCGCAGCTTTCAAATTGTCATAGGTATTTCCCTGAGCTACAGGATATGCTGCATTTATGGTTATTCCGGCAGGAAGGTCCGCACTCATTCCTTCAAGAATCAGCTTGTAGAATCTCTTGGCATGCTCCTTTTCGTTATCGGCTGTCTCGGTAAAAATCGCTTCAATTTGCCTGTAGCCCTCCTTATTGGCTATGGATGCATACCAGGTATATCTATTTCTTGCCTGTGATTCGCCGGCAACTGCCTTCATCAGATTTTCAAGAGTTTTTGTCCCCTTCAGGTTTTTCATAAAAAGCCTCCTTGTTTAATCGAATTTATTCATCGAAAAACTATCTACCACAAATCTCCGGGTCACTAACACCTTTTACTCATTTAACAAAATTTTCATTTATTATTAATTATTATCTCCGTTGTAAAATATTTTACACCCCGCTATCGATTATAAATGAATAAAATTTTTATTTACAGCTTGATTCATAATTCATGATTTTTTTACGCAACTTAGGAGTACTGCAAATATTACTTCCCGTTTTTCTGAAAGTGCCTGCCGTAATGGACTGCATTTTCAGAAACATGTACGGAAGTTATACTTGCACCAGTACTTAAATGCAGGAGGGATACAATGCTCAGGTTTCATCTGCACAGATATAAAATTGAGTCGGAACTGACCAACGGGCACAAACACAGGCTTTTCGGTTATGCAGGAAACATGCTGGGATTGAACAGCTTTCACTTTCACTTTTTTTACGGCGTTTGCTCCTATGACAACCATACACATTATTTTTCAGGCATTACCGGTATGCCTGTGAAAACTGAATTGGGCCATATTCACAAAATCGAAGGGATATTGGAATCCAATGCGATGCACAGGCATAAGTTTGAGGGCTATACAAATGAAGATATCTCATATTTTTCTTCCAGGCAGGCTGCCGGTTATGGACAATAAAGGCCGCACTATTTCCATTCCCCCTGTACCTCGGCATTTTTGTGATCCACGCTGAAATCTCCCTTGTCGAAATAGTCGACCCCTGAACTTCCAAAGGTAGTATCCACATTTATCCAGCGGTCTTTTTCCGGATAATACACTTGATTCCAGGCATGATCACCCCATGCCATACCACTGTAGCCCATGCCTGTGACAAGCCTGACCTTCAGTCCTACGGCCCTGCACATGGAAACATACAGCGAGGAAAAATCAAAACAAATACCTTTCCTCGAATTATAGGCTACGATACTTCCTGACTTCGTATTTGAAGGATCTTTCACGATTTTTTCCGCTTTCTCATAATCATACTCAATATTTTTGCTAATCCATTGATATAGAAGAAATGCCTTTTCCCTGTCGTCCGATTTGTTTCCTACGGTGTTCAACGCGGTAGCATCGATATCCTGATTGGATTTGACAGCCTCATCCAAAGTCACGCCGTTAAAATATTCGATGATTTTAATATTTCCTCCGGTAAGCTTTTCGAAGGCGTCAACAGTCTCCGGCGAAATGGTCTGTGCCGCTTTTTCACCCAGAGCCTTCCGGAAAGAATCGTTTACAAGCACAGGAATTTTCTTAGCTATATTGGAGTTTAATACGGGATACAACACATTCCTGCAGATAAGCTGGTATTCCCGGGAACTGTTTGTCCACTCCGTCAGGACCGGCGCATTGATGTAATACATCGAGAAGTTGATGAAAAAAGCCATAAACAGTACAAATACCAGCGCCTTCGGTATCATCCAGAAAACTCCTGCAAATCTCCTGACTGCCGGGACGCTTGCATTTATGCCTTCATAAATCCGGTCTGACAGCGGTAATATGAAATGTCTGTAAAGCGGCGTAGTAATAAGCCGGAGCCCTATTAAAACCAGCATAAGGATAATGGGTACCACAATCACATAGGTCAGGATATCCTGTCCGTAAAGCATATCCTTGACTTTTGCAGGAATGACATCATAAAGGGCGTTAAAAATGCTTCCATCCTTTTTGAAAAAGATTCTGCCGGTACTATAGACGGAGACCAGCAGGGCTGCCACCAGTTCAATGTTGTCTAAAAGCGAATTTAGCGAGTACCGCATGCGTTCCCTTGTAAGTCTGCCAAAGAAGCCTGAAATCAGCGGAAGTGCAAAAACTATTATTAAGATTGCAGAAACTCCGTTTATATCGTAAATGGACATTATGGCCGTTTTCCTCCTAATTCTGCTAATACTAATATACAATAATCTATATAAAAAATCTATATATGGAGATTATTGCTATCTTTTCCCGGCTTGAAACCACTTCGGCACAATAAATAATTTGAAATTTTTCTTGTTTCATCTTGCATTTTCGGATGAAAACCTTTATTATATTAATAAATAAAACTCAATACCATATGCGCATTAAACAATGATGTTTATAAAAGGTGCATGAATAAATTCAAACGAAACGATGACGTTTAAATTTATTTTTGCGTCTTTTTTATTTGCATTAAACATCAATGCGAATATTATTTTGAAAGGGGATTATATATGAGTAGCTTGACAGAAATTTTCGGTTCAAACGTATTTAATGATTCGGTTATGAAAGAACGTTTGCCAAAGGCCACATACAAGGCTTTGAGAAAAACCAGCGAAGAAGGGCTTCCGCTTGACCCTGCAGTTGCAGAAGTAGTTGCCAATGCATTAAAGGATTGGGCAATAGAAAAGGGCGCTACACACTTTACACACTGGTTCCAGCCAATGACGGGAATCACTGCTGAAAAACATGATTCGTTTATATCGCCTACATCCGATGGCAAAATCATTATGGAATTTTCCGGCAAAGAGCTTATCAAAGGCGAGCCCGATGCATCCTCCTTCCCTTCAGGCGGTCTGAGGGCCACTTTTGAAGCCAGAGGCTACACTGCATGGGATTGTACTTCTCCTGCATTTGTAAAGGATTACATTCTCTATATACCAACTGCATTTTGCTCTTATACAGGCGAAGCACTTGACAAGAAAACTCCTCTTCTTCGTTCAATGGAAGCGTTATCCAGACAGGCAATGCGCATATTGAAGCTTTTTGGAAATGCATCGTCCAAAAGAGTAATCACCACGGTGGGACCGGAGCAGGAATATTTCCTGATTGACAAATCCTTATATGACCAGCGCAAGGATTTGCTTTACACCGGAAGAACCCTTTTCGGAGCACCGCCGCCAAAAGGCCAGGAGCTGGAAGACCATTATTTCGGTTCATTGAAGGAAAGAATCGCCGCCTTCATGAAAGAATTAAACGAAGAGCTTTGGAAGCTTGGCGTACTGGCAAAAACTCAGCATAACGAGGTTGCTCCTGCTCAGCACGAGCTGGCGCCAATATTCAGCACTACAAATATTGCTACCGATCACAATCATATTGTCATGGATACTCTCAGAAAAGTCGCTTTAAGGCACGGTTTGGTATGTTTGCTTCATGAGAAGCCCTTCGCCGGAGTCAATGGTTCCGGTAAGCATAACAACTGGTCGATGAGTACGGATGACGGCTTGAATTTACTCGATCCCGGCAAAACACCCCATGAAAATGCACAGTTCCTTACATTCCTTTGCGCTATCGTTAAAGCTGTCGATGATTATGCCGACCTTCTCAGATGTGCTGCCGCCAATCCGGGGAATGACCACAGGCTCGGAGCCAATGAGGCGCCTCCGGCAATAATTTCAATCTTCCTTGGCGACCAACTGACGGATATACTGGAGCAAATCAACAATGGAGGCTTAAAGAGCTCCAAACAGAGCACCGAAATGCGTATCGGAGTTACCACGCTTCCCCCATTGCCCAAGGATACCACTGACAGGAACAGGACATCACCGTTTGCATTCACAGGCAATAAATTCGAATTCAGAATGGTGGCTTCTTCTGCATCCATCGCTAAGGCCAATTACACCTTGAATACTATTGCAGCCGAAGTATTGAGCCAGATTGCAGACAGACTCGAAAAGGCTTCCGACTTCAACAGTGAAGTCCAGGTTATTCTCAAGGAAATCGTTTCAAGCCATTCCAGAATAATCTTCAATGGCAACAATTACTCGCAGGAATGGGTAGAAGAAGCTGAAAAGAGAGGCCTGCCCAATATCCGGTCCATGGTTGAATCCTCCAAAGCTCTTCTGGCTGAAAAGAATGTCAAAATATTTGAAAAGCATGGCGTTTTAAGCAAAGTCGAGCTCGAATCGCGTTATGAAATTATGCTCGAGGGTTATGTAAAGACTATCAATATCGAAGCCCTTACAATGCTTGAAATGGCTAAAAAAGATATTCTCCCTGCAGTCATAAAGTATGTGACCGATCTCGCAGGATCAATCAATGCAATAAAAGCAACCGGCGTAGGCGCAAATATATCTGTACAATCAGAATTGCTGGCTGAAGTATCTTCTACCGCAGCAGAGTTCAGCAAAAAGGTCAGCGCTCTGGAGGAATCTCTTGCAAAAGCTGATGAAGTACATGGTTCGACCTATGAGCACGCTTACTATTTCAGATACGATGTATTTGTCAAGATGGGCGAATTAAGAACTGTCGGCGATAAGCTGGAAACAATCGTAGGCGCCGAATACTGGCCCCTTCCTACTTATGGGGACCTGCTGTTCAAGATATAATTCTGTAATTGAAAGTCCTCATGCTATCTGCCCCATTTCCGGGTAATATAAAAGCGCTGGTTCACTTAAGAACCAACGCTCTTTTTTTTTGTGAAAATTCGAGAGCTGCACTTTTCCGCCTGTCATTCCAAGGAATCTCACGGGCGGTAAAGCTGCTTAAAAACTCATACCCATCTCCAGAGCTTGCATCTCTTCCGGAATCAAGTAATGCTTCTTTTCAGGAAGTACTTTTTTCAATGCTTTATGAAAGGAATCTACGGAAACTACCCCTGTTTTCTGCAGAAGCTTGCCAAGAATAATAATATTCGAATATGCAAGATTGCCCATGTCGGACGCCATTTTCGTAGCAGGGATGCCCATAAACTCGACATCCTTCCTCTCCGGAGCTTTATTTACAAGGGCGCTGTCCGAGATGATCAAGCCGCCCGGAACCACCATGCCTTCAAACTTTTCAAGAGACGGCCCGTTCATTACAATCAATACAGTGGAGCTGTTCAATATTGGCGAGCCTACAGGCTCATCAGAAACTATTACATGGCAGTTGGATGTGCCGCCGCGCATTTCCGGGCCGTAGGAAGGAAGCCATGAAACATTCTTGTCTTCAAGCATTCCGGCGTATGCTATCAGCATACCTGCCGACTGTATGCCCTGGCCCCCAAAGCCTGCAATGATTATGTCGTGCTGTGCCATAGTTACACCTCCAGATCCTTTCCCTTGAAGTTACCCAGCGGGTAATGGGGTATCATGTTATCCTCCAGCCACTTTAGGGACTGAACCGGGTCCAGGCCCCAGTTGGTGGGACAGGTGGATAATATTTCAACCATGGAGAAGCCCTTGTTTGCTATTTGAACCTTGAAGGCCTTTTTTATAGCCTTTTTAGCATTATTTATATTCTTGATATCATGCATTGAAGCTCTTTCAATGAAAGCTGCTCCCTCCAGTGTAGAAAGCATTTCACTGACTTTAATGGGGAAGCCGTGAATTTCCGGCTTCCTGCCGAAAGGCGAGGTAGTGGTCACCTGATTAATCAGTGTTGTCGGAGCCATTTGCCCTGAGGTCATGCCGTAGATGGCATTGTTTACAAATATAACAGTGATTTTCTCTCCTCTTGCCGCCGCATGCACTATTTCTGCCGTACCTATGGCGGCCAGGTCTCCGTCACCCTGGTATGCGAATACAACATTTCCCGGATGTACGCGCTTTACTCCCGTTGCAACGGCCGGAGCCCTGCCGTGGGCAGCTTGCACCATATCGCAGTTGAAGTATTCATAATTGTTATATGTGCATCCTACAGGAGACACACCTATAGTCTTTCCTTCTATTTCGAGTTCATCGATAACTTCAGCGATCAGCCTGTGTACGATTCCGTGGGTACAGCCAGGACAGTAGTGAAGCGGTATGTCCAACAAGGCATGTGGTTTTTGAAATACTATAGCCATTCTAATTCCCCTTTACTTCAAAATTTCCTTTATTTTATCGAGTATTTCGCTTTGCGTAGGGATCATTCCACCCATTCTCCCCAGGAAATGAACAGGCCTTTTGCCATTGACCGACAGCCTGACGTCTTCTACCATCTGGCCGGCATTCATTTCTACAGACAAAAATGCTTGGGGCACCTCTGCATATTGTGCAAAAGTTTCTTCCGGGAAAGGCCACAAGGTAATGGGCCTGATGAGGCCGACCTTTATCCCTTCCTTTTCGGCAGTCCTTATAACATTCTTGACAATCCTGGCGGTTGTGCCGAAGGCACTGATGATGATATCTGCGTTCTCACAGTTGAAAACCTCAACCCTGGTTTCTTTTTCCGCAATCCTTGCATATTTGGCCTGGAGCTTCAAATTATGCTGCTCCAGAACCTCGGGTTTAATATATATTGACGTTATGACGTTATGATCTCTTTTCATGCCGGTACCGACAGCCGCCCAGTCCTTTTCAACCTTTTCGATGACTTCGCTGTCTTTAAACTCTACTGCTTCCATCATTTGTCCCAGAATACCATCTCCCATGATCATGGTAAGTATCCTGTATCTATCTGAAATATTAAATGCCTCTACCGTCAGCTCATAAAGCTCCTGAATGCTGCTTGGAGCCAATACGACCATTTTATAGTCTCCATGACCTCCACCCTTCACTGCCTGGAAATAATCGCACTGTGCGGGTAAAATACCGCCGAGGCCGGGTCCGCATCTGACGATGTTTACAATCACCGCCGGCAGTTCTGCACAGGATGCGTAGGAAATCCCTTCCTGCTTTAAGCTGATTCCCGGGCTGGATGACGAAGTCATCACTCTTGCTCCGGCACCTGCTGCACCATATACCATGTTTATAGCGGCAATTTCACTTTCCGCCTGAACAAAAGTTCCCCCGTAGGATTGCATTTTTTTTGCAAAATAATGGGCAATTTCAGTCTGCGGCGTTATGGGATAGCCGAAATAATGCCTGCAGCCAGCTCTCAAGGCAGCTTCTGCAATGACCTCATTGCCTTTCATGAGTAATTTTTCCCCCATCTTCGAATCCTCCTATTTCTCTACTACGATTACACAATCAGGGCAAATCGTTGCGCAAAAGCCACATCCGATACATTTATCCATTTCTATGACACCTGCCGGATGAAAACCTTTTGAATTAAGCTTTTCTGAATGCATGACCACTATTTTTTTGGGACAGACTGTAGTACATAATCTGCAGCCCTTGCATCTCTCTTCGTTAAATGTTACTTTTGCCATATTTACCTCACGTTTAAAGCTTTTTTATCCATCCTGTCTATTATAAAACTCATTTAATTCAATTGCAAGTTGGAAATAGATCCGAACAGCTGATCCCCCATCCTCCAAATGAGCCCGGGCTGTGATAGGTGATGAAATGAAAGGTAGCTTAAATAGGTATAGGATCATCTCTGGCTATTGTGCGGATTTGGAGTAAAGCTAAAGAAGCCAATCATAAGCAATCGGCTTCTTCCGTCAAAATGTCATTAAACATCTCACTCTTTGATATATGAGCAGCAATAGTCTGAAACTTGATCAACAGAAATAGTAAAAACACAGTTAGCAGGGATATCAAAACCTTGTCCCGCTTCATAAGATGACCATGTATTGCTGCCTGGCAGTAAAACGCTTATCCCCCCTGCCAACACCTCCATATGCTCCTTATCCCCGGTCCCGAATTCATATTGTCCGGGCAAAACAATACCCAGCGTTTTTCTTGAACCGTCTTCGAATAAAATAGTACGGCTGGTCACTTTTCCCTCAAAATATATATTCGCTTTCTTCACGGCAGTAACATTTTCAAACCTGTCCATTCTTATCCCCTCCATTTGTTTTATGATTTTTCCATGCTCTTCTTACTGTTCATAATTGATTCCTGTATTTCAACAGAAATTTCTTTTGTCCGTGTAATTCCCTCTTGTAAAGCAGTGTCCAATGGCTCGCCTTTTTGCAAGCTATTTATGATCGCTTCGGTAATCCCTCCTTTTGTAATCATCCTCTGAATATAGGCATCCTTTTCCATACTGTTTTGAAAGTCCGGCAAAGCTTTTACCGCCCATTCATATAACTCTGAAAGCAACGGAAATTCAGATTTCATCCGTCCGATTGCTTTTGCGCATTCGTTTGAATTTTCAAGCTTAAGTATCGCTGCGGGCATGCAGACTCCCGCAGTAAAAACATCCAGGTCGGCTTCCATGCCGATTTGAATATACTTTAGATTTAGAAAACGAATTAACCGTTCCAGATGCTCATGTTGAGGATAAGCTGCTGCTACACCAATTCCGGCCAGTATGGTATCAGGCCCGCTGAACATCATCCGGTATACCTCTGTTTTAAACATTTTATTGAGCAGTTTTATGGGAATGCCTGCCATGCAGGATACAAGGAGACTTTTATTATTTGCTGCAAGGCTCTCATCCAGCCCGGTAATATCTTGAGGCTTTACTGTGATTAAGATAATTCCCGCTTCCTTAAACAGTCTTTGGTTTTCAGTAAGGCATGAAGATAGCCCTTTCATTTCAAGCCTTTGATAAGTGAGGGGATTCCCTCGGTATGAGATTAAGAGATTTTCTTTTGCAAGTCCGTGATCGCTCAAAGCTTGTGCAATAGACTGTCCCAGATGACCACACCCTACAATTCCAACCTTGAGTTTATTAAATAATTCCCGATCCTGATTATACGTTGCCCCCACTCCTTCATCAGAATAGTTATCTATTATATACTACAGTAAGGCTAAGAAAGCGTCAATAACTACTACACGGCAAGGTGACAAACATATCTCAATCCACGATTCCATGAAGAGTGTGATACGTTTCTAAGTGAAGAATGTAAGAAGATGAATTAAGACCTTTGTGGTTCCAGTCCCTCAAAGAATTCCTCATAACTTATATCAAGTATCTCTCTAAAGAGGATTAAATCACTGACATAAATGTTTCGTACGCCTTGCTCTATATGAGCATAATTCGCCCTTGACATTGAACGGCCCAGTAACTGCATTTTAGTAACCATGTCAGTTTGCGAAAGGTTGCACTTCTGTCTCAATCGTTGTAAATTAGAGCCAATATGAACATCCTGTAAAAATTTTTGCATTATTCAAACCTCCAAACACGATACTACGTGGTATCTTTCATGATACTTATTTCAATCCACGCTTCCCGTATAGGAAGCGACACACATCCAGATCATAATGGCGATGCATTTTAAAATTTCAATCCACGCTTCCCGTATAGGAAGCGACAATAACGAGATTTGTAGCCGGGCTATGTGGAGTAAATTTCAATCCACGCTTCCCGTATAGGAAGCGACCCAAAAATAATAATGTCATAGACGATGACAAAAATATTTCAATCCACGCTTCCCGTATAGGAAGCGACCGAAATGTTCAAAAAGCATGAAAAAGTTGTGAAAATTTCAATCCACGCTTCCCGTATAGGAAGCGACATGAACTATATATTGCATGCGCAGGATTCAATGAGATTTCAATCCACGCTTCCCGTATAGGAAGCGACGCCATGCTGAGCGTAACACACCTAGATACTTCAATGATTTCAATCCACGCTTCCCGTATAGGAAGCGACGTAAACGGAGCAGGTAATTATACCTTTGGGCTTATTTCAATCCACGCTTCCCGTATAGGAAGCGACGGCGAATGGTAAAGTGATAGATATTTTGTTAAATATTTCAATCCACGCTTCCCGTATAGGAAGCGACCTTGCAATGCCTTCTCCTGACTTTGTTTTAATAGATTTCAATCCACGCTTCCCGTATAGGAAGCGACATCTGCTCAAGGTATGGCTTAAGTTCACGGATTTATTTCAATCCACGCTTCCCGTATAGGAAGCGACTCTAATGGCGTCATTGACGTCAAATTACTATAAAATTTCAATCCACGCTTCCCGTATAGGAAGCGACCGAAAACAGCAGACAAAGCAAAGAGGCTTTACAATTTCAATCCACGCTTCCCGTATAGGAAGCGACTTGTGGGCAATGCTGATTGCCTATGGACATAAGAATTTCAATCCACGCTTCCCGTATAGGAAGCGACTAGTATCCGGAAGGATCATAGTCAGACATTATTAATTTCAATCCACGCTTCCCGTATAGGAAGCGACGAAAGACAAGTTTTATACTGAATGTATTCTTGTAAATTTCAATCCACGCTTCCCGTATAGGAAGCGACCACCATTGATAATACCGATAATAAGTGTCATTGAAATTTCAATCCACGCTTCCCGTATAGGAAGCGACTCAAATTGGTCGAAAGGAATAAAAGATTGCTCCAATTTCAATCCACGCTTCCCGTATAGGAAGCGACGATGTGCAGATTGCGGTATCTAGGGGGTAAAAATATTTCAATCCACGCTTCCCGTATAGGAAGCGACGCAATAGATACAACGATAAAATCTATCGTGAAAGATTTCAATCCACGCTTCCCGTATAGGAAGCGACTCTCCCGGTAGCATTGGTATTACTCAATGCTTGGATTTCAATCCACGCTTCCCGTATAGGAAGCGACCACCAAATCTTGTACCTCATTTTGTATATTTTGAATTTCAATCCACGCTTCCCGTATAGGAAGCGACCTTATATCTAAAAATAGCGTTTTTGACCTCTTCAATTTCAATCCACGCTTCCCGTATAGGAAGCGACATGATAGTCTGGAAAATGATGATGAATTTCATCTGATTTCAATCCACGCTTCCCGTATAGGAAGCGACGTGAGCCGATCAGGCACCTGGGGGTCAGGGTATCGATTTCAATCCACGCTTCCCGTATAGGAAGCGACATCTCGCTTTCTGCACATTTTGTGCTTCTCTTATTATTTCAATCCACGCTTCCCGTATAGGAAGCGACGGAACAACTGCAGCGCGAATTGCGGATAATGCAATTTCAATCCACGCTTCCCGTATAGGAAGCGACCAACCTAATACGATCTGAACATCCTTCGGTTTAAATTTCAATCCACGCTTCCCGTATAGGAAGCGACGAGCCTCTATACGGAATTTTCGCGGTTCATCATAATTTCAATCCACGCTTCCCGTATAGGAAGCGACTCTGTCGCGGTTCTTAAGTTTGCGGCAGTAAAAGATTTCAATCCACGCTTCCCGTATAGGAAGCGACTTTCCGGATTAGCTTCGTTTCCAAGGGTATCAGGATTTCAATCCACGCTTCCCGTATAGGAAGCGACATTGTGTATAAGTGCATCAGGACGAGATATAACAAAATTTCAATCCACGCTTCCCGTATAGGAAGCGACGCAGGCTGGCTTTAGCGTAGTTTCCCTTATGTTCATTTCAATCCACGCTTCCCGTATAGGAAGCGACTACGAGAGGGGGGCAACAAAATGCCAACAGTAATATTTCAATCCACGCTTCCCGTATAGGAAGCGACATAAAAAATGTTGGTATTAGGCAGAAAGCCAGGAATTTCAATCCACGCTTCCCGTATAGGAAGCGACAGGTGATCTAAGGCTTGCAATCGATGCCCCAAAGATTTCAATCCACGCTTCCCGTATAGGAAGCGACAAGCACCCAAACTGGTTTGTATTTCAGGCTTTTAAAATTTCAATCCACGCTTCCCGTATAGGAAGCGACGTTTTGGCATCAAAAAAGGTTTGTCTGCTCTCAAATTTCAATCCACGCTTCCCGTATAGGAAGCGACAGAGATTACAAAGGTGGATTTATTACTCAAAATCATTTCAATCCACGCTTCCCGTATAGGAAGCGACCCGGGACTATGGAAAAAAAATCCTGCTAATTACACATTTCAATCCACGCTTCCCGTATAGGAAGCGACGGACTTTCTCTCGCCAGGGACACCAGAAAGCTTAATTTCAATCCACGCTTCCCGTATAGGAAGCGACTATAGAAAAAACACCTGAAAATAAAGTCTTGTATATTTCAATCCACGCTTCCCGTATAGGAAGCGACCCTTTGGGTAAAACTTTACTGTACTGGTACTACCATTTCAATCCACGCTTCCCGTATAGGAAGCGACTTTACAATATTCATGTCGCTTTCTCCTTCTTTTATATTTCAATCCACGCTTCCCGTATAGGAAGCGACTCAAAAGGTTTAGTAACGAAGATATCGACATGAAGATTTCAATCCACGCTTCCCGTATAGGAAGCGACGTCCTATTATCACATCCTTTACAATTAACGAAATCATTTCAATCCACGCTTCCCGTATAGGAAGCGACAGCAAACATGCACAAAAAAGTATTATACACATTTGCATTATTTGTAATTTAGTACAAAAGACATATTAGATTTTGCCCACTAGCGATATTTATTCAGAGAAAAGATGATATTTTTACATTTATTTCGGTGCGAAAGCTCCGGGTAAATCATGTTAGCTTCACATTCGCACCTAAATTATTAATGTGCCCTCAATATCAAAGCTCTCTTTTGCTCCTATGTGTTCAACCTTGCTTTTATAATTGTTTCCCAAGTAGTAAAACCGCAGGCTGTCCTTATCCTTGTCTATAATTTGCTCGAGTTTGTGTTGTACCTCCTTACATTTGGCAGCATCCAGCACACATTCAAATACAGAGTGCTGCACCCGCTGACCATAGTTTACACACTGCTTTGCGACCTGTCTTAATCGCTTTTTCCCCGCAGCAGTTTCAGTATTTACATCATAGGTAATCAGTACTAACATTTTTCACCTACTTCCAAAGAAATGGCGGATATTCATCCAGGTCTCCCCGAATATATCTTGCAAGCAGCATAGCCTGTGCATATGGCACAAGTCCCCACTCCAATTTTTCTTCAAGGAAAGGATGCATAATTTGCTCTTGCTTTTTAACCTGCCATGCGGATAGAATTGTTTTTCTAGTGTCATCATCCATGACGACGGCACCATTTTCCTTCTGGGTGAACCCGCCTGCATTTACAATCCTTTTGTTGATCAGTGACAGCACAAATCTATCTGCATAGACTGAACGCAATTCCTCCATCAGATCCAATGCAAGTGATATTCTTCCCGGTCTGTCTCTGTGGAGAAAACCGACATATGCATCAAGTCCTATAGCTTCGAGTGCTCCGGCTACATCATGTGCTAAAAGTGTGTAGACAAAAGAAAGCATCGCATTAACATTATCAAGAGGTGGTCGTTTATTCCTGGTCTTAAAGAAAAAATCATCTTTTTGCTGCAAAATCAAATCGTCAAATACGCTAAAGTATTGGCTTGATGCCTCACCCTCAAAGCCTCGCAACTCTTCAAGACATTCACAAGATGCAATATTGCCAAGGGATTTAGCCATATACTGTGAAACCTTTTTAAGCTTTTCTACATCCAACCTCATTTCGTAGTCTCTTGTTGCCCTTTCGAGTACCCAGCGTGCATTATGAATCTTCCCGATAATAAAATTTCTTGCAATATATGCGCTCTGAGCATCACTGTCTGATATCCGGTACTGCGTCTTTCGTAAGGTTACGTTGCCTCTGCTTTCTCCTGTAACCCTTGCTAAAAATCTACCACTTTGAGTTAAAAAAGATAAACTGATATTTTTCCGTGCACATGCTCCCATCAAAGCCGGACTTGCACCCGTATAGCCAAAAGCTATCACGCTTTCAACGTTATGCAGCGGTATACGGGCCAATTCCGCATCACTTTTCTGTATAACAATATTCTCACCGTCAAGCGACAAATATGTGTCAGGAGAGGTCACATACAATGTATTCAGAAGCTTTCTCATTTTATCCCCTCCGATATATTATCGTTGATGCTGTTCTTGATATATTGTGCAACAGATAGGTTCTTACAAAGCTTTGGTATACAAATATCCGACAATGAGCATGCTTTGCAACTTTTTGTAGGCTTTACCTTTGGGGTATATCTTCTTTCATAAAAGGCATGCATTTCAGCCAGCATGGATTGAACCTTTTCCCGCAAGGCCGCCGTAAGCTCGATCCTTTGTCTGTGATTTGTCTCTCCATAAAACATATATGCCATAGGAATCTCGCATAAAAGCATCTCTTCCAGACACATTGCCTGTGCACAGAGCTGTAATGCGTCGCAGTCATCTTGCTTGGGATTTCCGCGCTTATACTCAACCGGTAAAAGCTTGTATAATCCTTCCCTGCCCATAATTTTCACGCCATCATTTGCTTTGTGAAATTCGACGATGTCACAGACGCCATTTATACCAAGGGTCCTCGAAAAAATCGCCATCCCACGTGAGATTATCACATCGCCGCGCTTTTCCGTCGAATATCCGTCATGGGCCTTTTCATGAAGGATTTGTCCCTCAACTGTACGAAGATTTTCCTGCCATTGCTGTTCGATATGTATCAGCGCCCACTGCCTGCGGCAAAAGGCAAAATGCTGCAGGCCGGCTATATTCAGATAGTCCTCCTCATTATATTCCATCATATTCATCAAGTTTTAATCCTTCAAGATTCTCCGACCTTATTATGTAAGTATTCATTAAAGTTGGCCGTTCACGTTCCACTTTCTTTTCTTCACTATCAACACTACTAATTTTTCTTTCTATCTTTATGCACTCATGAACCTTCGCAGATGAGTATTGGCCTATTTTGTTATTATGTGTCCACCAATATAGTTTATGAACCTCCATACTTCCGTCCGGTCGAGCCGAAGAGCAATCATTAATAAAGATGGTCCTTAATGCCTCTTTTATTTTTTGAGAATCCTCCTCTGTAAACCCTGTTTTCTCTGCAAGTTGAACATTGATACTACCTTTGATACGGTAAACCCCAAAATCAATGCGATGTTTCATGCCCATCGTATCAGAGCTTTTCTTTGATTTTTCGTTTGGCTCATTATTTACGCTTTTGGTTATCTGAATGCTCGTGACATCGACAGTATCTTCGCTAAAAGCAGTGTGTATAGATACCGGACCTCTTATTCCAACAGATACGCCACCATTTTTGTCATCCTTCTCCCCTTTAAAAGCGAACACCTGTCCAAAACTTCTCACATCAGCCCAGCTTGCACAGGCAATTTTAGCGAATCCCTCACTATCTTTGGCCTTCTCAGCGGCCACTAAATCCGAATTTCCTTTTGCCCTTTCCCTCAAACTACCATATCCGTCTACATTTTTATCATCCGATTGAACAAAAATCTGTTCTCCCATATCCATAAGTCGGTTTCTTATCTTCCTCTTCAAACACACGTCTGATATTTCTCCATATCCATCATATGTAGTTCTAGGCATATTCCCGTTTAGCGGGTCTCCATTGGGGTTAGCATTTGATACCGAAATTACAACTACAAAATCAATCTTATTTTTCAGAATACCCATCTTCAATACCTCCTATTTTTTATTCGCTCTTTTTAAAGAAATTGTAAATATAGTAACGTTGCGCATCAAAGCCTAGTGCCATACGTCCGTCAAGATTTTTTAGTTCTTCAAACTTCTCTGGATGAATTTTCACTGAAATTTCCTGCTTCATTTTGTATAAATCATTCCCTTTTTCGCCCAGCTTCTCTATATAAGGTATTAGCCTGTCAGAGATGATGCCCCAGGTTATGCACGGGTGTAATGTGAATTTAGTGAAATACCTGATTGCATTTGTATCTCGTATTTTTGTAGTACCTTCTTTATTATCGTTCTCTAGCCACAATGCTCTCCTTTCAATCTCATGCGCCACCGCCAATAATCTTCCGCAATTGTAGTTAATGTCATCGGTATCTAAGTTTAGCTCCATACTCCATCTCTCTCCTTTTTCCAAATAATGTTTTTTTACCAAAGAACATGTTATGCTTAAAACCTTATTCCAATTGTAAATCTCCTGGTAATTTTGAGGGTGGAAACATTTTTTGACTGCTGTCATCATAATATCTAACGGCAGTCTGGCACCGTCACTGATACAGGGTAAAAGTCTTTCCACTATCGTACCAACTACTCTGTCATTTGCTTTTATAAAACCGTTCTGCTCCGTGCCATAAGTCACCAAAGCAATATCCTCCGGCGAAGGAGCACCCTCAAAAGGAATAAACTTTCCATCTTTACTTTTGTACCGATGGTGCCATTTACAATCGCTATGCCATTTTTCCACTCTTTTGATGAGCTCATTTCCCTGTACTCCATGAAATTCACGGTAAAAGGTGATTGATAATCTACCTGTGGTTGCAGAATCTAGACCGATTAGCGCAAGGTTTGTTTTATTGCTGATTTCTGCACTGTAGCCTGCAATAGCTTTATTGAAACGCTCTGCTATTTCCTCTTTTGTATAAGTAGCGTTTCCTGACTCTAAGTCACATATATCAACAGTATCATGAGTTACATTAAGTGTTTTCTCACTATTTGTCCCCCATAATAGAAAAACTTTATCGCCAAATCGCCTGCCCTGCTTTTTTATAAGCCACTTCAAGGCATTGTGTGCTTTTTGTGAGACATCATAACCTATTTGTACGGCTTGCTGCGCCTCTGTAAAACGGCCTCTGAAAGTAAATCCTGTATCATCGTTTGCTGAAATTAACTTTGCCTTGTCACCAGTATTTCTTATCTTGTAGGGATGATTGGTAGAACATGGAATGATATTTCCGGTGACATAACAAAATGCTTTGTCTCCTTGTTTACCTAAATAATAATTAATATAATCTTTTTGTACATGTTTATTTTGCCAGACAGCTGTTACACCATCAATCCCTCCAGATACCCTAAATCTCACAAAAGCATCGCTCTGCTCACCAATCACCGCTTTAAATATCCTTGGAGTATCCACTTTACTACCTGTCCACTTTTTGAGCAGCTTGTTGGTATCATCACAAATCAATGTTCCATCTTTTACTAAATCTGATATCAGGCAACCCTTCTGCAAATATTTATAAATTGCCTTGACCTGATTGTTGGAATCACACCATTCGCCTAACTCTCCCATATACTTCTTGTGGAAATGAGAGGCTTTTTCTCCCCCAAAGGTTGTATAATCTCCCGCAAGATATTGGAGCTTGTCAAATAAGGGATGATTGACCGGATTAGAGCCAGATCTGCTGGCAGAAGCCTCTGAGCAAGGTATTATCGTTTCTTTATTATCTTCGACTGGATAACTTTCAATAAAATTGCCATCCTCATCAATTGATACTTCAATATCTGCATTTTGGGTCGTATGTGCAATTGGCAGCAGTTGCGGTTCTATCCCCTCTATATCACCTTTCATTGCATTCTCATAGGTTTCATAAAGCATATTCATCCAGCTCATTTATTCGCCTCCTGGGTTTCAAATCCTTCAAGGAGCTCCGCTTCCTCAGTACCACTAAAATTATCTTCATCAAATTGCTTCGCTTTCATTTCCCTGATTAGATGTCTTTTAGGGCACTCCTCCGGCCTACAAAAATTTATAACCCCGTTTTCCATTTTGGGGTACCAGAAGTTAGTCGTTATTTCACCTTTACCATTTTCATCGGGATAACTTAATGAATGATACTGGAATCCGAATTCCATTTCTCCCATATTGTCGTAATATCCCTCGTCATCCATGAAATTGCATGGTACAACATAACCTTGACACTCTCTTGTTCCTAAAAATATATCCCTGCGTCCACCTTTGCTAATACACCTTTTTGCGATGAAGTAATGCTTATTTTCATTCCAATCATGTTTCAATTCAGGCCGTTGCTCATTAAACTCAAAGTGAGCTTTAACATGATATTCTACATCGCTCAAATATGTATACATTGAAAGGTCGTTCCCTCCGCTGTATTTAATTGGGCGAATACCCTTGGACTCCGTTCGTATTGACCTCATGATGCGTACTTTGTCAATGAGCCAAACAATGCTGGGCTTCCAATAGACAGATTCAGTTATCCCTTTTAACGCCTGATAGGTTGGAATCATAAGCGAGCATTTCTCCCCGCCAATTTTTGTCAATGGATCTGTAAAAAGTGCATATCTGCCAATTACTTTGAATGTAATTGCATTTTCCATAGCCTGCTCCTTTCAACATATTCCTGGTACATTTTAAGAAATCTGTACAAAAAATTTTAGGCTCATCTTATGAAGGGAGAGCAAACTCTCCACTTATCAACTCGTATCTATATAATAATACTTATTCATATAATTTCTCCTTATATAATATTGTTATTTAATATATTCTATTGATTATATCCATGTGACTTATAGATAACCTCAAATATATATTTTACATATTTTCCCTTATGCGATATAATAAATTGTCATATTATTATGTGGATTGAAATTATAAAATTGTTATTTGCCCCGAGGTTCCAGAAACGCCTTAGCTAAATACCTTAGCTAAGGCGTTCGTCTTACACGTCCATGAAGTCCATTTTCTTTTCTGTAATCACACCAAGCTTTTTATCATAATAACCGTCTTTCAAGACATATATCCCCGGTATTTCCGATAATTCAAATGCCTTCTCCCTTATCAGTTTATCCATTTGATCTTTATAAATGTTTACTGAATACTGCTGAACAAACTTGAGATTTTTAATCTTTTCCTCGAAGGATTTCGAACCAAAAAGATCAGCTATTATCTTTTTACCTTTGCCATAAGGAACAAGAACAGAGGTCGTCAAATCATCAATAACTTGAAAATGTTTGCCTGCCGTTTCAAACATAAAATTAAAGGTTAACTCGCATTCCTTGCCTAATTTATCTTGATAAGCTATTTTGTTAGGAACTGCTCCGGCCAGCATTTTATAAATATCAGTATTCATATTCTGTTCCTTTATTTTAACCGGATAATTCATCAGCTTAGCAATGCTGGGGTCAGCATAATAATAGTTGTAATATCGCTTGATTGCGGCTGGCGAAAGCAAATCATTATCAAATCTTTCTTTGTTTCTTCCGTATTCATTCAGAATCTCAGCCGTATGCTTTTCTCCCAATTCAATTTCTTTAAGGCTTCCCAGCATTTCATCACGAAGGTTAATGATATAGGATATCTTAATTTCACCCTCACCATGCCTGTTGCCCCGACCAGTTGCTTGGGCAACAGAATCCAGTCCTGCCAAATGCCGGATAACACATTCAAAGCTAATGTCGATCCCTGCTTCTATTAGCTGAGTACTGATACATATTACCGATTTTTTGCGTTTTAAAAGGCGCTTTATTACTTTTATAATTTTTTTCCTGTGTGCAGGACAAAGGTTTGTGCTCAAATAAAAAATCTTGTGTTCCTTCTTACCATTTCTCTTTTTCAGCTCTTCATATGTTTTTTCTGCACAAGTTTTCGTATTTAAAACAATCAAAATACTTGTTAGATTTTCTTTCAACTCATAGGCAAAATTGCCTAACATTTCATATGAATAACCTCCATTAAGCCTTTTATCAACGACTTTCATCCGTTTGAATTCTCTGAATTTTTTCAGCAGATCCGGGATCATTTCTCCTTCGTTATCTTTTAACAAGGGGATCATTGTTTCTGAAAGATTAGGTTGCGTTGCCGAACAAAGAATTACTGTGGTATTACATATTTTACTAAAATAATTTATTGCACTATTGAATAAGGAAATGCATTTTATGGGTATAGCCTGAATTTCATCAAATATCAGTATGGAATCGGATAGATTATGCATTCTCCTCAATGCTTGCGTCCCGCCTGCATAGATAGTATCAAGGAACTGCACCATTGTTGTGAAAATGATTGGACTATCCCATCTCTGGGTTAATAGTCTATAATTGTTTTCGCTTTCATCATCATTGTCGTGAATAACATTTGAATGGTGTTCCAATAAATATTCGTTACATTTTAGAACAGTACGTACCTCTTGAGCATTCTGCTCAATGATTGTTGTAAAAGGAAGAATGTATATTATTCTCTTTTTGCCTTTTTCCGCTGCGTGTTTCAAGGCAAATCTGAGGCTGGATAAAGTTTTCCCACCCCCAGTGGGCACAGTTAAAGTATAAACCCCAGTCCCTTTATCATAAAAATCCGCACATGCATCTGAAATTTCAAGCCTGAGGTGTTTAATTTTTTCTTCAAGAGGAGATTTGGTCTCTGCCCTTTTAAACTCTAATATTTTATCATGCATTAATTCAGAATACTGCTCCCACAATGCCTTCGTTTTAATTGGAGGATCCTCCGGCTTATTATCCATAAACAAATAAGTATCATATCTGTCGGCATCAATCAATATGCTATATAATTGTTTGATTAATAAATGTATTGAAAAAAAGATAGGCAGTTTATTTTCAGCTATCTTCTCATACAGATTCTTAATTTCTTTGCATGCTTCAAAAAACATGTTTTCAATATATTTTTCATCGGCTACCTGTTGAAAGAATCTTTCTGTTGCCTGCTGATACGAAGAATTCTGCTCACTATGTTCAAATCGATCTAGTAAAGGAGTCTTGCAATCAAAAGTAATATAATCATGTAGACCACCATGATGATAACATACCACCATTGCAATTATTTCAGTTGTTATTCTTGCATAGCTATCCCTATAATGGTACTTGCGGTATATGTACATCCCACCGGCTTTTCCATGGTCAACGGTCTGGAAGGACTTTTTCCATTCAGCCAGTGTTCCTTTCTCCTCATGCTCTATAGCAAGCTTGATATATTCCTGAAAATCATCACACAGTTTCCCCATATCATGGAGTAATCCGACCAGTTCAGACAATTTTTCTATTTTCGTGCTTTTTCCATAGTCTCTACAGTAATGGGACACATTAATTAAATGATCTTTTACTGATTGGTGTTCCTTGTCACTTTTCCTGTAATGAGCTGTGTACATTTAAAACACCTTCCAAATCGACTATATTTTAGGTTTTAATACATTATTTGTTCTTTATTTTAAACTATATCATATTATTTTTTCACATGCAAATATTGGGCCCTATGGATTCATATATTTTCTTTATCTGTTTTTTACAATTTTAACCTACGCAATTGTCTCTCCAATGATTTTGAATCCATCACAACAATTGCTCCTTTTCAATAAGATTACTATATAAATTATCTACTCTTGATTTTTTATTCCACAAAAAAAATTGCCATGCTTCACTTGCAATGACAATCCTATAAGCTTTCTCACTTCACAGCTTACTGACGATAATCTCCCGGACCGTGTTCATCAATTCCTTTTCTGAATTTCCGGCATCTTTTACATGAACAGGGCCGGAAATAATACATTCGACAGCCGCAGCCTTTATCCTGGAACCGTTCTTATTCATAACCGTATACGAATTTCTGAGAGTGACGGGTACAATCGCCACTCCGGCCTTTTGTGCCACCTTCAGGCAGCCTTTTTTGAATTCAGCTACCGGTCCGCCTTCATTCAGCTTACCTTCAGGAAAAATCACCATAGAATGCCCCTGCTTCAATATCTCTACACACTGCTCCAGGCATCCCAGCGACTGCCGTATATTGCTTCTATCCAGAAAAACACACTTCATAAACCTCATCCAGGTCCTTATTACCGGTACCTTCAGTACTTCTATGATAGAAACAAACCCTTTGGGCTTGCAAATAAATCCATGAATGATGACGCTGTCCATATGGCTTTGGTGGTTGCTTACAAACAATACCGGCTCATCCCCGGGAACGTTTTCCTGCCCGCTAACGCAAATTGCTGAACCCGTGATGTAAAACAATTGTCTGGCCAACCACCGGGTAAACCTATCTGTCAGATCATCGCTTTGTTTTAACCGTCCGGTTTTCACCAAAATTTTAACTGCAAGTAAAACAGGATAGGTCAAAAACAAAAACATCCACCCCAAAGCGTACCAAAAAAATGTTCTAACCATTCCATCCCCCAACAAATGCATCGCATCGCAAAACAAAATAATACTGCATCCAATTGCTTCTATATTATCTTTATTCAATTGGATTTGAGAATACTACTCCCAGGGAAGTTTGATATACTTATCCATATAAAGCCTTTGTACTCCTGCTTCCTCCGGAAAGCTTTCCAATACCGCCCTGAAACCGCTGGCAAAGCCTACCGGTATTCCGAGCTTTTTCGACACCTCGTGAATCATCGCTGTGCCTTCCATGAGATCTTCGGCTGTAGTCTCACTGAGAAGATTGGTATTGTTTACCAGCCTGGTTACCTTGAGCTTCGAGCTGGCTTCTATTTCCCATATCATCTCCTCTATGCCCTTTTCTGAAAAGGTCATTGGCCTCCTTGTATTGATAACAAAATACATTTCATAATCGTCCTGCACTATGCTTTCGTTATATCTGGCGAGTACCTTCGCCCCCAGATCGTCGCCTCCGACGTCAAACACCGCCCTGTACTCCTTTTTTTCAAAAAGCATGTTGATTTCAGGCGGCAGCGACGGCACGTCCACATTCGTATTGGCATAAATCGGCGCCATCACCCGGATTCCCCTGTCCTCCAGATTTTTTCTCACATCGGCGGTACGAAAAAACGGGTTTACAATATCAAAATCTACGATTGCTACTTTCGAATATCTTTCAGCCCACTGAACCGCGTAATTTACGGCTATTTCAGTCTTTCCGCTTCCAAAATGGCCTGTGAATATGCTTATGCGCTTGTCAAACACGGTCAAAGCCTCCTATCAGATCCTTAACGACCTCTCCGGCAATGATAAGCCCTCCTGCCGGAGGCACAAAAGATACGCTTCCCGGGATATGGTGACGTATGGTACACTTTCGCGTAGTCCCCTTGGGACATACACAGCCTTCCTTGCAGCTGGTCTGATCGCTTTCCTTCGTTTTTGCAGGCTCCTCTCTGGAGAATAACACTTTTAAAGAGGTAATTCCTCGGTCTCTCAATTCCTTTCGCATCACCCTTGCAAGGGGGTCCACGGTGGTCTTGCTTATATCTGTGATCTCAAGGCGCGTAGGATCGAACTTGTTTCCCGTACCCATACTGGAGATAATGGGTATGTTTTTCTCTCTGGCCCGTATAATTAAATCAATCTTTGCAGTCACGGTATCAATGGCGTCGACAATATAGTCAAAAGTCCCATTCATTATGGTTTCGGCATTTTCAGGCAAATAAAAAACCTGATGGACCTCCACCTTTGCTTTGGGGTTGATTTCAAGTATTCTGTCCCTCATCGCTTCTACTTTGGGCTTTCCAACGGTTTTCATGGTTGCGTGGAGCTGCCGGTTGATATTTGTAAGGCAGATACAGTCGTCATCCACCAGCACAAAGCTGCCAACGCCTGATCTTACCAAGCCTTCCACCACATAGCTTCCTACTCCGCCTACGCCAAAAACCGCTACCCTGCTGTGCGCCAGCTTATCCATTGCTTCCGGCCCCACCAGCAGCTCCATTCTTGAAAATGCATGCAGCATTTATACCTCCAAAATTTTTATTGTTGCGTCGAAGCAAAGGGCGGCTTGCTGCCGTCAGCATCCTGCAACAATGTAATTTTCCAGCCCTTTTCCGTCTTTTTAATTTGAGCGGACATTGGCTGACGTACTGAATTGTCCTCACTCAATTTCATATTTTGATAATAAGCTATTGTGACAATCTTGTCTTTCGATTCTTCACTCACCATTATATCAAAGCTTGCGGCCCTCAGCATGTCACTGTAAATGTCCGCGTCTTCCGCGCTGATATCGCTTTTGCTCAATTCGCTGATACCGAATTGTTTAAAAATCGCAAGCTTAATAGTGAAGGTCTCATCCAAAAACTCCATTGCCTTTTGATACTCATTTTTGGAGTCCAGACAAGTGTAAAAAGCCTTCAATGCCTTCAGTGCATCGCTTTCGGCAGGCGGCTTTTCGGATTTTCCGGCGCCTGCATTCTTTTCAGGATTGATTGCCATGCCATCCATGCCCAGAATAAGATTCTTCAAAATATCATAAAGTACATCCGTCTCAGCGGCCTTCTCATCTAAAACCGGTTTCTGTTTCAGCTTGACCGTATTGTTGGAGTCCCATGCGATAAAACTATAATCATAGACCGACTCAGGCTTCATATTGGACCCTATTTTTTTATCATCCTTTATTCTGCTGTTCTTAACGATAAAATCATCTTTGCTGCAATCGATAATTTCAAGCAGTGAGGACTCCTGCAGCACGCTGCTTTCCTCAGAATCATTATAGCTGTATGCAAGATATTTATAGTCTTTGCTGAATAACATTCCGCCGTATTTTCCCCTGTTTGAGAAAACTTTTTTTGCCTTGGCGTCTGCAAGGGAAAAAACGTACATGTCGGATTGTACCACTCCCGCATTCCCATTTCCGTTAACAATAAAATAGACTTTGGCAAGCTTTGTGTTTAAATAAGCCTTTTCTACCCTGTAGCTCTTATCTTCCGGAGCCTTTTCGGCCCGTTTTTCAAAGATTTCATCGATTTCCGGTATTACCGTACTATCCAGTGTATTTACCGTGCCCGTCCCTCCATAATAATACTCCAGCCTTAAACTGCTCTTTTTTTCACCGTCTTCCGTCAATGTCATTTTCAAATCATACTCCGGTGAATTATTGCTTACTTTTATTTCCTCCGTTTTCAAGGGTTCCGGAGTTTGCTGAAGCTCCGTTTCCACGGATGAGGTATCCGGCTCGGTCCTGTCACTATCCTGGAGCCCGGAATCCTCCGGAGTACTTTTAGTCCCCTGGGCAGGAATATCCTTTGAGTCCCCCGCGCCCTTATTTGCATTGGTTGCGATATAAATGGCTGCACCTGCTGCCAGCAGAAAAATTACAATACCGGCAATGATAATCTTCATCCTGTTCATAGAAACCTCCGGGCTTCGGTCAATATAAATATTACAAGCATTTTATGTTATAGTCTATATTATACAGGAAGAATTATATTCAATACATCATTTCCTCAATCTCCTAGTTTGAACAACCGGATGGAGTTTTGAGAGAAAATCAGCCGCTTCTGGACGTCGGTGAGCTTCATCCCCATGATCCTGCCAATGTCGTGCAGGGGACTGCCCCAGGGATAATCCGAGCCGAAAAGTACTCTATCCGCACCAATGGTATTGATCACATCCACAACCTGATCATCTTCAAGCCAGCTTGGCTCATTGGTTTCAACCAATGGAGGATAGCCGGTTATAACAATGGAAGTATCAAAGAAGACATTGGGGTAGCTTTTCGCTATCCGTACCACATCTTCTTGATTTCCATCCGCCATATGAGTTAATACGAATGCTGTTTCGGGATACCCGGCGATGATCTCCTCAAGAATATTGGCGTCGGAGTACTCATTCAAGCGGGCATTTGCAACCCTTCCGCAGTGAAAAACTATGGGGAAGCCAATATCTCCGCAGCTCCTGTAAACTTCATCAAGTCTCTCGTTTAAAGGATTGAAGCCCTGTGCCATGGGATGCAGCTTCACCCCCTTTGCGCCTTCATTCCTATAGTGTTCGAGGAAGCTCCTCAGGCTCCCCTCCATCTCCGGATGAAAGCTGACCAATGAAATGAGGTTTTTATGCAGCCGAGAAGCCTCAATGGTCCACAGATTGTTTTTATGCAGAATTCCAGGGGGTGCGAAATTTGCCATGATTGTATAATCTACACCTGACGCCGCCATATTTTCCAATACATCCTCGAGGGTCCCCGTGCCTGGATTGGCAAACACTATATTATAAGCCTTGTTGAAGGAATCAATGATCTTTTTTGAAACCTCAGCCGAAGAAAAAGTATGTACATGACCGTCAACGATCTCAAATCCGTCTTTCATTACCATGTCTCCTGATTTTTATATAATAATACCCATTATTATAGACAACCTCAGGCAAAAAAGCAAACCGGTCTTTCCATGATTTTAGAAGTCTGCTATAATAGGATTGACTTGTTAGTACATATTGATGACTGCATCCTGTACGGGCTGCGGACGAAATAAATGAGGTTATGACGATGAAATATGTAGTTATATTGGGAGACGGAATGGCGGATTACCCCATGCCGCAGCTTGGAAACAGGACACCGCTGCAATGTGCGGAAAAGCCGAATATTGATTATCTGGCCAGAAATGGCGAAGTCGGGATGGTAAAAACAGTCCCGGATGGAATACCCCCCGGAAGCGATGCAGCAAATCTTTCCGTTATGGGCTATGACCCAAAAAAGTATTATACCGGACGCTCTCCTTTGGAAGCAGTGAGTATGGGAGTGGATCTTGCAGAAACGGACCTGGCCTTCCGGTGTAATCTTGTCACCTTATCCGAAGATGAAGATTATAATGACAAGACCATGATTGATTACAGCTCCGACGAGATTTCCTCACAGGAAGCTGCCGAGCTGATAAAAGAAATAAACAGGCATTTCAATACCAAAGAAATTATCTTTCATCCAGGCATAAGCTACAGGCATTGTATGGTATGGCATCACGGCCCTGCCGGCTCCAAGCTTACCCCTCCCCACGACATCCTGGAAAGAAAAATTACAGAGTACCTTCCGTCAGGCCAACAGGCCGGAGTGCTGTATGAAATGATGCAAAAAAGTTTTGCCATTTTAAAGGATCATCCGGTTAACAAAGCGAGAATTGCACGGGGCCTGAGGCCTGCAAACTCCATATGGCTGTGGGGCGAAGGGAAAAAACCTGCAATTCCCGAATTCAAGGATAAGTATAATATTAAAGGCTCTGTAGTATCAGCGGTAGACCTGATAAAGGGGATCGGGATATGTGCCGGCCTTAGATCGGTTGATGTTGAGGGTGCGACGGGGAATATACATACCAACTTTATAGGTAAAGCCATGGCTGCAATTCAGGAGCTGGAAAAGGGCGCCGACTTTGTTTATGTTCATGTAGAAGCACCGGATGAATGCGGACACCGGTATGAGATAGAAAACAAGGTCAAATCCATAGAGTTTCTTGACTCCAAGGTAGTCGGCCCTGTATTGGAAGGCTTGAAGCAATTTGATGATTACAGTGTATTGGTACTGCCGGATCATCCTACTCCGCTGTCATTACGGACCCACACTTCCGAGCCGGTCCCTTATATTCTCTACAGAAAAAGCAGTGAAAAGAAGTCAGGGGTCTCGGGCTATGACGAATTCCAGGCAAAAAGCACAGGAATCCATATAGACAAAGGCCATACGCTGATGGATAAGTTTTTAGGCAAGGATTAGATTTATATAACTGACATGAAGGGCGTGCTTCTTTGGAGTGCGCCCTTTTCCTTCTCTATCAGGAATCATTCTTGTTCCTCCGCTCCTTTAAACACATGCAGTTTTCTTATAACATTATGGCTGATTGTAAGGTTCACTGTATTTTTTTACCCGCTGCAGCACCCTTTCCTTTTCCTCACCATAGAGAATGGCAGGCTGATAATTATTAATATAACCGACGGACGATATACTGCACGGAATCACTTCTGCCTCTGTTCTATCCAATTTCCCTTGTTTAATAAAAAATTTATCCTGGAAAATGATGCAGTCCTTGTCTGTAGGATTCCTATTGCCCCCAAAGCAGAAATTTCCGAGACTGTACACTATGTATCTTTCTTTGTAGCTCTCAATTCCCTGTATTACATGGGGATGGTGTCCTATAACTGCATCAGCGCCATGATCAATGCAAAAATGTGCCAGTTCTCTCTGGTATTTTGACGCATAGTTTACTCTTTCTTCCCCCCAGTGGAAGGAAACTATGATTATGTCTGCCTTTTCCGCAGCAGCCTCAATACTTTCCAATACTTTCGCCTTTACGCCGGTATCCCAGATGGTATAGCCAATCATCGCAACAGTAACTCCCCGGATAGTTTGATAGGCAGTTTTATCCCACCCTGAATAAAGTATTCCTCCTCCATCCAGAGCTTTCACCGTATCTTCAAAGCCTTCGGCAAGATAGTCATGGATATGGTTGTTTGCGATGTTCACAGCTTCAACCGCCCCGGCCTTTAATATGTTTACGTAGGAAGGGTCGCCTTTGAACCTGAATTGCTTGACAGCAGGCTTTTTTGCATTGGTAAGCGTAGTTTCCAGATTTACAAGCGTCAGGTCGTCTGCTTCAAATATAGGCTTCACATTTCGAAAAAAATAGGAATAGTCGGAATCTTCCTTTACAAACCGGTCGGTAAAAGAATTGTCATAAGAAAATGACGTATCCGTACCCAAAGTGCAGTCACCTGCAAATGAAATACTTATGACGTCTTCATTTACAGCCTGTGATTTTGCAGGTTCAACCGCCTTATCCGCCATGCCGGTTGATTCAGGAATAGCTGCATCAGGTTTGACAGGCTCCGCCTTTTCTGTTGTTTCAGGAACAGGTAGAACCGGCTGCAGCGTCATCTTTTCTACATCCTGCATTATTCCGACCTTTTCATTGGCCGCTGCTGTATCGGCTGAGGCGGTTATGCCGGAAGTGCTCACACAAGCAATAATAAGCATTATTATCAGAGAAAGTGATATTCGCCTTAACAAAACATCTCTTCCGTCCCTGTTAATCCTGCTTAAATCTATGACAGCTTTTTAATTAATAGAAGTAATTATCACAGCTTTTCTGTACAACTAAACCGTAATTACCCCGCAAGCGATGCGCTTTCCGGAATTCCCTGCAGGCGGCGTCCTGTAATCATCCGGATTTTCATGGATCATCACGCTTTTCCCTATGACATCCTCTACGGTGAATTTATTCGTAAAGAAGCACATCCTTGCGAAACCGTTATTGGAGAAAAGAACCGGGAAATCCCCTACATGATTGCCATGCGGCTGGTTTGTCGGATTCCAGTGTCCTCCGGCAGCTTCAAAGGGATTTGTGGGATTGCCCACCGTGCAGTTGCCATGCTCGTGCAAATGGAAGCCAAAGGGGCCTATAGGCTGTTTTCCGTCTTTTGCGGGTTGATATGGAGGAAGGCCTGCAATATTTGCACATACCTCGGTACCGCCGGGCACATTTCTGAAAGTCACGATTCCTGTGATTCCAGGATAATCAGGCCCACCTGAGACTTTCGCATAAGCTGCGGAATTCATCGTGGGAGGATTTCGATATTGTTCCGTATACATTCAAACACCTTCATAACATAATTTATAATATTATATTATGTTAATGGTGGCAAATTGTTCGACTCTTGCTTTACTAGTACTAATTGTTTTTTTCCTGCGCATTCATCCTTCTGGCAATGCTATCCGCCGCGTCGAAGGAAACGGGCTTTTTGAAGTCCAGAGCCCTGCCGCCAACAACCCAGTCCTTGCATTTCTGATTTTTATCCGGACAATGAGCATTGCTGCATTTCTCATTTATAATAATTGACCCACATCTGCAAAAATCCAATGTAACCACTCCTTAAGAATAGCTTTCTTATTATTTTGCCCTTAAGCACAAGTAATATTTCAGTGCCTCCTAAATAATCCGTTGAAATTCATCAAAATTTTGTGCCACTTACAGCACAAGAATCAGAAAAGAAACCCCTATGGAAGAAATCACCGATAGAACAAGGCCGCCCTTAAACCAGGAGCATATTCCAGCTGCACCAATACCCAGGATCGTTGCCAGTTCCATTCCCGACGAAGCCTGCATGGCACCCCTTACAATGAGAGCGCTCAGTGCAGTGTACGGGATATAAAGCAAGAACCGTCTGACCACAGGATGAAGCGGGCGCTCAGCTAAAAACAGTAAAGGAATCAGCCTTGGAATATAGGTAACGGCCATCATTCCAAATATTAACGGTAAATTGTTTTTCATGCCTGCACCTCCTGCGCGGTATCATCCTTCAAAAGCACAACCCCCAGGCCCGCGGCTGTAATGATTGTTGTTATCAGACTCCAGCCCGGCGGTACGATTTTAAACACCGTAAGCATTACATATACTGCACCGGATATAAGCGACAGATACAGGACATTTAAGGATTTCTTTATCTCCGGCGCCAACAGTGCGGCAAACATGGCATACAAGCCGATTCCCAGGCTGTTTTGCACTACCGTGGGAAGGACTGTTCCTACGAGATAACCGGTAAATGTTCCAAGAACCCACGAAGAATAGGAAGCGCTGTGCAGCGCAAGTAAAAAAGGCGTATCCAGCTTTTCTCCCTTCAATGTGGAAATGGAAAAGGTTTCGTCCGTTATTCCGAAGGCAATGAATGGAAGCCATTTTTTCTTTGTTTCCTTCAATTTGACGGATAAAGAGGCGCTCATCATCATATGCCGGAGATTTAACAGAAAAGTGGCTAAAATGATGTTTCCGAAGGCCACGCTTGCCTTAATCAAATCCAATGCCATAAACTGGCTGGCGCCGGCAAATACAAAGATGGAAAAAAAGCAGCTGTCCCTCAGGGAAATCCCTACGTTCCTTGAAAGAAGGCCGAAGGCCATTGCTACCGGAAAATAGCCGATAATTACAGGAAAGCCGGAAACGACCCCGTTTTTTAAGCTTTTATATATCCCCTTCACCTGAATCCCTCACATTTTGCAGCATTGAAAGCATTGCTTCCCGTTTTTTAGAAAATGCCCTCCGCATTGGACTGCATTTCCGGAAGCTGGTCCGGGAAGTTATGCTTTCACCGTGCTCAGCTTAATTATCTTATGGTTTATGCCAGAACTTTACCAGACATCATTGAGCACGTCCAGTTCCAATTCGTGAGTCCTGTCCCTGCTCATAAGGTCAATGACCGCCTGTCTGGCTCCCTTGCCTTCAAACAGAATTTTATATGCTTCGGTCGTGATGGGCATCTTGACATTTAATTTCTCCGCCAGCCTATATACAGGCTCTGTGGTAAATACGCCCTCTACAACCATTTTAACTTCCTTCAAGGCCTCCTCAACGCTCTTTCCCTGTCCGATCAAAATGCCGGCTCTCCGGTTTCTGCTGTGCATGCTGGTACAGGTAACAATAAGGTCCCCGATACCCGCAAGTCCGGAGAAAGTTTGAATCTGCGCCCCCATAGCACTTCCCAGCCTTGATATTTCCGCTATGCCCCTGGTCATTAAAGCCGCCTTGGTATTGTCACCAAAGCCCAAACCGTCGGATATTCCCGCACACAGGGCGATTACATTTTTTATGGCGCCACCCAGCTCCACACCGATGATATCGGGGTTGGTATATACCCGAAACTTCGGCGACATGAAGCAATCCTGAACAAGCTCCGCTGTTTTTCTGTTTTCCGACGCCGCAACATAGGCGGTGGGGATCCCTTTTGACAATTCCTCCGCATGGCATGGGCCTGACATTGCAACTACCTGGACAGACGGAATCTCCTGCTTTATTACCTCCGACATCCTGAAGCCGGTGCCTTTCTCCAGTCCTTTTGAGAAGCAGACAACAACTTTTTCGTCGTTGATCAGTGCGGACATTTTCACAGCGTTTTCCCTTATCGTCTGGGAGGGAATGACCATAACAAGTATATCTGAAAAATTTACAGTATCGGCAAAGTCCGTAGTACAAGCCACATTTTCGGGAACTATTGCTCCCGGGAGCTTGTCCTTCTGTTCACGGAGGGTGTTGATCATCTCAACCTCTTCAAGGAATGGAGACCACATCTTTATCTTATGCCCGTTTTTGGCAAGAAGAATAGAAACAGCCGTCCCCATGCTGCCTGCCCCTATTACAGAGATATTTCTTTGCATGTTGATCCTCCTACTTGATGTCTGTCTGTTTTTTCGCACCCAGCTTGGATTCCGTTCCAGCCAACAGCCGTTTAATATTGTCCCTATGTAGAATTATTATCATAATTCCTATGATTGCAGAAAAGATAATGTGAGTAAGATCTCTTCCCATCAGCAGTGAAAGAATAGGAAACAATGCTGCGCCTATGATTGAACCCAGTGAAACATACCTTGTCAGTGCCACAATGATAATAAATATGCCCAGCAGCACCAAAGCAATTTTCCAATCCATCATCAATAAAACCGCCAGGGAGGTCAGAACCCCTCTGCCGCCTTTAAAGCCGAAATATAGAGGCCAATTGTGGCCGATGATTGCCGCCAGACCGCCGATCATTCCGCCCATGGGATCTCCCGATATATAAAACCCTACCAGGTAAGCCAGGATACCTTTTAGCATATCACCAATCAAAACGAACAGAGCGGCCTTCTTCCCAAGGGTCCGCAGTGTATTGGTCGTCCCTGCGTTACCGCTGCCGTGCTTTCTTATGTCAACTCCATAAAATTTCCCCACAATTAAAGAACTGTTCAAGCTGCCCAGCAAATACCCTGCAATTGCAGCCAGGATCAAAAATATCATCATACAGATCTACTCCCTCACTTATTGATACTTCCATTCTATCCTTTTATAGAATAGATTTCTATCTAATTATTTTCACTCTTTTCGTCTCTTTCCCTGTGAATGAATCTTATGGGTGTACCTTCGAAACCGAAGCTTTTACGCAGCTGATTCTCTATATACCGCTCATAGGAGTAATGGAACAGGTCCATATTGTTTACAAATATTATAAACGTAGGCGGCTTGACACTTGCCTGGGTAGCATAATACAGCTTCAGCCTCTTTCCTTTGTCCGACGGCGGCTGTACCATGGCTGTGGCTTCATTCATAACATCGTTCAGCATTCCTGTGGAAATTCTCAACGACGCCTGGTTGGATACGAATTTTATAAGTTCAAAGAGCTTAACCACCCTTTGACCGGTTTTGGCCGAGATGAAAATGATGGGGGCATAGGTCATAAATCCAAGGCCTTCCTGGACCTGTTTCCGATATTCCTCCATGGTTCCCGTTTCCTTTTCAATCAAGTCCCATTTATTCACAACAATAATGGAGGCCTTCCCCTGTTCATGCGCATAGCCTGCTATTTTGGAATCCTGCTCCGTTACGCCGTCCTGGGCATCGATCATGATCAGGCAAACGTCCGCTCTCTCAACGGCCGACCAGGACCTTATAATGCTGTATTTTTCGATATTTTCTTCAATCCTGCTCTTTCTCCGGATCCCGGCAGTATCGATCAATACATACTTGTCTTCGCCGTTTTCTACATATGTATCGATTGCGTCACGGGTTGTCCCCGGGATATCGCTGACGATTACCCTGTCTTCCCCGAGAATCCTGTTGATCAGGGACGATTTCCCCGAATTGGGTTTGCCGATCACCGCCACCTTCACTACTTCTTCATCATTTTCTTCCTCATCGGTCTCAGGAAAATAGTTGAATATTTCATCCAGCAGGTCGCCCATGCCAAGTCCGTGGACCGACGAAATGGACATAACATCGCCAATGGCCAGGTTGTAAAACTCATAGACCTCTGCCGGCGGTTCACCTACCCGGTCTACCTTGTTCGCCACAAGAATTACAGGCTTGGCGGATTTCCTCAGCATCGTGGCAATTTCACTGTCGGTGGCTGTCATCCCATCTTTGGCATCAACCATGAATACGATAACATCGGCCATTTCTATAGCCAGTTCCGCCTGCCGCTTCATTTGCTGCATGATGATATTCTCCGAGTAGGGCTCTATCCCGCCTGTATCGATCAAAGTGAACTTTCTGTTTCTCCATTCCACCTCGGTATATATTCTGTCCCGTGTCACACCGGGTGTATCTTCAACGATGGAAATTCTTCTTCCTGCGATGTAGTTGAAAAACGTCGATTTTCCGACATTGGGCCTTCCTACTACCGCCACTACCGGCTTTGCCATTCATTTACCTCCTCATAAACCTATCAAGCTTAAGCATACGTCAATTCATACGCTGCTAAAAGCGTCTTATCCCGATATTCCAAGAATCTTGTTTATAAAATCTTCGCCGCTGTTCTCTACGGCAGTCACCTTTATTCCCAGACTCTCTGAAACTCCTGCCAGGGTATAGTCATCCAGGAATATCTCTTCATCCGCCTTCAGCATGCTCCTGGATATAAGCAGCTCCTGTCCGAGAGAAGCTTCCTTCAATTGTTCTACAATGTCTGTTCCCGTTAAAAGACCGGTTACAGTGACATTTTCTCCAAAAAAATTATTTTTTATCGGGTAAACACTTACTTTTATGTTATTATATCTTTTTTCTAGCTTTTCCACCATTTCTTTTATGAAATTAACTACCGAAACACCGGTAGCGATACTTACATTCCTCTTTATACGATTCGAGGCGGAAGAGGCACTCGCTTCAATATTTTCCAGATACTCCTCGAACTCACTCTTCAAAAGAGCAACAAGCCCTACTCCATTTTCCAGTTGGGGAAAATCTTCATATTCGCTGTATTCGGGAAGAGCTTCTTCCGACATTATATAAAATTCATCTGCGATGTAAACAATTCTTGAGTCTTTTTCTGCCAGCAATTTCGTCTGCCAGCCTTCTATCTGCCTCACTACTTCTGCCGAAGAGCCTTTGTCAAAAGGCGTAAGCTCATACAATCCCTTACGCCATCCGGTTAGGCCTACCGGAACGACAGAAATACTGGACATCCCGGGATAAAGCTCTGAAAGCTCGGATATAGTCCTGTCCAGTTCAGCTCCATCATTAATGCCTCTGCAAAGTACAATCTGAGTATTGACGGATATGCCGCCTTCCACCAACCTTCTGATCTTGTCCAGCACATCTCCGCCAAACCTGCTTCCAAGCATGAACCGCCTTAGGTCCGGATTGGTTGTATGGACGGATACGTTAAGAGGAGACATTTTGTATCTTATTATCCTGTCAAGGTCTTCCTCTTTCATATTGGTCAGGGTAACATAATTGCCTGAAAGATAGGACAGCCTCGAGTCGTCGTCCTTAAAGTAAACTGTTTCACGCATCCCCTCGGGCAATTGGTCGATAAAGCAAAAGATGCATTGATTGGTACAGCTTTTGGAGGCATCCATCAGGGAGTCCTCAAAGTCCATCCCCAGGTCTTCATACTGCTCTTTGTCCACATCGATTTCCCAGACATCGCCGTTTTTCTTTTGAATGCAGATAGTGAGGGACTCTTCGGAAGTGAGATACCTGTAATCGAAAATATCTTTTATTTTTTGCCCGCTTATAGACACCAGAATGTCCCCGGGCTCTATACCGGCTTCATCGGCAATACTCCCCGGCTCAACTACCAGGACGGTAATCCTTGGCTCTTTGTTCAAAACACCCTCCATCAGATAATTCCTGCCATCATGCCATAAATAAAAGTCCCGGGGGCATCGAGCCCCCTCACCTCTTGGTGATTCGGCTATGGCCGAATACCACAAAATAAAAGCAGCAGGCAATGGCCGGCTGCTTTCACTCCATTTTACTATTTTGTTTCAGCTTCTTTAACTACTTCCTTGCCATCATAGAATCCACATTCTTTACAAACTATATGAGGCACTTTCAAGGAATGACATTGTGGACAGCTAACTAAGCCTGGCTGTGACAATTTCCACTGTGACCTTCTCTTCCCTGTTCTGGCCTTGGACCATTTGCGTTTTGGGTTTGCCATATTTACACCTCCCTGATTAAAAGCGAATCGTATTTGTAGCGGCGCTCTTTACTAAGCACCAAGAACTATCCGGGGTTTATCCCCTTTTAATTCTTCTTATCAAAAAAATTCTTGAGTGATTCCATTTGCGGATTCACAGAATCCTCTTTGCAGTTGCACGGTCCTTCATTCAGGTTAGCTCCGCATTTCTGGCACAACCCTTTGCATTCCTGAGTACAAACCTGTTTCATGGGAAGATTCAGTATCATGTTGTCCTCAAGGATCTTATCCAGCTCCAGGAAGTTTCCCGTGTAAGTGTAGGCATCCAGCTCATCAATATCCGATTTGCCGTTAACAATGCTTTCAAACACTTTGATATCGAGCTGTCGTTCGATCTCTCCGAGACATCTGTAACACTTAATCTTGTACCCGGTTTTTAACCGTCCGTCGAGTTCAAGAATACCATTCATATTCGTCAGGCGTCCGCTAAAGCTGACGGGTTTATTCATTATATAACCTTCCATCAACTGTGCATCAAAGATCTTATCTTCAACGAAACATAATTCCAGTGACGCACCGTTAACCCTCGTAATATCAGATATATCAATCTTCATCTTAGCAATCACCGTACCCGCCCGGGGCGCGGCTTTTCCCTCTCTTAAAACCGACAAATGATATTATACTAACTAATGGTAGTATTGTCAAGGCAATTTAATTTTTTATAAGCTTCATTATTATTTTATCAGTTTCATTGTTTCTCTTGCTATTGCCAGCTCTTCGTTGGTTGGTATAACCAGTGTCCTCACCTTTGCGTCGGGAGCGCTGATATCAAGCTCTTTGCCCTTGACTTTGTTCTTCTCCCAATCCACCTGGATGCCCATATAATCCATACCTTCCAGGATGCCTTTTCTGACGATGTCGTTGTTTTCTCCGATACCGGCGGTAAAGATTACTGCATCTACGCCATCTACAACTGCCGCATATTCGCCTATATATTTTTTCGCCCTGTAGCAGAATATGTCTATGGCAAGCTGAGCTCTCTCATTTCCTGCATCCGCCGCCGCATGGATATCTCTGAAATCACTGCTGACACCTGAGATTCCCAGAACTCCGGATTTCTTGTTGAGGTAATCGTTAATATCCTTGACAGTCATTTTTTCTTTATCCATCAGGTATGCAATGACCGCAGGGTCAATGGTCCCGCTTCTGGTCCCCATGGCCAATCCGGCCAAAGGTGTAAAGCCCATGCTGGTTTCCACCGATTTGCCGTTTTTGATCGCACATACACTGGCACCGTTTCCAAGGTGGCAGGAGATAAGCTTTAATTCTTCAAAGGGTTTATTAAGCATGGCAGCCGCTCTTTGGGCCACATACTTGTGGGAAGTGCCATGGAAGCCGTATTTTCTGACGCCGTATTTTTCATAAATTTCATATGGCAATGCATAGAGATATGCGTGTTTGGGCATCGTCTGGTGAAACGCCGTGTCAAACACTGCAATCATGGGGATCCCGGGCATAATATTCCTGCATGCTTCAATACCCGTTATATTCGGAGGATTGTGCAGCGGCGCCAATTCTATGCACTCCCTTATGGCATTCATTACATCGTCGTCAATGACAACGGAATCCTGGAACTTTTCGCCGCCATGAACCACACGATGGCCCACCGCATTGATTTCAGACATGTCTTTGATAACACCGATTTTACTGTCCGTCAGGGCGCTGACCACTTCCTTCATGGCGGCCTTGTGGTTGGTCATATCCTTATCGATAACTACTGTGTCCGAGCCTGTCTTGGAATGCTTGATAAAGGAATTGTCAATGCCTATTCTGTCGCATAAGCCTTTGGCAAGAACGCTTTCATCCGTCATGTCGATCAACTGGTACTTTAATGATGAACTGCCTGTGTTGATAACTAAAATTTTCATATCCTTTGCTCCTTTTCAATCGGGACCTTTGCGAATAATTATTTTTTTTGATGCCTGTTTATATATTCTGCGCCTGGACTGCCGTGATGGCTACCACGCCGACGATGTCTTCCGCGCTGCAGCCTCTGGACAGGTCGTTGACGGGTTTTGCAATTCCCTGGGTTACAGGGCCGTAAGCTTCTGCCTTTGCAAGTCTTTGGGTCAGCTTGTAGGCTATATTTCCGCAATTCAAGTCAGGGAAGATAAGTACGTTTGCCTGCCCTGCCACCGCGCTTCCCGGGGACTTGGACTTCCCAACGGAGGGAACAAGGGCCGCATCCGCCTGGAGCTCACCGTCAAGCATCAGGTCCGGGGCCTTTTCTTTCGCAAGCTTCGTTGCTGTAACTACTTTTTCCGTCAGCTCGCTTTTTGCACTGCCATAGGTAGAATAGGAAAGCATAGCAACCTTCGGTTCAGCCTGAACAAGGCTCTTGAAGGACTTTGCGGAAGCTATGGCGATTTCGGATAATTCATCTGCATTAGGATTTTCAACCAGGCCGCTGTCGGAATAAACAAATACTCCTTCGCTGCCGTATTCGCAATCAGGAACAACCATTACAAAAAACGCGGAAACCAGCTTTGTGCCGGGAGCGGTTTTCAATATCTGCAACGCCGGACGAAGTGTATCGGCAGTTGAATGGATGGCACCGGAAACCATACCGTCGGCCAGGCCCATTTTTACCATCATAACTCCCCAGTAAAGCTCATCCTTGATAACTTCTCTTGCTTTCTCCGGCGTCATGCCTTTGGCCTTTCTCATTTCATAAAAGGCTGCCGCAAACTCTTCAAATTTGTCGGAGGTCTCGGGGTCAACGATCTGTGCCTTTGAAATGTCAAGCTCTCCCGCCAGTTTTTTTATGGCTTCCGGCTTGCCAACAAGCACGATGTTGGCCAGCCCTTGCTCCTGAACCATGGCAGCAGCCTTGATTGTTCTTATGTCCGAGCTTTCTGGAAGAACGATTGTCTTTATGTCCTTTTTGGCTCTCTCACTAATTTTTTCAAGAAAATTCATGGTTTTGCCCTTTCGCATGTTTATTACCAGGTGCTAATATCTGCTTATACCAAGCATTTCCCGGCATTATTATTATATACAAATCGTTTATTGTATACAAGATAAGATTTGTCAAAAAGTTAACTTTGTAAAAATATGAAAAATAATTTACAAAAATCTGTTGAAAAATTACAAAAAAATGATCAAAACGAACAGTTTTATTTACTTCTGCTTACTAGGTAAAAATTTCTTTCGAGATTGCCACGCTCCACTGCGTTACACTCGCAATGACACACGTATGTTCCATCGGTCTTTTTCTGCAAATCTAAATGCGCTCCACTGCGTGTGCTCGCAGTGACACACGTGCTTAGCACACCACCAAAGTGGAAACTCAGAAGAGCCTTACGGTAATATGTTCTAGCAGATCTTTGTCATTGCAAGAAGCCGAGCGACGCGGCAATCTCAAAAGAGTTTCACAGTAATGACCGACGGGCTGGCGCATACTGCCATAAAAATTTTACAGCGTCGATGAAAAGTGACAAAAAGAAGGTTGCTGCCCCCTCGCAATGAGGTGACAACAACCCTGTTCTTTTTGTCATTCTATTTTTTACTTATCCAATTCCTCTTTTAAAAGCTTGTTGATCATCTGGGGATTTGCCTTACCCCTGGTTTCCTTCATGGCCTGGCCTACCAGGAAACCGAAGGCTTTTTCCTTGCCGCCTCTGTAATCCGCCACCGACTGGGGATTGGCGTCCAGAATCTTTTTGATGGCCGCAATCAGGGCCGACTCATCGTTTACCACCTCAAGTCCCTCTTCTTTTACAATCAGAAGGGGTTCTTTTCCGGATTCAAACATCCTGTCAAATACCTTCTTTGCGATTGTTCCGCTGATGGTCCCTTTGTCGATCAAGGCTACAAGCTGCGCCAGATGCCCTCCCGGGAACGGAATACTGTCTACCTCCAGCCCCTTTTCTTTCAATCCGCGCATCACATCTCCCATGATCCAGTTGCTTATAGCCTTGGCATTACTGCTGCCTGATGCTGCTTCTTCATAGAAATCCGCCAGGCACTTGGAGCTTGTCAACAGCGCCGCGTCATATTCCGGCAGGCCATATTCACTGACATACCTGCTTTTTCTAGCCTCCGGCAATTCCGGCAGCGAAGCCTTGATCCTTCCCAGCCACTCCTCATCCACTACGATCGGCACAAGGTCAGGCTCGGGAAAATAGCGGTAATCATGGGCTTCTTCCTTACTTCTCATGGCATAGCTGTATCCCTTATTGTCATCCCATCTCCGTGTTTCCTGCAGGATAACGCCGCCTGCTTCAATTTCGTTTATTTGCCGTTTTGCTTCATTTTCCGCTGCACGATAGATGGACCTGAAGGAATTCAGATTTTTCATCTCTGTCCTTGTTCCGAATTTCTCCCGTCCCACCGGCCTTACCGACAGGTTTACATCCGCCCGGAGGGAGCCTTCCTGCATTTTGCAGTCGGAGACATCCAGGTATTCCAGGATAGCCTTCACACTCTCCACAAAAGCCTTTGCTTCTTCCGGCGTCCTCATATCCGGCTCGCTGACGATTTCAATCAACGGCACTCCGCATCGGTTGTAGTCAACAAGGGATCCCGTTTCCCATTCGTCATGCATCAGCTTTCCGGCGTCTTCTTCAATATGGATCCGGGTGATTCCGATATTTTTCCGCACTCCCTCCACTTCAATTGGAACATATCCGCCTATACACAAGGGCAGATCGAATTGCGATACCTGATACGCCTTTGGCAAATCCGGATAGAAATAGTTTTTCCTGTCCTGCTTGCTAAAGCGTGAAATAGAGCAGTTCATGGCCAAACCGGCTTTAACGGCATATTCCACTACGTTTTTATTGAGGACGGGCAGCACTCCCGGCATACCCGTGCATATGGGGCAGCAGTGGGTGTTGGGCTCCCCTCCGAATTCCGTGGTACAAGAGCAGAATATTTTTGATTTTGTATTAAGCTCTGCATGTATTTCCAGTCCCATTATTATTTCATATTCCATTCATAACACCTCATCAACTCTATATCATTGGCCTGCGCTTGTGATATGCGGTATTTTGTTCAAAAGTAAAGCCAGCCCTCAGCAGTGTGGACTCGTCAAAAGGTTTGCCGATAAGCTGCATTCCTATGGGCAAACCGCTGCCGTCAAAGCCGCAGGGTATCACCAGTCCGGGAAGGCCTGCAATATTGGCGGAAACGGTATATATGTCGCCGAGGTACATAGCAAGCGGATCATCCGCCTTTTCACCGATTTTATATGCTGTCGTGGGAGCCGTTGGCCCCAGGACGACGTCACATTTTGCAAAAGCTTCGTCAAAACCTTTACGTATCAGTGTACGCACCTGCAGCGCTTTTTTATAATAGGCGTCGTAATATCCGGAACTCAAAGCATAGGTCCCAAGCATTATCCTCCGCTTTACTTCGGCGCCGAAGCCTTCGCTTCTGGTCTGCCTGTATAGATCCAGCAAATCTGTGAACTTTTCCGCCCGGTAGCCGTATTTGATCCCGTCATACCTTGCCAGATTGGAGCTGGCTTCCGCAGAAGAAATTATGTAATATGCGGGAATCGCATATTCCGTTACGGGCAGCGAAATCTCTTCACAAACGGCGCCCAGCTTTTCAAAAGCAGCGGCAGCGTCAAGAATTGCCTTCCCCACTTCGGAGTTCAGGCCCTCTCCCATGTATTCCTTGGGAATTCCGATTTTAAGTCCTTGAATATCATTGACCAAAGCCTTGGTATAATCGGGATATTCAACGGCGGCAGAGGTTGAGTCTTTGGGATCATGCCCTGCAATGGCATTCATCACCAGTGCACAATCGGTAACATCTTTTGTCAAGGGTCCGATCTGGTCGAGGGAGGATGCAAACGCTACCAGGCCGAAGCGAGATACGGCGCCATAAGTAGGTTTCATACCGACGACACCGCAGAAGGAAGCCGGCTGCCGGATAGAACCTCCGGTATCGGAGCCCAGTGAGAAAACCGCCTCACCGCAGGAAACCGACGCAGCAGCTCCTCCGCTGGACCCCCCCGGAACTCTCTCCAGATCCCAGGGATTTTTTGTCTGCTTGAAATAAGAATTCTCCGTGGACCCGCCCATGGCAAACTCGTCCATGTTCAGCTTCCCCAGGAGGACTGTGTTCTCGGCATTTAGTCTTTCAACTACCGTTGCATTGTACGGGGGTACAAAATTGTTTAAAATTTTTGATGAACAGGTAGTCAAAATTCCTTCCGTACACAAATTATCTTTTACTGCACAGGGAATGCCTGCCAATGGCGGAAGTTCGATTCCCTTGTCGATTTTCTCCTGGATTTCTCCCGCTTTTTTCAAAGCTCCTTCGCCCGAAACCGTTACATAGCTTCCCACGCTGGAATCTATTTTTTCAATTCGTTTAAGAATTGTTTCTGTCAGTTCTATGACACTGAGCTTTTTGCTTTTGATTAACCCGCTAAGCTCATGTGCGCTTGATTCATAAAGCTCCACTCATATTCCTCCTTGTTTGATGATAGGGGCACGCCTTTCAATTCCGTCAGTATTCTTCGCTGTGCCAGGGAATGTCCCCTTTTACGAATCTTCCTATTATTCCACTACTTTAGGGACTTTAAAACATCCGTCTTCGCTTACGGGCGCATTCGCCAGGATCTTTTCCCTGTCGGCGGATTTTTCCGCCCTGTCCTCCCTGAAAACATTCCGGATGGGAATCACATGCTCCATGGGCTTTATGTCGGAAGTGTCCAATTCATTCAGCTTGTCCACATAGGAAATGATCTTCTCCATTTCGGAAGTAAGCCGCTCCTTTTCCGTCTCGGTCAGGTTCAATCTTGCCAGGTCGGCAACATGCTCGATGGTTTCCTTTGTAACCTTCATATTCAGCCTCCTTTGTTTAAAATCCATTATATCGGTAGAGTTTTGGCCAGTCAATATTTACCTGCATTTTATCTGCTTTTTTCCAGCAGTCCGTCAGGGTACTTCCAGTCTATCAAGTAATTCTTTGTTTGTATAGGGTATGCCATTTACAAAATACCATATTGCAGCAGCTTTGAGAAAAAGATATACTTTAGAAGTACTGAATTTACAATATGGATGAGAGTATGAAGATACGTTTTTTACAGAACAAACCAGATACCGGAAGAATATGGGAACTGGACTTTTTTAGAGGTCTGGCCATGTTATTTATGATTTATTTTCATTTAATCTATGATATGAAGGAGTTCTACGGGTATCCTGTAAGCTACGAAGGAAATGTCACCGGTTATATCGGTAAAATCAGCGCCATTTTGTTCATTACAATTTCCGGCATCTCCACCAGTTTAAGCCGCAGCAGCTGGAAAAGAGGCTTGAAGGTGCTGGGAGCAGCACTTTTGATTACACTGGCCAGTTATCTGTTTGATCATAATTTTTTCGTAATTTTCGGAATCCTGCATTTTATTGGCTTGAGCATGATACTTTCAGGCGCGTTCAAAAAGCTTGATAATTTTATGTTGATTGCCGTCGCAGCAGCAATCCTTGTTGTTGGCTATACCTTGCCACTGGATAATTTCAGCAATGACTACCTTATGATGCTGGGCTTTCGGAGTCAGGCCTTTGCATCCTCGGATTACTATCCTCTCCTCCCCTATTTCGGTATCTTTTTAATCGGCATGGTGTTGGGAAGAATCCTGTACTCCGAAAGGAAAAGCCTTTTAAAGCCTTTGCCTTATCATTGGACAATCAGTATAGCAGGCAGGCATACACTCCCCGTTTACCTGATCCATCAGCCTTTGATTTTGTTTATACTATATCTTATTTCAATTTTATGATAAATTAGTATAGAAAACAGCTTACTTTTGTTTATAATGGAGGACAAAATGAAAAAGAACCTGTTCATCTACATCACAGCGTTTTTCTGCGGTATGACCATAATGGCCGTAGAACTCAGCGCCAGCAGGCTTTTGGCGCCTTACTTCGGTACATCCTCGATTATCTGGACGGTCATTATCGGCCTTATAATGATTTCCCTCAGTGTCGGCAATGTCATCGGCGGAAGGTCAGCCGACAAACATAACAGTCTGGGCAGATTGTTCTCCCTCATCTGGATTGCGGCAATCTGGATTGCAATCATCCCATTGGTTGGCAAATATATTGTTGCTTTGTCTGTTGTCATTATGATGTGGATATTGCCAAACAACCTTCTGGTGGCCGGCTCCGTATTCTCGTGCCTGGTGGTGTTCTCCATTCCCCTGGTCATCCTTGGAATGGCTTCACCCTATCTCGTTAAGCTGGGCGTAAAGGATATGGTAAACAATGGACGTACAACAGGTGAAATCTATGCCATGTCCACCATTGGCAGTATTATCGGCACCTTTATCCCGACTTTCCTGACAATCCCCGTCATCGGCACCCAAAAGACCTTTCTGGTTTTTTCACTGGTACTGAACCTGATTTGCCTGTATTACTTCATTAAGACCAAAAAAGGAATCGTCAAGGCTTCTATCACAACATTATTGGTAATCGTGCTTTTGGCGTTGCCTTTAAGCAACTCCTACGCTTTCTGGAAAAAGACTGTCCTTGAGGATGAATCTCTTTACAACTACCTCCAGGTGACGGAGGACAGCGAATCCGTCATTCTCTCGACGAATGTAGCCTTTGGGGTGCAGTCCATCTATATGAAAAACAGGGAGATGTCAGGGTTATATTATGAGTACGCGCTCATGGCTCCTTTTTTTATAAAGGATACGAATATTGACAGTAAATTCAAAATGCTTGTTCTGGGGATGGGCACAGGCACCAATGCAAAACAATTCAAGCACTTCTTCCCTTCCAGCACCATTGAAGGAGTGGAAATAGACCAGAAAATAGTGGACCTGTCACACAAGTATTTCGGTCTTACGGAGGAAGATGCCAAAGTCTATGTAAATGACGGCAGAACTTTTCTTTCATCGAAGGATGCGGGAATGTATGACGTAATTCTCATCGACGCTTACCACGATATTACAATCCCCTTCCATATGGCAACGACGGAGTTTTTTACCGAAGTGAAGCAGCATTTGAATCCCGGCGGCGTTTTAATGGTCAACATCAATATGCGGTCCAAGGAAAATACCGAAATCGAAAGCTACCTGACGCAAACACTGAAAAATAATATGAAAAAGGTCTATAAATGCGATATCCCCAACGTGACCAATACCCTGGTCTATTCTTCCGATGATGAAGATTGTTTACAAACCTTTAAGGACAATACGCAGAAATTGCCCGCAAACCACCTTCTGCTTCCTGTTGTTAATACAGTTACAAAAGGGCTGACGGAAGTTACCGAGACAAAATATGTTTTCACCGATGACATTGCCCCGGTTGAGGTTCTGGGGCAGAAGCTGCTCAATGAAGTCGTTGCGGAAAGCCTTGAGTATTTTAAGCAGGAAATCGGTGCCTCCGGAGGCGGAATCAAAGGCTTGTTCGATATGCTCTCCGGAACCTGATGCTATGTAATATTACATTTTTTTGATCTATACAGCCCATCTCCGAATATGATAAACTGTTTTTACTATTTTGAATCCTCCTTTTGATTATGCTGCGGTGGTCTAAACCGGCTATTTATCATCAAAAGGAGGTCTTTTTATCCGATGCGGAATTTTAGCACCTGATCTCATTTGCCTCTTCATAGAAAAGATAGAAAATCCCTTTAATTACGTCATTATGATTTTCAACCGTAATCGGATGGATGTCGCCTTCATTTACCTGGATGCAGATCATTATCTGGTATTTATCGTTATTGTCGATTACCGCGCTGATGATATCTACCGCATCTACCGGCTTGTTGTAGACATATATCCAATTGTCCACATCTTCATCCATGTAAACATCCTTGCCATAATACTTTTCCAGGAATCTCTTTATCTCTCCTGTCTTTCTTGACCACAAATTTACAGTGATCGCCATTATATTTGTTCCCCCAGTTCCTCTGCCTATTACAGAGATAATTTTTATACCAGTTATATATTAGACGTGACCTTCAAAAATCCTTTATGTAATTTTTTCATTCTCTGTATAACTTAGTATGTGATTTCTCAGTATTTTCAGCTGATTATTTACCAATACTATGTTTGAATGATTTACCCCGGTTTTACCATGATTACGATGGAATTATATTCTAGTGGATGGGAGGCTTATAATTTGGAAATACAGCAATTATATAGAAATAAATATATAAGAATATGGCTGGGCGCTGTTATAATCATAACCCTTTTGACGTCATGCGGGCAAGGCAGCCAGGGACCTTCTCTCCAGCAGCAGTCATCCGACAAAAAGCAGGAATTTGAAGAGGCGCCTAAAAAGCTGAAAGCAATTGAGGCAAATATTGAAAAGCTGTTTGAGGCTTTGGACGGTCCGTCTTTGACGACAGAAGATGGACAAAAGCAAAATGAGCAAGATCAGGAGAAGCAGGAAAGCTCCCAGCAGCAGGAGCCTTCCCAGGAACCCTCCCAGAGTTCTTCCCAGGGTGGCGGCGGCGGATCCGAACAAAAAGAGCAGCAGCCTCAGGGCGGACAGCAGCAAAAGGCTCCTCAGCCTGAAAAGAAAGATCCCTGGAAGGAAATCGAGCCCATCATCAATAACCTGCACTATCAATGGAACGATTTTATGCCCGACGCCGTTATAAAAGGCGCCGATCCGAAAATCACCGGCAACTTCAGCAATGCCCTCAATTTGCTTACAAATGTCATCAAGACCAAGGATAAAACCAAGACCCTGACTACCGCAAACGGTCTATATGGGTGTGTTTTCGATCTATATTCCCTTTACAGGACGGAAATGTCTGCGGAGATAAAACGGATGCGTTATCTGATACGGAACACCATTCTTGACGCCCTGACGGCAAACTGGGCCCAGGCGGGAAAGGATGCAGAAGGAATCAATGCTTCATGGTCCCTCCTGAAGAATACTTTGGGTAAGAAGCAGCAAGCAGACACTGTGAAGCTGGACTTCTCCATTCTGGAGCTTGAAAAGGTAATCGCTGAACAGAATGCCTCATTGACGGATATTAAAGGAAGAGTCGCACTATCCAATATTCAGTCCATCGAAAAATCTTATGCGAAGGATTCCGGATAAAAAATATAAAAATGGAAATAATAGTGTGTAATAAATCATACGGAGGCTTTTTTAAATGTCAGACAAAACAATAACATGCAGGGACTGTAATTCGGATTTTATTTTCAATGAGAGCGAACAGGCTTTCTATAAGGAAAAAGGACTGGAAAACGATCCCCAAAGATGTCCTGAATGCAGACGGGCCAGGAAAAATCAAAGGAACAACTTCGGAGGCGGCAGGAATTCCAGGAGCAGATGGTAAGCTGTTTGCAAATACGGGCTGTCTTTTTCAGGACGGCCCTTTTTGTGCTTAAAAGCAGGAGATTTTATGTTTCATACTCGTAGGATAATGCGAAATTGTTTGATAGTGCTCAGTAAAAAAATGCCCGTCCTCGTGATAGAGCATTTGTCATTGCGAGCGAACGCAGTGTAGCGCGGCAATCTCTACTTTTAGGTACTATTCTTGGCTAAAAAGAGATCCTGCCGACTTTCAGGAAAATGGGCGGGCATGGCAGCAAATCCCTGCATCAAGCTCCGTCATGGGCAGGCTGTAATGTCCAGGCTCGTTCCAATGCGGGCGCTTGTCATTCGCCATCCCTGGCTCAAAGACAAGCGTCTTCGGCGTCCGTGCCGAAGGGTCA